>JAZKBN010000041.1:102073-103893 GCA_040388605.1 Bacteroidota bacterium | reverse complement strand
ACGGTTATGCTGAACGGGAGAATACAGAGTAAGCTGCCTGAATAAAAAATAAAGGGTATTTATTGTGTATTGGTGTAAATTCCAAAAAAAACATACCTTTGCTGCCCCGTCAGGCATTTGTGAGGCGGGAAAAGCCCCCGATGGTCTCGTGGCCGAGTGGCTAGGCAGAGCTCTGCAAAAGCTCGTACAGCGGTTCGAATCCGCTCGAGACCTCAAGAAACTAAAAAAGCCCGCTTTAGCGGGCTTTTTTAGTTTCCTATGTTTGCTTTAAGCCGCTTCAAGAACAAAAGGATTATCTATTGTACGTATTCCAAAGCGACGCAACATTTCAACCTGATCGGCTGTATTAAAAACTTCGCCGGTACGTTCAAAGTGCCTTTGTACAATTGGCTGGTTGGGGGTAGGGATACGATTAAAAAAGAAGGGCCAAAGCGTATCGGATATATAAATTTTATTTTTATCAACAAAATTCGCAACCGGGCGTAAATCGTCTCGGTTGCGATATTCTTCAGAATATTCAAAGACCCATTTACCTGCGTTAATTGATAATACACCTATTACCAATTCATTCCAAGAGAATAGAAAACGTTCATTTTCATGGTTTTTAAGCAATTCTATTTGCTCGGCCTGTGTACCCACATGTGGTTTTACCAGGTTTTTCCAGGAATCTTTAAATGTTGTGTCCATTATTCATTGCTTAACGTGTTGAAAATCTGCAAGAGTTTTTCGGTTCTTTCCCTTAAGATAAACAATATCATTTGTTTACGCAAGGGGCTCAAAATTAAACTGAATTTTTCGTTAATGGTATTTTCAGCCTTGGTTAACACTTCATTAAAATCAGGTATAAGTGGCTCCGGCAGGCCGGGTATTCCAAATATCTCCCAACCCTCGGTTTCAGCGGGCAGAGGTGGCTCCAAATTCTTAAGCTTCAATATAAAATCATAATGAGTAAGCAGCTCTGTTCCGTCAACACTTGTTTTAGGCCTTGATGAATTACAATATTTAAGCAGTGCCGCTCTTCCGCCTTGCCCGCTCTTTGACATATTTTGCAACCGTTCCTCTGAGTAATTCCAAAGTAAACCCCGTGCTGTATCATAAACAGGAGAAAATAATTTAAACTCAGAATGATCAGGATGTATTATGCCCCAGTTAGAAAAATGCCTGTCGTTATTACCTACCCAGGCATCGAAAACAAGCATTTTATGGTAATTTTCATACATCTTTTCGCCGAATTCAATGCCGTAATATGAATTAAGAGCTTCTCGAATTACACGAACAGGAAAGTACCTCCATTCAGCTTTTTCTGCTGTCTCCAATTCCACGCTATCGGAAAGTGCGGCATAAATACTTGCTCCATGATGTAAATAATCACGCGTACCCAAAAAGTACTTACTTAAAAATCGCACCTGTCCGCCAATAATTGCCAGTCTGCACTCAACTATATTCACTCCAAAATCTTTACCCAAGGTGGTAAGTAAATATTCAGTTATTCCTTCCATCGGGTACCACTTGCTGCTGCTTTTGGCAATATATTTAATCCATGTTGCGGTATTATTTAAGTCGCAATTCTTTCCTTCTTCATATACAGCAATTAAATCTTTTGGCGCATCACCGCCTAAGCTTGTACCTTCAATAACAATGTAATGCGCATCATCTATAACTTCTATTGCATCCGGTATCGGATCCCAACCGGTATAGTTTTCAGGATTAACTAAAGGAAGACGTAGTTTTTCCGGCATACGAATAAAAGGATTTAATAGTGCAATTTACACCACTTGACAATACCTGCTTACTGATTAAACAAATGAATTATAACGGTC
>JAZKBN010000041.1:91199-102063 GCA_040388605.1 Bacteroidota bacterium | reverse complement strand
CGCTGCCAAAGCAAATTGCCTTAAATGCCCCCCCCAATTCAAACCAACGTAAGCCTCCGGGCTTTCAACACCTTCGGCCTAAATGCCGAGGCAAGCGCCCTTGTGCGCATAGCCTCGGTGCAGGATGCTGCCGATATTATAAAGCTAAGCCCCGCCAATGCATTGCCCAAATGGATACTGGGCGGCGGCAGCAATATTTTGCTTACAGGCAATGTGCCTGCGCTGGTGCTTAAAGTCGAGATTCCGGGCATAGAAACGGTGCTTGAAAACGCCGATTTTGTTTGGCTGAAAGCAGGCGCCGGGGTGGTTTGGAATGATTTGGTTCAATATGCCGTAGCCCGCAACCTTGGCGGACTCGAAAACATGAGCCTGATACCGGGAACAGTCGGCGCTGCGCCACTGCAAAACATAGGCGCTTACGGCACCGAGCTGAAAGACGTCTTTGAAAGCCTTGAGGCCATTAGTCTTCACAATGCATCTGTAAGGGTCTTTAATTTGGAAGAATGCAAATTCGCTTACCGCGACAGCGTATTTAAAAACGAGGCTAAGGGGCAATACATGGTTACTTCGGTAACTATACGCCTGCGCAAAAAGCCGGAATTAAATACTTCTTACGGGGCCATCATGCAGGTGCTTGAAGAGAACGGCGAAAAACCTTCGGTAAAAAGTATCAGCGATGCCGTGGTGAGCATTCGCCGCAGCAAGCTGCCCGACCCGGCTGTTCTGGGCAATGCCGGCAGCTTTTTCCGCAACCCTGAAATACCCGCAGAACAGTTTAATACCCTTAAAGAAAGCTACCCTAACATACCTTCATACCCGGCACCGGGCGGGGTAAAAGTGCCTGCCGGCTGGCTCATTGAGCAAAGCGGCTGGAAGGGCAAACGGGTAGGTAATGCAGGCGTGCATGCGCAGCAGGCCTTGGTTTTAGTAAACTTCGGCGGTGCAACAGGCGCTGAAATCAGGCAACTGGCTTTTGACGTTTGCGATTCGGTGGAAGGGAAATTCGGCATCAGGCTGAACCCGGAAGTTAATTTTATACCTGAACAGATTCAGCAAAACTGATGCTCGGCTTTTTCCGCATAAACGTGCCCGACAGGCTCATTGCGCTGTTGGTAATTATGCTGATGGCAAGGGTCCCTTTCCTGCTTTTCGGCGCACCTGTAACCATGCCTGAGTTGGTTTGGCAGCTCTGCGGCGAAAAGCTGAGCCACGGCGCCCTGCTTTACCGCGACCTTGTAACCGAGCTTGGCCCCTTACCGGCTTATATTTATGCCCTGCTCTATGCCGTTTTCGGCAAAGCCACATTGCCGCTGCAGATACTGGCCATGGCGCTTACTTTGCTGCAGGCCATGCACCTGAACCGCATTGCCATACGCTATGATCTTTTTCCGGAGCGCACCTGGGTACCTGCCGCTGTTTATATTTTCCTGTCGGGATGGTTTTTCCAGTTTATAACCCTGAGCCCGGCGCTTATCAGCAGCACTTTCCTGGTTGCGGCTTTCGGGAAAACGGTAAAGATGCTGAAGGCCGGCCTTCGCGAGGAAGAATTCTTATTGCCCGGCTTTTATACTGCCCTGGCTGCGCTTTGCTGGCAGCCCTCGGCATTGTTTATGCCGGTGCCGGTTATTGTATTTTTACTTTATACCGGTGTTAAGCTGAGGCAGTATTTCCTGCTGGCATTCGGCTTTGTGCTGCCCTTCCTGGTACCCATATTGGCCTTTTACACAGCAGGCGATGCCACCGACTTTTACCGCAACTACCTGCCCGATTTTTTTAATGGCTCAAGAACCAATTACCTGGGCATAAGCACATTGCTTTCATTGTTCAGCATTCCGCTGGTGTTTTTGGTATTTGCGGTTTTTAAACTGAGCAAGGTGCCTCGCATCACCAATTTCCAGCAAAACAGTTTGTCGGTGGCTTTCTTTTGGCTGCTTTCGGCCATAGGCGGTGCGGTTTTCAGCTCCGAAGGAAGCGCCAACCCATTTTATACGGCCATTGCGCCCATGAGCATTTTTATTTGCTGGCTGTTCCTGCTGCAAAAGCGCAACCCGCTTACCGAGCTTTGGTTTATGCTGCTGCTGCTGGCAGGGGTGTTTTGCCTGTACGTTACCCCATTTGTCGATTTGCATGCAGGACCGCAGTTTGAGCAGGTTTTCAGCATAAAAAATCTGGTGGTAAAACCGCCTTCGGCCAACTTCCCGACCGGTAAAAAAATACTGGTTCTCGGCGATGACCTGAGCCTGTACCAAGGCAACAGGCTGGCAACCCCTTACCTGAGCCGCCGCCTCGCCCAGGCCGATTTCGGGCGTATGGATGAGTATGAAGGTGTTCGCCGCATTTACAGCAATATAAGCTCAGATTATCCTGATTATATTGTGAACCTCGACGGCACCCTTGATTCCCTCTTTAACCGAATACCTGTTCTTGCATCGCAATACCGCCCTGATCCGGCATCGGGAAAAGGGGTATATGTGCATGTGGGTAATTAATTTCGCCCGGCACACTTATAGCGGGGCTGGGCTTTTGCAGCCATGGGTTTACCAATATACCGGCTGCCGGTAGTTTTCGTTAGTAACATGCTTGAGTAGCCTGAATGCTGCGCCTGGTGTATTTTACAGCCTTAAATATGAAAACAAATTTACTTACTTTTCTGACCTGCTGAAAATGCGCATTCCGAATACATTATTCCCGGTTCGAAGGGCAAAGTTTGTCAGGGTCAGGCATGCACAAACAGGCTGCCGGGCAGGTATTTCGGGCTTATGCTTTTTCTTTATTGCCTTTTTAATGCTTTTGGGAAATTCTGTTTCAGCACAGGTTAAGTTCGAGCTCAGGCATTTACCGGTTACCCAAAACAACGCCATATTGCCCGATGCCTTCGCCGGGGGCCTGAATGCGGCAACGGTCAATACCATTCGCCTCAACGACGATGCAATGGAAGACCTGGTTATTTATGACCGGGCCACCAATAAAACGAGCACATTCCTGGCCGCCAATGAAAACGGCAGCATCAAATACCACTGGGCGCCGGAGTATGAAAATTTCTTCCCGGCATTCTATGGCTGGGTGCGCTTCCGTGACTATGACTGCGACGGGCTGAAAGATATATATACCTCCTCGCCCCTCGGCATTGCCGTTTACCATAACGACGCTGTTCCGCCGGCCGCACCCAGCTATACACAGGTTGTAAATGTAATTACCATTCCCAGCCAAAGCGGTGGCGGACGCACGGTAAACCTGCAGATTAACGGCTCCGATATTCCTGAAATTATAGACTACGACGGCGACGGGGATTTGGATATACTTGCCGTATTCTACCAGGGCGTAACCATGGTTTATTACAAAAACGTGAGCAAGGAAAGAACCGGGCGCTGCGGACTCGATTATGAAGGCAATTATGCCTGCTTCGGAAAGTTTTTGGTGGCTACTGAATGCGGACAATACGCAACCGGGCAGGCTTGCAGGCTGGCCCCGCCTGCCGAAGACGGTACAGCCATCAGCACAGTTACTAATCCTGTTTTAGACAGTGCTCATATTGGCATGCGAAACAGGTCTGAAGGCAGGGCTGAATTTTCGCGCTTTAATTCAGGAATCCCGGGCCCTGCCGGAAGCAGCGGAAATCCTGCGGACCCTTCCACGAAAAGGGTTTTGCATAACGGCACCGGCTCAACGGCCATGCACATTGCCACAGATTCGCTCTACGATTTAATTATGAGCGATGTGGTTTGTAACGATTTATATTACCTGAAAAATGTGGGCACCAAAGCAAGCGCCCTGTATGCCCCGGCGGTAAGTTTCCCGCCTAACGGAACACCCCCTGTTTCTTATTACGTTTACCCCTCGGCATACGAGGTTGATATAGACCGGGATAATGTACCTGATCTCATCAGCAGCCCCGCCGTTTCTTATTCCGATTACGGTTTCACTGATTTTGCCAATTCCCTCTGGTATTACCATGCATCGGGTCCGGCGGGTAACCGCAGCTATGTGCGTGAAACCAACGCATACCTGCAAAACCAAATGATAGAAACCGGCGAAGAAGCCTGCCCTGCCCTGTCCGATTATGATGCTGACGGAGATCTGGATCTGTTTGTAGCCGATAAAGGAATCTGGACCAACGGCACCCAGGCCGGTGGAATTGCCCTCTATAAAAACACGGGTTCTGTTGATGCCCCATCATTTACCTACGAGGGTAACAATTGGCTGGGCCTGCGGGCCCAAGGCTTAAACAGCATTCGCCCTTTCTTTATCGATATAAACGGCGACGGGGCAAAAGACCTGCTGTTGGCAAGCGCAAGGCTGGGCTTTGGCTCTAATTTCAGGTATATGCTGAACAGCGCGCCTGTAGGGCAGCCATACCAATTCGACACCTCTCAAATAAACGTATTTGCTTTTGGTACCGAGCCTTATGATTTCCCCCTGTTTTATGATGTGGACAGGGATGGACTGCCAGATATGCTCCTCGGAAAGTACGACGGCCGACTACAATATTACAAAAACACAGGCACCATTGCCGATCCGCAGTTTACCCTGATAAACGATGCCACAGGCGGCCTGCCTTCCACCTTTTTTGCTCAGAACCTGAGCCTTGCCGCCGGTGATTTCGACCTCGACGGCAAAGCCGATTTAATTACCGGTGATTACATTGGCCTCATTCGTTTCTATTCAGATTTTGTGCCCCGCTTAAATACTGTTCTTGTGCCGGATACCGAGCTTGTATGGAACCCCTTGTATGATTTGGTAATGCCCTATAACGTTGGCGGCTTTATGGCCCCTGCCATAGGCGATCTTGATAACGATGGCTACCCTGATTTAATAGCCGGTACGGCCGGGGGCGGCCTGCTCTACCTTGCCAATACAACCCCTTACCCCAGCGATTCCCAGGGCCCTGTTGTCAGCAAGCCCTTTTTAATGAGCCCCAACCCCGCTGCCGATGTGGTGAAGTTCAATATAGAAGGCAAAGGCGATTTAAAAATTTATACGCTCAAAGGACAATTGGTATATGATTTCCCGCTGCTGGGCAAAATCAATAACGTAAGCGTAAACCTCAGTGATTTTGCTAACTCGGTTTATGTGGTGAAAGTTATCACCAATAAAGGCGTGCATACGCAAAGGCTGGTGCTGAACAGGTGAGGGCTTTAGCTGCTCTGAAAATATTGAGCTATACTTTTCGTATTATCTTATATAAATTTGGTGTTGATTATTTAACTTTACATAAATATAACTGCTATGAACGATAAAGATATTCAGTACCTGATGGATTTGGCTGATAAAAATATAAAAGCCGTAAGAACTAAGGAAGAAGCCTTGCAATCTTTAATGCATGCAGGTATCTTAGATGCAAACGGCAATTTTACTAAACCCTATGCAGATCTTGGTAAAGCATTAAAGAGTATGCCTGCAAATTGATGTACGATTTCAGGCCTAATTTGGTTATTGGTTTTCACGGTTGCGATGAATCAGTTAAGAGCGAATTAATCAATTCATCCGGAAAGATTCGTAAAAGCATTAATCCTTACGATTGGCTTGGTCATGGCATGTATTTTTGGGAAAATAACTTTGAAAGGGCTTTACAGTTTGCAGGCGAGAAGGAAAGCAGAGGTGAAATTCATAAACCGGCAGTTGTCGGCGCTGTACTACAATTAGGATATTGCTGTGATTTCCTTGACACCAAGTTTATTGAGCTCCTTAGAAAATACTACCTCTCAATGGCTAAAGATTTTGAAGCAACCGGGCTGCCTCTACCGGTAAATAGAAATCTCAGGCATGATCTTCACAACAACCATCTTCTCAGGTACTTAGATTGTGCTATTATTGAGTTTATGCACAAAAGTATTTTTAGTACTTATATACAGGAAACTGCAGCCAAGGGCTTCAGCAATATTAAAATCTTCGAATCCGTTCGCGGTGTATTTACCGAAGGCGGACCTGTATTTGACGGCGCCGGAATTTTTGAAAAAAGCCATATCCAAATCTGCATACGTAACCCCGATTGTATAAAGGGCTTTTTTAATCCCAGGGAAAGTTCCAACCTCGAAGATTGGGCCGACAGGGGAATTTAACACCATTTATCACAGCTAGCCCTGATTCGCAGATACAATTCAAAGGCGGCCTGTTCCCGCAAAAAGCTCTGTATCACCGTAATAAGAGGTTAATCATCTTATACGGCAATGCAGAGCTTTTTTACTTTCGTAATCCTGAATTCCTTTAAATCACCTGTTCTTCACAAGGTTCAGCCAGGTGTTTTGCACATTCACGCGGTAAACACCGGCCGGGAGCGAGAGCAAATCTATATCGGTATCAGGGTTCGTGTAAGTATCTGATACAAGCTGACCGAGCATGTTGAATATTTTTACATTCGCTTTCTCTTTCAGGCCCAATATGCGGAAATATCGGCTGCCGGGGTTTGGCGCTAATTGCAGGCCTGCTGCCAAACCTGGTTTAAGCAATCCCTCAACAAGGAAAATGGCCGACAGCGGCGAGGCACATGAACCTGCATCGGTATATGATACGGTGTAATTGCCTGCGCTGTTAAGCGCCGAAAGTGAATCTGTGCTGTTGCCGGGCACCGGGGTATTGTTATAATACCATTGATATGTGTAACCGGGCGGCTGCGCGCGCAGCATATTGCCTGTAAGTGTTATAACAGGTTGCCTTAAAGTATCAGATACTGTAACGTTTATAGTATTGCTTACAGCCGATGTGCATGAATTCACAACTGCCCTTACTGTGTAAACGCCGGATGTTCGCACTGTTATTTTCCGTGAGGTATCTGATGTGCTCCAAATATTGCCTGATGTGTAAGACGATGTAAGTACTGCACTGTCGGTGCTGCAAAGTGCTGTGGCGGTGGCGCTTACAACGGGCGGTGGCACCACCCTTTGAGTAATTAAAATTGAGCGAGCAGCCGATGTACAGGCACCTGCAATATGCATTAGCGTATAAGTGCCAGTAGTTCTTATGGTAATGCTTGCTTCGGTGCTCCCGGTGCTCCAAAGATTACCCTCAGCCTCAGATGAGCTGAGAACAGCGCTGTCGGGGTTGCAGAGCGATGTTTGAGTGGCGCTTATTGTCGGGGCAAGCAGGGTCATCCTGGTCACAATAATGGTATCGCTGTTGGCTGTGGTGCATGCGCCAATTACAGCCCTTACAAAATAGACACCCGGCCCGGCATTAATATAAGGGGCGTTGCTTAGGTTGCTCCAAATATTGCCGCTTGCATAAGAAGATGTAAGCCTTATTGTGCCTGGGCCGCAAATAACGGTTACGGGCGCTGTAATAATCGGCCTGTCGGCATTTTGTATTGTAACAGCAAGCACATTGCTCGGGCGCGATGTGCATGAACCTAAAATTCTGCGTACCGAATAATTTCCCGGCTCATAAACCATGATGGTTTGCGTGGTATCACCGTTGCTCCAAATATTACCCCTAGTGTTAGTTGAACTCAAAACCGCAGCTGTTGAACCGCAAATTATAAGTGATGTGCTTAGTGCCGTGGGCTTTAAAACAGAATCCTGCATGGTCACCGTAATGGTATCTGATACACCTGATGTGCAGGCCCCGTTTGTAAGCGCCACATAATACCTGCCGGGATAACGGGCATTTATTGCCTGGGTTGTATCGCCTGTATTCCAGATGTTGCCGTGGGTTGTGCCTGAACTTAGCTGCACCGCGCCCCCGTAACAAAGGTTTACTGAACCCGATGCTGAAATTGAAGGAACCGGCGGTACACCGGCAGTACCCTGTAATGTAACGGGCTCGCTCACCTCTGATGTGCAGCCCCTGATAATACTCCTTACCGAATAGGTGCCGGCCTGGTTTGCCGTAATTGATTTACCGGAATCGCCGCTGCTCCAAATGTATTTGTCGACCTTTTGACCCAGGTTAATTTTACGAATGCGGCCATTCATTTCCTGGGCAACTATCAGGTTTCCGGCTTTATCGAATGCTATGCCGTATGGATAATAGAAACGAGCATTGCCAATGGCGCCATCTATGTTGCCACTGAAGCTGTTGCCTGCAAGGGTGCTTACAATGCCGCCTGTTGAAATTTTACGAATTATGCTGTTGTATTTATCGGCTATATAAATATTTCCCTCGCTGTCGGCTATGCAGCCTGAAGGATGATCGAACAATGCAACTGCTCCTGCGCCGTCCTGGTATCCGGCAGAAGAAGAGCCTGCTATAGTAGTAACCGCGCCTTGCGGAGTAACCTTTCTTATGCCCCTGTCTGCTACAATTATATTTCCGGAAAGGTCCATGCACATTCCGTATATGTACCCGAATTTAGCCGCTGTTCCAACACCATCTACAAGGCCTGTACTTCCGCTGCCCGCCAGGGTGCTTACAGTGCCGTCGGGTGTAATTTTGCGAATACGGTTGTTATAATATTCGCCCACGTATAAGTTGCCGGCCGCATCGATGCATATTGCGCTGGGACCATCAAACCTTGCGGCAGACGCAGAACCGTCAGCGAAACCGGAGACGCCGGTTCCGGCAAAGGTGCTTACCGTTCCCGCGGGTGTAATTTTCCTGATTACACCATTATTATAGTCGCAAACAAACATATTGTTGTTGGCATCTATTGCCAAGGCATACGGTTGGCTGAACCTTGCCGATCCTGCATCACCATTCACTAAACCCGCGGTACGGCTGCCTGCAAAAGTGCTTACCATTCCGGTCGGGCTTATTTTCCTGATACAGTTGTTGGTTGCATCGGCCACAAAAATGTTGCCTGCATTATCTGTAACTATGTTCTTAACCGAAGCGAATTTTGCCGATGTCGAAATGCCATCTGTATAGCCTTGGCTTGAACCGGCCAAAGTGCTTACCGTTTGCGCTACATCGGCCCCGCGAACTGAAAGTATGGTACCTGTACCTTCACAAATAACCGGGGCCCCGGCCGAAGATGTGATTTCAGGCTTCTTCGGGTTTGAAATTTCGATATGCACAAATGCGCTCACTGCAGAGCAACGTGCAAAAACCACCTGCACATTATAATCGCCTGATTCTGTTACAACTATACTTTGTGCGGTATCGCCTAAATGGGGACCGCCCCACCGGTTGCCTATGGCAGCTGATGATGTGAGCCTGACCGAAGCCACCCCGCATGTCTGCAAATCCCCGTCTACTGTAATTACCGGTATGGGGATTTCGGGTATTGGCCTCACGGCAAATACATTGCTGGGTGGTGAAAGGCATATACCCCTTTGGGTTTGCACTGTATAATCGCCATAGCTGTGTACTGTAATGTTGCGTGTTGTATCGCCGGTGCTCCAGATATTGCCATAAAGCGAACCTGATCTTAAAATTACAGAATCACCTTCGCAGAAATTAAGCGCACCCAGGGCATAGGCCGTAGCCTTGGCATTACTGAGAAATGTAACCGATACGGAATTGCTTACTGCCGATGTACAACCCGATAATGTGGTTCTTAAACTGAAAGTACCGTTCCTGCTCACTCTTATGGTTTGGGCATTATCGCCGTTGCTCCACAGGTTACCTGTCGGGCTGTCTGAGCTGAGTTCTATTGTGTCGCCTTGGCATACCTGTACGGAGGCAGTGTAGTTTCCCAAATAACTGATTGCCGGGGCAGGCGGGCTTGTAAATTCAACCTCGAACGTCGGCGAAACTTCAGATGTACAGCCGTTATAAATGGCCTGCACCGAATAGCTGCCCGCGGTGCTTACATTTATTGAAGATGGTGTTTCGCCGTTGCTCCAATAATACCGGTCAAGAAAATTTATTGATCTTACCCGGTCAGATGTTGCATCTGTTATAAACAGGCTGCCTGTCTTGCTACGGCATATTCCGTACGGACCAGTGAACTGCGCTGCTGTGCCGCCCTCTTCCGCGCTGCCTGAACCGTCGGCATTGCCCGGTGAATCGGGTTTGCCGGCAAGCGTAAATACAAAACCATAATTGTCAATAAGCCGAATGCAGTGGTTGCCGAAATCGGTAACGTAAACATTTCCGTTTTCATCGCATTCAATGCCCTTGGGATCGTTGAACCTTGCATCTTCGCCCTGTTCATTTACATACCCGGCTTCGGGGCTGCCGGCAATGGTGCTTACGTAGCCGGCGGGACTTACTTTACGTACCCGGTTGCCGTCAAGTACAAATACATTACCGGCCTTATCGGCGCAAACGCCTCTTAAATCATTGAATTGTGCCACATTACCGGGGCCGTCGGCAAAACCCTGCACCCCGCTACCGGCTATAGTGGACGACCATGTTCTGTCTCCGAAATCTTCAATGGTGTAGCTGTTTAGTTTACGAATCCTGAAATTCCCTGCATCTGCTATATATAGATTGCCTGCGCTGTCGAAGCATACCGATGTGGGGTTGTTAAATCTTGCGCTCAGTGAATTGCCTTCAGCATAGCCCCCTGTATCTGATCTTATACCAAACGAGCCCAATAAAGACGGGTTTCTGTAAACCAGGTAGCTTACCACGTTTTTGCCCGGGTTTGCAAGGCAAACAAAATTAACGGGCGTAACAGCCACATCGGTAATACGATCTGCCGGGGTAAAGCTATTAGGCGTATATACCATTCCGTATTGGTAAACGCCTCTTATGGCAGAGTTGGAATCATCTGCCAGAATTATAGTTCCGTATTGATTGGTGTTGCAGCCTAAGGGATGTTTAAACCTGGCTGTATTGCCATAACCATCTGCAAAACCGTGTGTGCCGCCCGCAACCGTTGCTACTGAAACGTGCATGTTGCCTGCGGCCCTCAGGTTTCTTCTTTGGCCTGCGCAAACTATAGGCTTAGATGGTGAAACTATAAAGGGTTGCAGCATATTTGCCTTGCGTACCTGCACCTTTGTGCTTAAAGAATTACAGTCGCCGCCAAGCACTTTTACCG
>JAZKBN010000041.1:0-91189 GCA_040388605.1 Bacteroidota bacterium | reverse complement strand
TGACGATACCGAAGTACATCCTCCAAGTATAGTCTTAACACTGTAGCTGCCCGATGTGGAAGCAGTTATGCTTTGCGTGGTTTCGCCGGTGCTCCAAAGGTTATTTACCGGGGATGAAGAAGTTAGCGTAAGCATTTCGTTATAGCAAATTTCCAGCGGGCCCGAAGCCGTAATAACCGGCTGCTCAGGGGCGGGCCTAACAGTAACGTTTACGGCAACAGAGGCATCTGAAGTACAGTTACCGGTTATATATACTACTGAATATGTGCCCGGGGTATTAACAATGATGCTCGGGCCGGTTTGGCCGTTACTCCACAATAAATTCTGCCCCGCCCATGAGCTGATGTCGGTTGTAAGTACTACCCGGTTGTTAGAGCAAAAATCAAGTGAGCCCGAAGCTGCAATACGAGGCGGATTTGCATAGTCCCAATTGAGGGTAATAACATTGCTTACCGCCGATGTGCAGTGCCCTATTATGGTGCGCACTGAATAATACCCGTAATATTCTGCTGTAATGCTTTGGGTAGTATCTCCGGTGCTCCAAAGGTTACCTGTTGCAGCCGATGATGTAAGGGTTGCTGTTTGATTATTGCAAAGAGTCAGGGGTCCGTTATAAGTTATTACCGGCCCGGCCGGCACCTGGTTAACCGTTACGGTAACGGGATCGCTGGGTAAAGATGTGCATCCGTTTACCACCACGCGCACGGTATAGTTTCCGGCCTGGGTTGTGGTCAGCTTTTGCGCCCTTGAACCGTCAGACCAGATGTATGCATCTATGTCGGCGCCCGGAATAATTTTCCTGATGCGGCGGTTTCTGAAATCTACAGCATACAGTACACCGTCTTCGTCAATCTCAAGGTCTTCAAGCAGATTAAAGCGTGCGGCAGAGCCCAAACCATCGGCAAAGCCGGGTGTATTATTGCCGGCCACTGTTGTTACTTTGCCGCCGGGGGTAATTTTCCTGATGCAGCTGAAGTCTGCCACATACATATTGCCGTTGGGGTCGAAGATAAGGCCGGATGGGCCATTTAATACTGCAGCCTGTCCCTGCCCGTCTGCAAGGCCAAAACTGCCGTTGCCGGCAACCGTGCTCACCACATTGCCTGTAATTTTACGAATCCGGCTGTTGTCCCTGTCGGCTACATAGAGGTTACCATCAGGGCCTGCTTCAATCCCGGTCGGGAAATAAAATTTTGCACCAATTCCTTCACCGTCGAGCCACCCATCCCTCCAGGAGCCGGCAAAGGTGGTTGCATCACCTGCCGAAGTTACCTTACGAATGCACTGGTTACCCCAATCAGCCACAAAAACGTTTCCGAAATCATCGAGCGTAATGCCCCGGGGGTGAAAGAAAGAGGCTTGCGGGCCTATGCCGTCAATAAATGCAAGCTCATCGCCGGCCAGCAGCTTTCTTCTTCCGTCTTTTACCTTCAGAATCTGGCAATCTCCGGCTGATGTTGAAATATACATGTTCCCGGAGGTATCAAAGGCAATGCCCCAGGGATCTCCTATATCGTAAAATGATGTAACCAAGCCTTCAGGGGTAATTTTCTTTACATTGTTATTGTAGTAATCTGTTACATAAAAATTACCGCCATAGCGGGCAATACCTACCGGCCGGTCAAATTTTGCTTCGGCGCCCTGGCCTACAGCATCGCCTGAATCGGAGCCGGCGAGCGTGCTTACAATTGCTTCGTCTGATGAGGGGGCAGTAAGGGTTACGCTGCTGCCGGCGCAGAGTTGTGTACTGCCGCTTACATTAACAAAAGGCTTGTAAGGAGTGGCTATCTTTACCTTAATTGTATTGCTGTTCCTCGAAGTACAGCCGCCCGAAACAGTGGCAACATAATATTTGCCAGAAGCGTTTACTGTAATGCTTTGGGAGGTTGCACCGTTGCTCCACAAGTTCCCTGCTGTTACCGAAGAGCGCAGCGTAACCGTGCCTCCTGCGCAAACGTTTACCGGACCTGCAGCGCTTATGGTTGGCCCGGCTGTTTGGGTAACATTTACCGTTACGGCATTCGATGCATCGGAAGTGCATTCATTACTGATTGTTTTTACGCTGTAAGTACCCGAAGCCCTTACTGAAATACTTGCAGTAGTATCGCCGTTGCTCCAGTAATTGCCGGCTTGGGCAGAGGAGCTGAGCACCACCGTTTTTCCGAAGCAAAAGCTTGTTGCACCCCCTGCGGTAATTGTTGGTATGGGCGGGCTTATGCCGCTTACAGTTACAACCACGGGTAAAGACGGCTCAGAAGTGCAGCCGTTTGATACTGTGCGCAGCGTATAGCTGCCCGATGCTGTTACCCTTAAGTTCTGTGAAGTTGAGCCGTTTGACCATAAATAGGCGGTGTAAACGGGCTCAACGGTTATTTTACGTATAAGCTCATTACTGGCATCGGCTACTGTTATATTGCCGTACATATCAATGCATAAGCCGATGGGGCTGCTGAAGCCGGCTTCAAGGGCAGGGCCGTCTTCACTTCCGTCGGAGGAGCCGGCAAAGGTGCTTACAAGGCCGGCCGGGGTAATTTTGCGTATGCGGTGGTTTCCCTGGTCGGTAACATATACATTGCCGGAAGCATCAACAGCCACTGCAGTCGGGTTGTTGAACGATGCGTTTGTGCCCATACCATCGGCGAGGCCGGGTTTTCCGGCAGCACTGCCGGCAAGAGTGCTCACATCGCCTGCCGGGGTAATTTTCCTGATGGCATGGTTGCCGTAATCTGCCACATATACGTTTCCGGCATTATCAACGGCTACCCCCGAAGGCTCATTGAACTTTGCGCCTGTTCCCTGCCCGTTTAAAAAACCTGCGTATCCTCCGGCAAAAGTGCTTACCAAACCATCTGTTGAAAGCTTCCTGATTTTGTAGTTTTGGGCATCGGCAATGTAAATGTTACCGGCCCCGTCTTTGGCAATGCCCATGGGGCTGTTAAACCTGCTCCCGAGAGCCATGCCATCGGCAAAGCCGCCGGTACTGTAGACCCCTGCAATGGTTGTTACTGCATTACCGGGGCTTATCAGGCGTATAACATCGTTATAGGAGTCTGAAACAACAAGGTTGCCTGCATTATCTTTTAGTATGCCGGTTGGTATGCGAAACCATGCATTTTCGCCTGTACCATTCTGGTACCCCTGGTAGCCGCCGGCAATTGTGGTAACCAGGCCCTGTGCCGTAATTTTGCGAATGCGGTGGCTCCAGGAGTCGGTTACATAAGTGGTACCGTCGTTATCTGTAAATACGCCGGCCGGGCCGTTGAAATATGCCTCGTAACCGTCTTCGGTATGCGCCGCAATGGTTGAAACCGTAACCCTGCCCCCGGCAGGACCCGAAAGCGTAACGCTTGCGCCTGCGCAAAAAGATACCGGGCCAGATTGGGTTACAAGAGGCGCCGGGCAAACCAGCATGGGTCGGTTGGCAGGTATGGCTGCGGCAGCTGTACCATTCACCCCCGTATTTGCATGCGCCCCTGATTTCCGGGGACCGGGTTTTACCCTGCCCGCAGGCCCCGCATGAAGACAAAAGACTGATATAATGCAGGTTATTAAAAGGACTGCAAAGCGAAAATTATACATAACAGTGAACAAGCCGAATGGCACTTAAAGCGCAATTTAATATTTTTAAGGAAAAGTATAAGTGAAAAGGATGCAGGGTGGTAGGTTGCATTTGCAGCATCAGATGCCTTTACTTGCTGACCAATTAATTACAAAAGAATGCATTGCGAACCGGGTGGGCTTTATAAGCGGAAATATGCCGCATTTCTGAAAGGGATTGGTAAAGTATAGCCATTCCCCTCTCGCCAATCCCCGCTTTTTTTCGTTCCTTTGCAACCTTTACAATAAAACCGAGCCGATGGGCTCATACCTTTAAATATGGAAGAATACGCGCTTCCCGCAGAAAAACAGACCCCGCTATACCGGCTGAGGCATTCGCTGTCGCATATTTTGGCGCAGGCGGTGCTCACGTTCAGGCCCGATGCCAAGCTTGGCTTTGGGCCCCCGGTAGACAACGGCTTTTACTACGATTTTGATTTTCAGGGCAACCCGCTTACGGAAGCCGATTTCAAGGCCATAGAAGAGGCCATGTACAAAATCATTAAGGAAAAGCAAACGTTCGAGCAAAGCGAGCTGACGGTGGAAGACGCCATTGCTTCACTGCTGGCCGGCGGCCAGAAATACAAAGCCGAATACGCACAGGAGCTCGCCGATAAAGGCTTTGCTCATAACGGCATGCTCGGTTTTTACCGCAACGGTCCGTTTATAGATATGTGCGAAGGTCCGCACCTGGCCCATACCGGCGAAGTGCCGAAGGCAAGCTTCAAGCTCGATAAAACCGCCGGCTCTTATTGGCGCGGTTCTGAAAAGAACCCCATGCTTACCCGTATTTACGGCCTGGCCTTCCTGCAAAATGCCGATCTGAAGGAGTATATAGAAAGGCGCGAGCTTGCCCGCCAGCGCGATCACCGCAAGCTGGGCAAGGAGCTTGATATTTTCGAGTTCGATGAAGAGATAGGCAGCGGCCTGCCACTTTGGCTCCCCAACGGCACCGTTATTCGTGATGAGCTGGAGGCATGGGCCAAGCAGGAGGAATTCCGTTATGGTTATCAGCGTGTGAGCACCCCGGTAATTACCCGCGAGCAGCTTTACTATACTTCCGGACACCTGCCTTATTACAAAGATACCATGTTCCCGCCCATGGAACTGGAAGACGAAGACAGGTATTACCTGCGCCCAATGAACTGCCCGCATCACCATAAGGTATTCAGCGCGCGCATGCACAGCTACCGCGATTTGCCTATCAGGCTGGCTGAATATGGTAACGATTACCGTTATGAAAAACGCGGCTCGCTCAGCGGCCTCATGCGTGTGCGCGCCATGTGCATGAACGATGCCCACATCTACTGCGACCCTGATACCGTTAAGGAAGAAATGAAGAGCGTAATGGAGCTGTATAAGCTGTATTACACCCATCTCCGACTCGGCGATTTCAAGGTGCGCCTGAGCAAGCACAGCGCAGACAACACTAAATTCGTGAGCGCGGAAGAAGAATGGCTGAAAGCCGAAGGCCTGATTCGTGAAGTGCTTACCGAGCTTGAAATTGATTTTGTGGAAGAAGAAGGCGAAGCCGCTTTCTACGGACCCAAAATTGATGTGCAGCTTAAAAATGTGCTCGATAAGGAAGAAACCGTAAGCACCTGCCAACTCGATTTTGTGATGGCGGAACGCTTCAACCTCAGCTTTACCGCGCAGGACGGCAGCCAAAAGCGCCCGCTAATTATTCACCGTGCGCCGCTCAGTACCCATGAGCGCATGATAAGCTTCCTGATAGAAGCTTACGGCGGGGCATTCCCCACCTGGCTGGCCCCTACACAGGTAATGATAATTCCTGTTGCTGAAATGGCTTTTGAATACAGCCACAACGCCCAAAAGCAATTACACGCCGAAATGCTGCGCGCAAGTGTGGACGACAGCAGTAACAGCCTGGGCAAGAAAATGCGTACGGCCATTACTTCTAAAATACCTAATATTTGGGTAATCGGCGGCCGTGAGGCCGAGGAGCAAACCGTAACCTGGCGCAGGTACAGCAGCCAACAGCAAATTACCATGCCGCTTGCAGAAGCCATTGCCACCCTGAAACGCATGCGTGCCAGCCGACTTATGGATAATTTCGGTGATGCCCTGCCAACCGATGTGCCCGTAAATCCGGCAGTTGTGAAGGAAGGGTAATTGCCTCTTGGTTCTTACTTATAATGAAGAAGCCTGTCAGCGCAAGTTGACAGGCTTCTTTAATTACAATTGCTGAAACTGATTGCAGGTTTACAGGTCGGTATTTAAAAATTGTTCTAATGATGTCAGAATAAAGACCTGCCTTGGTTTGTCTTTATAATCAAGGTGTGCTTCCAGCCATTCATCGAAATATTCAGTCTCCGACAGCCGCTTAAATTCTTTTCTCAGGTAATCACGTATTTCAGGCTTCGCCTTTTTGAGTTCCTCCCAAATTACAGTTCGGTTGTTGAGCACAAATACTATATCGCTGAAATCATTGCTTGTACGCCCGTCTCCCTGGCCCCGGCTTTTAAATGCTTCAAGCTTTGTGGCTAATAAGTACTCCGGCCTGAAAATGTTTATTGTAGGTCCGCCGGGTATTTCATACTCCGTAGAAGTAGCAAAGCCGTCTTTATACCAGACATTCGAAAACCCGAGAATGTCAGGCGATGTAGGCATTACATCAACAGTAATTCCCTGTACTTCATAGCGGCAAATAACACCTGATTGGCTGTCGTTAACAAATCCCCTTTCGCGGAGCTTTTCTTCTATATTAAAATACCCGAACCTGTTGGCTACCTCTACGAGTATATCCACATCATCGGTTGGCCGGGCATCATCAACGCTTGTATCGGAGTACAACGATACTGTTGCACCGCCAACAAATACAACTTCGTTACCCAGTTCACGAAGTGCATGATGAACTGCCTTTATCCTTGTTATGTTTATGTGGTGCATCAGCTGAGTATCTCCTTCTTAAGCTCTTCAATTGCCAAATTCTTTTCCCTTGCACGGCCAAAGCGTAAGATATCTGCTTCAGCCAAAAGCTTATACAGCAGCTCATCGGTTTGAACAGCAAGTGGCACGCCTTTATGCAGGGGCATAACTGCCGGTCCGGAATCTTTACCTCCGGGGTTGGGCCAAACAAATGAATTATTGCTTATTATACGCTCCTTATAAAAAGGGTGTCCGTGTGCGGTGGCAATACCGGCTGCATCATTACCCGGTATTTGCGGAAAAACATGGGAGAAGCCATATTGTATAAACTCCATGAAAGTTAACCTGTTAACTTTTTTAGAGGTATCGTTATACAACCTCGCCAAAGCGCTCCTGTTCAAAGACTCCGCCACTTCCGAAACGCTCATATACAGGTCAGCGGCTAAGGAACGATAGGTCCAGGGCTTGTTACCCAGGGCTACCAGTTTAAGCAGGATTACAATATCCTGCGGACGCATACCTTTATGTGCTCTCATCATTCAAATTTAGTGATATTTATATTTGTTCGCAAATTGCGAACAAACATAAATATCACCTTGCCTGCCCTGCTGCCCTACCATTTGGTAAAATTTAACGGCTTTGTATCCTGATTTTAAATATAAGAATTTGCCGCTCTGTACGGCAGGTAAATACGCAAAAGAATATTCGGGTGGCGACCCCGCTCCGCAGTAAGCCCCACAAAAAATGCCGCCTCCGAATAAACGAAAGCGGCATCTCTATTTCAAAGGGAGCGAGAATTAAAAAATCTCCTTAATCACATCGTTAAATATGACGAACACCATGAGGGTGAGCAATAAGACCATGCCTACCTTCTGCGCGTTTTCCAGGAACTTTTCACCGGGCTTGCGGCGGGTAATCATTTCATAGAGCAGGAACACGCTGTGTCCCCCGTCGAGGGCGGGTATGGGGAGCAGGTTCATAAAGGCAAGGGCCATGCTGAGCAGGCCGGTGGCTTCCCAAAAGCGTCCCCAGTCCCAAAGACCGCCGTACAGGTTTTTAGCCATGGCAATAGGCCCCTGGAAAGAGTTGCTCACACTTACCTCGCGGCGGAATACTTTACCCAGCCCGCGGATGTTCATGCTCACCACATCAAGCGCGCGCCCCGCACCTTTCGGCACCGATTCAACGAATGAATAATGCAATGTATTCGTTTTCAGTTCCGATACCGAGAAGCCAAGCAGGCCGTCGGAAGTGGCGGTAGGGTGAAAAGTAAGCAGCTTACCGTTGCGGGTAACCGTTACCGCCAGGGTTTTGCCTGCAGAAGCATGCAGCACTTCCTGCGCTTCATGGAAATAAGTTATTTTCTTATTGTCAATCTGTATAATCTGGTCACCGGGCAAAATGCCGCTTTTCGAGGCCGGGTAGCCGCTGGGTACTTCGGCAACAATGCAGGGTTTGGCAAGCCCTATAAAGCCCTGCTTAAAATTATCGTCAGCCGAAAGGCGATCTATTAAATCGTTGGGGATGGCAATATCCATTATTACCCCGCCGCGGTCTACGGTATAGAAATTATCGGAGCCGAGAAGAATGTCGGGGTTCATGGCATCGTTCCAGCGTTGCAGGGGCTTGCCGTTTACCTTTATTATTTTGTCGCCGGTCTGAAGGCCAATTTTTTTGGCAAGATCGCTCGCTACTATACCATAGCGCGCTTCCGATGCGGGCACATATTTCTCGCCTTCGAAGTAAATAATGCCGGCGTAGATTACTATGCCTGTGATTATGTTTACAATAATGCCGCCCAGCATAACTATAAGGCGCTGCCAGGCCGGTTTGCTGCGGAATTCCCAGGATTGGGGCGGGAGCTTCATGGCTTCTTTGTCCATGCTCTCATCTATCATGCCCGATATTTTTACGAAGCCGCCAAGGGGAATGGCCCCCAGGCTGTATTCGGTACCGCGCCACATAAAGCCGAAAATTTTAGGCGGGAAACCAATGCTGTATTTTTCAACGCGCATGCCGAAAAACTTGGCAGCGAGCAGGTGTCCCATTTCGTGTAAGCCCACCAACAGCGATATTCCCAACGCCAATTGCCCTGCCATAACAAGGCCTGTCAATAATTTTTCCATTAACAAGGTTTAATAAATGTTGCGAATGCACAGCATTCACAAGAGTAAAGATACAAAAAATAAGCAGGAATTTCCTGCTAAAATAATACCCGAACTTGCGCCCGGCTGTATTAACGGCCATATCAGGGGTATGAGCGCAAATTTAGCCCGGCTTGTTTGCCATATAACCGGCCTTATTCTGTAAGCTTCGCAGCCCGAAAAGTTTTTCAGGCTGTAAAAAAAGGGTGCCGACCCGGGCCGGTCGGATGCATTTTCGGGGAGCGTAAAAATGCTGCCCGGCGGGCGGGCAATGCAAAATGCCTTTAAAAAAGCTGTGAAAATGAGCTTATTGGCAAAGGCTGTTTTAAGCAAAAAAGAGTGCCGTATCAGGTTTTTTTGTAATTTTCTGCGGCCGAAAGCACAAGTTTCCGCGCAATTCTGTAATATTGACGCAATATGCCGGTATATTGCTTCCCGGCCAAAAACAGGTACTGCGAAAATTTTTGATAATGGAAGATAGTTCAGCCCAAACCGCCACCACACCGTATGGCTTTATCCGGGACGGGAAGGTTTACCGAAATGCCTTTCTTGAGTTCCCCGAACGCCAAATTGGCGAAGTAAAGAACGATGAGGCGTTCTCGATACGATATTTCACCAGGCGTTTTGAGATAATAAAAGAAAAAACAGAAGCCCTCTTAACTGCCATTGCCGAAGCGCAGAACAAGGGAAGCTTCATGATGAAGCTGCTGCACTTACGCAGCATACTCCCTACCTTCGACGCCCTCGGCGATTTTATTCCGCTCGATGATCGTTTGCGCGAAGTGCAGGAAGAAATAATGGCGCTCATAGAGGTTAACCGCATTAAAAACCTCGAAATCAAGCGAGCACTTTTAGCCGATACCACAGAGGCCATTGCCGATGTAACTGATTGGAGCGCATCGGGCGAGAAGGTGAAGGTGCTGAAAGAGAAATGGCTCAAAACAGGTTCGGTTGCGCAGGAGCATGAAGAGGAAACTGAAGGCGCTTTTACCGCCCTTCTCAACGATTTCTACCACCGCCGCAAACTTTTCTACGACGACCGCCAGCGCGTAATGTTTGAACGCATTGCCCTTTACCAGGCTGTGCTTGATAAAGCCTTGCCGCTTGCCGACCCGCACATGAACGCAGGGCAGGCCATGCGTACCTTTAAAAACCTGCAGAACGAATGGCGTGCAGTAGGCCTTATTCCGAAGGCGCACCTTGAACCTATAATTGTTGCTTTTAAGCGCGTGGGTAAAACCATTATGCGCAACATGAAGTATCAGAAAGACAAGGAGCGCAGCGGACGTCCGCTTACGGCCGAGGAGAAAATGCACCTCGAAAACCTGAAGCAGAAAAAATCTTTGATTGAGCAGGCCAAGGCCCTCGGAGGTATAGATCTCAGGCAGGCATTCGAGAAAGCCCGTGAATTGCAGGCCCTTTGGAAAAACATTGGCCCCGTGCCCGAACGCGACAAGCGTTACGCCAACGATGCCTTTACCTATGCCTGCGACCGCATTTTCGAGATGAGCTATCTCATGCGTACGGTATATGTAAGCAACCGCTTCTTCAACAGCAAATCTACCGGCGACCAGTATAATATCAAGATCCAGACCATGAAGGAAATCATCCGTAAGGATGAGCTGGAGCTCGACAGCCTGAGCGCCGTATTCGATAAGCTGAGCCAGGCCGACCAACGGGCCCCGCAGAACAAGCCCCTGTACAGCAAAATAAGCACCCAAAAGCGCAAGCTCAAGGTAAAGCAACAGCTGCTCGGCGAAATGCAGGAGCAGGCCGTGGCTATTGCAGGCTCGCATTAAGTAAGACATGTATAGTAAATGATATTACGCCCTTTCAGACTTTGGTTTGAAAGGGCGTTTTTTTAGAGGTATTTCTCAATAATCAATTGATTTATTAATTTGGCACATGAGAATTTTTATAATTTTTGCATTAAGCTGCCTCATGACTGCCTGTGCGCCATTTGAGCCTTACAAGCAGGATTCACATGCCGTTACCTATTACAACAAGGCCGAGCTTGCCGGTAAATACCATGTATTTGCCATAAAAGACTCCGGAATGAGCGACCGTAATATTGAATTTGAAAATGCTTTTGAAAAGTTCTATAGGCACTATGGCCGGGGTACGCAGTATGAGTACAATTTTGAGTCCCGCAATCAATACTCCTTTCAGCTTGATATTATAGACAGCGCCAATATTAAGGTAAGCTACTTAAAGAACGACAGCACATTCAGAAACATTATTGTAAAATATGAAATAAAGCCCGATGGCTATTTATACATTAACAACCGTAATTTTCTGATGGCAGGTATTCCGTATATTTTCGGCGGAATAGATATAAAAAAGCTGAGGCTTACCCGCGATTCAGGTCGAAATTTAATTATTGAAGAGGTTTACCACAGCTCAGGTGCTCTGCTGCTTATTTTCGGCGATTCAAAAACATGGAACACAAGGCACAGATATGTCAAAATTGATTAAACAAGACCGGCAAAATGGGTAAGCGCTCCTTAATGATCATATTTATACTTTGGCTTCTCTGGCTCTATACCGATTACCTGAACCTGTTTTTTGAATTAGGCTTATTGGTTTGGCTGGGCACAACGCTTACCCCGGTAATTCTGCTTGTAATACTCTTATACAGGCTTTACAAAAAGCCGGGAACTGTAAGCAGGATACACGTGTACAGGCTCCTGTTTTTTACAGGCCTTTTATTGCTTACATGGAATTCGTATGCCCTTGAAAAGTATTTGGAAAAGCCTGATACCATGCTGTTAACGGGCATCCGTAAACGAATTGTTGAGCAGGTTAAGCGCAAGGAGCTTAAAGCGGACTACTATAGAGGCCTTTGCAAGCTCCCGTTCAATTTCCCGGTAGTATCAGATTCCGGAAACGATATCCTGATTGAAACAAATGCCCCAGGCGATACGGTAACCGTCTATTTCTGGCGAAATCGCCCGTTATTAGATAACAGGCCCACGTATATAGTTTATACCAACAATAACCTCAGAATAGCTGAATTTGAAGGCAACATTAAAGCAGACCCAGATAATTGTTGGCAGATAGAAAGCAATTGGTACAGGGTGTACACAACACAGTTCCGCGATTAGGCGTTAATACAATTAATTAAATGACCAATAGGTAAGAAATCGCCGGTTTTTATATTTATTCTGTTGCCTCTGAAAATTAACCCAATTAATTAATCCCGATTACCAGGTTTATTGCCTGCCATTCAAAATGAAAAACGCTTTAATATTTGTCGGTATAATGCTCGTCCTATTCCTGGTAACCTTCTGGAGATGCCAAGTGGGAATGATTGATCAAAGAGCCATCATTCAATTTAAAGCCCCTGTTGCCCAAGTGGAAAGCCGCATTATAAGAATGAACCAATTAATGGAAAAGCTGGTTCCTGTTGAGGATATTTTTATTCATAACTGTTTTTTTGATCAGCAAGGTTGCCTCTATATTAACTCCGCAAACCAAGGCAAACCCGAAACTATAAATCCTGATACAATTGCCGTTTTTGCAAATCTTAGCCCGGCAGAAAGGAATGAGTTTATTGCCGCCATGTTGTTTCTAAAAGACAATGATGTTTGGTCGGTATACAAGCTCAAAACTTGTGATTGCTATGTGTCTGAGTATATGAGCACCGCGAATGAATCTTTTAAAATGCGCAGGATATTATATTATAATGAACCCGGTAAAAATTACTCCGTGCTGTTTGCCGAAAGCAAAATACCGGATAGGAAAGGAAACCTGGTATTAATTGGTTATAATTTTGATTAGCATAATGAATCAGCGGGCAATTGCACCCTGTTTTAAATGCTTCCGAATTTTATTTTTCAATTGCAGAAGCTTGGCTTTGGTTATTAGCAGGCCATCGTCAGAGTCAAGCAGCTGATTGTCTTTAAATAGGCGGCTTACATCTGTAATTAGTTTATTATCGGGGTTTGCCGGTTCATAAACATACATTTTGCCATCGATAAAATCACAGGTAATTACCAGCATCTGTTTATCAAGCCATATTAATTCCGATTTCGAATTAATTATTCTTCCTGCCAATTCCGTTTCCTTAACCACCTTGTCGCCCTCTGCTGAAAGCGTTAGAACCACAGGCTTATAATATTGAAAATGCGTGGTGTGGTGCTGAATAATACCATAAGCTACGAGCATGTATCTTTTATTCCCGGCCGATACCTGCGTTGCATTCATAATATAATTACCCGGGTATTTATTGCCTAAAAAACGGTGACCTGCTTTCGTTTTTATATTTCGGATTGTTGTTACACAGTAGTCTGCCGGATTGGTGGTGTCACCGTCCCCGTCTATCCTGATTGGGGCGCTGTCGGGGCTGTATATAACTTCTAAGGTGTTGCTTAAGGTTTGTGTAAAGCCTTGGCAGGGAGCAAAAATATCTATCAGGCTGTCGGGCAATTCATAATAGCTGAATTTATACGGGCTTCCCATTGTGCTTAATTTCACATACTCTGTACCTGCCTGCGCAACCAAAAACAGCGGCATGCAAAAATGCGGAACAAGCAACAGGCATAAATAAAAGTACTTAAGTTTTAGCATCGGCACACAGGCAGAGTTCGTTTTCAGGCAGCATAAATATAGCCTCTTATTTTTCATGGGTAATAAACATACCTATTTGCCTGAGTTTGCTTTTGGCTTTTTGCAAGGGGACAATACCCGTAACAAAACTCTCGTCTGACCCGAGCATAGGGTATTTCCTTCGCAGTACGTGGCATATTCGCTTCGAAGTGAAGAGAGTTATAAATTGGAAAATAGAATTCGAGGCATGTAGGTTCAGGAAATACAAGCTATCAGATTTGAAAACTTTTAGAAGGATATTAAATATTCGAAATGTCAGCGGGGATTCGTCGAAGTATAGTATAACAAAAAGATCTCCTAATTCAAGGGCCTTTAATTGATAGTTTGAATGGTAAATCAAGTATCCTGTTATGAATGAAATGCATGGATATAAATAGATAATACGCTTTTCATTTACGAAACAACGCATTAGCAATACGAAAGGCATATAAAACAAAAGCTCAACGATTGCTATGCCAATAAAATCAAAATTGTAATTCCTGCGGCTATAGAAAGTCAAGTATGCAATTTCTATATAATTGCTCAGTATAATTACAATAAAAACTACCAGGCAAAACAGTAATACCCCTTTTTCCCTTTTAAACATAGTTCATCACTAATAATAAGCACTATAGCAGCGCAGCCTTAATAACGATGCGCTAAGCCGGGCCGGTATACGGATGACTGTTTCAATCCAAATAATCTACTCCCATCCATTCTCAATCCTCACCCTGTAAATCCTGTTTTTCCTGAAATAAACAATTACTTCATCGCCATAATCATCGCCGAGGGTAATTGAATCGCAGGTGGGTTTGGTTTTGCATTTAATGCTGCGCAGGAATCGCCGTTTAGATGTGCCGATTCGCAGCTCTTTGCGCAGCAATACAGCGGCGGCGGTTCTTACATCGCCGCGCATAAAGAACCTGTTGGCGCTGCCTTTGAAATAGGTGAATTCACTGTCGCCGGGCCTAATGGTTAACAAGGTATCTATGGTGCCGGTTAATTCATTTTTATAAGGCTGTTTCTCTATAGGCGCATATTTATAGCTAAGCCGCAATTCCTCGAATGCAATGGGCACCCCGAAGGGATTGTTAATAAAGGGGTTGCTTTCCGACAATTGCCTGCAATAAACCAAGGTATCGTACAGGGGCTTATAAACTGAATCTCTTTTGGCTGTGTCGGGCGGTAAAGGAATTACTTCGCCGATGGTATCAATGGGGCTGTATTCGTGTTGTGTAAGCGGTGGCTGCTCTTTTGGCTTTTCGGGGCCGCAGGAAGCGGCAGTTAGGAGCAGGAGCAGGAAAAAGCGGAATTGTATTTTCGGCATTGTACTGCAAAGAAAGTGTACAAAGTGTTTGCTTCAAGTTTGGCAGGTATATAAAAATTAAATCTTATAACAGCGGACCCCTGTTTTAAGTTAGTATTGCGAAACTGAATAATTCTATGGAACTCGGCATAAGCACCTTCGGCGAAACGCATCCTGATAACTCAGCCGGCAAGGCGGTAAACGTCAACCTGCGCATGCGGCAATTGCTTGAAGAAATTAAGCTGGCCGACGAGGTAGGCCTCGATGTATTCGCCTTCGGCGAGCACCACCGACCTGATTTTTTAATATCGGCGCCCGAAATCATGATGGCCGCAGCGGCAGCCATTACCAAAAACATACGCCTTTCCAGCTCGGTAATCGTGCTTAGCTCCGCCGACCCGGTGCGCACTTTCCAGAACCTGGCCACAGTAGACCAAATATCTAACGGACGCGCTGAGATAATTGCCGGCCGGGGCTCATTCATAGAATCTTTCCCCTTGTTCGGTTACGATCTGGATGATTACGATGCCCTTTTCGCCGAAAAGCTGGATATGTTCCTGCAAATCAACAAAACCGAAAAGCTGACCTGGCAGGGTAAATTCAGGTCACCGGTAAAAAACCTTGGTATTTACCCGAGGCCCTTGCAGGAAGAAATTCCTGTATGGCTGGGTGTCGGCGGAACTCCTAATTCGGCAAAACGTGCCGGGCGGCTCAACCTGCCTATGATAATGGCTATTCTCGGCAGCGCCCCGAAACACTTTGTACCCTTTGTTGAGCTCTACCGTGATGCCGCCCAAAAAGCCGGGCACGATATAAGCAAATTGCAATTGGGTGTAAGCTCACAGTTTTTTGCAGCTGAAAACACCGACGAGGCCGCTGATGCCTTTTACCCCTCTTACGAGGCCCTGATGAACCGCGTAGGCAAAGACCGCGGCTGGAGCCCCATGAACCGCAACCAGTTCGATTATCTCAGGAAAGATGGCCCATTGGTAGTGGGCAGCCCGCAGCAGGCCATAGATAAAATTATGGGGCAATATGAGCTCTTTAAAAACACACGCTTTTTGGCGCAATTGGTTACGGGCTTTACGCCGCATATACAGGTGCTGAAGGCCATAGAGCTTTTGGGTACACAGGTGGCCCCGGTGGTAAGAAAGCTTACGGCCTAATTACTGGTTTGCTGAACCAAGCCTGTTCATTTTCCTGGCATACGGGTTATCATTAACACCGGGCGCAACAAACTCAATAGGCTTTGATGCTGCGCTCAAATTGCCTGATTGATCCATAAGTTGGAAAGTAATCTCATAACATTTACCCATTCCCAATGAAAAATCCCCGGAGCACATGCTATGGCCTATCTTAACACTGTCGCCATAAATTTTGACAATGTGCTTTTGTTTATTAACTCCACCAAGGCTTTTTAAAGTTGCAAGAACAAACAGCGCTGAATTGTCTTTTCCTTTCAGTGAAAAGTACACATGGCTTACCGGTCCGCAGCCAAAACGCATAAATTTTTTACCTCTTTCAGCGGGTGCGGCAATTAAGGTTGGTATTGTTGTGTCTAAGAGCTCGGTTATTTCAAAAGACCAGGGTACCCACTGTTTCGATTCCTCGTTGTAGCGTTCCTTCAACCTGTAATATTCAGGCAGGCTGTCTATTTTAAGGGTATAGGTATCTCCGGCATTCAGCAGGGTTTCGGGCTTAAGAACAACCTCTATGGTCCCGTAACCGGTATAAGTTTCCATGGGCAGCAAACTTACCTTGTTACCCCCTGATAATAGGTACACCGGGTATGTTTTGTTCAGTTCCCGTGCGAATGGTACGGTTTGGCCGGAAAAATGAAGTATAATCAACCCGTTTCGGTTGAGCGTTATTCTTTTGGTTTTACTGTCAACAGAGCCCGACATGCATGAAATTGAACCGGATGCGCATTTCGCAAAAGCAGATGCCGGGATGAATAAAGTAAGCAGGAATAAAAGAAGTGTCTTCATATTGAGTTAAAAGTAAATGTTGTAAAGCCGGGGCCCGAATTAGCTGTACACTTATCTGCCTTCCCGATCATCGGTGATGGCAACGGGCAGTCGCTTGGAAGCCTTGCCCAGGTTACCGCTGTGGTCCATGAGCCTGAAGGTAACTTCCTGGTTTGCCTCAAGACTAAAATCTGAAGAGCAAATGCTGCCGCCTATGCTTATTGTTCCTTTATAAACCCGTTTTAAAAACTTTTGCTCCTTTCCCGAATTTTTATTGGTTACAGTAACCAATACAATTGGGGTGCTGTCTGTTTTGCATCTGCACGAATAGGCAAAATTCCATGCATGCGCAGAATTGTTTTTACCTGTTGATTGGCTGATCTCAATGGGTTGGGCCGCAAATACAGGTGGCGTTAAATCCGGCAGTCCTGTTACCAGGAAATTATAGTGTTCCCAGACACCGTTTTGTAAAAAACGTTTTTCCAAAAAATCGCCTTTGTGGAGGCTGTCTATGGTTAAGGCATACGTTTCGCCAATCCTGAGCTTTTTAGCAGGCTTAAACACGATCTGCTTCAGATTATCGCATAGAAAAGAGTCTGCAGGCAAAAGGGTAACATTGCCGCTTGCTGCTTTAAGGTACACTGGGTATTTCTTATTTAATGCAGGAATATACTTGAGGGCATGGCCATAAAACACGATAACAATCTGCCCGTTTGGGCTCAGCTTGTTGGTGTTGGTAAGGCAACTAATGCCCCCGGAGCTGCAGCAGGCAAAAACCGAAGCAGAAATAAATAGGGTAAGCAGGAATAACAGGAGCTTTTTCATCATTCAGGTATAAAAGGGCAGCACAAAGATTCCGTTAATAACGGCATTTGCCTTGTTTAATTATCAATTGCCGGAAAGAATTTAAAGGCTGCTGAAAGAATGCCAATAAGCTTAATCCGTTTTCGTTAAATTTCTATAACCTTGCCTGCCGAATACTGTTTTGGCCTGATTGCAGATTAATATGAAAAAGCTCACAGCCCTTTTTTTCGCCTTACTGCCCTTTGCATCTTTTGCGCAGGTCGACCCCTTGATATGGAACAAGCTAAAAACCATATCTTCGGAAAACTACGAATTTAAAGTGCCTGAAAACTGGCGTGCCATGCCGACAGGCCAACAGGGCCCTGAGCAGCTTTTAGAAGCCAGCGGACTGGCCCTGCCGAAAGACTATAACAGCAAACCTGTAATAGTGACCCTGTTCTTCGTAAAACAGGAAGGCAACAGCTTGGATGTTTGTAAAGATAAAGCCTTAAGCGGCTATCACAGCAACCCCGACAGGGTTTTCCCTGCCGATTTTACTGACGGCGCCGAAAAAACAAAAACAGCAGCAGGCCAGGATGCATGGTTTTTAAACACCCGCTTTTTCAGGAAAAGCAAGGGCCTCAACCAAAGCAGGTATGATTTTGTTGTTTGGTCAGGTAAGGCGAAAGCCGGCTATCTGTACACCCTCTCGGTGCAGTATGATGATCCTGATTATGATTTTGAAAAAGATAATAAGCTGGAAGAGTTTGCGCGCAAGCTTTACGGGTATTTGAAGGTGAAGGAATAGGGGAATTCTTAGCCTTGCACCACAGTCCCGGTACTTCCTCGCCGTATGTTATATGACGGTGATAAAGCCGGGTTGTCCTTTTTTTAGCACTGCTTTTTAATTCAGTATTCCGAGTTCGCTTTTACACGAACCCGGGTTTACCTGATTCCGGTACTTTATTTACGCCACCGCACTCGTCTCTGCCTCTTTAACAATCTTCTTTACAAGCCCCTGCAATACATTGCCCGGACCGCATTCCACGAAAGATGTTGCGCCGGCTGCAGCCATATTGCGTACGCTCTGTGTCCAGCGTACAGGAGCGGTTAACTGCGCTATCAGGTTAGATTTTATAATGGCCGGGTCGGTAACGCCTTCTGCCGATACGTTTTGATATATAGGGCAGGCGGGGGCGTTAAAGGGCGTACGCTCTATGGCGGCGGCCAGGGCTATGCTTGCAGGTTCCATAAGCGGGCTGTGAAACGCTCCGCCTACAGGCAGCGGAAGGGCACGTTTGGCTCCGGCCTCTTTCATAAGCCTGCAACCGAGTTCAATACCGGCCATTGAGCCTGATATTACCAATTGCCCCGGGCAGTTATAGTTTGCCGGCACCACAATTTCTTCAGAAATGCCTGCGCAAACTTCCTCTACTTTTTCATCTTCAAGGCCCAGAATGGCAGCCATAGTGCCGGGGTTCTGCTTGCATGCCTTCTGCATGGCCTCGGCACGTGCCGACACAAGGCGCAAGCCATCTTCAAAGCTCAGCGCCCCTGCTGCAACCAATGCCGAAAACTCGCCGAGGCTGTGGCCTGCTGCCATATCGGCATCGAAAGCGGGCATTAGGGCGGCTTTAATTACGCTGTGTATGAATATGGCCGGTTGTGTAACATTGGTTTGGCGCAGGGCCTCCTCGGTACCTTCGAACATAATATCGGATATGCGGAAACCGAGTATGGTGTTGGCCTGCTCAAAAAGTTCGCGGGCTTTATCGGAGCTGTTGTAAAGGTCGCGACCCATACCAGGGAACTGTGAGCCCTGGCCGGGAAATATATATGCTTTCATAATTTGCCTTATTGCTGTGTATTGCTGAATGGTTTTGTGTCTACGTTTTCACTTTCGGAAGCGGAACGCGGCGGCAAATTAACGCATTTTATGTGCAAAAAAGCCCGGGGCTGTATTGTAACCAATGGCTGTGCCATTCAGCAGGGGTGGTGTAGCCTATAAAAACCTGCCGGCAGTTTCAGGACCGGGCAGCATGCAAACCTCCTTTTTTCCGAAAATGCGGTACCTGTTCCGGGCCACCCAATCATAAACCGCATCACGAATAAAGCGGGGAACTATATAAAAAACCTTTGCCAATTTCCAGAAACCTCCGAGGCCTGCCGCAATTTGCAGCGCCGCGGCTGATTTTTGAAGAATGCGGCCTTCGTGCAAGAGCACAATACTGTCGGGCATTGTGGCCATGCTGAGGCCATAGCTATTAAGTGCCGCCTTCCCGGCATCGGAACTGAGTGCTGCCAGCTTATACCTGCCTTTGCCATCGAACCGGATTATAAAGCGGACAGCGCCGTTGCAGAGGTTGCAATAGCCGTCGAATAGAATAATATCCTGCCCTTTGTTCATATATACCTTTTAAACCAGCAGGGCGGCAATAAGTTTGGCTTTTGCCCCGGCGAGGCCGGCAAGCAGGTCTTTTATAATATCGGCTGCTGGCTCTATGCTGTGAACAAGGGATGCAATCTGCCCTGTTTCCAATTCGCCTTCATCCATATCGCCCTCGAACATGCCTTTTTTAGCCCTGCCCCTGCCAAGCAGCGCATTCATTTCGTCGGTTGTTGCAGCACGATGCTCATAAGCTTTTACCTGCTGCCAAAAAGCGTTTTTTACAAGGCGGACAGGGGTTAGCTGCTTCATGCTGAGCTCGGTATCGCCCTCGCCCATGCTTACAATTTTTTGCTTGAAGCTTTCGTGCGCCGAGCTTTCAAGCGCCGCCGCGAAACGGGTACCTACCTGTATGCCTTCGGCACCCAGGGATAAAGCCGCTAAAAACTGGCTGCCGGTGGCAATACCACCTGCGGCTATTAATGGCAGGCTCGTAGCTTCGCACAGTTGCGGAATAAGGCAGAGGGTGGTTGTTTCCTCGCGACCGTTATGGCCCCCGGCCTCGAAGCCCTCGCCTACAATGGCATCAACCCCGGCCTGCTCACATTTGCGCGCGAATTTGGTATTGCTTACAACGTGTACCACGGTAATGCCCCGGTCTTTTAGCCATGATGTCCAGAGGGCCGGGTTGCCGGCAGATGTGAATACGATGGGCACCTTTTCCTCGGCAATTATATCCATCACCTCGGCAATGCCGGGATAAAGCAGGGGCACATTTACGCCGAAGGGCTTTTGCGTGGCTGCTTTGCATTTAATTATGTGTTCGCGCAATACATGGGGGTACATGCTGCCTGCGCCAATGAGGCCAAGTCCGCCTGCATTACTTACGGCAGAAGCCAGTCGCCAACCGCTGCACCAAACCATGCCGGCTTGTATAATGGGGTATTCTATGTTGAAGAGGTTGGTTATTCGGTTGGCGGGAAAGGGCATGGGTGTATTAAAGGAAGATTCGTCCATTGCAAGGTGCAAAAAATATTGAAGTAAATGGCCCGGAATCGTTTGGTTGCATGCATGAATTGCGGGTAAGGCCGGGAATTAAGTAAGCTTGTTACGTGGTATTTTACTCCCAAAAAAATATCCCCCGCCCCTTGCCTTCCTCTCAAAAACCTTTACATTTGCATCCCGCTTTCAGATTGCCCAGGTGGTGAAACTGGTAGACACGCCATCTTGAGGGGGTGGTGCCTTAAGTGGTATGGGAGTTCGAGTCTCCTCCTGGGCACAATTTACAGTACGCTTGCAAAATCCAATGTTTCGGCTGCCTCAGCCGGGAACACCTGCCCAAATGGTGAAATTGGTAGACACGCCGTCTTCAGGGGGCGGTGCCCTATGGGTGTGGGAGTTCGAGTCTCCCTTTGGGCACAATAAAAGCCAATCTCTTTTCAGGGGTTGGCTTTTTGGGTTTTTACAGGGTTTGTTTTTTCGCGACAATTGCTTTCTGAAAGCATGGTTTTTGTTTATATTTACTAACAAATTCATACCGATATGGCAAAGTCAAATAATGGCCCCCTGACAATAAGCGCCGATTTGCAAAAAGTGTTGCGGGCAATACCTGCCCATAAGCTCGATGAGTTTTTAAGAGCTTCATTCCCGGAAGTTTTTGACACGGAAGAGGAAAAAGTACAGATTGCTGAGAATCTTCGAAAAATTGACGAATTCTTTAACAAGCCGGCGCCAATTCCGGTAATGAGCTACGAAGAGGCAATTAAAAATACTCGTTCAGGACGGTAAGCAGAAGTTATTCTATGGCAAGAAGATTTGTAATAGATTCCTCTGTGGTTTCTAAAGCGTTATATGCTAATGATGACCGCGAATCTGTAAGGGAATTAATTGAATTGGCAGCAAGGAAAGAGTTAATCTTATATGCACCTTACCTTTTATGGTATGAATGTTTAAGTGTAATTAGCCAAATGGTGCACGATGAAGAAATGGCCTTGGACGCTCTTAGTATTTTAAAAAGTTGGATTGACAGTAGGACTATAATAATTCTGCCTGAACCTCCCGGACATTGGGAGCAAACTTTACAAACAGCCATGACCATAACAACAGGCTTTGGCTACGTCAGCAGCTATGATGCCTGCTTCCACATGCTTGCCCTGTCAGAAGGTTGCCCCTTCCTCACCTCCGACAAAAAACACTACAACAAAACGAAGGACAGCATAGGTGGCATTTTACTTTTCGAAGACCTGGAACTTTAGTTTTGGGCAAAATAAAAGCCAAGCACTTTTTAAATGATTGGCTTAAATATTTATAATGGTATTAACGCAGCATCAATGTGTTACCGATATTTTTTGCTGCAATACCCCCGCTTTACCCATTCCCCTGAGCACATAAACACCCGCCGGAATCTCAGCCAGGTTCATGGAATAATTGCTTAGGCCTGCTTCAACAGATTGAGTGCGTACTATACGGCCCTGCATATCGGTTAATTGCAGGGTGTTAATGCGGATATCTGCATCTGCATAAATATTCAGCTTGTCGGTAACGGGGTTGGGGCTAACGCTTAGGGAGCCTTTTGCAGGGCCTGTCAGATTTTGAATACCGGCAGGGGTGAGAATTCCGGGACCGCGAATTTCATCGAATAACACATGGGTTGCCCTTGAATTTCCTTGATTGAACTGAACGGTAATCGCATCAATTGCGGAATCTGCTATGGAGCCATCCGGCACCTCGCTTGGCTCCAGTACCAATTCAGTCCATTGCATTACCGGTATGCTTACGCTGCTGTTGTTCCTGTAAATGATAGCCCGGCCCTGCGGCCAGATACCTATAGAGGCTCGGTTAATAAAAGTAACCACAACACTCAGAGCCGGTTCATAGCTGAACACCTTCATTTTTAATTTGCTATACCCGTTTCTCAGGTTAAGCACACCGAGGCGACTGAAAACACCGTCGGGTAAAAACATAAACCCGTCGTACATGATTTGGCCGGTTGCGTTTCTTGTATAACCTGTGCATTTAGGCGTTGGGTTTACAGTGTCGGGTTGCGGGTTTTGTATGGCCCATTCTAATGCGCCATCAGATGAATTGAGCAGGAGGTAATTAATATCCTCAAAATTCTGCAGCATTACTTCGGGCTCAATTGTCCTGGGTACCGGGCTGTATTCCGAAAATAACAGGTCATCGAAATACCAATTCCGCACTTCGCTCATTGCACCGGTATAACTTGGGGCAAACATAATTGTCATTCTGTCAACAAATGAAGGGTTTGTTCCGCTTGCGGGAATTGGTGCCACATCGTTCCTGAAAACAATTTGTTCCCAGGCATTTGTCTTGGTTGTATTTGCTCTTAATTGCATATACCTGCCCATAGGCCAGTTAGTTGTATTAACTAAATGGCTGTTTTCAATAGATAGCAAAACCGTAACACCTGCCTTGGGGCTGAAAACATTCATTTTCAAGACCCTCATTCTTTGCCCGTAAGGGGTTAAATCAAGAACGGTACCGGGTATAGTAATTCTCAACTGATCGTAAGTCAGATCTGTGCGGGTATAACGGGCACATTTTGCGCTGGTGTTTAAAACCAGGCTGGGGTTGTCGGCATTCTGATCCAATTGGCCGTCCGGTTGGTAAAGGGCAACGCCGGTGCTGTCGAAATTGTCCCATACCATTTGCGAGCGGGCAGGGCTGAGGCAGAAAAGGCAAAGGAGCGCGGAAAGTAAAAGCGTTTTTTTCATGGTATAATGGTATAGTGTTATAATAATGGATTCAAAACAGGTAACAAATAACAGTTAACATGTAAGCTACGGCAAAATATAAAATTTACAGAAGCCTGTATGTTGAATTACAGGGAATTAACGAAATAAAATCTTCACCTGACCCGGTATAATTCGGGCCGAATCAATCCCTGGTGCAATTAAACAAATATTGTAACAGGTTCAAACGTATAAAAACAATATCGTAGAAACAAATTTCCGGTTCAAACCAATCACAACACTAAAAAACAGCAGCAATTCATGTAACTAAGTGTAAAATCCTGTTTATCCTTACTTTTGATTCCTGAACTTAACCCCGCCGCAACCTCAACCCCGATTCTAATCTTGAAAACTCCCGCCTTACTAACAGCCTGCATAATATTGTTCAGCCTTTCTGCTTCAGCAAACTCACGCCTGAATACAAAGCCTGGAACTGAAAAACTCCACATAAATGCAGCACTGGCCAAACCCCTGTTCAGCAGCGTTCAGCAATTGCAGCAAAGGTTTAACAACTATTGCAAGCAGGCAGCCACAAACCTGCATATAAACAGCTTCAGCGCTTCAAAAGAAAGCAGGCATATACAGGAGTGCAGCATAGGAGCAGGGAAAACCATTCACACCTATACCGATGATAAAAGCGGCGCCGTTACAAAAATTATTGCCGAGCTTCAACCGGGCAAGGGTAAGCTGAGTCAAAACCGCCAATACCTGCAAGCCATCATCAGTGCCGCCGACACTACATTAACAGCCGACAATATTGCGCGCATTGCCCGTTTCGCAGAAACTGGTACAAAGGCGGAAGCAGACACCACCGTTAACGGCATCAGGTATTTTGCCACTGCAAAAGGCAAAAATCTCATGTTCGGGGTAAAGAGAAAGTAAGGTTCTTGCCGGCCTGCTGCCTTTGCTGTATGTCCGCATTTCCATAAAAGCATGGCCGGTAATGTTCTTATGCCGATATTTGCAGCCCCGTTCGGTAAAAGGCATTACCAGGGGTACGCAAATTGATGTCTCAAAACCTGGTTCCATACCTGAAGCTGCTTGCTGCTTTTATAGCCACATCGGTTGTGATTGCGGTTTTGCGTGTGCTTGGCCTGGGCAATTGGGTCTTTGCAGATATTAATATAATCAACATTGCCATGTTTTGCATAGCTTTGTTCGCGCACCGCATTGTGGCCATGGGCCAGGGCAATATCAACATCAGCTCGGGTGTATATTTATTGGGTACAACCATGCGGATGCTCTTCAGTTTAGGGGCCCTTGGCGCGTATTTATACATGCATCCGGAGAGCCAAACTGCACCCGGCCTGCTCGTTACCGACTTTTTTTTACTCTATATTATTTACGCGGCCTTCGAAATCCAATCATTTCGTGCTAACTTGCGCCGCGGTTCCAAAAACCAAAGTAAAATATGAATTTTAGCGGTTTTCTGCATAATATTTCCGGGAAAATAGCCCTTTGGGTGCTGTTTGCAGTATTATATTTGCCTGTAGCAGCTTTCGCCCAAACGCATGAATCGCCGCACGGCGAAAATGCCGAAGAATCATTTAACCCGGCCGAAGTTATTATGCACCACGTGGGCGACGCCCACGAATGGCATTACGCCAGCATAGGCGATAATCACCTCACCTTCCCCCTTCCTGTAATTCTTTACAGCGAAGATCGCGGGCTGGAAGTTTTCTCAAGCAGCGCTTTTCACGGCGAGAACCATGCAAAATCTGTAGTGCACGGCGAAACCGCTGAAAACGCAGCCATGCTCGGCGATATTGATTCAGCCAAGGCAATGGGCAAGCACCACGGCCATACCTACCATGATTACTATGTGAACGACCACGGGCACATTGAATCTGCTACAGGTCGCAAGTTCTATGATTTCAGCATTACCAAGAACGTAGCAGCCTTGCTGCTGAGCTCGGTATTGCTTGTTGTTGTGTTCTTAACAATAGCGGCACGTTACAAAAACCCGCACCAGGCCCCCAAAGGCATACAAAACTTCTTCGAGCCAATTATACTGTTCATCCGCGACAGCATAGCCCGACCGAACATCGGACCCAAGTATGAAAGGTTTATGCCTTACCTGCTTACCGTGTTCTTCTTTATTTGGTTTAACAACATGCTGGGCCTTTTGCCCGGCGGCGCTAACCTGACCGGCAACATTGCCGTAACGCTGGTGCTGGCTGTTATTACTTTCATAATTACCAGCCTGAACGGCAACAAAGCTTACTGGATGCACGTGGTAAACACGCCCGGTGTGCCATGGTGGTTAAAAACCGTAGTGCCAATTCTTCCTATAGTGGAAGTAATTGGTTTGTTCACAAAGCCTTTCTCTTTAATGGTGAGGTTATTTGCGAACATTACCGCAGGCCACATCATGATTTTGGCATTGCTTTCAATGACATTCATTTTCAAGAGCATTGGCGTAGGTGTGGTGGCAACACTGTTCAGCACGGCCATGATGGTGCTTGAAACATTTGTGGCATTGCTGCAGGCCTACGTATTTACGCTGCTCAGCGCCATGTACTTCGGTACTGCGGTTGCAGAGCATCACCATGACGGCAGCGAAGACCACGGCTCACCTGAGCACGTGCACGCCGCTCACTAAGAATTAAAGCGCTTTTGCGCTTAAAGATAAGGAGGGTGTTGTAGCCCTTTATTTAACCCAGTTCAAAACCAATTCTGATTATGTACGCATCTATTCTTGCCTTGCTTACCATGTTGCTCGATGTTTCTGTTGCTCACTTAGGCGCAGGCGTTGGCGCAGGCCTTGCCGTTATCGGCGCAGGTTTGGGCATTGGCCGCATCGGTGGTTCGGCTATGGAGGGTATTGCCCGTCAGCCCGAGGCTTCTGATAAAATCCAGAGCCAAATGATTGTTGCTGCTGCGCTTATCGAGGGTGTTGCCCTCTTCGCAGTAGTTATCTGTCTGCTGATTTCCTTCAAAGCGTAAGCAGAGGCCCAAGACAATAACCCCCGTGCGTTGCGCGCCAGGCCTGCGCCGGGGTTATTTCATTTTCGTACACAAGCGGGCATCTGCCTGGATTGAACAAAAACCTTTCAACAAAATGGATTTAGTAACCCCCGGTCTCGGTTTACTTTTTTGGCAGTCAATGGTGTTCCTGTTGCTGCTGTTCGTATTGGGCAAATTTGCATGGAAGCCAATTATGGCCGGCCTGCATGAGCGCGAAGCGAGCATAGATGCTGCATTGAAGTCGGCTGAAAAAGCCCGCCACGAAATGCAGGCGCTCAGCAACGAAAACGAAAAGCTGCTTGCCGAAGCCCGCAAAGAGCGTGACCGCATATTGCTTGATGCCACCGCCGCTGCCGCTGCCATTGTAGCCGAAGCCCGTAACGAAGCCGGTAAAAAAGCCGCTGCTGATTTGGAGGCTGCCCGCCAAACCATCCGTACCGAGAAAAATGCTGCTGTTGCTGAGCTTCGCAACACCGTAGCTACTCTTTCTTTGGAAATTGCCGGCAAGGTTTTGCGTAAAGACCTGAGCACCGACCAAAGCCAGAAAGATTTGGTTGCCACTTACCTGCAATCTGCAAAGCTTAGCTAAGCAATTGCGTGCCAAGGTTCCGGCACAGGGTATTTCCCTGCCGAATCATTTGACTGAATACAGCCCGGGTACCTTACCTTTGGCTGATTAATATTGAAAACAAACCCTGCCCGAGCGCCGTACCCTTAAAAGTATGTATGCGTGAAAGCAGATAAAGCAATAAAAAACCGGATATGTCTGACCAAAGGGTAGCATCCCGATACGCCACTTCGCTGCTTGAGCTTGCCCTTGAAAGAGGCGTAGGTGAGCAGGTGCACGAAGATATGCTGCTTTTCAGCCGCACTGCCGCAGCCAACCGGCAATTCGGCCTGCTGCTGGGCAACCCCATTGTGAATAACGAGAAAAAGTTCAACGTGCTCAAGGGCCTGTTCGCCGATAAGATGAACCCCATGACCATGAGCTTTTTCGAGATTGCAAGCCGTAAAAAGCGTGAAGGCATTTTGGTAACGGTAGCCCATGAGTTTCATGACCAATACCTGCGCAAAAAAGGTATAGATAAGGCAACGGTAACAACCACCCTGCCCCTTACCGATGAATTGCGTACCGAATTCCTGGCCCTCATTAAGCAGAAAACGGGCAAAACCGTTGAGCTTAAAGAGATTACCGACCCTAACATCATAGGCGGCTTTATTCTAAAGGTAGGCGACTACCTTATTGACTCCTCAGTTTCCGGCAAGCTTGACCAACTCAAGCTGAACCTGACAGATCACACTTACGTTTCAAAACTCTGATTTCCCCCAAGTATATACTGATATGGCTGAAGTAAGACCCGATGAAGTATCGGCTATTCTGCGCGAGCAGCTCGCCGGCTTTAAAACTGAAGCTGAACTGGAAGAAGTGGGTACCGTGCTCCAGGTGGGCGACGGCGTTGCCCGCATCTATGGTCTCGGCAAAGCCCAAAGCGGCGAACTTCTTGAGTTCCCCCATGGCCTTGTAGGCATGGTGTTGAACCTTGAAGAAGACAACGTAGGCGCCGTACTCCTCGGCGAGTACAAAAACATCCGTGAAGGCGATACCGTAAAACGTACCGGCCGCATTGCCTCCATTCGTGTGGGCGAGAGCATGCTGGGCCGCGTGGTAAACGCACTGGGTGAGCCTATAGACGGCAAAGGCCCCCTTACCGGCGACCTGTATGAAATGCCTATGGAGCGTAAAGCCCCCGGCGTTATCTACCGTCAGCCTGTAAATGAGCCCATGCAAACCGGTATTAAGGCTATTGATGCCATGATCCCGATTGGCCGCGGACAACGTGAGCTTATCATCGGCGACCGCCAGACAGGTAAATCTGCCGTTGCCATTGACACCATCATAAACCAACGCGAGTACTACGAAAAAGGCGAGCCCGTTTTCTGTATCTACGTAGCCATCGGTCAGAAAGCCAGCACCGTGGCACAGGTTGTAAGCGCCCTTGAAAAAGGCGGCGCTATGCCCTACACGGTTGTTGTTGCCGCTAACGCATCAGACCCTGCACCGCTACAGTATTTCGGCCCCTTCACCGGTGCTGCAATTGGCGAGTTCTTCCGCGATACAGGCCGCCCGGCACTCGTGGTATATGATGACTTAAGTAAGCAGGCTGTGGCCTACCGCGAGGTATCGCTGCTGCTGCGTCGTCCTCCGGGACGTGAGGCATATCCCGGCGACGTATTCTACGTACACAGCCGCCTCCTGGAACGTGCTGCAAAAATTAACCAAAACGACGACATTGCCCGTGAAATGAACGACTTACCTGAGTCGATCAAGCATTTGGTAAAAGGCGGCGGCTCATTAACAGCCCTCCCGATTATTGAAACACAGGCAGGCGACGTTTCGGCATACATTCCTACCAACGTAATCTCTATTACCGACGGCCAGATTTTCCTGGAAACCAACCTGTTCAACAGCGGTATTCGTCCGGCAATTAACGTGGGTATCAGTGTAAGCCGCGTGGGTGGTAACGCCCAAATCAAGAGTATGAAGAAAGTGGCAGGTACCCTTAAGCTCGACCAGGCGCAATTCCGCGAGCTTGAAGCCTTCGCCAAATTCGGCTCTGACCTTGATGCCGGTACCAAGCTTATTATTGAGCGTGGTCGCCGTAACCTTGAAGTATTGAAGCAGCCGCAGTTCAGCCCTGTATCGGTTGAGCAGCAGGTAGCCATGATATTCCTGGCAACCAACGGCCTGCTCGATAAAGTGGCCGTGAACAAGGTTCGCGCCTTCGAAAAAGAATACCTCACCTTATTGGCTGCACAGTATAAGAACGAGCTTGCATCGTTACGCGCCGGTAAGCTTGATGCCGAAGTAACCGATAAGCTGAAGAAAGTAGCCGCCGAATTGGCTACAGGCTACGGCGCTTAATTATCCGGTTTTACTGATACGAATGCGGAAGGCAGCCTTGGGGCTGCCTTTTTGCGTGGGGGGATTAATAATTTTATGTTTCAGTCGTTCTTTCTTATATTTACTTAACCATGGCTTCAATTAAAACACTTGAACGGGTTTTGCCCGGTGAATCCGAACATATTGATTTCAATGTGGCGGGCAGGGTATATACTTTTCCGAAAGAGCTTAAAGCTGTTGGTGCGCATTTAACCAAGGCAACAGAGATTCTGACTTTTTCCGACAACTGGGACGATGATGGTGCTAATGCCACCGATGCAGATACTTTTTTTCAAGCTGCTGATTTTTTGCAAGCTTATTCAGGCACTATTTTCAGGCGTTTTGGCGCAGTATTGGTAAAGCCTTATGTCGATATAACCCGCGATGGCTCAGTTTCAATTCGTTGGGAAACAGAAAGCGGCGTGATGTTTATTATATTCAAAAAGTGGCCCGCTGAATTTGCATACTTTTATGCGGAGCGGAGAAGTGATAAGACAGCATTTGAAAGTACTGCTGTTAAAATTGGTGCAGCCCCTGATGATTCGCTTGTGCAATGGATGAGAACTTACCTGGTATAAAACAGGGAGAGAGCCTGCCTGAATCGGACCTTGTTTTCAGAATTACGCAGGTTTCTTTCAGAGACAGGTTGAATAATGAGATTCCGGCCGAGCGGAATTTCACCTTAAGTTCGCGCGATGAATTTAAATTGTCTGTAGATTGGGCTTTTCTTTCGAAACCTGAAGCCTGTCTGGCAAGGGTTGGCGCATCTTATAAATTCGGGAAGGAAGAGTTTAAAGATTGGAAACAGTGCGAATTGTATTCATTTCGAATATACGCTCTTAAAGAATTGAGCAACTCAATAATGGATGTAGTATATGACCCTGTCAGGCATGAAACACCGCAAAAGGGCCGTCCGGATAATAATGCGCACGCGCTTGTTTTAATTAGCAATGAATGGGAGAGTTTTGAGCCGAAACTTGCTGTAAAAATGCGTGATATGGCCGTTGAAAACGGAAAAGTTACAGTAGACCCCACAGAAACAGAAGCTATTGTAACCCAATTTCGTGACCAATGGGATTAAAAATGATGTTTGTATTAACCTGCATTCAGTCAGCATAAGGCAAATCTTCAGGCCTTTTTTCAACCCGGACGGTGAAGCCGGGAAAGGTTCTTAAATCATTGCAAAATTTCTGATCATAAGACAAAGCGTATTTCCTTTCTGACAATAAGACTACGGGAATATGCTCCCTGTCTTCTTCGTTACTGGTGAGTTTTTTAATTACAGTCTTGGTATAATACTCGTTTTGAAAGGCCCTTATTTGCTCGTTCGATACAGTTATTATTCGTTTCTCAATTGTCAGTTTCGCTATAATTACCGGAATTGAGGTTGGGCTTTTTGCATGCATTGCAGAACGCAAATACTCTTTCAACAATTTCTGTGAGGTAACTAAATACGCACGCTTACTCTCCTCAATGTCGGAATTCATCAGCCATACTATAAGCTTCTTATATTCCGGATCCATTGGATTGGAAAATTTACTTGCTATGTTATTATCAATAAAAATATCTTTCTTCATTTTACTCAGCAGCATAAATGGCTATATCCATTACATCCATCATGTACGTTTTGAAGAAATTATCAGGTGCGCCGGTAATTGATCCATCCTTATTAAATTTAACATTGTGAATAACGCTCCCGCTTACACTGTTATCTATGAACATCACTTTAACATCTTCCTCTTTAATTTCGCCCTTTACAACAGCAAGCCTCAGCTTGTTCAACAGGTATTCGCTGTGGGTTTCAATTACGTAATTCTTATCGTTATCATTTACCTGTTTCACCAGGTAATCTCCGAAAGATGATTGTACACTCGGGTGCAGGTGTATTTCAGGCTCGGCCACGTATAGGGTAGATGCCTTGGGCAATTGCAGATCGGCAACTATAATGGGCATGAATTGGGAAACGCCAAAGCCGACATCGCTCAGAGATGTACTTGTGCCTTTTTCCTTTGTTTGGACAGATATTTCATAACGCCCTCCTTCCATTCTTCTTGATTTAATGGAATCGAGCAGGTTAAGTTCTTTCATAATTACACCCAATTCAGCGAACTTGGCTTTATCATTGGCTTCCCAATATAGAATCTGGTCTAAATAGCCACCACCGTCATTATTGACTTTATACTTTGATTTGGATTGTTCGAAGTAAACACGTTCGGGAGATTGCCTGAAGGAGCTGATAAAGTTGATTTTTTCATCATAAGATGTAAAAATGTCAGAAACGCGGTTAAGCATGGCGCGGAGTTTTATATCCGCAAATGAATTTGCTTGTGGAGGTATTTCAATTAGCTCAATCCCTTTAACATCTGTTTCCTTATAGAATTCATATAGATATTTATTTAGCTCTATGGAACTGTCTTGCGCATTAGATGATTCCTGTTTGCGAGCTGCTTCGTTACTATTTATATAATAGTGCTCAAAAAGTTCAGAGGGATTTAGTTTCGGGCTGTTTATTGTTTCTTCTTTTATATCACCAATAAATATCTTCCTTGAAGATTTGATTTCAATATTAAAATACTCTGATTTGGATTTAAGGAGGTGCAGTTTGGGTAAGTTGTTAACTTCATCATTTATTTCCCATAATGTTTCTATTTTATATGAACCATCATATTTAAACTCAAACCCCAGCTTTATCTTCCTCTCACTATCGTGCTCAAAAACCACATCCTTAAAATCCCCCATATTAATATACTTCCCGTTCGTAGAAAATTGGTACGGAAACTCACCTGATTGTATAGCCCCCAGAATGCTGTAAATCACCGAGCTCTTGCCGCTGCTGTTGGCCCCTGTAAGCAGCGTTATCTTCCCGAACTCAATTTCAACAGGTGCGCCAAAGCACTTAAAATTCTCAATTTTTAATTTCTGTAATACCATATTGCTGCCTGTCGATAGTTACTGCCGAACCCTAAGCAAAGTAGCGTATTCTGATGCAAATTGCAAAATCAGGCACTGAAAGGTCGCCGGGGGCAGCATTGCCTGTATGCCTGAATACACTCTTTCTACGCCGGCTGAACGTAATGCAGGTCCTCAAAATATGTTCTGTATAAAATGCAATTTATTCCCCGGTTTACATGATTATAAAAGCTACTGTTGCCTTACTTTACCAATTTAATATCTTATTGTTTTTTTAATTGCTGATCCCTGCCCTGTCGGCCTTTTATATACTGCCATATTTAACATTGGCTTTACTTTTTGATAATGCAAAACAGCCTATGAGCATCTTAAATGCCCCTAATTTTGCACCTGTAAAGGTTATGTGCGCGTTTGAGCCTGAATTTGGCACAGGGCTGAACAAAACCACGTTATAATTTTTCAACAAAAAGCCCTCTGTATTTAACTACAATCGGCGAATTCTGTAAGCTATGAATAAACATATATCTGCTCGTAATTCATCTAATCAAAAGTTATTTTGGCCTTGCTTGCCCGAAGTTAGCTTTAGGCCCGGCATTAATGGACTTGCTAAAGTGCTCATTGGCTCCCTTTTGTTCATGCTCGCAGTTTCTTTGGGAGCAACAGCGCAGGTAAGCCTTACCGGCCCCGCTGCTGTAACCCAGAACTTTAATACAATGACCACCACCACCCTGCCTGCCGGCTGGAAAATGGGGGCACAGGGCGGCACCTCTTATGCCACAGCTGCTGCAACAGTAACGCAAAGCGCTAATACGGGCATGCCTACAACCGGCGGCACTTACCGCTGGGGCCTGAACGGTTCGTATGCAAATGCCTCGGTCGGCGCTATGACATCGGGCAGCTTCAGTTCGCCTAATAACCTGATGGTTGCGTATAAGAACAACTATACAGGCTACAGGCTGGTAGGTTATAATATAACTGTATCGGCAAAAAGGTTCCGGAAAAACACAACTGCCGCCACTGTAAAGCTGCAGTACTCAACCAACGGAACTTCCTGGACCGATATTACAGGAGGTTCGGGGAGCCCGGTTACAAGCTATACCTGGACAGGCGGCACAAGCACCTATAATTTCGCCACACCGGAATCACAAGCCATGACCTCCGGCAGCATTACATTGGCTGCACCGGTAGCTGTTGGCGGAAACATTTACTTCGGTGTGAATTTGAATACCGGCGGCACCAACAGCCAAGGTCTTGCCATAGACGACTTTACATTTACACCCGTATTCAGCGCAACCACTACTGTAACCACTCCCACCATTCAAACTACAAATATCAGGTTCAGCAATGTAACCGGAACCGGTTTTACAGTTGCATGGACAAAAGGAAACGGCAGCGCACGTGTTATAAAAATTAACCCTTCAGTTAACACCTTCGGGCTGCCCGTTGACGGTACAGACCCTACAGCAAGCAGCGCTTACACCACCCCCGGACAGGTTATTTACAAAGGCAGCGATACCGTTGTAACCGTAACCGGGCTAAGTCCGGGCGTGCTTTATTATCTAAGGGCCTTTGAGTTTAACGGTACCGGCGTAGATACTAAATTCCTGGGCGGATCTGGTACCGGAAACCCCGGAAGCCAACTGACCCCGGCGGCCTGCCCTACCGTAAGAATAAATATAGCCCAAAGCATTTGCCTCGGCGATACTTTTGTATTCAGGGGCCGCAGGCTCTTTACTGCCGGCACTTACCGCGATACCGTTAAATATGGCAACAACTGCGATTCGGTAAGAGTTCTTACCCTGCAAACGCCCTCACGCCCGGTTACACCGGTAATCAGCGGAGGCGACATCCGGAGCCTTTGCATAGGAGATACATTAAGGCTTACGGCTACTGCCCCTGCCGGAACCTTTATCTGGAGCAACGGCGCAACTTCGGCAAGTATAGTGGTAAGAGATTCAGGTTATTACAGCGTACGCGCACTGCTGGGTACCTGCACCTCAGATACAAGCCCTGTAATACAGGTGGTTTTAAGGCCTGCGCCTACTGCATTGCATATAGATACAGCTGCGGGCACCGCTTTTTGCGCCGGCGACAGCATTATGCTGAGCGCGTCACCTGATGCAGAAGGCTATATTTGGAATACATCGGCAACTACGAGGAGCATTTATGTTTCAGCAACAGGAAGCTATACAGTGCGGGCTGTTTCAGGTTCCTGCACATCGGCAGCGAGCCCGGCTGTTGTAACCCGCTTAAGGGAAAGACCGGGAAGGCCGGCCGTTGCCGCTTCAGGCGCCCTCACATTCTGCCGCGGAGAAAACATAAACCTGAGCGCATCACTTGCCGACCGGTATTTATGGAGCAACGGCGCAACTACACAAACAATCAGGGTAGATACTGCCGGCACTTATTCGGTACAGGTTATATCAGGCTCATGCACCTCTTTACCAAGCGGAGCCATGGTGGTGAGTGTTTTACCTGCCCCAGCTCGTCCTGATATTACAGCTTCAGGATCGCTTACAATAGCCGATGGCGACAGTGTAATGCTCAGCGGCCCTGCAGGTTTCACATATCTTTGGAGTACCGGCCAAACAAGCCAAAGCATTTGGGCGCACAGCGCAGGCACGTATGTATTATCGGTAAGCGAAAATGGCTGCTCTTCATCAGATACGGTTGTGGTTACCATGCTGCAATCTGTTGCCGAAGATTTAAATAAGCCTTCGATGCACTTTTATCCTAACCCGGCCGGAGACCATTTAACACTGTTTATGCCCGGCCAATGCCTGGTGCAGCTTTACAATGCAGGCGGAAAATTGATTATTCACCAGGAAATTACAGACAGGGGAGAATTTAACCTGCATGGTATTCCCGCAGGGTTTTACATGTTGCGTTGCATCAGTAATGGCAGGGTAACTGTTAATAAGGTTCAGATACAATAACGCAGTTCATAAAATTAATACAGGCCCGTGGTAAATTACCCGGGCCTGTTTTTTTCGTTTCGGCATGTTTATATTTACCCGGCAGGCACCATTGGTTTTGCCCGGTAATTTCATGATTTTAAAGAACTGATTTTTTTCACACCTTGCAATCCCCGCTTTTGCCCCTATTTTTGTTTCGGAAATTATTTTACCGGGTAATGCCTGCTACTGTTTTTGTATCCCGGTAATTTGAAGATCAACTGTTTTTAAACAAATAAATTTACCTGCTTAAGTGCCGGTGTTGCTAAGCTATGCACAAACCTTTACCCCGAAAATCTTTAATCCGTATTGGCCTGTTTTGCCTTTCATTATTACTGCCTGCCCTTGCCGAGAAGGCCGAAGCGCAAATTGCACTTACAAGCGGGAATACCCTTACCCAGGACTTTGACGGCATGGTGAATACCACCCTGCCAACGGGCTGGAAAATGGCTAACTCAAGTGTGACCACTTACACCGGCGCGTCGGGCACGGTGAACCGCAGCGAGAATACAGGCATGCCAACCACGGGCGGCTCTTACCGCTGGGGTACCAACGGAACCTACGACGACCAGGCCATAGGAGCAATGACCTCCGGCAGCTATGCATCGCCTAACAAGCTTATGGTGGCTTATACAAATAACTTCAGCGGCAACAGGTTAACCGGTTACAGCATTACCGCCAAATGTGAGCGCTACCGCGTTAACAGCGGTGCTTCAAGTGTGAACCTTCAATTCTCGCTGAACGGTACCGCATGGACCGATATTACAGGAGGCACAGGCCCTTCAGACCCAATCATTACATGGGCTACGGGACCGAGCGCTTATAATTTTACCGAGCCCGACACCCAAACCATTTCATCGGGTTTAGTAACATTAACAACCCCTGTACAACCCGGCGGAAAAATCTATTTCAGCGTTTATTTTAATACAGGCGGCTCAAACAGCCAGGCACTTGGCATTGACGATTGGGAATTTACCCCCATATTCACGCCCACATCCGGTGTAACCGCGCCAACCCAACAGGCACGCACAGTAACTTTTACCAATATAAGGAATACCGCCTTTACCGCACATTGGGCAGCAGGTAACGGAACAGCCCGCGTTGCCAAAATTAATACAGCCAACAATTTCACCGTTCCTGCCGATGGAACCGATCCAACTGCCGACAGCGCCTATGCCACAACAGGCCAGGTTATTTTTAACGGCGATGGTGATTCGGTAAGGGTAACCGGCCTGGCTCCCGGAACGCGTTATTATGTACGTGTTTACGAATTCAATGGTACCGGTTCAAATACCGCCTATTTAAGCGGTGTTACCGCAAGCTCGGGCAACCCCGGCAATGCCACTACTACCGCCTGCCCTACAGTGCGCATCCCTTCTTCAGCAAGCATTTGCGCCGGCGACAGCTTTGTATTCCGTAACCGTACTTTGAGAAGCGCCGGCACTTACCGCGATACCGTTAAATACGGCGATAACTGTGATTCGGTAAGGGTATTAACACTTACGGTTACCGCATTGCCTTCGGCACGCATTACTTATACCGGCTCTCTCGTTCTTTCACCCGGCGACAGCGTACAGCTCAGCGGGCCTGCCGGCTTAACCTATATCTGGAATACAGGCCAAACAACACGCAGAATTTGGGCGCATCTGCCGGGCACTTATGTATTAATTACAACAAGCGGCGCATGCTCATCTTCCGATACCGTAGTGGTTACCATGCTGCAGGCAACAGCAACGCAATTAACCCGCCCGGCTTTAAGCCTGTACCCAAACCCCGCTACCGAAAATATACAACTGGCTCTGCCCGGCTTCAGCAGCCTGCAATTATACAGCCCTGCAGGCAAGCTGCTCATGCAGCAGCAAATGACAGATAAAGCTGAGCTAAACCTGCAGGGCATATCGGCAGGCGTCTATATATTACGCTGCACCAACAACGGACACACGAGCCTGCATAAATTGATGAAGCAATAATATACCTGTTTAATCAACGAATAATTCAGCCTGCGGTAATTATCGCGGGCTGTTTTTGTTTTACATTGGCCGGTTTTCAAAATTGACTGCAATTCACAAAAACAATTGTGCGGTCTGCTTCCTGTTATATTTGCATGGGCCTTGTTGCCAATTCTATACATTGCAAATACACCTTACCCAATATGCCGGTACTACCCCTCAGCCTGCCCGAATCACCCTCGGGTATTTCTTATTCACTGATAACCAATGCGGCCGATCCTGATTTCCCGGCCGTGGTGGCTATATACCTTTCATCTTTCCCGGCCAATGAGCGTATGCCGGTGCATATCATGGAATGGCGGGTGAACAGCGGCCTGTCGGTGTTACTTGTCGGTAAGCGGGGCGATGAAGTAATCAGCATGTGCCTGCTTTGGTATTTCAGCAATTCGACATTAGTGCAGCTCGATTACTTTGCCGTGGCTGAGCCTTACCGAAACCAAAATCTCGGAGGCGAATTCTTCAATGCTGTTTGCCATTACTTCGCAGCACAGGGTAAGCAATTGCTTATAGAAGTTGAAAACCCTGATTTCGAGCCTGAACGCGACTTAAAAAAACGGCGTATAAATTTTTATCTGCGTCATGGCGCTGCCCTGCTGGCCAATGTATGGTACACCCTGCCCGCCTTCACTGCCGATGAGCCCGCTAAAATGCGCCTGATGGTTGCACCGGCCCCCGAACCGGGAAGTGTTAGCCGGGCGCTTGTAAAAACCCTTATTGAAAGAACCTTCGTGGAGATTTACCACCGCAAACCCGAAGACACGGTTCTGATTGATTTACTGGACCGGGTACCTGCCGAGGTTGAGGTAAGAACAGGCCGGCTTTAAACAAAGCTGAATTAAAGTTTGAAATTTACGGTTACTTTATTTGTACTTTTCATATAGAGTATTACAATTTGCTTTATATAGATTTTATAATGAAAAAGAACCTTACCCGCATACTTCTTATATCAATCATGTGCGCCCTGCCCGGAATATTATGGGCACAGCCCTATTACTATCATTATAAACCGAATACAGGCTACGGAAACTGCCGCTTCGATATTTATGACTATCAGCCTTTTGAAAATAACGAGCACGTGTTTCGTATTTCAGGCAACGGTATTGCACCAACCGGTAACTACATGCCCGACTCGGCTGGTATAGAAAAAAAATCAGGCACAGGAGCATGGGCAACTGAAGCAAAATGCGCTTACTCTTATAATGCGCAGGCATTGCGGGTATTAACCACAATAGGTTCCAATAAAAAGATAATTTCATCTTTCGATGCTCAAAAGCGAACATTAGCAGAAGTGCCCTACTTTTGGAATGAGGCAACAGGCGAGTGGACTTGTGGCAGCATGATTGACACTTTGGGTTATGATGCAAAAGGAAACCAAATACTTTTCGGACTATATACAGGGTTAACAGCAAGAGCAAATCTTGCAGAGAATGTTAAGCATGAATATTTTACTTCCGGCATCGGCAGAACAGACAGTGTAATTTCAATCTTTCGTTTAGGTAACCAAACTGTTTTTGGCGAGAAGGAGAAGGCGATTATTTACTATGGCGCCGATGGCAAGCCCGGAAGGATTATGAAGTATCACAATGGCAGCTCAATTTTGGCCGGGAACGATTGGCGGTTGTCCGCTGTTGATTCATGCCATAGCTGGGCACATTTAGATAATGATCATTTCAGTTTTCCATACGCAAAAACAGATTCTGTTACCACTTACTTATATTACCCGGATACACAGGAACTCAAGGCCGTTTCTGCACAAAAGACAACTTATGCAGCAGATGGTAAGGCTACAACAATTAATTACAGCATACGTAACGGGGTGTATAAACCTTCAGAGCGTACAATAATTCAATACGACAATTATTCAAACCAGATCTATTACGCCAAATACACACTTTCTTCAACCGGGCAGGATTCCATATCTCAGCTTAAGCAAACCTGGTACACAACTGATGCACAGGGAAGGCCGGAGCATAAATACGTTACATACAATTCATCTGCAGGCCAGGCCGATACAAGTCGCCTTACCTATATTTACAACAGCCCCACAGGCACAGCCCTACAACTCGCCGCCACCCAATTTCAGGCCTACCCTAACCCCTTCAATACAAGCCTGAACATAAGCCTGCCCGCCGGGGAAACTTCAGCGCATTTTACCCTCACCGACCTCAGCGGCCGCATATTAAAACAGGGCATGATTAATGCCGTCAACAGCCGGACACAAATTGACACGCAGGAATTAAAGGCGGGTGTTTATTTGTTATCGGTGCAGCAGGCGGGCGGTTTATTCAGTACGTTTAAAGCAATTAAATCTAATTAAGGTTCCCGGTTTTTAACAATCAAAACGCAATTGAAATGAAAAGGTTTTTTCTTTACATACTCCTGGCTTTATTTATTGCATTGCCTGGTGTGGCCAATGCCCAATACAGTTATGATTGGTATTATCCTCGTGAGCCAAGGCTAAACGATCATATGAATAATGCGCCATTCCTTAACAATGAGCCAATTTACAAAATAAGCGGTAACGGTATGCCCGTTACCAATGCTTCCCAATTACCCGATTCAGGAATTACCGAGTATTTACACGAATCAAATAATTGGATTAAAGTTTTCAGATCTGCTTATAGCTATAACGCAGATAGTACTATAGGTTCAACATTGTCGGCCAGTTTATATGACTTAGTTGTGAGTGGTTTTACTAAGGTTTACCACAATTACAACGCTGTTAAATTTTCAAACTCCGATTTGTTTTTGACCGGCACAAATGGCATTGATTTCTCTCTGGGCTATAATAATAACGACACCTCTTCTTTTGATAATGACGGAAACTTTCTTTTTTATGGATCAGTGGGATCTGGCCATTGGATTTTTGCCTCCTCTGTACTGAAGTATTACAGGAACAGCTCAGGCAGGCTTGATAGTGTAAATGACATATCGGGATTTGCGCCTCGCGGAGAAACTATGAATTGGTATTCTTATGACAATAACGGAAGGCCTGATAAAATTACAACCTGTATTCTGGAATCCGGGCGCCGCGGTAGTTACTGGAAGCCGTGTGGAATTACTAATTATCACGGATGGCATGAATGGAACGGCAGGAGTTACCATTTTCCCTTAGCCAAACCTGATTCATCCACCACCAAACAAATAGATTTAAACACAAACGACACCACATTGCTGTCGGCAATTAAATGTACTTATGCGCCCGATGGCAAAGCCACTAAAATTAATTACAATTATGTAAACGGGCGTATGCAGCCTGTAAACAGAATAACCACTAAGTACGATAACTTTATAAACACCATATTTTACAGATATGATACCCTGGCTCCTGATGGGAGCTTGATCGGCTTCAGTCAATTTGAAACTTGGATCACAACAGATTCCCTGGGCAGGCCGCATCAAAGATTCATAGCGAATAAAGTAAATTCTTCTGAAGGTCTCAAACGAATTACGTATAAATATGTCAGCAATACTGCCGGCACAGCGCCACAACTCGCCGCCGCCCCATTTCAGGCCTACCCTAACCCCTTCAATACAAGCCTGAACATAAGCCTGCCCGCCGGGGAAACTTCAGCGCATTTTACCCTCACCGACCTCAGCGGCCGCATATTAAAACAGGGCATGATTAATGCCGTCAACAGCCGGACACAAATTGACACGCAGGAATTAAAGGCGGGTGTTTATTTGTTATCGGTGCAGCAGGCGGGCGGAGCGCTTAAAACAATTAAAGTATATAAGGCCGGGTAACTGAATTGTTTTGCACACGCTCACGCTAAAAGGGCGTAGTTAATTATGCTTAATTCAATTACCACAGCGCGAATTGCGCATCGGTATTTCGCGGTGTTTAATGCAGTATCGGGAATTGTTTTCTTCCTTTTTGTAGAAAACCCGATACTGAGATTATTTGCACTTGTATTTATATTTATTCCTGTGGCTGCTTGTCAATTCGTCTTGTTCGGTTTGTACTTATTGGGCGAACGATCAGAAAGATTCTACAGGCGCGCTTTTAGAATTAACCTCGTTATAATTACAATCACCTACCTGGTAATTCCTATTACAGTTATGGCCTTCGTTGCATACCTTGTCTTAACACGCAGCTTCGATAATTAATTGCGCGGAGATCTGTAAGGCAATTAATCAGCTCATATACAATATATAAAGTAATTATTCTGCCTGCCTCATTGTTTTACCGCCCCGCTGAAAATGGTTTTATAGGCATGGGCAAACTCGCGCTTCCAAAACCATTCGCTGTGCTCACCATCAGGATGAATTACAGAGAAGTATTCCTTTTTAAGCGCTTTAGCCGGGCTGCCTGACTTATTCAAACGCCTGGCGCTTTCATGGCTTGTCCATTCACTGAAGCCTGATTTTTTAAGCTTTTCCACCATGCGCAATTGCTCGGCTACCTGCGTTTTGCTTTCTTTTTCGCCGCTCATGATGTAAATGCGCTGCGAAAAACCGGTAGCATCTGCAGTATCGGCCATTTTGTAAATCTCAGGGGCAAACCATAAAGAAGGCGAAAACACCCCTGCGCGCCCGAAAACACCGGGATGCCGCAATGCTGCATACAAAGATATTAAGCCCCCCATGCTAGACCCGAATACGCAGGTATATCGGCTTTCAGGCATGGTGCGGTAGTTCTTATCTACGTAAGGCTTCAGGGTTTCGGTTATGAAGGTAATATAAGCATCACCCTGTCCGCCGCCGTATTTGGGGTTGTTCCAGGGTGAGTATTCATTAAAGCGGTTCTCGCCGTCGTTTTCAATTCCTATTACAATGCAGCCGTGGTCGCCGGCAGCATGCAGGCTGTCGAGGGTTTCATCTATGCCCCATTCCCCGGCAAAGCCGGTACTTTGGTCGAAGAGGTTTTGGCCGTCGTGCATATAGAGCACAGGGTAGGTTTTAGACGATGTTTTATAATCGGGCGGCAGGTATATCCAGATTTGCCTTTCACGATTAAGCTGGGGTATGAAGAAAGCCTTTTGCATAACAGATACATTTTTGCCGGCAGTAGAGCGTGGTTTTGGGCGGGCAGAGTTGTCTGTCCAGCCAAAAACGGTGCCGGTGTATGTGGCTGTGTCGCGTTCAGGAATTATAAAGCTTCGGTTTGGTGCATCGGCTCCTGTGGCTGTTGCCTCGGCTTTTTGCCAGGAGCCACGGGTGAACTTAAACGCTGCGGAACCGCGTACCGTTGCAGGCAAAGTAATGCCGTATTGGCCGTTAGGCAGCTTTTGCAGCATATAGGCCTTGTTGCCGGGGTTCCAGCTGTTGAAGCTTCCGGCTACGTAAAGGGTATCGGTGGCCGGGGTTTTGGCTTCAGCGGCAATATTCAGCCGAATGCTGAGCTGGGCTTTTGCAGGCAGCGCCGCATGCAGGAGCAATACAGCAGCGGGTAACGCAATAAAGCATCGGTGTAAAAACTTCTTCATGGTTCGGTGTATTAATGCCCCTTTATTTCCCGCTGAATACGGTTTTGGCTTTCCTGAATTCGTATTTACCGGGCGGAAGATTTGTAAAATTTCCGGCAGGTGATTTATGGAATTGGGTTTAACTGTAACCCGGTAAAACATTGTAAATATAGCTGCTCAATATATGCAAAACCTGAATCCTTATCCTGAACAGAATCATTTTGATTTACCGGCTTGTCGACACAAGAATATTGTGTAGGTTTATGCCGCCTGCTCACCAACATATCCCCGGCTGCTTTTTCCGGGGCAATGCTGATGTAAACAAGCCATTGCCTATCTTTTTAAGCGCCAAAGCCAATTAATATACCGCCCATGAAAAGGCATTACGAAATTCTCGACGGCCTCAGGGGAACAGCCGCCCTGCTGGTGGTTGTTTTCCATTTGCTTGAAGCCCGATTCCCTGACCCGGCCCTGAACCCCATGCACCATGCATTTTTGGCTGTTGATTTCTTTTACCTGCTTTCGGGCTTTGTTGTAGGCTACGCTTACGATGACCGGATGGCCGCTATGGGCATTGCCAAATTCCTGCGCACAAGGCTTATACGCCTGCACCCACTGGTTATTTTGGGCGTATTAATTGGCGCAATAGGTTATTGGTTTGACCCCTTTGCACAGGCCGAGCAGCCTGTAACTTTCCCGCGCCTGCTGCTGAGCCTCGGCCTGGGCATACTGCTGATTCCCGCCCCTGATTTACCCAACCGATACGGCGAAACACATTCGCTGAACGGCCCTTGCTGGAGCCTTTTGCAGGAATACATTGCTAATATTATTTACGCCCTTGTCGGCCTAAGGCTGGGCAAGCCGGGCTTATGGCTTTTGGTAATAACTTCAGGCTTAACGCTTTTGATTACAGCGGCTTACCTGCCTAACCTGGGCACCGGCTGGGGTTGGGAAAATATATGGATTGCACCCATACGCATGATGTTCCCCTTTTTCGCCGGCCTGCTGTTGTACCGAACCGGCCTGCGCATAAAAATTCCTTTTGCTTACCCCTTGCTTTCCCTGCTGCTGCTTATCATATTCTGCGCACCAACATTTACCTATAACGGCCTTGCAGAAGCTGCCTGCATTATCCTGGTTTTCCCATTGGTGGTGGCAGCCGGGGCAGGCGGACACGTTTCCGGCAGATGGGCAAAGCTTTCAGCATTTTCCGGCCGAATTTCGTACCCCATATACATATTGCACTATCCTTTTATTTACATATTCACCCACTGGTTTTATGCTAAAAACCCGGCTGTTGACCAGTTCAGCACGGTTGCTGCTGCATGCTTACTGTTCTTTGTTGCCTTGGCCTGGGTAGCGCTAAGGCTTTATGATGAGCCGGTAAGGTCCTGGCTGAAAAGGAAGCTTGCCGCCTGAAATATACCCGGCGGCCAATGTAAAAATGAGCAGCATAATGCAGCATTACAGCCTGTTACTGTGGGGCCCGGCGTTCCCACTGAACACGGGTGTTGGTGAATAAAGGAAGAAATGTATTTAAACCTGGTTCCGTTACTCAGAAGCATGGTTCCTGAATTCGTTTCTATATGCGAAGATATAGACGGGCCATATATGGTTTTGATTGGCTCTACCCCTTTTATCCCGGATAACGTTCATAATATTGCGCTTACACAAAAGTGTTTTAACTTCGTGAACACGGCATTGGAAACCGGCGGTGAAGAAACAGAAACCTGTATTGTTGTACAGTTATTTGAGTTGTGGGCTGAAAATGAAAACACAATACTTTTTAGCCCGAAAACACCTCAGCGGTAAGGCTTCGGTAATTTTTGAAAAGTATAAGCTTGATTATGTAAAATACTGATATATATATATCAGGTTGTTAAAAAACACTGCTGATTTGGCATTAAACCCGGCTTTAAAAATATAAACCAATCAAATTCCGGGGTCATAAAAAGCCGGTAAAGCGCCGGCATGAATGGCAATCAGGTACTGGCATTACAACAAGCTTCAAGCGTCACTCCCCAAACACGCCCGCTAAAAACACCTTCATACTCTCCTCATCATCCAGGTAATAAATGAACCTGTGCTGCTGGTACAGGCCATAGGCCTTTGGCGTTGTAAACCTGCGACTGATAATTAGCTTGTCTATTTGCTCATCGGTATAATGCTGCTTTTTGAGGGCGGCTTTTACGTTGCTTATTTCATCGTTATAGCTTTGCTCATAGCCGTTGTTGCAGCCGAGATTTGTGCCGCCTGCGCGTGAGGCCATGAGCTTGCCATAGCCCTTTGATGTTGCGTAATCAAGCGGGTTGTAGCCTATAATTATACGGTCTATATTGTTTTTGGCCGGGCTTATTTCCGGCGACCTTGAGTTAAAATCTATAAAAGTATTGCCGCCCGGAATTGCAGGTGCCAGCATGGCCAGCCTGATGCGGGGCTCATCGGGCGGGGGCAGGTTCATGAGCCGTTTAAGGGCCTTGTTGTTTTCCACATCGGCGCCGTCGCATTTGCTGATGGTGTTGAAAAGCGCACCGGTACCTACTCCCGCGCCCAGGCTGTGCGTGATAATGGAGATAGGCAATTCATGGCAGTTCAGCCTGCTGATGAAGCGGCGCAGGCCGAGCGCCACATATTTTGAATTGGTAAGCGCCTGCGGCCATATAGACGATAGTACCAGCGGGTTTTTGGCATACAAGCCATCCCAATGCACTTCAATGTACAGGGGCTTGGCGGTATTTTCGTAGCCGTACTTTTTAATGCTGCGCCTCAGCTTGCTGAACGATGGCTGCGGATCTGCCACGTTAAAGCCATGTATCATAAACACGAGGCTTGCAATTTCGAAGGTGTCGCAGAGTGAGGTAATCTGCCGGGTATAGCGTGCCAGGATTGAATCCTGCACTACGGCGAAATCCCGGGCGGGGCTCAGGCCGGCATGCACATGGTAGAATTTGCGCAGCTCATCAAGCTTGTATTTATCGTTGGTAAAATAAAATTCAAGGTTGCCTGATGAATGGGCGGTATATGAAATATCTCGGCTGAAGGGATAGAAGAATTTGAATTCATCTATGCTTAACGCAGGGTCGGGGTACAGATGTCCGAATTTATCGAAGTAGAGGCGGGTTACGTTGTCGTTCAGGCGGGCATTATCTTGCTGGTGGGCAGGGAGCCATTTTTGCCTTTGGCCTGCAAGCAGCTCATGCTTTTCATTATTGGTAAGCGGGGCGGGCTGCTCATTTACATGCGCGTTATCGGCAGTGCCCTTGCTGTTATCTGCAAAAGGGTTGCTGATAGCGGGCATTTTGGGCATTTTCGGGAATTTAAATTGCGCCGAAACAGGCAGTATGCCGGTTATAGCCAAAAACAAAATGCTTAAAAACACTGCCTTCCGAAAACGGCCTGCCCGGTTTATGGCTTTTGAGTGCGAGATATAGAGTAAAAGCCCGGTTAACTTGCTCATGGAATATTGAACGGAAAATTACCGCCGATAATTATCAGCCTTCAAAAGTTTTCAGGGCCATGTTCTCGCCATCGAAAACGGCATAAGTAAAATGGTTGAGCCATTCGCCCAGGTTCAGGTATCGGCTTTCAGGACCAACGGGTAAATCAAGGGGCAGGTGCCTGTGCCCGAAAATATAAAAATTGCGGTGCTCTTTGGCCTCCTGCTCTTTGCACCAGGTGTAAAGCCATTCGCTTTCAACAGCAACCATGCCTTCTTTTTTATTGTTATGCAGGCGGCTGCGCGAGCTCCAGGCATTGGCTATGCCCATACCCATAAATGGGTGCAGGAAACCGAAAAGCAATTGGCAGGTTCGGTTGGCGAAAATCTTTTTCAGGATTTTGTAAACGGCATCACCGGGCCCCAGGCCGTCGCCGTGGCCTATCAGGAACTTTTTACCGTTAATTGTAAACTCTTTGGGGTCTTTATAAACGGGTATGCCGAGCTCGTCAGAAAAATAATCGAACATCCACATATCGTGGTTGCCGGTGAAGAAAACTATTTGAATACCGCTGTCGGCGAGCTGGGCCAGTTTGCCCTGCAGGCGAATGAACCCCTTGGGTACCACGTGCCTGTACTCGAACCAAAAGTCGAAAAGATCGCCCATGAGGAAAATGGCCTGTGCATCGGGCGCAACGGCATCGAGCCAGCGGACAATGCGGCGTTCGCGCTCCCTGCTTTTTTCTTTGTCAGGCGCGCCCAAATGGAAATCGGAGGCAAAGTACAGCCGCTTACCTTCAGGCAGGCGTTCAGGAAGCCATGTCATCTATGAGGAACAGAATCAGCTCTGCCGGGCCGTGTGCGCCCATTACAAGGGTCTTTTCAATATCGGAGGTACGGCTGGCGCCGCCTACCAATGAAATCATGGAGGGCAGGTTATCGCCGTATTTTTTGCGGATGAATTGCAGGGCATCCTTAATATCGGGCACCAATTGTGAGCTGCCTGCAACCACTATATGCACATGCGGGTAAATGCCCAGCCTGCGCCCGGCCTGCTGCCTGCTGCTCATCAGCATGCTCCCTGTGCGCGACACCAGGCATTCACAAAGTGTAATGCCTATTTCGGCCTTCATGAAATCGGTATCGGTGGTATTAACCGGGAAGCTGATTCCTTTGAGGTGTTCAAGAAGGGCTGTTTCCCAAACAAAAGTCATGGGATAGCCCCGATCTTTCATAAGCAGGTTAAGCTCTGCCACCAGCTCGGCTTCATCGGCGCAGTAAAAGTATATGCCGCCCCGGGAAGTGAATTGCTTTACGAATTCTATGATGGGTTCTTCGTCGCCGGGTACGTACAGGCTGCTGTCCATGTCGGGCATGGGCACGGGTACGCTTTGCTTGCTGAGGGCAGAACGGAGGTTACGTAAAATTTCGGCCTTGGCTTCGGGCATAGGAGGGCAAAGATAGTAAGGGCAGGGGAATATTGCGCCTTTTAGACGGCAGCCGTGATTGACAGGGTGATTAAAAGGGGCCTACAAACAGGTATTGCTATAAAAACTATAGGCTTTTCGATGCCCTGAAAATGTATTTTAGGTATATTTGTTGTAGGTATTACAAAGTAAAAAAACAGTGCTAATTGTTATGAGCGCATTAACTAAAGAGTTCCATTATTACCTTGATAACCAGGAAGAGCTGGTAAAAATTTACAATGGTCGTGTTCTTGTTATCAGGGACGAAAAAGTGCAGGGAGATTTTGCGAATAATATGGATGCGGCAGAATGGGGCGAAGCACATTTTGTGCCCGGTACATTTCTGATCCAGTTATGCACACCCGGACCTGATGCCTACACTAAACATTTTTACAATCAGCAGATTACATTTGTATAACATTGGAATCACTTTCAAAGGCATATACTGTTGAATTTAATCAGAAGACACACTACCTGATTACTCTTGTTACAGTTTTTCCCAGGTTCGACCCAGACAAAGTTCCGGTTATGCAATGGCCTGAGGGAGAAAAAATTTATGCACTTTGGGATACGGGAGCTTCACACTCGTCAATTAGCAGGAGTCTTGCTGAAAAAATGAAATTACCTGAAATGGGTAATTCAAACGTATTAACTTCTGCAGGTATACAGGAAAGAACTGACTATTCAATCAACTTTTATTTGCATGTGCCCAACCTTATGTTCCCGGCTCTTACCGTCAGCGCTTTTAATGGCGTAACAGCTTTTGATATGATTATTGGCATGGACATTATCAACAAAGGAGATTTTGCCGTAACACACCGATATAACAACACGGTGATGTCTTTTAATCTGCCCTCAGTAAACCATATAGACTTCGAAAAGAAAAGGTACTAACCCTAACCACTACACATCCCAAACCGTGCTGTTCTTGCGCCTGAAATGCTTGTTCATGTTCAGCACAAAGGCCATGCTGAGGTAAATAATTACCGGCGAGCCCACTGTCATGAACGATGCGTAAATAAAAAACAGGCGTATGCTGCCCGATGCCACTCCGGTGGTTTCGCCCAGCCAGGTGCAGACACCGAAGGCCTGATTTTCAAAAACAGTTTTTAAACGCTCAATCATGGCGAATTTTTTGCGTTATGTATTTCGATGTCCCGGACGGATTATCTTTGGTTTTGCCCTAAATGCTTGTTTAAAACGTATTTAAGCCTTTGCTTATTTTGTCTTAAACTATATTAATATTGGCTTATGTTTCAGGGCCCGAAATTAAAGCTTATTTTTGCGGCAATCTTTCAAAGATAAACCTTTCCCGGCTGTGTTTCAAATACCACGCCAAAAAACAAACAAAAATGCAGATTAACCGACATCTTGTCGCCCTTGCAATTGCCGGACTTTTCGGCACCACCGGCTGCACCCTGAGTAAGATGATTAAAATGGCCAAGGACCAGGAGCTTACCGTTAAGCCCAGCCCCCTTGAGCTCCACGGCGATTCCGTGAAATGGGAGCTGAGCGCCAAGCTGCCCCTGAAAATGCTGAAGAAGAATAAGATGTATTCTGTGGCAAGCACCTATAAATATTCCGACCAAAAGGTAGCCCTCCCTGAGCTTGTTCTTAAGCAGGTTGATTACCCGAAGGCCAATGTGGAGCAACCCCTTGCATCGCGCAAATACGGTTTCCTGTACACCGGCGAAACCATGTCGCCGGGCGATTTGGTGATTACGGGCATTGCTGCCAACATGAACAATGTGCAGAAGAAAACACCTGAAATGACCATTGCCAGGGGCATTATTACCACCAGCAGGCTTGTTCAGGATGTTTACTCGCCCATTTACGCACCCCACGGCTATAATAACAGCGAGGAGCTTGCTCCTACAAACGTTAACTTTTTCTTTGAGCAGGGCAGCAGCAAGCTGCGCGTAACGGAAACCAAGGGCGGACGCGGAAGCTTTTTAACCAAGTTCATATCACGCAAGAACCCGACTAAAACCGTTGTAATAACCGGTTACCACAGCCCCGAAGGCAAAGAGGTTCGCAATGTGAAGCTGAGCGAAGAACGCGCAAAGGCCATTGAGAAATTCTACAAAGAGAGTATGAAACAGTATAAGTACGCCAAAAAGGCCGACTCTATACAGTTTGTAACCCGCTCTGTTGTTGAAAACTGGAAAGTGTTTAAAGACAGCCTGGCCGTGTACCCCGGCCTTTCCCAGGAGCAGAAAGACGAGGTTAAAAACCTGATTGATAACAGCACCGATAACTTCGTGGTAACCGAGGAAAAGCTCAGCAAGCTGGCCTGTTATCCTGAAATTTTCACCGGCCTGTACCCTAAGCTGCGTACCGCCAATACCGAGATATTGGACATTATGCCCAAAAAATCGGATGCGACTATAAGCCTGCTGGCTAAAGGCATTACCGAAGGCCGCGAGCAGCCAACCGCCCTCAACGACCGTGAGCTTGGTTACGCCGCCACCATGACACCGCTTCTTAACGAACGCGAAGCCATTTACCGCGCCGCCACCAAGAAAAACGACAGCTGGGAAACCCACAACAACCTGGGCGCCGTTTTGCTTGAGCAGGCTAAAAAACTAAGCGGAAAAGACCGTAAAGACATGGCCGACAAAGCCATTATCCAGCTTGAAATTGCTAAGAATAAGGAGCCTAACGCAACCGTATCGGCCAACCTTGCAACGGCTTACCTCATGAAAGGCGATCTTGCCAATGCAGCCGTAGCCGTTGCCAACGGAACACAATTGCAGCCTAACGAAGCTGCCCGCCGTACCCTGAACACCGTAGGCGGCATTCTGCTGATTAAGCAGGGCAAATACACCGGCGCCGTGAACAACCTGAGCGCAGGCGTTGAAGATGCCGTTGTGTCTTTCGACCGTGGCCTGGCTTACCTGCTCAACCGCGATTTCGATAAGGCAGTAACCAACTTCGAGGAATCAGTTACAGCTAACCCTAATTATGCGCCTTCTTATTACGGTTTGGCTATTGCCGCCGCCCGTCGTAAACAGGATAAGCCTTTCATAGATAACCTGAAAAAAGCCATAGCAATCGACGATAACCTGCGCGCCCGCGCCCTCGGCGATATGGAGTTTTACGAGTACTTCGGCTCAGAGGCTTTCCGTAATGCAATTAAATAATGTACCTGGTTTGGTAATTCAAAGGCATCAGCACTTTTGAAAACCCGGACCATGCTTTAAGACTATAAGCCCTTGTTTCCAGTTCGGAAGCAGGGGCTTTGTTTTTTCATAGTGTATGGCAAACTGCGTAAATTAGATTTCCGTATATAGCTTGCTAAGGCTTCATCCACATTCTGCCGTACTGCTAAACCATTAAAGCCATTAACACTCCTTATAACATCTTTTGGTACAGGCGGGATTTACGCCTGCATGACAATACAGCCCTGCATGCCGCCCTGAACTCCGGTTTGCCGGTTCGCTGCATCTTTATTTTCGATACCGAAATTCTCAACAGGCTGGAAGATAAAGCCGACAGGCGCATGGTGTTTATTCATAATGCCCTACAGCAAATTCATAAGCAGCTGATTGCCCGTGGCGGTAGCCTGCACACATATTTCGGCAGCCCCCCTGAAGTTTGGAAGGGTATTATAGCCGAAGCTAAGCCGCATGCCGTTTTCGCCAACGAAGATTATGAGCCTTATGCCCGTAAGCGCGATACAGCAGTGGCCGTCCTGCTGCAAGCCGCAGGTTCTGTGCTGCACCTGTTTAAAGACCAGGTAGTATTTGCCCCCGATGAAGCCCTGAAAGCCGACGGGAAGCCCTATACTATATTCACGCCTTATTATAACAGGCGAATGGCGCTGCTCGGCTCAACGCATTTGGAAAGCAGGCCATCGGAGCAATACCTCGGCAATGTTTTGCAGGAAGCGCCCGCCACCCTACACAGCCTGGCAGATACAGGCTTTAAACCCCTGCCGCAAAACGAGCTGCATATTCCCGGCAGCCATATAAGCGATTCACTCATGCTCAATTATGCAACAAACCGTGACTTTCCGGCCCTGCCCGGTACTTCGCATGTGGGTGTGCATTTGCGTTTCGGAACAGTGAGCGCAAGGCAGATTGAACGCAGGGCTGCAGAATTAAATGCCATGGTCTTTCAGAAAGAGCTGGTATGGCGTGAGTTCTTTATGATGATCCTGTACCAATTCCCGCAGGTGCTAAACCAAAGCTTCAGGCCTGAATATGATCGCATTCAATGGCGAAACAACCCTGCAGAGTTCAGGCTTTGGTGCGAAGGTCGAACCGGGTACCCCATTGTGGATGCGGGCATGCGTGAGCTGAATGCTACCGGCTTTATGCACAACCGTGTGCGCATGGCTGTGGCAAGCTTCCTCTGCAAGCACCTGCTCATAGATTGGCGCTGGGGCGAGGCATATTTTGCAGCCAAGCTTATTGACTATGATTTAAGCGCCAATAACGGCAACTGGCAATGGGCCGCCGGTTCCGGTTGCGATGCCGCCCCCTGGTTCCGGATTTTTAACCCGCTCTTGCAGGCCCAAAAGTTCGACGGCAAAATGGAATACATAAAACGATGGATCCCGGAGCTGCTAACAGGGGAATATGCACAGCCAATGGTTCCGCATGAAGCCGGGCGCGACAGGGCAAAGGCCGTTTACAGCGCAGGGCTGGGCCGCAGTATTGGCAATGCAGCAGGCTGAAGATACTGCCTGCCTAAATAATATTCAGCTTATTGCCTGTGCAATTGTGCCGAAAAACAGGGGTCTTAAAGCTTTTGATGAAGTAAAAGCCGGTAAAAACAGGATTTATAAAATAATAATGCACCAAGTGTACAAGAGATTAATAAATTATTTCATACCTTTGCACTCCCAATACTAATTCTGACCTGAAATGGCAAAGAAAGGCAACCGCGTGCAAGTGATAATGGAATGCACCGAGCACAAAAACAGCGGACTTCCCGGCACCAGCCGTTATATTACCACCAAGAATCGTAAAAATACTACAGCCCGTATGGAGCTGAAGAAGTATAACCCCATCCTGAAAAAGGTTACGGTTCACAAAGAAATCAAGTAGTCCCGAAACGCGAATGCGGCAGGGGTGCATATATATTGGCTTTTGCCGATGTATTCGCGCTTTTTCCGGATTTTGATCGGCGGGCTTGTAAATATTCGCCCCTTAAACCCTAAGTACAATGGCTAAGAAAGTAGTTGCCACGCTGAAGAAAGCTGATGCCGGAAAGGCATACACTAAAGTTATTAAGGCTGTGAAGTCGCCAAAAACAGGCGCTTACACCTTTAAAGAAGAAATTATTCCCCAGGACCAGGTTCAGGATTTCCTGAACAAGTAATCCTGTAGGGAAGAAGCAGGCCGTATTCCTAATACCCCCTGCACCCAATATAGATTTTGTTTGCCCTGTTTTGCCCCAAAGGCGAGGCAGGGTTTTTTTGTTGGTCTTTTGTGGCCTCATGCGCCGGGCCGGGCTTGGGAATGAGTTTTTTTGCTTGTGTTGTATTCATATACTTAATTGGTTGCAGGTCTTTTACGTATTTGGTTGTGGGTCTTGTGCGTATTTGGTTGCAGGTCTTTTACGTATTTGGTTGTGGATCTTGTGCGTATTTGGTTGCGGGTCTTGTGCGTATTTAGTTGCAGGTCTTGTGCGTATTTAGGCTCCCTCGCTCAAACGCCGCGAGGGCTTGCGCATTATCACGTTTCGGGCGTGATCCTGCCGGGACGTCTGCTCTCGCAGACTCCGCCCCTTACGGGCGGCCCGACAGTTCCAAATGCCCGAAACGTAATAATGCTATGGGTTTCCAACGTCTTTGATAATGTAAGTGCATTTTTTCTGCCTTGCATTGATGTTGGCTTTGCTTCTTTCTGAACCAATTTCAGGATAATTGAGATCTCCATTAAAACATAGGCATAGCGGCACTGTTATATAAAAGAAGCGGGCCGGAGTTTTTCGGGCCGGGAACTGTTAATTATTATAAAATGCCCACTGCTCAGCAACCAATAAACTCAGGCTTTAGGGCCGCAAATACTGCCGAAGATGTAATTCAAGGCATAAACCTAACCGGCAAAACGGCAATAGTTACCGGTGGTTATGCCGGCCTTGGGCTGGAAACCGCCAGGGTGCTGCACTTAGCCGGCGCTCATGTAATTGTGCCTGCCCGCGATATTCCCAAAGCCAGAAAAGCTTTGGCTGATTTCCCCGGTATTGAAATTGAAGCCCTCGATCTGTTAGACCCGGCATCAGTGAATGCTTTTGCCGAACGCTTTTTGGCGAAAGGCTTGCCTTTGCACATTTTGGTAAACAGCGCAGGCATAATGGCCAACCCTTTAACCCGCGATGCACGCGGCTATGAATCTCAGTTTGCAACCAACCATTTGGGGCACTATCAATTGGTGACCCGCTTATGGCCTGCTTTAAAGTCGGCGAATGGTGCAAGGGTGGTTTCAGTTTCATCGGCAGGGCACAGGTTTGGCCCGGTTGATTTTGATGATCCTAATTTCGAGCATCGTGAATACACCCCCTGGGCAGGGTACGGACAAAGTAAAACTGCCAATATCCTTTTTGCCCGCGAACTTGACTGGCGGGGCGAGGCATTCGGCATACGTGCCTTTTCGGTGCACCCCGGCACAATACTGGATACTGATTTGAAAAAGTTCCTCACCGAGGACCAGATAAGAAACTCCGGTGCGGTAGATGAAAACGGGGAAACTATTTTAGACCCCATGAGACAGTTAAAAACCGTTCAGCAGGGAGCTTCCACAAGCGTTTGGTGTGCCGTTGCCGAATCATTGAACGGCCTTGGCGGTGTTTATTGTGAGAACAACAACATATCGAGGGTAGTATCGCCGGAAAAAATGGCCGAAAGAAAAACCGATGAGCAGGGCCAATACGGTGTGCTTGCTTATGCAGTTGACCCTGCAAATGCAGATCGCCTTTGGACCCTCAGCGAACAGCTCACAGGGGTATCACTTTAACCATATTATAAACCGCCTGTAAAACATCACGGGTGGTTTTGTTTTTTCTGCCGATGTTGCGGCTGTTAATTGTGTTTTCTAAACGAACTTAAAAATGAAAGTAATATTAACAGGCGCATCGGGCATGGTGGGTGAAGGCGTTTTGCTTGAATGCCTGGCAAACCCTGCCGTAACGCAGGTGCTTATGGTAAATCGCAAGCATGTTGAGCGAACTCACCCAAAGCTCAGGGAACTTATAGTGCCTGATTTTATGAACCCCGATGCCTTCAGCAATGAGCTTAGCGGATATGATGCCTGCTTTTACTGCGCGGGCATAAGCGCAGTGGGCCTCAACGAAGCACAGTACACCAAAATCACCTACGACACCCCGCTGCGTTTCGCTGAAAAACTGCTGAGCCTGAACCCGGATATGGTATTCAACCACGTATCGGGCAGCCATACCGATTCATCGGAAAAAGGGCGCGTGATGTGGGCCCGCGTTAAAGGCCGTGCTGAGAATGCGCTTATGCGGATGCCTTTTAAAAAGGTTTATAATTTTCGTCCGAGTATAATGGAGCCTGTTGAGGGGCAAAGGAATATTAAGTCGTTTTACAAGGTTATTGTAATAATGATGCCCCTGTTCAAATTGCTCTTCGCAAAGCAAATGCTCAACATAAGCCAGGTAGGCCGCGCCATGATACATGCTGTGCAGAAAGGTTACAGCAAACAGGTGCTTGAGGTGGCGGATATCAGGGAGTTGGCGAAGGGGTAAGTGAATTCCTATTCCACGTAATCTTCGAATTCCCATTTGCCGATTCGCCCGATTTGCAGTGCAAGATCTTTCCAGGTATTTCCGTTTAAAACGCTTATGTATTTGTTCAGTTTTTGCTGAATGTTAGCAAAGCTGTATTCAAATACAATTAAGTAATGCTGGCAGAATAGTATATCGGCAGGTTTATTATTTTGAATAAGCCAAAGAGGTGTGCAGACCGTTATATCGAAACTCTCGCAACCGGGATTATTTACAGGACCTGCCATTATTTGCAGCAGGAATCCGAAGCAATCAGGTGTTTCAGGTGAGAATTTTTCCAGGTCGAAAATATCGGGGCTGTGGAGATATTTAATTTCTGCCTGCATTGTTCTTTTTAATTATGTTTAGGTTTTAAACGGTGCGTAATATTATTAATGAGGCAAATACTAAATAGACTTTTTAGTCCGGATTTCCCATTGGATGAAAAGCCATAAATCTGCTCCAATGTTAAGTTTTTGCCCTGAATGCTTATTTTAAGCAAACGTGGCAACAATGTTGTTACCTTTGGCTCGTAAGCATATTATCAAATTATTACCAAATCAAAATCTATGAAAAAAGATAAATCCCCGGGAAAAGATAAAGCCGTTCGTAAAGCCCTTACCGATAAGCTCCTTGGTCAAATTAAGGAAGTATTAAGCGGGGCCGATGCCAAAGCTGCCGAAAAACTGGGTAAAAGCGCCAAAAAATCGGCGGAGAAGCTGGCTAAGCGTTTTGCGAAAACCGTTGAGAAGCTTGCCGAAAAAGCAGTTAAGAAAACTAAAAAATCGGCGAAGAAAGGCAAGAGATTAGCATCTAAAGAAGCCAACCTGGCCAAGAAAGCCCTGCAAAGAACCGCAGACAAAACGGTTAAAAAACTGCGCAAGGCCATTGCCCCTGCCCAAACTGCCGTAGCCGATGCAACGCTTGCCGCTTCGGAAGTCATTCGTCCTGCTGTAACCCGCAGCCGCCGTGCCGCTGCTACTACAGCTGCCAAACCTGCCGCAGCATCAACAACCACTGCCGCCGGTACTGCCCGCCGTAAACCCGGACCAAAGCCAAAAACTACAGGCGAAGCCCAATAAGCCGGCCATTTCGCGTAAATTGCACCCCGGAATACCCGGTTAAGGAGCAATTGAATGAAATGGTATAAGCTGTTCGGCAGCGCGGAAGAAGCAAGGGTAAAGGTGCCCCTTATGCGCGTGGTATCGGTATTAATTAAGGCTGAAAACAGGCGCGTGTTTTTGGCCCGTACGCCCGCAGGCTTTTATGCTGCCGATGATGTTTGTCCGCATTTAAACGTGCAGCTTTCAAAAGGTGTCTGCACCACTTATAACGAGATTACATGCCCCTGGCATGCTTACCGATTCAGCCTGCAAACCGGCGCCGAAACAACCGGGCAGGATTGCGGACCCCTGACATTACACCCCCTGCGTGAAGATGCGGAGGGTTTTTTTATTGGCATTGGTCCGGCATCAGAGCTGCATGCCGGGGAAGCTGAATAACAGCTTAGCTCGTTTTTATTACCGGTCTTAATTATTTACAATACGCATGCTTAAGTATGTTATGAAAAAACAAATTACATATTGCCTGGCCCTGTTGGGCTTTATGCTTTTATGCTCGGCAAATTTATACGCACAGGTTGTGCCAGTGCAGGCAAAGGTTACATCTATCAGGAACGGGAAAGGAAAGGTACAGCTTAAGGTGTATAAAGACAGCAGGTCTTACGAAGACAACAAGCCTTACAAGACCTTTATATTCGATAAAAAGGGCCTCCTTAACGGCACCCTCACGGTTAACTTTAATTTAGAGCCCGGCACCTTCGGCATAGGAATGCTTGATGATGAGAACTCCGATACTGAAATGGAATATAACTTTGTAAGAATGCCCAAAGAAGGATTCGGTTTCTCGAACTATTTTATGGAAAAGCTTAAAAAGCCGAAGTTCGAAGATTTCAAATTCAATTTATCGAAAGAGCATAATAAGGTGGAGGTTAAGGTGAAGTATTTGTAAAATCCCCTGCCCACAATCACAAAAGGGAGCTTTCGCTCCCTTTTTGCATTCTAATCCAAAGTATATAATCAAATCAACAATCAACCAATAGCGGCGGCGTCGATATTCAGGTTATTGAATTTAATGGCGCCGTTCTCGTCGAGCTCCATGTTTACAACGGCATCTTTCTTAATGTGGCCCGACAGTATCTCCTTGCTCAGCTCATTCAATATCAGCTTTTGCATCACCCGTTTCAGCGGACGTGCACCGTATTGAGGATCATAGCCTTTAGCGGCCATAAAGTCAAGCGCGGCGCTGTCGGCTTCAAGCTCTATGCCGGCTTCGGAGAGGCGTTTTTGTATGCCTTTAAACTGTATGCCTACAATTTTACGCATCTGGCTACGGCTCAGCGGACGGAACATAATAATCTCATCCACACGGTTCAGGAACTCCGGGCGCAGGGTTTTGCGTAATACTTCCAAAACCTGCTCGCGGGTATCTTCCACTATATCGAACTCGGCCACTTCGTCGGAACCATCTATACCCCGGAAGTTTTCCTGTATAATATGAGCCCCTATGTTGCTGGTCATTATAATGATGGTGTTCTTGAAATTGGCAACCCGGCCCTTGTTATCGGTCAGGCGGCCGTCGTCGAGCACCTGTAAGAGTATGTTGAATACATCGGGGTGCGCTTTTTCAATTTCATCGAGCAGGATAACCGAGTAGGGCCTGCGGCGAACGGCCTCGGTAAGCTGGCCGCCTTCATCGTAACCTACGTAGCCCGGAGGCGCGCCAATGAGTCGGCTTACGGCATGGCGTTCCTGGTACTCGCTCATATCTATACGCACCATGGCGTTATCGTCGTTGAAGAGGTATTCTGCCAGGGCTTTGGCAAGCTCTGTTTTACCTACCCCGGTAGTGCCCAGGAATATAAAGCTGCCTATAGGTTTCTTAGGATCCTGCAAACCTGCCCTGCTCCTGCGAACGGCATCCGATATGGCAGATACTGCTTCTTCCTGGCCTGCAATGCGCTTGTTGAGCTCCTGCTCAAGATGCAGCAGCTTTTCTCGTTCGCTTTGCAGCATGCGGCTTACGGGTATGCCTGTCCATTTGGAAACCACTTCGGCAATGTCTTCCGAAGTAACTTCCTCTTTCAGCATGGGGCGGGAGCTTTTGTTATCCTCCATGCCCTTGTTCAGGTCTTTCAGCTGCTCTTCGGCCTCGCGTATTTTACCATAGCGAAGCTCGGCCACGCGACCGTAATCGCCCTGGCGTTCGGCTGAATCTGCTTCAACTTTATACCGATCAATATCTTCTTTTACCTTCCTGATGCCGTCTATCACATCTTTCTCTGAGCGCCATTTTGCCATCAGGGCATCGCGGGTTTCATTGAGGTCGGCAAGGTCGTGGCTGAGGCGGTTTTCTTTCTCGGTATCGTTTTCGCGGCGTATGGCCTCGCGCTCAATTTCAAGCTGCATGATGCGGCGCTGAATGGCATCAAGCTCTTCGGGCAAAGAATCTATGCCGATACGGAGGCGGGCGGCGGCTTCATCAATCAGGTCAATGGCCTTATCGGGCAGGAAACGATCGGTTATATAGCGGGTGCTGAGCTCTACGGCGGCAATAATGGCTTCGTCTTTTATGCGAACACCATGGTGCAGCTCGTATTTATCTTTAATGCCGCGCAGTATGCTGATACTGTCGTCGCGGTCGGGCTCATCTACGTTTACGGTTTGGAAACGGCGTTCGAGGGCCTTGTCTTTCTCTATGTACTTTTGGTACTCTTTCAGCGTGGTTGCGCCTACGGCATGCAGCTCGCCCCGGGCAAGAGCAGGTTTAAGCAGGTTGGCGGCATCCATGGCTCCTTCACCTGCCCCGGCACCAATGAGGGTATGAATTTCGTCTATAAAGAGAATCAGCTCCCCGTCGGAATCGGTTACTTCTTTAATTACAGATTTAAGGCGTTCCTCGAACTCACCTTTGTATTTTGCTCCAGCCACCAGCAAACCCATATCGAGCGATATTATCTGCTTGCTTTTCAGGTTTTCGGGCACATCGCCGTTCACAATGCGCTGGGCCAGGCCCTCTACTATGGCGGTTTTACCTACACCGGGCTCACCCAGCAGCAACGGGTTGTTCTTAGTTCTGCGCGAGAGTATTTGCAGCAGCCTGCGTATTTCCTCATCGCGACCAATTACGGGATCTATCTTGCCTTCGCGGGCCAAATCGTTCAGGTTTTTGCTGTAACGATTCAGGCTTTGGTATTTGCCTTCGGCATTCTGATCAGTAACCTTGCGGTCACCGCGCAGCTCTTTAATGGCGGCTTTTAATTGCTTTTCGGCAAAGCCCTGCTCTTTCATGAGCGCGGCCACCTTATCGCGACCGGCACGCAGGCCGAGCAGAATATGCTCAAGGGCCACATATTCGTCTTTAAATTCTTTCAGGAAGCCGGTGGCCTTTGTTAGGGCGGCATTGGCATCGCTGCTCAGGTAAGGGTCTCCGCTGCCGGAAATGCGGGGGTAGGTGCTTATGATGTCGGCGAGCTTCACATCGAGGTTAATGCGGCTTACATCGAGCTTTTTCAGCAGGAAGGGCACTACGTTCTCATCGGCCGAGAGCAGGGCAGCCAGCAGGTGCCCGGTTTCAATGGCCTGCTGACCATTGCCCTGCGCCATTGTTGCCGCCTGTTGTATTATTTCCTGTGAACGGATTGTATATTGATTGAGATTCATTGCGCTTATCTTGGTTAATACCAGCGTTAATACAAAAGCGAAGCCGGTATAAAAAGCAGCAAACAACAGGCCAACAAAGGGTTAAAAAGGGGACAAAATGGCGTGTTTATATCGTTTTTGTGCTGTGTATAATGCCAAAAAGTCTTATTTTTGGTAAAAAAGATAGACAACAAATAAACTTAGAAAAACTTTATATTAAATTATTATTTACTTTTATACCTGCCGCTTGGTAGAAGCTTTGAGCTTGCACCATTCTAATCCTTATTTATGAAAAGTACATTTACAATTTGCCTGTTTGCCGGAATATATCTCTTGTTTGGCTCGGTAGTTATGCCCCTTTATGCCCAACCCTGCCCTAAGCCTGTAATTACAGCGAACGGGCCGCTTACTTTTTGCGCAGGGGGTAATGTAAGGCTTACTGCTCCAGCTGTAAGCCAGGGTGAGGTTAGTACTTTTGTTGGCCATGACAGAGATTATATAGATGGTGATTTATCTGTAGCAAGCTTTACTGAAATAACAGATCTTACTGAGGATACTTCGGGTAAAATTTATGTAGTTGAACGACTGAAAAACAGCATAAGAAAAATTTCCACTACAGGTATTGTAAGTACAATTGCAGGAAACCAGGTTGCCGGACATGTAAACGGACAAGGTGCAAATGCCCAATTTAATGCCCCTGCTTATATTGCATCTGACATTGCAGGCAATTTGTACGTAACAGAAATGCTCAGCAATTATATAAGGAAAATCAGCCCCTCAGGATTGGTAACAGATGTAGCGGTAACCGGTCTTGATCACCCAAGGGGAATTGCTGTGGATAATGCAGGTAATTTATTTGTAGCTGACACACGTAACTTCCGTATTTGTAAAATTACTCCCGCCGGCCAGGTAATTAATATTGCAATTGACAACCGGTTTATAAACGCAGAACATATTGCTCTTGCCACTAACGGCGATGTTTATGTGGCTTTAAACAGTGTTTATTCTATTATAAAAGTTTTGCCTAATGGTTTTATAAGTCCTTATGCCGGCACAGGGCAACCCGGGTCTGCTAACGGGCCTGCACTTGCTGCTTCTTTCAGGGGTATAAACGGCCTGGCAATCGGCGATTCAGGAAATTTATATGTAACAGATTCATATACAGTTCGTAAGGTATCATCAACAGGTTTTGTAAGCACAGTTGCAGGCGGAGCCGACCGCGGCTTTAACGACGGCTCTTATAATGCTGCTGAATTTGATACCCCTGCCGGTATTATTTTTAGTTCTTCCGGAGACTTGCTTTTAACCGATATCTGGAATTCAAGGGTACGAAAAATCAGCCTGCAGCGTGCCGTTGCCGGTTATATTTGGTCTAACGGAAACTCGGCTCAAAATACATTGGTAAACAGCAGCGGCAGCTTTACAGTGCGCACCATTACCGGTAATTGCACTTCCGAATCATCGGACCCGGTTCAGGTAACAGTAAACCCTGTACCGTCTGTGCCTGTTATATCCGTTTCAGGCGATTTACATATTTGCGGCGATGGTTCTGTTACCTTAACATCCTCGGCTGCCTCCGGAAATATTTGGAGCAACGGGGCAACAGGCAACAGCATAATTGTAACTGATGCAGGAAGCTATAGTGTAAAAACTGTTTTGGGCAACTGCACATCGGCGGTTTCAGGTACTTTACCGGTTACTAAAGCATTTCAACCCCATGAGCCTGTTATTAACTTTACCTGCAACAGCAATATACTGAGCACACCGGTTTTAAGCGAGGCATATATTAAAAATTATGCAGGAAGCGGCATACTTGGTTTTGCCGACGGAATTGGAACAGAAGCAAGATTTTGGGAACCATCAGGAATATACAGGGCCAAAGACGGCAATATATTCGTTGCTGATTATTATAACAATTGCATAAGAAAAATAAGTCCCGAAGGGATAGTAAGCACTTTTGCAGGCTCTGACAGTGAAAGCGGGTATGCCGATGGCAATGGAACTGACGCAAGGTTTTCAGGTCCGATTGACATCACAGGCGACGAAATGGGGTTTCTTTATGTAACACAATATCGAAGTTACAATATCAGGAAAATAAACCCATCAGGGCAGGTTACAACATTATTAGGCGGGCGAAATTATGTGATGTGTGTGGCAACCGATGGAAAAGGCAATGTTTATTTTACAGAGCCGGATAATTTCCAGGTTTGTAAGATAAATAGTGCAGGTGTTTACAGCATTGTTGCCGGTGGTATACAAGGATATGCAGACGGTGTAGGCCAGGCAGCAAGATTTTACGGCCCTACCGCTATAGAGGCAGATACTTTAGGTAACATTTATGTGGCAGATAATGGGAAAATAAGGAAAATATCTGCCAATGGCATGGTTAATTCCTATAGAAATGTACCTGCAATTTCATTTATTATTACAGATTTCGGAGATATGTATTATACAAATTATAACGGTGTTTTTAAAGTAAATGCTGCAGGTATTGTGAAGAAAATTGCTTCTGTGCAATTAAATTTATCTACTGGTAATTTTGAAGAAGGACCGGTTTCTTCTGCCCGGCTTAATTCCCCGTTTGGAATTGCAAAAGACAATGAGGGTAACCTTTATATATCTGACAAAGCCCTAAATTGTATAAAGAAAATTTCAGGTGAATCTATTGCTGAGGCATTTATTTGGTCTAATGGTGCTACAACGCCGGAAATCAATGCAAACGTTCCGGGTTCATATTCAGTCAGAATTGTTTCCGGTGGCTGCACATCCGCATCAAGCAGATCGGTTGAAGTAAATACAAGGCCTGTTCCTTATGCCCCTGTGATTACCAAAGAAATTGGTTGGTATTTAAGAGCAAGTTTTGGCGGCGTAAGCTACCAATGGTATAAAAACGGAATTGCAATACCAGGTGAAACAACTCGCCGTACCTTAAATCGCGGAGATGGTGAGTACACAGTAACAATGACAGATTCTTTTGGCTGCACAACCCCAATGTCGGCACCGTTTATTATTACAGGCATTACTGAAGAATTTACTACAGAATCATTAAAGCTTGTGCCCAACCCGTCTAATGGTCTGTTCCGTTTAGAAGGCTTAATTGCAGGTAAAGTTTGTGAGGTATATTCTATGGCAGGGCAAATGGTTTTCAAGGGCCGTGCTGAGCCCGGCACAAACCTTGATTTGCAGCACTTACCTGCCGGGGTGTATGAAGTAAGAGTTGGGGTGCAGCGCCTGAGGCTGCTGAAGGAATAGATTTCCGGTTTTATTAAAATCATTTCGCCCTTACAGATCTGTACTGTAAGGGCCTTTTTATTTTGAGAAGAATTTGAAATACACTGTAAACACAGAAATGCCAATTTGCAGGATGCTTAAAAGAGCCATAAATATGTATTCTCCCCCCTCCTGCCTATTTTTGCAGGCCCTGCAGGCAGGGGTAAACTATTAAATATGCAAACAGGCACATCGGCAAGGCCCGGCAAAAAGCACGACGAAAAACTTAAACCTGTTTTCTGGCTTGCGTTCAGCTTCCTGTGCTTTAGTATTTTAAAATACGCCTGGGTGGGCGAAGACAGCTACATTGCCTGGCGCGTAGCCGATAACTTCATACACGGACACGGCCTGCGCTGGAACACCGCCGAGCGCGTTCAGGTTTATACCGATCCTTTTTTCCTGCTCCTCATTACCTTTTTCTACAAGCTTACCCATGAGCTGTATCTGGTGGTGATAGGTATCAGCCTGCTGCTTTCGGCCGGGTCGGCATGGCTGGCGGTAAGGCTTATGAGGCCGAATATGGCCGTAGCCTGCCTGGGCATGGTGTTTTTAATCAGCTCCAAGGCATTTACAGATTATGCAACTTCGGGCCTGGAAAACCCGCTGAGCTATTTATTGCTTGTGCTGTTTTCGGCCGAGGCACTTACCGGGCCAATGAGCCTGCGCAAATTCAGCCTGATGTGCCTGTGGGCAAGCCTTGCCGCTTTCAATCGGCTCGATTGCATTATTCCCTGCATGCCCCTGTTGCTGTATGCCCTGTACCAATGCAGCATGGTTCAGAAGCTGCCCTTTCTGCGCATAATTGGTAAAGGCCTGCTGTACAGCGCACAGCTTTGGCTTTGGCTTATTTTCGCTACGGTATATTACGGTTTCCCGCTGCCGAATACTTATTACAGTAAGCTGAACGCCGGCATTCCTGCCATTCGCCTCTGGATAATTGCCCCTTTCTATTTCATAGAATCACTGGAGAACGATACCCCTACCCTGCTCGGTATTATCCTATGTATTTTTGCCGGCTTCAGGGGCCGAAACACTGCCGCTAAATTCCTTGCTGCAGGTCTTGCGCTGTATCTGGTTTACGTTTGCAGTGTCGGCGGCGATTTTATGAGCGGGCGATTTTTCAGTGTGCCGGCTATGCTGTGCCTGCCCTTGCTTTTCACATTGAATATAGGCAGAACAGCGGCGGCGGCATTGTCGACAGGCTGTTTGGCCATAGGGCTTACGGTTCCGCAGCCCGCTGTTTTGCCCTATAAGCTCAATTACAACTACGGCGCCGATGCCGGCAGCAACGGCATTGCCGATGAAAGGGCTGCATGGTTCCCGGTATCGGGCCTGTTCCCCTGGTACAACGGGGGAGACAGGAATGCCAACCCTGCGTCATTAGCAACAGGCAGGCAATTGCAACTCGGTAAGCCCCTGCCTGAAAACATTGCCATCGGCTTTATAGGTTTCGGTGCCGGGCCCGATGTGCACCTGCTTGACCCTTACGGACTCGGCGACCCCTTCATCAGCAAGCTGCCCTTTAACTGGACATTCGGGTACAGGCCCGGCCATTACCTGCGCTTTTTTCCGCCTGAGTACCGTGTAAGCCTGCTCAGCGGTCGCAACCTGTTCACCGAAAAGCATATTGCCGATTTATATAATGATGTAATGCTGGCTTCCCGAGCAAGCCTCTTTGCCTCCGGACGCATGGCAGCCATCTGGCGTTTGAATACGGGCGCTTACAAACCCCTTGCGCAACATTGGGTACCTGAAATAAAAATAACTTACTGGCTGCTCAGCAAGGGCCAAAAAGCCCCTGATTCCGCAAGGGTGTATTACCCTGCAGGGCATAATGCATTTGGTATAAGCGCCGGCTTTTTCAGCATTACAGATTCGGCCATTGTGATGCAGCGTGATACCATAGCAGAAATTGCCTGTCCGCAGGGCTTTTTTATAAAGCAGGGCAGCTACCGCATGCTGGCCGAAATAAAGGCCGAAACGCCTGATTCAGCTTTAAGTGCAAATGCAAACAACGCGGCATCGCCGGGTGCACCCCTTGCTGAAATGCACATGCACAGCCAAAAGCCCGAGGCTCATTTTTCGCGCAGCATACAAGCCAAAGACTTACCCGCAGACGGTAAATACCATACCATCAGCCTGCCCGTAAATGCTGCCGAAGATATGATTCATGTGTATCCTTCGTTCAAAACCATAAACGCGCCGGTAAAAATCAGTGTGCGGCGCATACGCATTGTTTGGGACGGGAATTGAATAGCAAAAGCTGAACGTAACTGAAATAAAACACAGGCACAAAAAGAGAGTTTCCGGCTAAAAAGCCTGCGGAAATTAAAAGCTTAATACCTGCATTAAGCGCAGCCTTATTACATTTGCCCCGGGAGCCGCAGGGCTTTAAAAGCAATAACAAAAAACAATTATGAAACGTACAGCAACAGCCCATTGGGCAGGCACCGGTAAAGAAGGCGCCGGCAGCCTAAGCACCCAAAGCGGTGTATTATCAGGCACACAGTATTCTTTTAACACTCGTTTTGCCGACGGTATAGGCACCAACCCCGAAGAGCTGATAGGCGCAGCCCATGCCGGCTGCTTTACCATGAAGTTCAGCTTCGACCTGAATGCAGCAGGCTTTACGGCCGAAAGCATAGATACCAAGGCCGAAGTAAACCTGAACCCCACTGCAGGCGCAATTGACGCCATTCACCTGACTTTAACCGCAAAAGTACCCGGACTCGATGAGGCTAAATTCCGGGAAATTGCAGCCGGCGCAAAAGCCAACTGCCCTGTAAGCAAGCTTTTTAATGCCGAAATTACCCTCGATGCCAAGCTTGAGGCATAGGCCTTAAAATCATGTTTTATTACCGAACCGGGGCCCTTGGTCCCGGTTTGTTTTTTGCTTGCCCGGAGTATTAAAGTTTTCTGTAATGTCCCTTAGCTGACTGCCCTGACTGATGTTAAGCAGCTTCAAAATACATTTACAGATGCCGATGATCTCATTAAATAATATTATACAGAGCAGGTATTCTTATGGATAAGCTTTAACCCCAGCCTTTCTCCCCAAAATTTCCCTCAAAAACCCGCCCCTAATTCGTAACTTACGGCCCCTTGCCCCTAAACCAAACATGTTCGGGGTACTGTTTGCCCCCGATGCCTTATAAAGCTCATTTAATTTTTAAAATACTGTGTGCCGCAGTATTTTGCTTTTTGGCCCTTCCAGCCTTTTCGCAGGGCGACAATGCAATTAAAACCAACCTCGTTAACTTCGGTATAGGCTCTCAAAGCCTGAGCTATGAGCGTGTGGTGGCCGATAACTGGAGCATACAATTAACCGCATCTCATACCAATTACCGTGATAACGGCACACTCTACAAAGGCTTCGGCATTACTCCGGAACTGCGCTACATTGTCTTCGATGAAGAAAAGCCTCACTTTGCATTTGTGTCCCTCGCGTTCCAATACCGGCGTTTTGATTTGCAGGAATACAACACCTTACAGGTTTTAGCACCCATACCCGGCGATACAAGCGGCAAACTCAGCCTGCAGAATGTGGTTGCAGATACCAGGGCTACTGCAAATGTTTTCGGCTTAAGCGTTATGGCCGGCAGGGAATGGGTATTTAACGACAGATGGGCAGTAGAGGTATTTGTTGGTCCCGCCTATAACAAGGCAATACTCACGCATGCCGACAACCCCTATAAATACAAAATTCAAGCTACAAACCGCATAGAAGGCCTTTTTTGGAAAGTCGGGGTAAGCGTAGGTTATGTTTTTTAATAGCACATACTGAACCTTCATTAGTAAACGCCATGCCTGCAGTCAAATTTTTCCGGCCTTTTTCTGAAATCATACTTGGTATCTGGCATATTACCGAGAATGAAGAAAAGCTGATTCATTTGCTTTCCGAATCAGGCAATGAAGGAACAATAAGGCCTGTTGCGCATGCCGGGCAAAGGCTCAGGCATATTGCAGGCAGGGCATTGCTGGCATCGGTAAGCAGCTATATATATGGCAGTAACCCGCACCCCATTATAATTTTCGAAACCGGCTTGCCGGGGCTTGCCGGGCATGGGGGCAATGTATCTATATCACATTGCGAAGGTTTTGCCACCTGTGCCATTGCTATGAATCCCGCCATTACCACCGGAACCGATATAGAAATACCTTCAATAAAAATGCTAAGTCTTGCACCACGTTTCCTGAACCATACCGAGATAGAGCAGGCTGCCGGTAATATGGAAACCACGGCCAAGTTCTGGTGCGGAAAAGAGGCCCTTTATAAAGCACTGGCCCCGGGCAACGCCGGCATGCTTCCCGGTGAAAGCATGGGCATCAGGCGCAGGTTTGCTGAAACCGGCAGCTGGGATATTTTTACTGATACCTATATGAATGCCGTGTTGGCAGTAGCACGCAACCGCACAAACTGCTGATTTAGCCCGAACGCGCTTTACAAAAAAGCAGCTTTGCAAATTTCTTTTGAACCATTCCGGGGTAATTGCATTATTTCAGGAACAAGATTTGATCGTCACTAATTTTAACTGACTCTTTGGCAGTTTTCTGCCAATCTTTAAGCCATACTTAAAGCTATACTGCCGGCCGGGAATAGCCGGCCGCAGGGTTAATACTGCGAATTTAATTGATTAAAGCACTGATTATCAGTATTTAAAAATCGGTGTTTTGACTTGTTACATGCCTTGGCGAGTACTTATATTTGCAGGCGAAGAACGGGCCGGCATGTATTGTGTTAAATACCTGCTGAGCAAAACTTTTAGTCGTTAATAAATGCTTAAACATGCATTCCGGTTTAAGCTGAGCGGCAACAATACAATTCCTCTTAAATAAAAACCATAAACCATAACAATGGCATTATCATTCAAACCCCTTGCCGACCGCGTGCTGGTAAAGCCTGCTCCTGCAGAAGAAAAAACAGCATCAGGCCTCTACATTCCTGATACCGCTAAAGAAAAACCCCAACGCGGCGAAATTGTAGCCGTAGGCGGCGGTAAAAAAGACGAGCCTATTACCGTTAAAGTGGGCGACCAGGTACTTTACGGAAAATACTCCGGTACTGAATTAACCATCGACGGCGTTGAATACCTGATGATGAAAGAAAGCGAAATCTTCGGAACGCTTTAATTGTTAAGCCCTTGCTGCTGCATACAAGATTATGCAGTACAGCCGGGTATTGGCTTATGCCGGGCGGCGGCCCTTAAGCGCAAATCAATACAACAACAACAATAAAGCTTACAAAAATAAAAGACTGCCATGTCTAAGAAAATTCATTTTGACGTAACTGCCCGCGAGAAACTGAAAAAGGGTGTAGATACCCTCGCCGATGCGGTGAAGGTAACACTTGGTCCGCGCGGACGTAATGTTATTCTCGACAAAAAATTCGGTGCCCCATCTGTAACCAAAGACGGCGTTACCGTAGCTAAAGATATTGAGCTGAAAGATCCCATAGAAAACATGGGCGCCCAGCTGGTAAAAGAAGTGGCCTCTAAAACTGCCGATTCGGCAGGCGACGGTACCACTACCGCAACCGTGCTTACCCAGGCCATCTTCGGCACAGGCATTAAATCTGTAACCGCAGGTGCCAACCCAATGGACCTGAAACGCGGTATAGAGAAAGCCGTTGCAGCCGTAGTTGCCAACCTGAAAGAACAAAGCAGGCCAATAAGCAACAACAACGAAATTGAGCAGGTTGCAACCATAAGCGCCAACAACGATTTCGAAATAGGCAAAATGATTGCCAAAGCAATGGACAAAGTTGGTAAAGACGGCGTTATAACCGTTGAAGAAGCCAAAGGCACCGAAACCGAAGTGAAGACCGTAGAAGGTATGCAGTTCGACCGCGGTTACCTGAGCGCTTACTTTGTAACCAACACCGAGAAAATGGAAGTGGAGCTTGACCGCCCTTACATTCTTATCTACGACAAAAAAGTAAGCAGCATGAAGGAGCTTCTCCCCGTGCTTGAGGCAGTTGCCCAAACCGGCCGCCCATTGCTTATTGTTGCCGAAGATGTTGACGGCGAAGCCCTTGCAACACTTGTTGTAAACAAAATTCGTGGCGCCCTTAAAGTGGCTGCCGTTAAAGCCCCCGGCTTTGGCGACCGTCGTAAGGCAATGCTTGAAGATATTGCTGCCCTTACAGGCGGTACTGTTATCAGCGAAGACCAAGGCTACAAGCTTGAAAACGTTACCCTGCAATCTTTAGGTACTGCCGAGCGCATACTTATAGACAAAGACAATACTACAATTGTGAACGGCTCAGGTACAAAAGAGTCTATCACCGGACGTATTAACCAAATAAAAGCCCAGATTGAAAACACCACCAGCGATTACGATCGCGAGAAGCTGCAGGAACGCCTTGCCAAGCTGAGCGGCGGTGTTGCTATTCTTTACATCGGTGCAGTTACCGAGGTTGAGATGAAAGAGAAGAAAGACCGCGTTGACGATGCCCTGCACGCTACCCGTGCTGCCGTTGAAGAAGGTATTGTTCCCGGCGGCGGTGTTGCCCTTATTCGTGCTTCAGCTTCGCTGAAAGACCTTAAAGGCGATAACGAAGACGAAACTATAGGTATCAACATCATACGTGTTGCCATTGAATCTCCCTTGCGCGCCATTGTGGCTAACGCAGGCGGCGAAGGCAGCGTGGTTGTGAACAAGGTAAAAGAAGGAACCGGCGATTACGGCTTTAACGCCCGCACCGGAACTTACGAAAACTTCTTCGCAGCCGGTATTATTGACCCTACCAAGGTAACACGCCTCGCGCTTGAGAACGCAGCCAGCATTGCCGGCCTGTTGCTCACCACCGAATGCGTAATTGCCGACGACCCGGAAGATAAAGAACCATCTATGCCCGGCATGGGCGGCGGCGGAATGGGCGGCATGATGTAATATTTGCCCCCTGTGCTTCTTACAGGATTAATTTGCGGAGCCCCGGCATTGTGTCGGGGCTCTGCTGTTTTTATTATATTGCGGGCGGTTTTATAAATATTCAGGTTGTTTGGTATGAAAGCGCAGAAAATATTCAGGACACAGGAGCGCTTAGGTTTTATTGGAGCCTGGCTGTGGTTTGTTTTCCTAATTTCCTTTTATTCATTTATTACAAGTACTGAGCTTACCCCTGATGCAGATTGGTTTTACCTGTTATTTCCGTTTGTAATGGGCATTGCGGGCTTTTTTGCAATGTTTACCAGGTTCAGGTCAGGTGCATATATTTATGAAGACAGTAAGATACTTACAGCACAATTCGTAAAGCAAACCTATGCATTGTAACTGACCCTCAGCAAACCCGCTAAGCAAGCACGATTACTGAAAAGCTACCCCGGATTTACACCCTTGCAACTTACATAACCATGACATTACTCATTAAACCATTCATTTTCGACATTTTACTGTACAGCTTTACCCACAGGCTTACGCGTGTACTATGTATTGCGGGCTTGGTATTAGCCGTTTTATTGTCGCTGCTTGCCATTTATGAAGTTTTTAAATTAACCGATAAGGAAATTAATGCCGGCGAAGCCAACTTTGAAATCAGGAGCTATAAACGGAGCGTATGGGCAGCTGTTATTTTAGGTGCAATTCTGTTTTATAATCCCTGGGACTATAATATGGATTACGTTGAGCAGGCAAACCGATATTACATATACCTTGTACCTGCCATCCTGGTCAGCGGTTTATTGTTCTTTGTCCCGAAATCAGGTTACGCTAAGAGGCAGAAAATTTCTTTGCTTTTAACAACCGGAGCAATCTCCTTCGGCTTTACCCCGGTTGTATTTGACAACCTGAATGATCTCCTGAACCAGGATAAATTTGAAATACAAAAGCATACCCTGTTATCTAAAGAAAAAGCAGACGCCGGCATACCCCTCTTGGGTCTTAAGCATTATTACCTTGTGCTTACCCCATATTGGTTTGATTTAAGCAAAAGCGTTATTTGTAAAACAGATAAGAAGGTATATGCGCTTTATGCCCCGGGAGATTCAATAAAAACAGCGTATCACCAAGGGTATTTAGGTACAAAATGGATTTCTGTTATGTATAAAGAATAATGCCACGCCTTCAAGATATTGTTAATTAATTCAGTAAAATAACCATGCCGTTTAACCTCATACTTGCAGGCGCATTCCTCTACACAGTCAGGTTTTTACTTTCGTTAATACCAATAGCTGTGCTTGTGGTATATGTGTATAACCTGTACCTGTTCTATAATGCAACAGATAAGGATGTAAAGGCAAGACACCCTTTTATTCTCAGCCCCGATGCGAGGAATATGGTGTACGCCGGCTTTATTTCAGGCCTGCTTCTTACAAATTTGCCTCTCAGTAACCAGATGTTTTATTTCGGTGCATCGGTTTCAAATTACCTGTATATTTTGCCGGTATTTACTTTTGCCGTTTTCCTGTTTTTTGTACCCCGCTCGCAGCTTGCTAAAAATATGAAATGGGGTACATTGCTCGTAATTATTGGCTGCTATGGATTTTCCCAATCTGTATTCAATAACCTGAACGAGATATTACACAGTGCGCCGGAATATATTTACAAGCCTGTGCTTGTCAAAAAATCAGAAGTTCCTGATAAGCTGCTGTTTATAAACACAACAGCCAACCGCATTGAATTAAGCCCCTTTGCCGACAGTAAAACCAATATGAGCTATATTGTTGACAATGACACCTATAATGCCTACAAACAAGGCGATACTGTATCTGCTTACATCCGCCATGGTTTTCTCGATACCTGGTGGGTTTCTTTCCAACCGACACGCTAAGCCCCTGTTCGGGGCTTTTTAATTTTTGTGCTTTCTTATAATTGCGGCTCAGTGCGTTTTTACAATAATAAGCCTTTCAGTTGCTTTATTGGTTGTGTCTTCGTGGCAGTCCAGCACAATTTGATCGCGGGTAATTACCTTGCCTTTTAAGAGTTGTTTAGCTTCGTTTTCACGAAGCACGGCGTAGTTAATACCGGGTACCCGGGCTACTATATCGCTGAACTCATTTACGTTTTTACCGTATACAAAAAAGTGCCCTTTGCCCTCATAGCTTTTCACCACCTCGAAAACCTCTTTGCTGGCAAGACCGGGAAAGTCTTTAAAGCGTTGGTTGAACGCAAAGAAGCCCACAAAGCCTAAAGGCTCAATAAGTACATACTGGTTGTTATTAAGGGCAATTAAGGTATTGGCTACCTGTTTGGTTACCCGCAGGGTAGATTTATAGCGCGGGTTATAATCCTTAGCCATTATAAAGTTGAAATCGTAGATTTTATAGGAATAAAGGCAAAGCAATATTACTGCACCACTGCTGAATGCCGTATGAATAAGCGGGCCAGATGTTTTCAGCAGCCTGTTTTTTACTAGCAGGAAGACCCAGGCTATACCGGCTGCTTCCAGTGCGTTTACAAAATAACCGAACGGAACCCTGTACCAGCCAAAACCTACAAACCAGGTGGCTTTAAAGGTAAAGAACAGGAAGTACAGTATGCCCCAAATAAAGAAGGGGTCGGGCCGACGGGCAAAAACTATAAAGCCGAATATAAAAAATACCGAGTAAAATGTTGTCAGGTTATGCGGATAGAATAATCCGTACAAGAGGCCCGGCAGGTATTTTAGCTTATCGGGGAACAGCAGGTCTTTAACGGCTGCGGTATGGGGTATAAGCTCGCCGTAATACATATAGCTTATTAAAAAATAAACCATGGCAATGGCTCCGCCGCTCAGCAGGTATTTAACAAGGCTTTGCCTGTTCACAAATATGCAGTAAACAAAAATTACAGCTGTTAGCAAAACTGCATCGGGGCGAATGTAAATGCCGAGGCAACTTATTATAAATGCAGCAAAGTACTGCCTTTTTACAGAATACAGGTATAAGGTTAAGGTAATGTAAATAATATACAATTGGGTTTCCATGCCCAGAACAACAACCTGCAACGATGTAGTAAACAGGAAAATGACCGGGAAAACGGCCCAATGCTCAAGGTTGAGGTGGTTTTTAATCAGGCCGGCAAGCAATGCTGAAAAAATGATGACTGAAATAATATAAGTTGCCACATCAAACAAATCCACAATGTGGACAGCTGTTGCATCGTCGGCAAAAAATGCCGGGCTTATTAGTACCGGGTACAGTAATGAGGTGTTGGCCCTTACCCTTTCGCCCTTATTGAATACAGCCCCGTTACCTACAGCTATATTTTTGGCTATGCGGTAGCCAATCCAGGCATCATCATATTTTTGATCGAAATTCTGAACTTTGGCATACCATGTGGCAACTGTACCCAGAAGAATGGCAAGGCCAATTACTGTTTTAATAAGTACGGTATTATTCTGCACAATTGCAGCCGTGTTATTCATCTGTTATTTTTTCGATCTGTGAAAATAAGCCCGCCGAACCTGCAAGGTAAGCAAAAGCCGCTGAACGGCATAAATGCAGGACCGCCATGTGCTGCCCCCAACCCTATTTCAAAAACCTGCGCACCGAGCTCCATTCAGGATCATTCACAATTTCAAACTCAAATTCACGGCGCGAATTATGGGAATTCTGTCGGGCCTGCAAATAAGCGCGCACGGCATCGGGCTTTTCAAGGTAAACGTAAATATCTATATAGCCGTCGTTAAAGAGGTGGCCTATGAAGTGGGCAGGGCCAAGGCTGCGAATGCGTACCAGGTACTCGCTCTCCAAGGCATACGCCGAATCTGATTCAGGCTGCATGGGCAAATCGTTCGGGAAAAGGCCTTTTTTGTCGAGCTTAAAGGCCAGCTTCAGGCACCAGGGGTAAGCTTCGCGGTAATTGTAATCTTTATAGCCTACATTGAAAGAGCCTACAGTAGGCTTTTTATTCAGCTCGCCCTGGAATACGGAAAAGAATTCAGGCGGGTAAAAGTATTTTCCTTCGGGTTTTTTGGGGGCCGAAGAGCAGGCCAGGAATAAGCAGGCGATAATGGTTAATAAAGAATATCGTAGCAGGGTGGGCATAGGCAGCATGTAACAACAAAGGTACAATGTAAAGCCCTAATTCTGCTCCGAAGCTGAATCCGGCTCTGCCGGTTCGAACATGGTATTTCCGAAGCTTATATCACCTTCGCCGAAATAGTAAGCGCTGTAAATGGTATCGTTGCCGACCCTGACAATAAAGTGTGTCATCTTTGGCTGCTTATCAAAAATGCCCGGTTTACGCTCGAAACCGGTGTTATAAAAAACTATTTCGGGGTTTTTCATAGTGTATCCCCTGCCCAGCAATTTTTCTGCCTGGTACCTGGTTTTACCTATCAGTATCTCGCTGTGCTCTAAATCGCGGGCAATCTCGTACCGCTGTCTCGGCCTCCTGCGCCATTCCGTTGCTGAAAATTTCTTATCCGGCAACATGCCTGTAACATTGGAAAAGGTTGAGCTTATATTGTAAAAAGCCGAAACCACGCAAAACAACATAACAGGCAATGTTAATGTGGAAAACACGACAGATGTTATATGCCTGCTGCCCTCATTCATGCTGCTTGTTTTAAGGGAGCTGAACCAAAAATCATATATCTGCATTCTGAAAAAAAGGAACGCAATTATGGCTACCGTGACAGGCAACAGGTAGTAATAAACAGGTTCTATTTCCATAATGGTGGTTTTTAAATCAAAATCTACAATATTTTCCTCTTTGGCACTTTGCCGTGGCGAAGGTACAGCTTCAGCACAAAAGGCTCAATGACAGTACCTGTCTTCATGCCTATATCATAATACCATGTACATTCAGTATTTACAGACCCTTTACCCGGCACGGCTCTCAGCTTAGTCTTGCCGAGTCAAATCAATTTGTGATAACCATATATATTACCACAAGTGCGAGCGAAATCAACAGGACAGCTAATATAATAAGCAAGGCGGGTAGTGTAAGCAGCATTAAAATGCGGGCTTGCCTTCTCCGGCGCTCTTCGCTTATTTGCTGCCTGCCGGTTTGCCTGTACCAAAACAGCTCAACGCTTTCATAATTGAGTATAAACCACCAAACCACTGCCGAAAAAGGCACGAGAATTAAAAAGGCAAACATGATCATAATTAAAGGTGGTTTTATTAAAAATTCGAAGTGTTTTGCTCCTCTGCACGCCGCACTTTGCCCTCTTTAAGGTACAGCTTCAATACATAGGGCCCGGCGTCTAAGCCGGGCTTCATGCCTATATCATAAAACCATGTTCCGTCCCCGTTTACTGTTTCTTTACCGAGCATGGCTCTTACCTCGGCTTCGCTGAGGCCAATTAATTTGTAATGTTCTGTTAAGTCTTCGGTTAATTGGTATCGCTTATCCGGGTATTCATTCCATGCCGATACCGAAAAGGAATCACTTGGGTAGTAAGCCCAAATATATAGCGCCGCACCTGCAAACGACAATATGAGTACCGCAACTGCTGCAAGCAATGCCGGGAATGTAAGAATCTTAAGAATGCGGGCTTGCCTGCGCCTGCGTGTTTCAGATATGGGCTGCCTGCCGGTTTGCCTGTACCAAAACAGCTCAATCTCTTTTCGTTTATAAACAAACCAGCTAATTGCCGACAAAAACGGGAGAAAAACTATGAAAAATAAAAACAGGAGAAATATCATTGGCCCCGATATTTTGAATTAAAAGAATGAAACAGCCATAAAATTAATTAAATCAGTTCAGCCTCCCAAAGTAGGCAGCGAAGAATCACCTCCGCTGCCCCTTCAGCACCTCCCTGTTCAGGGCCTTCAGCTCCTGTATATCCATAGAATTCTGGCGAAGCTCTGAACGCACATCGCCAAGCTGCTTTTCAAGCATGTTCTGCAGCTCGCGGCGTTCGGCACGGAGCTCGGTTTTAAAGGCTTCGTCCTGCTCCTGCCTGTATTCAAGCACCGCCAGGCGGTTGTTCAGCGTTACCCAAACCCCTATAAGCGAACCTGCCATAGTGAGCAACGTGGTTAAATTACTGACTGCCGGCCTGTGGCTACCGCCCTCGGCAACTGAAGTTGTAATTGCTTTTTCAATTGATGCCATATCATTAACCTGCCGATAAAGCAGGCCCTGTTTTTAGTTTTTGAAATTCAGTATCCGAAATATCCTGTTTCGCCTTTAGGGGCAACCTGATTAGGGCTGCCCGGTTTCAGGCCTTGTAATTGATATTTACTTACACCACTCCTTCCGGCGGAATGTACAGGCCTATGCTTTGGGCCGAAGCTGTGCCGGGGTCTGTCCAGCCGGGGTAATCAGATGCGTTTTCGCGGAGGAAGCTAAGGGTGTCGGCGGCATAACCGTCGGCACGTTCAAGGGCGCGGCTGCGCATGTATTCCAGCTCTTTGAGTTGGGCGCTTTTAATAAGGCTGTCGTTACCGTTTTGGCTTACAAGTCCCTTGGCGGTTATACGCAGATGCAATGCAGGCAGGGCCAAATACAGCGTTTGCCAGCACAATGCCGGAACCAGTTTCGCAAGCAGGGCTGTGGCTGCTGCCAAAGGCGAGCCTCCCGCAATTTGCGCAATGAGCCATTGCGTTAAGGCCGAGCCCAGCAGCTTGCCCAAAATGGTTTGCTGCGCAAAGGGAATATCGTTTTCAAAGAGGTAATCTTCAAGGCCGGCCTGCATTGGCGTGCTTTGCTTTACCTGTTCAGGAGTTATCAGGTTCATAATAATTGGTTTTTGGGTGAGCAGGTTTATGGGTTATTCTACGGCAGCGGTTCCCGTTTGCATGGGTCCGAAACCTATTTCCTCGCGCATTTCGTCGCGGGTGAGTATTTTTTCAAGCACGTTTTCGGTAAACACAAAGCGGATGGGCTTGCTGTTGGCAATTACAAGCGCAGCAGGCTGCTTGCCGCTGTAAGCCAGCAGGCCCTCAAGCGATGCGCAAATGTTAATCTGCATGGGCCTGATTACAGTATTGTAGAAATGCTCATAGGCCACGGCGATCTCGGAGCCGTTTGCGCCCAGGCCGGCCCTGCCGGGGAGCCCCGCTAAAACCGGGCTGCTCAGCCTGTGCGCCGATATGATGCGCTGTACCGATTGCGCTTCCCATTCCCGGAACATATCGGCATTGCCGCGAACTTCTATGGGGGTAACGGTGGTTTTGCCTGCGCCTTCTATGCCATAGGTAATCAGCACTTCGGCAGCCTGTTCGGTGCCGCTGAACTTCTTTTTCAGGCTGCGGTAGAAATTGTCTTTTTCCTCCGATGTCGGTTGCCCCTGCACCTCTATATGCAGCGTGGGGAACATGCCGTTGCGCATGGAGTTCAGCTTAAAGCGCCCGTATTCAAAATCGAACATAATATCGGGCAGGGCGCTGTTGTAGGCGGCAATGGGGTAATGCTCCACCTCGGGGGCGTATTCAGCGAAAACGTAAACCTGGCGCGGTTCGATTTTGCTTTCAGCCGGGTTAAAAGCCGGCATTTCAAGGGGGCGACAACTCGGGTCGCTTTCTTTTTCCCATGCTTCCCAATTGCGGCTGTAATACCAGGTGTCGGGCTGCATGCCGGGTGCGGGCAGGGCCATACGCAGGGTGCTGAAATTCAGGTGCCTGTATTCGGCAATGCGCTTACCATCTCTGCTCCAGATAACCTGTATGGCGAAGCCGTTGAACAGCGCATAGTCAGATGCCAGCCTGCGCAGCAGGTCTGTGGAAGGTACGGCGGCTGAGCTGCCCTTATCTGCCGATTGTAAAAAGCCTTCGCCGGTAATTAAATCTGTTTTCAGGTTAAGAATGGCCTGGTGGGTGGCGCTGTAGCTTTTGCAGTCTATGAGCTGCTGGGGGTACAGGTTATCGGAACCGTATTTTACCCAGGCGCTGCCGCCGGCATTGGGCCGCACCCTTGGTATGTACACCGATTCAAGCTTAAGCAAATGCATATCGTTTTCCATGGTGGCTGATGAGTTTTTGGGTTTATAAACCTGTGCCGTCGCCGTCTTCATCGGGTTCGGGCAGGTCAGTTATATCTGTATAAAAACCTTCTATGAGCACCATTGCTTTCATCATACCGCTGCTGTTGGCGGCAGTGCCCACGCTCAGGTTTATGGCAGTGGTTCTCAGCGTGCTTAGGGCAGCCAAAGTGCTTGTAATAAGCTTTCTCGTTGGTGCCGAACTCAGGCTGACCGTGCCCAGCTCATTCCCGTTTTCAGTTGTTCCTAATTTTAAAACCGGGGTACCTGTGGCGGCTTCATTGCGATATAGTATAAGCACGGTTACAGGGCCAAGCGGCACAAACAGGTGGTTTTCCACAGCGGGAACCAATACGGTTTGCTGCCCGGTTGCGCATAAATCAAGCAGGGGGCTTATAAAAGTGCCCGGTCTGCCGTTTATTTCGGCAATGGCATTATTGAGCTTTGTTACCAGGTCCGATGTATAATCGGTATCCTGAACATATTCAAGGTTCATAATATGGGTGTAGGTCTGTTGGTTAATTAAGAATTAATTGAAGCCTGAAAGCGGGCAGTTCCTGATAGCTTCGGGCGGAAGGCGTTGCCTGCCCCATTGCAGGTCGGCATAGTCTTCGCATTTCAGGGTATAATCAGGGCCAAGGTAAGCGGCGCTCATTTCGGGGCCGGGTTCAAGGCATTGGCCGCTGAGCTTCAGCTTCCAGCCTTCGGCATTGCCGCCTTCAAGCAGCTCAGCCCGCAGGCCGAACTCTTTACCGAAAAGCCTGTACTGCCCCGTATTAAACCGAACCGCCGCCAAAACCTTTTGCCCGAAAACGCCGCAAAGCTTTTGCAGCAGTTTTTTAATATCGCGGCTTTCAGAACGAAGCTGCAGGGTAATTACCTGCTCAAAATATGCCCCGCTATTGCCGTTTGTGAAGTTTTCTTCAGCTGTGCTGCCGGTGGCATATAAGGGCATGCGCTGCCAGTTGGCGGCCGGCACCCTTACATCATGGTTACGTACTTCTATAATTGCGCCTTCAATGGCCGGGTAGTTCAGGCTTGCCCGCCACCTGAGCAGGAAAATGGCTAAAATGCCCTTTGAGAGCAGCCCGGCAACATCGCCGGAAGGGGGCAGGGTAATTTCGGCAAGCAGCTCTTCGGGCGATGGTCCGCCGGGTAAATCAGACATGGGTTTTAATAAGGTTTAGTTTGTTATGAATCGTGGGTATTGTTCCGGCTTATAATCAAACACTTGTAATACACTTCGCTTAAGACGAATCCTCGTATTTGGTTGTGGGCCTCACCGCCGGCGGGCTCGCCCTCCAGGTTGAAAATACAAATCGCAGGCTCGCCTGCTCTCGCTGGCTGTCTCTTCGAGATGTCGAACATTTGAAATATTTTCAACCTGAAGGGCAGGATTTGGTGCACGTCCGGGATGTAGGTACGCCTCAGATTGGTAAGATATGGGTGAAGCTTTATCGCTTCACTTTTGTAGCAAACCGTTGATATTGTGATATATAAACCAACCTTGGTTTTACGGATGCGGAAAACGTTCTGTGCATTTTTTCCAACTGAGGTATTCGCATTTACTGAGCTCGGCTTAGTTATGCAGAATACGGGTATAAGTTCCCTGGCTGGTGGCGGTTCCGGCTGCGGTTTTGAGCACAAAATGCTTTGCCGACATGGCCGGGCCCCGCGGCACCGTAACCTTTACCTCTGTATTGCTGATTACAGAAAAAGGCAGACGTTCGGTACCCAGCGTTACGCGTTGCGTATTCAGCAGGAAGTTCCCGGTAAGTGTAATGTCGGTTCCAAAAACGCTTTGGCAATGGGTGTCGGCGCTATAGGTTAGTACCGGGGACTCACCGAGCCAGGGCTCCAGGTTTATGGCATCCAGCATATCGGGCAGGAAGGCGGCATTGTTGCCCAGCTCCAAAACCAGCACCGAGGCATCAGTGGGCGTGTTTCCCGTTTGCCAATTGGCCCTCAGTAATTGCAGACCCGCGTTCAGGCCGTAAACTTCCAGTTGCTGCTGCCCTGCCCTCGGCACAATGGCAATCATATCGGCCCCGAAAAGGTTCTCAAGCCAATGCCGCACACCCGGACCAATACCCGAAGCGGCCGCTTTAATAAGGGTGCCCACCTGCCTGTCCTGCACCAATTGCCCAATGCCTGCGTTCATGGGGAAAGGCTGCATTTCAAATGCCGCCGCCCCGAAACGCGGCCACATATACTTCAGGCTGCCGTCGGCATGCCGGGTGGTAAAGGCCACATCGCGGGCATTGGCCAGGTAAATGGTTTTTATGCCGCCCGGCTGCGGGTTTTGCAGCTCAACAGGCAGGCCTTGGGTTATTGTGTTCATCTTGAAAAGGAAGAAGATTGTCTCAGGGTATTTGGTTAGGCTTCTTTTGCGTATTTAGGCTCCTGCGCTCAAACGCCGCGCAGGCTTGCGCATTATCGCATTTCGGGCGTGATCCTGCCGGGCGGGCTATGCCCCTTGCCTTCTCGCTCCCGCGCTCGGCAACTATCACAGACTCGGGCCTTACGCCCGCCCGACAGTTCCAAATGCCCGAAACGCAATAATGCTATGGGTTTTCCAACGGCATCTTTTGGCGGGAGGGTGATGGCTTTAATTATGAGTGCCATTTACTTTTTTGGCAAACTGTTTCATTTAAAAAGCCTGCCCGCTTCCTCAATTCGGCAGGCAGGCTTTTTGGTATTCCTGCTAACAGGGCTTAGGCCTGCTTATGCCGGACGGTAAAGCACTATTTCAGAGCCGTAGCCGAAATTCACATCAGAGGCGAAAGAGCTGCGGTACCTTACTTTTTGCTCGGCCGTGGTGTTGCGCATATCTATTACCTGCACCTGGTTAAAATCGCTCAGCAAATCGGTTCCGAAGAAGAGGTTGGCTGTATGCGTGGCGGCAATGGTATTGCTGTTGAAGCAGGGCATTTCGGCAATGGGCTTGCCCAGGAAGTTCAGCGGCTTATCGGTGCTGAAATAGGTGCCTGCGCCGTTAGAAACGCTGGCCTGCTTAATCTTGTAGGCGTCTGCAATGTGTATGGGCACATAAATCACGAAATCAGGTCGCGACCGAACGTTTTCAGGCGTGGCGTTATATACTTGGGTAAGCACATCAACCACGTTGCTTTGGTTCACAAACTCGGCATAGCAGGTGGCAGATGTGGCCGTGCCCGTAGTGGTTGCGCCAATGCTGAAGGTGGTGCCGGTTAATACCGTAATGGTAAAAGTTTGTCCGCTGATGGGGTTGCCGCCCACAAGGGTGGCAGCGTTTGCGCCTGTAATGGTTACCCTGTCGCCGGTCTGCAGGTTGGCAGTGCTGCTTACAGTTACCACGCCCGGGTTGGCAATGGTAATAGCCGAACCTGTTAGCCTGCCGGTTGTGCCGGGCAGCTTAATCACATTGCTGTCGGCTTCCATAAGGGCTAAAAGGCCGTCGTAATCGCCGGTAAATGTGAACTCGGCCGCGGTGCCCCTGCCCTGCCAGATGAGCTTTTCAATACCGAGGTTAATTTTATCCTGCATGCGCTGAATCAGGAATTGGGCCAGGTCTTCGGGCACTGTGCCCTCCCCGGCGCCGGGACGCAGGTTGGCGGCTTCCCAGCTTTGCAATAAATCTGAATAAGCCATTTCATACATTACGGCCATTACCAGCGGGTTCAGGTAACGCTCTTCAATGGTGGTGTCGCCGTTGGCGGTAAAGGCTGCCGTGGCATCCTGGAAAGTAACGCCCTGCTCTACCCCGCGAATGGTAAGCTTGCGCTTAACATTGGGGTGCACGGTAATAAGCCCGGCGCTGAGCGTTTTTGCGCCCAGCAAAGCCCGGCTGATGTAGCCCGATGAAGCCTCGCCGGTGTAGGTATTCGGGTTAAAAAGAAGCTGTGAAGCCATTTTATATTGCTTTGGTTTAAAAGGATTTTAAAATTCTAAATCGGTTGAAACGAGTTTTGGTTTTGCCCCTGCGCTCCCCCTGCCCAACGGCATAGGGGAGCGAACGGACCGATAATCCTGCAAGCCTTACGGCGCCTGCAGGCCGATGTTGGCATAGCTGTTCTTTATGAGATGCAGACCTTACGGGGTCAGCTCCCAAGGTTTACAATCCTGAAGCCTTACGGGGCTAAAGTATTGCCTTTGTTTTACCCTGTATGCCATGGCCTTACGGGGCCACAGGCAATGGGTATATCTCCTGAAGACTTACCATTTTCAGGAATGCGCTTAAAATGAGCCGTTTTCGGGCGGGGAAAAACCTGCCATGATCTTGTTAGAGAGATGCAGGTTTATATGCTGCTGATGTATGGGCATGCAGGTTTTCCCGGCTTTTGCCGCGGCTCAATATTTTTCCCGCAGCCGTTTCAGCTCATTCAGGTAAGCATCTGCGGCCGACAGTTTTTTTGCGGGTACGGGGTTGCGTTCAACGGGCTGTGCCGCAGGGGCGGCAGCCAGGGCCTCCATCTCTTTACGAAGGCGTGTCATTTCAAGCCTCAGGCGCTCATTTTCTTCCAGGGCCTGTTGGGTTCGGGCCTTTACACCCTGAACTTCTTTCACAACAGCTGCTTCATCTTCTGAATCCGGATCAGCGGCATCCTCCTCCCCGGTATCCTGCCCCGGGAAAAAGGTGTCTTCCGGTTCATTGGTAATTTCCCCGGCTGCTTCCGCCAATTCATCGGCCGGGCTTTCGGCCGCGAGGTTCAGGTTTTCAGCGCCCGGTTCCGCCTTTTGGCCTGCGGCAGGTTCCGGCTCAGTAACCGCAACAACCGGTTTACGGGCCCTCCTTACCGGTTTCGCCATTCCCGAATGTGCCGGGGCGGCTTTGTCTTCTTTTTGCCCGGCTTGGTTTTCATTTACCTCTGCGGAATCGTTTAAAGTATTTTCCGCGCTTTCGTATTCACTGTCGTTCCCGGGCTTTGTTTCGGGTTCATTATCGGGCTCATTCTCATGCGGGTTGGGCAGGGGGCTAACAATATCGTCGAAGAGCCTGGCGGCATCTCTGAGTATTCGGCGGAGGCGGGCCCAGCCGTTTTGCAGCCCGGCAACCGTGATTGGCCCGGTAAAGGCCGATGCTGCAGGTATAAAGGAGTTGGGGAGGGTTGCGGCATTCAGGCCGGCTTGTGTCAGGTTCATGTTATGTAGGTTTAGGTTCTTATCTCCCGGCTTTGCCATCCTGAAAAAACCTTCCAGGCTGAAGCCGCGGCGTTTGCCGGTTTTTATCTCTTTTTCCCAGTAGGCGGGGTCGTTCACCTTATAGCTCACCACCCAAGTACCTTTCGGCAGGGCACCCAAGCCTATGAAGGCTGCTTTATCGGTTTCAGGGCTTTCCACAATCCAGCTTTCAACTATGTGATTTTTGTGCAGGGGCAGGCTGTGCTCATCTGATGTGGAAGATGTATATCCCATTCGGAAAAACTTATTCCTGATTTGCTCTATTACCCCTGCCGAAAAAGTGATATAGAAAGGTTGGCCGCTTTCATCACGGCGCAGGAGCAGTTTATCAGGCACCAATACTGCGCCTGATACAATGTGCTTTTCATCGCTTTTGAGCAGTAAAGGCAGGTTATCAGGGTCTTCTTGCAGGTTTTTATGCAGGCAATGCTCGCTCAGGGCTACAAACCTGCTCCCGGTTGCGGGGCTTTCCACAAAAGATATAACACTCACCCCGGTGATGTCTTCATCGTCGGCGCCGAGTATTATTTGGTAAACGGGTATGTTGTTTCGGTTTAGCATGCTGCAAAGTAACAGCACCGGGGATACACAATGCAAACAATTGTATCCATTAAGGATACAATATAGGTCCCATTAAATTATTTTAAATCTAATTTGGAAATAAACAGTTTCAGCCTTTATATTGGCAGCACAGGCTTGGTTAAAAAGTAAGCAAGGCATGCAGTAAAATATGTAAATGCTTCCTCTAAGCCATTTGTACAATGAACCAGGAAGTACCCACGGCACGAATAAAGAAACCTTACATCTCATGCCGTACTTCCCCAAACCGTGATATTCCCGGCCTTTATACCAATAACGGGATATATTATATTCTCAAATTAATAATTGCATCCCAAAACACAATTCAATTCCCAAATCAGGACAGTTTTAACAATCATCAAAAAAACCTGCTTAACAACATGGAAAGATTTCGCCGTCAAATTTCACTTACTATGTATATGTACCATCAATTGAAAATAATGTCGGAAAGGGAAGATAAACCCATAGCCACCATTATTGCCGATATAGTAAAAGCCGTTCTACGTGGCGATTTAGTGCTAAAATCAGGCAAAAAATGGGGCGAACTGTGATATAAAGGTAAATAGGGGCCTTTGGAATGCTGTGTAATAAAAAAGGCAGCCCTGCGTTATTGAGTATATAAATGGTATAATACAAGCATTTTCTTGCACGTATTAATCACATTTTAATGCTTCCGGCAAGCGGTGCTTAATGATGCAGCCAAAAAGAGTTTGTAATTTGGTACAACAATTGAAATACAGTTGCTGTCCCTGGACATTTCAACAGCTGAAAATCATTTACCGATAAAAAACTAATTGCCCATAAATTAACCTGAACCCATGACCGTTGTAATTGCATCCGCCTCCTTATTCATGTTAGCCCTGCTTCGCACATCGCTGCGTCCGCGCCGCGCTTAGCAACAGCAGGCCTTTATGAAAGGCCGTACTTTTTGGCAATGCCTGTATGAACAGCCTGAGCGAGAAAGCACATTTACATATATACTTAACAGTATAAAGCCATTCCCTTCAAATGAAAGGAATGGCTTTTTTTATGTTTGAGTTCCGATTATGAAACTTGCTTTCTCTTGTGCTCAATTCCTGCGAACCGATTAAGGTTCGCCCAAATCTTACCTATCTGAGGCGTTCCTTCATCCCGGACGCGCACAATATACTGCCCTTCAGATTGAAAACATTTCAAATGTTCGGCATCTCGAAGAGATAGCCTGCGAAGCAGGCGGGCCGGAGATTCGTATTTTCAACCTGAAGGGCGCACCCCTGTGGCAGCGAGCAGTTAAGACCAAATACGAACCCACGGTTTAAAGAAAGTACCATTAACCAAGCTCCGGCTACTTACGCTCTGCGTAAAAAACCATGCTTGCTTTAGCCAATGTATTGGCCCAAATATTAAAGCCCACAAATGCCGGCGATGCTTTTTCGTCGAGGTTGATTTTATCTTTCAGGGCGAAAACAGTTACCTCGTAATGGTGCAGGCCATGGCCCGGGGGCGGACAGGGCCCGCCGTAACCCGGCTTCCCGAAATCTGTTACTGATTGTATAGCGCCGGCAGGCATCAGGCCTTTAGCCGGGTCGCCCGCGCCGGTTTTTAGCTCAGTGGTTGAAGCCGGAATATTAAATACCACCCAGTGCCAAAAGCCACTGCCAGTTGGTGCATCTTTATCAAAAATGGTAAGGGCGTAATACTTGGTGCCTGTAGGGGCGTTCTCCCAACGGAGGTTGGGGCTAATGTTTTCACCGGTGCAGTTCATGCCGTTGAAAAACTGCTTCATGGTTGCCTGTCCGCCAAGGTCGGAGCTGTGCAGGGTAAAGGTTTGGGCAAAGGCTGCGCTGCTGAGGCATAGCGCTGCCAGCAGGCTGAGTAATACTTTTTTCATAATGGGTTTAAGGAAAATGGCTGTTTTTAATTTCCGGCCTGAATTTAAGGCAATTTGCCCGAACCAATAAACAGCATACCCGTTTTTTAATAAAACGACACATATATACCCTGTGCTTAATACAGGTATATGAACCATTTATTAATTGCTACTCATCGCTCTTAACCTCAAGGCTAAGCTTATCAGGGAAGCCGGCCATGGTTTTCAGCCTGAATGCGCCGTATTGCTCGCTTTGCAGGTCTTTATATATATAAAGGTGTGTTGAATCAAGGCCCTCAATACGGCTGTATGCCGGGCCGCTTTTGTAGGCAGCCATTATTGCAGAATCGGTTAGTGAATAGGGGTTTGGCGGGGCATCAACACTTACAAAGCGGGTTTGCTTGCGGTTGCTGCCCCATTTAGGGAAGCCATATTCGGCATTGGGCAACAAATACAAATTGCCCGCGTCGTCGGGCGAAGTGATCCTGGCTGTTTTAGGGCCCCCGCTGTTATCTCTGCCTGCTACGTATGTATAAATAAAATCAACTGAGCCTTGTACTGCTTCAGAATTAGCAGCTTCAATTTGCGAATACACCTGCCCGTTGCCTGCCGAGCTGTAATATGTATAGCAATTGCCGGTGGTGCAGGCATCAAGCTGTACATCATGGTTCAGGGTGCCGGTCCAGATTAGGGTAATGGTGGTTTCGGCCCTTACTTTTTCGGCATTGTAAACAACCAGGTTATAAGCCACAATCTGCCCCTCGTTGCCAGTTGAATCGGTAAAGGCTATAATGTTGTTGGTTGAGTCTGTCAGTTTGCAGGCCGTGGTTTTATTACCTAATGTAAGCGATGTAAGCTTTACCTGTTTAACCGCCATGCCGGTAACGCTGAGCCTTATTTTAAAACGGGTACGGGCCTGTGCAATCAGCGGGTTGTTCAGCTTCAGGTTGTTCACCTGCATGTTGCCGAAGGTTACGGTTAAGGGCGCCTGCTCATCTTCGTTGCAGGAAAGCAGGCCGCAAAGGCAGGCAAAAACAAAAAGGTATTGCAGCAGCAAAAGGCGCATCTTCATCTGAAAAGGTTTAAGCAGGTTAAAATTACGAAAGCTCTGAAATTGCCGGAGCATCGGCTTCAGCAAAAATATGGCTGCAATTTATTAAACCCATAATTAATAACGGTTCGGCAATTACATTAATTTCATGGCGGCCATATTAAAACGGTATTCATGCTTTGGCTTATACATATAAATACACCGGCATAATGCAGAAAGCCCTTGCAGCGTATTGCTTGCAAGGGCTTTCATTCCATTAAAACCGACCACGGGGCCGGAAATAATTAGTAAGGAGTTACTTTAACAGAAAGCAACAGGTGCTCGCTTGCAGATGCAGGCAAAGTAGTTACCTGGAAAGCGCCAACTTTACCTGCCGCGTTCTTGAACACGTAAGTTTTACCGGCAGCAAGGTTAGTGATACGGGTCTTAGTAGGAGGAGTATCAGTATTAGGAGCTGTTGCGCCGGCCCATGCAGAGGCAAGAGTGGCTTGGTTAGCAGTAGCATAGTCGAATGAAGCAGGAGCCACACCGAATTGGGTTTCTTTCCATGAAGCGCTGCTCCACTGGGTATAAGTAGGGAAGTTAGAGCTGTTATTAGCATCAGTAGCTGAAGAAATAACGGCAATTCTTGAGTTAGCGAAGTAAGTGTAAACGAAATCAATTTCGCCTTTCAGTGCATCGTTATTCAAAGTGGCAGCCAAACGGTATTCGCTGTTAGATTTTGTGCTGTACAGGATAAGGTCGCCGTTAACGGGGCCTTCAAGATCAGCAGCCTGAGGAGTTACAGAACCACCCCAGGTAATTTTAGAGGTTGTAGTGCTTGTTGCAGAGCTGTTGTCAGTTGCTGTGAAAGTGTAAGTTACGGCAGTATCATAAACTGCAGTAGCTGAATCGCTGAAAGTGAAAGTGTAAGGGCTGGTTAAGCCTGTGCTTACAGTTTTAATAACTGTGGCGCCTCTTTTTACTTCAACTGATTTAAGACCGGCTTCGCCTGTAACTACAACAGAGCCTGTGTAGCCTTTGTTTGGGGCTGCAACTGTGCCGCCGCTGTAAGTAACCGCGCCGAAGGTTGGTGCAGGCTTGGCTGTTTCGTCATCGCCGCATGAGGTCATGCCGAAGGTAACTGTAAGAGCAGCAAGTGCATAGAGGTAAAATGCAAATTTTTTCATTGAACGTAGGGGGGGACTGTTGGGGTTTTGATTATTATAAAGTTGCGCAAAGATAAGCAATGCCACAAAACGCAAAGACCCTAAGGTCAAAAACAATACCAATTTTTATTCAATTGGCACTATGATTATGTATATGGCAGAACTTAGGGCTCAGGCGGAAAATTATTTAAGACATTCTTAAAATTACTTTCGGGCTTAAGACGCCGAATTTATATAAAGGTTTAAAGACAATTTAAAACAATTGGCCTAATTTGTTCAGCCGGGGCGGTCAATCATCTTAATATCAATATAATTAAGGCATGCAGGCGCATTTCTGAAACAACAAATTGCATTTTAAAACTCATTTCGGCAAAAAGTACCGCCAACCTGCCATAATTTCCGATTTCTTGGTGCATATTCCACATTTCGAGGAAAAACGGGTAATTTCCATTGCGGCAGTAAGGCCACCCTTCTGCTTTTACCCTTATGAATGTTGTAATATTGCATTTCAGCCTTCGGCAGGCAGTTGTTATTATTAATAAGCTTGCCATAATGCCCATTCCGGGGAGTCTGAACCTATAGCCGGTTTTATTCCCGCCCGGCATTAAAGCACGGTATTATAATATTTATATATTTGCCTTATGCTCGTGCTCACCTATAACGTTAACGGCCTTCGTTCGGCAATATCCAAAGGCTTTCTTACCTGGCTGCAGGCCACAAATGCCGATGTGGTATGCCTGCAGGAAATTAAATCGCATCCCGATGATTATGACCTGAGCGTGTTTCACCTGCTCGGCTACAAGGTCTATTGGCACCCCGCGGTTAAAAAAGGATACAGCGGCACCGCCCTGCTTTGTAAGCAGGAACCCCTGAATGTTGAAATAGGCTGCGGCATGAACCATTATGATATGGAAGGCCGCATCATTCGCGCCGATTTTGAAAACGTGAGCGTGGCCAGCCTTTACCTGCCTTCAGGCAGCAGCGGCGAAGAGCGGCAGGCATTCAAGTTTCAGTGCATGGATGAAATGTTCCCGTATTTCCAGGAGCTGAAAGCAAAAATTCCCAACATCATTATCGGCGGCGACTATAATATATGCCACAGGCCAATAGATATACATAACCCGAAGAGCAACGCCAACAGCAGCGGCTTCCTGCCCGCCGAACGCGAATGGATGGAAAAACTGCTTTCGAGCGGCTTTACAGATACTTTCAGGCACTTTAACCCCGAGCCGCACAATTATACCTGGTGGAGCTTCAGGGCCAATTCAAGGGCCAAGAACCTGGGCTGGCGAATAGATTACCTGCTGGCCGGCGAAGCCCTGAACGACAGGCTGGTGCGCGCCGCCATTCTGCCCGAAGCCAAACACAGCGACCATTGCCCGAGCTTGGTTGAAATACGGGATTAATCGGTGTGTGAACTTCCTGTCAGAAAGATTCAGCATGAAGGTCAGCCATACAGGCCGGCCTTTTTTATTGCAATCAAACCAATCAAAAACCTGCTCAAACAGTACATGGAAGGCCGGCGCCCTGTACTATTATTGCCCCCGGCCTCTTGTGCAGCTACAGGTTTTTTCCTATATTTGAATTACCGGTTCGGCCCAGGTGGCCGGCCCGGTTTTTATAATTTCTTATTGCCCTTTTACATTCTTAAACATATACAATCAAATGAAAAAGTTCGCTTTTATAAGCCTTGCCGTATTTGCCGGCCTTTTAGTTTTGCTCTTTGGCGCATTCCTGTTCAGCCCCTGGTCTTATAACCGTTCTGCCGAAAGGTGGGAGCTGGCCCATGAAGTTACAGTTAAGGCAAGTCCCGGTGATGTTTACAGGTATTTGGGGAATTCAAACAATGCGGCAAAATGGTCGGTATTTGTAAACCATATACGGCCACTTAATGCTGAATTGGTGCCCGACGGTGATAAAGGCTCCTTCCGCCGCTGCTTCCACGACAGCGATGAGCAGGGCATGCAATGGGACGAAGAAATTATTCGTGCCGATTCGGCATCCATACGCACCCTGAGCATATTTAATATACAGCGTGCAACGCTGCAAACCGAGGGCCTGCGCACCAACCAGGTTTATACCCCGGAAGGCTCAAATACCCGACTCCGTTTTGAGCTCTACTATGAAGGCAGCTTTTTTCAACCCAACCGGTTTTGGAAAAGCGTAATAGGCGGCTACGTAATTCTCCCGATTTTTAAAAACAACATGGCCAATATTGCCCGCCTTGTTGAAGCGGAGCAAGCCGAAAAAGCGTATTCTGCGCCCGGCTATGCTGCGCCTGTAACCCTGCATATTGCAGATTAATTGTTCCTTATTCTTTAACCAATTTGCCGGTACTCAGCCCTTTGCCTGAGCTGAATTTATACATATACAAGCCGGAAGCCAGCAAAGAAATATCTGTTTTATCTCCCGGCAAATAAGCCTGCGTTTGCAGCACCTGCCCTGAAAGACTGTAAATTACCAAAGTACCCGGCACCCTGCTGTTTAAAGAGAAAGCATCTTTGGCGGGGTTAGGGTAAATGATCAAATCTTCACGCTCGGCCATCAATGGTTTTTCAACTGAAAGATAGGGGTTACCTACCTCAGCTATTTTGCAGAACCAGAAATTCTCACGTTCTACATTTGAATCTACTTTGTTGTAGCCCGTAAAAACAGCTGTGTTATCATAATTCCAGGCGGCGGCAAATATAATTTTAGGCGTTCTTGTAACAGTACCAATTATAGCTGTCTTAATAATGGTATTGTCTCGGCTGTATTTTCGAAAATAAATACCGCTTGCATCATCAAAGCTTACAAGTATTTCGGCATCGGTGTTCACAAAAACTGTTTGGCAGGCACCTGTAACTTCATTTTGCCATACTCTTGTGCCGTCTCGCAGGTATTTGCCAACTGTCCATTTACGTTCAGGTTCAGCTGTATTTGAACCCCATGCTATAAAGGTTGAATCAGGCGACTGCATAACACCGGCAAAATAAAGGTCGTTATTTGCTGAATTATTCCAGTAGAATTTCTGATCGAATACATCGCCATCTTCTGTAATCCAATCGGCAAATATTTTGTAGCCGGCCATGCCGCTGATAAGATAGCCTGAGTTATCTGTTAAAGCTTCAATATGGTTTATATAGGTTTGTAGGCTGGGGGTATAATGCCTCATCCACACTTTTCTCCCATTGAGGTCAACGCGGAGTGCAAAGCCATCGGTAATACCGCCGGTAGTGGAATACATGTGGCCTACCATTAACGCACCGCCATCGGGCAGAATCAGCATATCGTTTACATAGCCGTTCGACACCTCGGGGTAATCCCAGGAAGTAATATATTCTCCTTCGGGGGTAACTTTGTAAA
>JAZKBN010000040.1:136972-137706 GCA_040388605.1 Bacteroidota bacterium | reverse complement strand
GCCTTACCGATTTGGGAATGCAAAGGTGAGGGTTATCTTTTTACTTTCCAAATACTGAATGGAAAAAAGATAGGAAAAATTTTCCGGCAAGGTTTTGGCACTGTGTATATGCCTCTGCACATCGGGGCATAAGTGCCTGAACTCTTGTTGATAAGCAAGCGAAAATCAGAAGGCAGCTTCCGCAATAAATTTACATAATAAGAAGAACTTATAGCGGCATAAGTATTTCCAAAGGCATTAAAACCCATTATTTCTGCTTTCAGCCACTTTATTAACTTAAATTGCAACCGCAAAAAACCACCTATACAAATGAAAACCAATATTGGCATATCTGAAGAAGGACGCAAATGCGTAACAGGCATCCTGAACACGCTCCTGGCAGACGAGCACGTTATCTATATTAAGAACCGAAACTACCACTGGAATGTAACAGGCGCCCGTTTCAGCGACCTGCATAAATTCCTGGAAGCCCAATACAATGAGCTGGCCGAAACCATTGACGAAGTGGCTGAACGTGTTCGTAAAATAGGCTCTGTACCGGCAGGCACTATGAAAGAGTTTACAGAGCTCAGCAACCTGAAAGAGCACCCCGGCAAATTGCCCGATGCCGACGGCATGCTCAAAGACCTGCTTACCGACCATGAAACCATAATCAGGTTTATCCGTGAAAACATTGATAAAGTAAACGACGAATGCGGCGATGCCGGTTCGGCCGACTTTATTACCGGCGTTAT
>JAZKBN010000040.1:126888-136962 GCA_040388605.1 Bacteroidota bacterium | reverse complement strand
CCACGAAACCAAGGCCTGGATGCTGCGCTCTTTCCTGAGCTAAGTACCGCCCAAACATAAAATAATTAAGCCCTGTAAAATGCTCTCAAGCTTTATTACAGGGCTTTAATTGTGAATTTCCGGCTGAATTAATGCATAGCACCTATTTGATTTTTGTGCTGCGGATGCTTAACTGTAAATTGCAGCGCATTTAGCCTCTTACGTTGTATCAGAAGATTCAGCTGATATTATCATTACCCAATTTCCTTTCAAACAACAAACCTCACAAGCACAATGTCTTTGGTATTAAAACAAGCCCCGAGCTTCTCTGCCCCTGCTGTTATTAACGGCGACGAAATAGTTGAGAACTTCTCGCTGGACCAATTCATAGGCGAAAAAGAAGTTGTATTCTTCTTTTACCCTAAAGATTTCACTTTTGTTTGCCCAACTGAAATACTCGCTTTCCAGGACAAGCTTGCTGAATTCGAAAAACGCAATGTAGCCGTAGTTGGCTGCAGCACCGATACCGAAGAGAGCCACCTTGCATGGCTCAGCACTCCGCGTAACAAGGGCGGCATAGAAGGTGTAACTTACCCCATAGTTGCCGATACCGCCAAAACAATTGCCATCAGCTTCGGCGTACTGGCCGGTGAATACGGTTATAACGATGCCGGTGAATACGTTTTCGAAGGCATACCTGTTGCCCTACGCGGAACCTTCCTGATAGATAAAGCAGGCGTGGTACGTAACTGCGTAATTAATGACCTTCCCCTGGGCCGCAGCATAGACGAGACTATTCGTATAGTTGATGCCCTGCAATATGTTGAGAAGCACGGCGAAGTATGCCCTGCCAACTGGGAAGAAGGTAAAGACGCCATGAAAGCAACCCGCGACGGTGTACGTGAATACCTGAGCGCACATTAATACCTTGGTGCCCGGCCCGGCAGCCTGGCAAAAGCCGTTAAAGTTGGTATTTATTGAATTGAAAAATTTGTAAGAAAGTACCGCCTGTCAGGCCAAAATTCCGGGTAACCCAAATACAGGTAATTTGAGCATTCAGCACTTGGTTATACCAATCTGAATGCTCATTTTTATTTATTCCTGATTTATGCCGTTAAATTTTGACCTTAGGGGCGTTATATATTAACCCGCTGATATTTCGGTAACTTAATTACACGCTAACGCAAACCAATTGCAGCCAATGCGAATTGCATTAAAATTAACAGCCCTTACTTTTTTCTGCTTATGCCTGCTTGTTGCAGGCAATGTAAATGCCGCCCCCCGGTATTGGATTTACCTGAAAGGAAAAGACACCAAGGGCTATAAGCCTGAAAAGAACCTAAGCCCCGCAACCCTAAGCCACCGGAAGCAGGCCGGCAAGGCACTTGACCAGTTCAGCGATGTGCCCCTTAACGTCGCCTACCTGCAGCAGCTGCAAAGCAAGGGTATAAAAACCAGGGTTGCCAGCAAATGGCTGAACGCGGTAAGTGCCGAGCTCAGCAATGAGCAATTGCAGCAGCTTGACGAAATGCCTTTCGTGCTTCGTGCGGAACCATTCAGGGTACATTTTAAACCCGCTTCCTTTAAAAATGAAGAAGCTGCGGAAAAAGCAAGTCCCGGCTACTCTCCCCCGCTGAAACAAATTAATGCCGAATATTTTGACAGGCATGATCTCGACGGTTCCGGCATAGTGGTAGGCCTGATTGATGCCGGTTTCCGCGATGCGGATAAGCAGCAGGCGCTGCGCCATGTATTTATGCGCAACCAGGTAAAGGCAACGCTTGACAAGGTAGACAGCAACCACAACAATAACTTTTTCAGGAACGCAAGCGGATCGGTAGATACGCATGGCTCTACCGTATTGCGCCATGTAGCCGGTTACGACAGCACAACGCATATTAAATCTGGCTGCGCAACCGGGGCCACCTTTTACCTAGCCCGTACCGATGATGCCAAGCATGAATTCCGGGGCGAGGAAGATTATTGGCTGGCAGCCATGGAATGGATGGACAGCGCCGGGGTACGCATTATAAACACTTCCCTCGGCTATGCCCTTGGTTTCGACAAGCCCATTGAGAACTACCGCCCCGACCAAATGGACGGCGGCAGCAGCGCAGTTGTACGCGCCGCAAACATGGCCGTTACCGATAAAGATATCCTGGTAATAGTATCGGCCGGGAACGACGGTGGTAACAACGACTGGCGCTACTACATAAGCACGCCCGCCGACGGTAAAGAAGTGCTCAGCATTGGCGCCACTTTAGACCCGCCTTACCCCCGCGCCGATTACAGCGGTATTGGTCCGGCGGCGTTGCCCTGGCTGAAGCCAAACCTGAGCTGCTATTCCCTGAACGGAACATCTTTTTCCGCACCGGTTATCAGCGGTTTTGCAGCATGCGTTTTACAGGCTAACCCGGCCCTTACAACCTTGCAGCTGCGCGATGTTTTGGAAAAGAGCGCTAACCTGTATCCTTATGGCAACAATTACATAGGCTACGGCTGGCCCGATGCAGAAAAAGCAGTTAAGCTTGCGAAAAAGCCCGATGCCGAACTCGACGGGGCCGAAGAAATTAAGGCCAACAATTTAAAGAAAGAGATAGACGGCAGCTATACCATTAAAATAAAGCAGGGCAGCGAACGCGAAGCAGAACTCTTCCATAAAAAAGATAAACGCAACGTTGTATCGCAGGAAGAAGTAAAGCTTGACGGCAAATACATTCACTTTACCCGTCCTGATGGTGTGGACAGGACAACAGTGGTAGACGGCCTTAAAGTTTATGAGGTAATCTGGTAATAAGGCCGTCTTCGATTAATACATACTAAGTTCTTAAAAAAGCAGGGGCCAAATTGGCCCCTTTGCTTTTAAGCAATCTGTTCCCTTTTTCAGAATGCTTTATAAGGCTGCTTAAAGGCAGCCAAAATCTGTATATGCCTATAACGTAATAAGCGCATGATTATTTAAAGAACTGGAATTGCAGCTGTTAAGCAGCCTGCACCGGGCTGAAATCAGGCTCATGGCTCAGCTCTTCATCAATAAGGCTTACAACCAAACGTATTTCACTTATAGCAGCAGATTTCATCTGTGAGCCCGGGCCGCCTTCAATACTTTCGGCCATCTCCATTTTCGATGCAATATCTGCCAGTACCTCAAAACCGCAGGCCGCACAGCTTGAATACAGCATGTGGCCCAAAGATTTTACAGCCTTCAGATTTTTCGCCGAAGTCGCTTTTTCAAGCTTGGTAACAGATTCATTAAGCTGGGCCCTTACAATGGGTAACAGGCTGCGCATCATTTCCTTATCGCCCGAAGCGTAATAACTGAATTTTGCTTTATCGAAGTGGGAAAGAACTGCCGGAATTTCTGAACCTCCGTCGGCTGCAGTGTTATTAGGCTCGGAGGGAGTGAGCCATTTTTCCATTATTCGTCTTAAATCGCTTTCAACTAATGGCTTGGTAGCATAATCGTCCATACCGCCCTCTATGCATTTTTCTCTTTCGCCTTTCAGGTTGCCGGCGGTGAGCGCAATTATAGGTACGCTTGCTGCGCTGTTCCCGAAGGCGCGGATGGCCTTAGTGGCCTGGTATCCGTTCATTTCAGGCATCTGCAAATCCATAAGTATAATATCGGGCTTTGCGGTCTTGTATTTGGCCACTGCCTCGGCGCCGTTCAGGGCAACGGTAATTTCAGGATTATGGAAAATTTTGTTGAGTATGGCTTTTACCAGCATCACATTCACCAATACATCTTCGGCAAGCAAGATGCTCACTTTCCTGTTATTAAACTGTGATTCAGCAGGTTCGGTAACTGGTGCCGGCTGCTTTGAGTCCACAGAAAGCCGGGCCAAAGACCTGTATAAATCATCGGCTTTAATGGGCTTCATCAGGCGCTGGCTTACATCAAGCTCTTTACAGGAACGTATCAGCGCTTCGCTGTCTGATGCGCTGTGAAGAAGCAGTACAGGCAATGCTGCGGATGTGGGGAACAGGTTTTTTCGAATTTTGGCTATGGTTTCGCAGCCGTCCAATACCGGCATTTGGTAATCCATGAGCACGGCATCGAAAGTTTCGCCTACGGATAGCAGGTGCAGGGCCTCAAGCCCGCTGCTAACCGCCACCGACTCAATATTCCACAGCTTAAGCATTTGCTGTAAAATATGCCTGTTGTGGTTGCTGTCATCGGCTATAAGCACTCTTTTAAGGTTTTCGGGCAGGCGGTTTTCAAAGGCTTCGCCCTGCTCGGCCTCAAGATCAAGATCAAAGTAGAATGTGCTTCCTATACCGGGCTCGCTCAGCAATTGCAGCCTGCTGTTCATTAAAGCCAAAAGCTTATTAGATATGGTAAGGCCCAGTCCGGTGCCGCCGTACTTGCGTGTTGTTGAACCATCTTCCTGCGAAAAGGCTTCAAAAATTTTGTCCTGCATTTCAGGCTTTATGCCTATGCCGGTATCTCTTACCTCGAAACGGAAACGTGTAAGGGCCGAGTCGGCAGCGGGACCTGAAGTTATTCTGAGCTCTACCTCGCCTTTGGCGGTAAATTTAACGGCATTGCCAAGCAGGTTAATAAGTACCTGCTTCAGTCGAACCTGATCTGCATGAATAAAGCGGGGCAGGCCGCCCGATGTGTCGAGCAGGAGCTCAATCCCCTTGCTTTGGTCCTGGAAACCTGTAATATCTATAGCCTGGCTGCTCAGCTCGAACAAATCTGTTTTCTCAATATCGAGCTCAAGCTTGCCGGCTTCTATTTTAGAGAAATCAAGTATATCATTAATAACACCCAGCAATGCGTTGGCCGATTGATTGACTATGCCCAGGTAATCGCTTTGGGTTTCGGTGAGGGTGGTGCGCAGCACCAAATCTGTAAAGCCAATGATGCCGTTGAGCGGGGTTCGAATTTCGTGGCTCATACCCGCTAAAAATTCCGACTTGGCTACACTGGCCATTTCGGCATGTTCCTTGGCTTTTTTAAGCTCTTCGCGTTGCATGCAGCTATCGGTAATATCCTGCGTGAAAATCATAATGCCGCCTATTTCGCCTGAATTGGTGTACCAGGGCCTTACCTCCCAACGGAGATATTGGTCCTCATCCCAACCATCGGGACGCCAAACATCTTCGGCGCTTGTTTCAATGCTGCCGGCGAGGCAGCGTTGGTGAATAGCCTTCCATTCATCTGTTATGCCGGGGAAAACCTCGTAATGCGATTTGCCTATGAAATCCCGGTTTTGCAGGTGGTAGTCTTCAATCCAGCGATTGCTGACCGAAAGGTATTTTATATCCCTGTCGAACATGGCTACCGATGCCGGGGCATGCTCAATAAATGCCAACAGCCTTGAACGCTCCATTTCAAGCTCGCGTTCGGCATTCAGGCGTGCGGTTTTATCTATAGCCACACCCAGGTAACCGGTAATATTACCCGCTTCGTCTTTTAGCGCCGTTGCGTTTACCGATACAGTGAATCTTTGGCCCGTTTTTGAAACAAAAATCCAGTCGTTACAATCGGCGCCGTTAATAATAACCTTGCGAATAAAAACATCTATGCCTCTAACGGGATAGCCCAGCTCTTCGCTGAGGGCTTTAATTCGGGTTTTAATTTCATCATGGTCATGGAATACGGCGGGGGTATGCTTGCCGATAAGCTCTTCGGCGGCATAGCCGAGCAGGGCCTCGGCCCCGGCGTTGAAAAGCCTGATGATACCCTCTAAGTCAATAGCAATTATGCAAACCGATGATGCCGACTGTAAAACATTATTCAGCATCCGCTTCGATGCGCTTATTTCAAGCTCTGCCTTTTTCTTATCATCAATATCCTGCAAAGTACCGAACAGCCTTTTGCATACGCCGTTTTTAAGTTCGCCGGCTCCTACCGCGCGCACCCAAACTTCATTGCCTCTGGCGGTAATGAGCTGTACCTCATGATCGTAGGGTGTGCCGTATTTAACAGCTTTTTCTATTGACTGTGTAAGCAGGGCCTTGCTTTCGCCCTCCTTATATCTGCTTATTCCGTCATTTAATTTCGATTGGTAACCTTCAGGCAGTTCCAGAATGGTGCGTGCCACAGACGACCAATGCAAATCCTTCGTTGCCCAATCCAGCTCCCAACCGCCAACTTTAGCCATTCGGCCGGTTTGCTCAAGCACTTCCTGCGCCCTGCGGTTTTCGTGCTCAACGCGGTCCTGCTCGGTAATATCGCGGGCAATGCAATAGCGGCTTCCGCTCCCCTGCTCGTAAGTAGACATCCAGTTGAGCAGGCATACCCTGCCCTGCTTTGTAACTATGCGTATATTGAAATGCTCTGCATTTTCCGTCGCGGCGGCTAAGCAGGCCATTGCCGCTTCCGAATCAGCTGGATGAATAAGCTCTGCTACCGGTTTACCAATAAGCTCCGCCTCGGTATATTCAAAAAGCTTGCAGAAAGCGGGATTTACTTTTTCAATAAGACCATTGCTGTTCAGTATGCAAATCAGGTTACTTGAGTTTTGCACAATGCGCTCAAAATTCCGAAGCTCGTTATTGCGCGAGCGTTCGGCAATTAAAGTCATTACCTCATCGGCAAGCAGGCGGAGGGCCTTGCTCTGGGTTTCGGTTAAGCTTTTGGGCTCATTATCAATTACGCACAGCGTGCCCAACACAAAGCCGTTGGTATCAATAAGCGGGCAGCCGGCATAAAACCTTATGTGCGCTTCGCCTGTAACAAAGGGATTATCGCTGAAACGGCTATCCTTTGTGGCGTCTTCCACTTCAAGAATGGAAGTATCCATGATGGCATGGCTGCAAAAAGCCAGCTCCCTTGGCGTTTCTGAAATATCTATACCTACCCCTGATTTAAACCATTGCCTTTTTTCATCAATTAGAGAAACGAGCGATATTGGCGTACCGCAAATAATGCCTGCCAACTCCGTAATCCTGTCGAACTCCTTTTCGTTCAGGGTGTCGAGAATTTTGTAGTTATTAAGTGCTTTCAGGCGGCCGGCCTCATTGTGGGGTACAGGAAATTGTGTCATTTTCTTGTGCTGTGATATTAAAAAGGCATTTCCGGCGGTACATTATTCTAATTTTTCGTAATATAATGCAGTTTAATAATATTATAGGAAACCACAATAGCATTACCTGAATTTTTTATATTGCTATTGTAAGACAAACAAAGAAATTCAAGTAAAAGGCCTTTCAGAAGCAAAGCAATAAAACATGTAAGCGCACAGGTGCGTGAATTTTATATTAGAAAAGTACATATTATTTACATCTCAAATCTTCAGTTTCAGCAGCATGGCTGCCTGTTGGGAAAGGAGCGTGAGGGCACGTTTTTGGGGCTCGGTAAGCTGCCTTGATTTGGTATCTATTACACAGAGCGTGCCAAGGGCAAGGCCCTCAGGGTCAATAAGCGGAATTCCTGCATAAAAGCGCACATGGAACTCGTCGCTTTTAACCACCCCGAGATCGCTGAAACGGGTATCAAGCGTGGCATCTTCCACCTCAAGAATGGAAGTATCCATGATGGCATATTGGCAAAAGCTTTGGTCGCGGGAGTTTTCATTCATTCCCGCTCCTACACCCTGTTTGGCTTTAAACCATTGCCTGTGCTCGTCAATAAAAGTGAGTAATGAAATGGGGGTTTCACAAACTATGGAAGCAAGCTCTGCAATTATATCGAAGGCTTGCTCATTTTCAGAATCAATAAGGTTTAGGGCTTTCACAGCCTTAAGCCTGGCCGGCTCGTTGGCCGGAATAGGTAATTTATTCATAGGTATTAATCAATCTGCCTTCTTTAAGTGCATGCTTACTTATGCCTGTTTTAAAGATGCATACCTGAAAATTTATGCATTATACAACAAATACTGCTTAAAACCTACAAAAGATACAATTTCAATATCAAAAATTGCATAATACCATTAAAAAGGTAGCTACAGGGGCTTTTTATAAGAAAAACATCTGAAACAGGCCGTCCATCACTTCATCACAATATGAGTCCGCCGGCAAATACAAAGCGGGCACCCATGTACTATTAATTCCCGCTGAAAAACCGCGATCCCAATTTTGTAACGCAATTAAACAACCACATACCCCTATGAAATCAATCAATTTATTCAACACGGCAGGCAGGGCAGCCCTTGTTCTGCTCACATGCATGAGCTGCAACCTGAAATCGCATGCGGCAGACAATGCCCCGTCGGCAAAGCCGGCATCAGGGTCAGGCAAGGTAAAGGGCCCCATACCCTTCGACAGCGGCAAATGCTTCAGGGCCCAGGTTTACGGCAATGCTCTTAATTCTTTCCGTGTAGCCATTGCAGCAGGTCCCGGGCAGGTTGATATGCGCATTTTAGACAGCAACGGCGAAACTGTTTATGAAGAATCTATTGAAGACGCACACCTGCATTTAAAGCGCTACAACCTGAGCAGGCTGCCCGCCGGCAAATACAGATTCGAATTTAAAAGCGGGCCTGATATTATTGTAAAACAGGTGGAACTTTAATGCCATATTGAATTAATTGCCTGATTGCCGGCTGCAAAGAAGCCGGCTTTTTCTGTTTTTAAACATTTTCATTTGACTTATTGCCCTTAAAAATGCAGACAGTTTTTGCCCTTAGCGTATGAAATGGAAAGAATGAGGTAATTTTGCATTTCCCGGCCTCCCGACACTGAACTCAATATATACACAGCTTTCAAATGAAGGCAATTTTCAAATCCTGAACCTAACCCGGAATTTTAAATACCGGGTAAAGGAAAGCATTCAGTCAGGACTTAGGAGACTGCGCTGTTTATTGCCGGTTTTCCTGTTTTTTGCTTTCAGCCTAAGCCTTTCCATTCAGGTTCAGGCCCAGCGTAACAAGCAGCAGCTTGAAAAAGAACGCAACGAAAACCGCCGCCGCATACAGGAAACAAGCCGCATTTTAAAAGAAGCCCGCAGCGAACGCAAAGCCACCATGGGCGCCTTAAACGCCATACAGGCGCAGGTAAAAAGCCATAACCGCATGATTAACACCATTCATGGCGAGCTTGATGTTTTGCAGGAGGAAATGGCCCGTATTGCCACCCTGAACGAAAACATGAGCGTTGACCTTGAAGCCCTGCGCGAAGAATATGTTGCCATGGTTTACGCCGCTAACAAAGCAGACAGCTATAACAAGCTCATGTTTATTTTCAGCAGCAATACATTTAACCAGTTTGTAATGCGCCTGAAATACCTGCAGCAATACAGCGAAGCCCGCCAGGAGCAAATGAAGGCCATAGATAAGATGCGCCATAAACTGCTCGATAAGCAAAACCTGCTTGTTAAAAAGACACGAGATAAAGAAAAGCTCCTGCTTGAGCAGCTGAACGAAAACGAGGCCCTGTTGGTATTAAAAAGCCGTCAGCAGAAAATGGTAACACAGCTCAGCACCCGCATGAAGGAGCTGCGCACAGAGCTTTCTGCACAGCTTGAAGCAGACCGCAAGCTGGAAAAGCTGATTGCAGATATGGTACGCCGCGAAATTCGGCGTAGTGTAAAGGCACGAAATGATAAAACCGGCGGAGATGCATCGGAAGAGGCCGACAGGGTAAGCCTTACGCCGGAAGCAGCCATTATCAGTAATAATTTCTCTGAGCACAGGGCCAGGTTAATCTGGCCGGTGGAGGCCGGTTTTATCAGCGGTGAGTTCGGGCGGCATAAACATGCCGTAATGACCCATGTAATTGTAGACAACCTGGGCGTGAACATACAAACCAACGAAGGCCAAAGCGTTCGTTCCGTTTTCGAGGGCAAAGTGGGCTTTGTGGGTTCGGTTGGAGGAATAGGGGGCCTTATTGTAAGCATTACCCACGGAGATTACTTTACCGTTTACTGCAACCTGCGCAATGTAAAAGTAAAAGTAGGAGATAAGGTAAAGGCCCGCAGCACGCTGGGCGAAGTGTACACCGATAAAGACGGCCTGTCCCAAATACAGTTCCAGGTTTGGAAAAACACCGAACGGCTTGACCCGGCAGCCTGGCTGATCAGGAAAGACCAATAGCAAAAAGCAATCTGTAGAGGAGACAGTCAAAATGAAATTTCATGGACTTCCCTGCCGGATTAATATAAAATAACGCATGCTTACACTATCTGCCGGCAGCGCCGATATTAGC
>JAZKBN010000040.1:49056-126878 GCA_040388605.1 Bacteroidota bacterium | reverse complement strand
CATCGGGGCTGCTAGCGCCCTCAGTAATAGTCGAACCGGCTGAGCTGGTTTTTACAGGCCAAAAATTTACATCGGTAGCAGATGCGCCCGAAATTAATGCCCTTGTGCTGCGCAATACAGCCACAGGCAAACTGCTGGTTATATTAACAGCTGAAGTGTTTTCTGTAAGCCTGCTTTTGCGCAACCGCATTACGGAAAAAGTGAAGCACATTGCCGACCTTGATAAAAGCAATTTCCTGTTTTTCAGCAGCCATACCCACTTTTGCCCTAATCCGGACGAAACCAAGCCTGTGGCTGCCCCCCTTTCCCAAAGCTTTGCCGATATAATAGTTGAAGCAGCCGGTAAATTGCTCATTAGCCTGCTTGCCGAGCCCGGAACTCCGGTTAGCATGCAATATGCCGAGGACAAACTGAACCACAGCATTAACCGCAGGCGCAAAGTAGCCACATTTTCCAAGGGGCATCTTACCCGTATTGTCCGGTTTTTGCCCAACCCTAAAGGATACCATGATGAAAGCCTGCGCATGCTGAAGTTCTGCGACAAAGCAGGCAAAACGCTGGCCCTTGCCTGGAATTATGCATCGCACCCGGTATGTTTCCCAAAGGCGCAAACCGTAAGCGCAGATTTTCCGGGCATAGTACGGAAAGAGCTCAGGAATAAATACGGCAAAGAAACGCCTGTGGTATTTATGCCTGCATTCAGCGGCAATGTTCGCCCGGATATAAGAGATGTAACGCTCAGTAAGACCGCAAGGCTCAGGCAGGTGCTTTACGGCCGGGTATTCGGCAAAGCCACGCAAAGCGGGTATGAGCAATGGGCAGGCTCCTTGGCAAAAGCAGTAAGTGCAGCATTCGACAAGCCGTTTAAAGAAGAACATTTTAAGGGTATAATAGGTACGGCAAACCTGCCCCTCGACGATTTGCTTGACCAAAGCAATCCCGGTAAAAACCTGGGTATTCAATTTCTTCGCCTTTCCGAAAACATATTAATACCGGCAATTTCGGCCGAGGTGATGGGTGAATACACAGAGCTTTTCAAAGCCAAATACCCCGGGCATACCATTCTCCCCCTTGGTTATACCGATTTTATGTTCGGGTACTTGCCAACTGATGCCATGCTGCCTGATAAAGGCTACGAGGTGGACGAATGGCAGCGCCTATTTAATATAAAAGGCAATTTCAAACCCGGCACAGAAGCCAAAGTAATGCAGGCAGCAGAGAAAGCGGCAAGAAATGCAGGTATGTAAACCGGCGTTCTCTTAGTTCAGCTTATGCCTGCCGGTTTTTAATTGCCTGCTTAATTTCTTAAAGCCATATCAGGCAATTAAATAAAACCGCTTACCTTTCGTTATAATTCCGGCATTGGCCCATACCTGCGCGGCTGCCCGGCTTTACGATATTTTACCAACCAGATTTCAGTAATTCCATGCTTTCACCGGCTGTAAAACGTAATTATAAAATATCGGCCTTCGGCATATCGCTGTTGGTGCATGCGGGGCTGCTCCTGCTTTGCTGGTTGTTTTTTAAGCTTACCCCGCCTAACCCGCCCCTCGGCGATTACGGCCTTGCCGTAAACTTCGGCGTAGACCCTGCAGGTTTCGGGGATCTGCAAACCATGGACCCCGCCGGGGAAAACAAGGACCCAAGCAAAGCCGAAACATCGGCCGAACAGCAAACAGAGCTCAGCAACCCTGAGCCCCAACCCCTTGACCCAAAGGCCGATGAAATGGCCAATACAGTAACCGGAACCGAGGAAGCCCCCGCAGAAGTTAAGCCCGATGCCAAACCCACCAAGGTAAAAGAAAAGCCCGTGGAAAATCCCACGCCAACCAAAGCCCCTGCAGCCAAGCCAAGTGTTAAAGAGGGCAATTCAAACAGCAGCGGCGGCAACAACAATAACGGCGATGTAAAAGGCGCTGTAGGTGATATGGGCCACCCCGAAGGCAGCCTGGATGAAAAAAACAATTACAAAGGCAAGCCCGGCTCCGGCGGCGCAAGCCTTGACCTTACCGGCTGGAAATGGGTTGACAAGCCCGACCCCAAAGAAGACAGCGATGCTGAAGGCCGCATCGTTTTCGAAATTAAAGTAGACGGCGACGGGGAAATTATGGGTGTGCGCATGCTTGAAAGCACGGTTAAAAACCCGGCTGTAGAGCGCCTCTACAAAGCCGAGGTGGAAAAGCTCACCTTCAGCAAAACCAAGGATAACGTAACGCCGGCCGATATATCGACAGGGAAGATTACGTTTGTGATTAAGAACAGGTAAGGGGGCCTACGATCTTATTATATACAACTCAACAAAATAAGATCGTTTAAACTTGCTTATTTATTCATTTTTAATACATTTGCTCCATGTTTACTTCAATAAGCAAAGAGCATATAATTCGCAGAATTCAAGGTGACAATCCTTGGTGGGCAACAGGTTCTATAGAAGATGAGTTTAAGGCTATGCCTGAAAGACTCTATCTTGATCAAATGTTCCCAATCTTGGAAGATATAAATTTAAGGCGCGCAGTAGTTTTAATGGGACCAAGGAGAGTTGGGAAAAGTGTAATGATTAGGCATGCTATTCAAAAACTGCTTAACAATGGTGTTTACGGCAGGAAAATTTTCTACCTATCAATTGACACACCTATTTATACAGGTATTTCATTAGAAACATTATTTGAATATTGTCAGGAAGCAGTCCATGATTTTTCCAATGAGGGCTTTTATATGCTTTATGATGAAGTTCAATCTCTAAAGGGATGGGAGGTAGATCTTAAATCACTTGTTGATAGATTTAGAAAATGTAAATTCCTTGCTTCAGGGTCTGCGGCAGCGGCATTAAAAATGAAAAGCAATGAATCAGGGGCAGGTAGATTTACTGATTTTATGCTCCCCCCACTGACATTTTATGAATATCTCGTGCTACAAAATATTGATAAATTAATTTATCGAACTGTTAAAATCCCTTTCACAACTAATGACATTGAAAGTCTAAACATACATTTTATTGACTATATAAATTTCGGGGGTTATCCTGAGATGGTTTTCAATAGAAATATTAGAGAAAACCCGGAACGTTTCATTAAAAATGACATTTTGGACAAATCACTGTTAAGAGATTTGCCTGGTTTGTATGGAATTAGTGATGTTCAGGAGTTATATAGGCTCTTTGCGACAGTAGCTTATAATTCCGGTAATGAATTTAGCTTGGAAGGACTAAGTGAGACTTCGCAAATCCTAAAGTCGACTATAAAGAAATATCTTGAATATTTAGAAGCTGCTTACCTTATTAAACTTCATTATAGAGTTGATATGAGTGGTAAGAAATTCAAAAGAGCAAATTTTTTTAAAATATACCTCACCAATCCTTCAATGCGTTCTGCTCTGTTTTCACCTATTCAATCGGATAGTGAAGACACAGGGAATTTAGTTGAAACAGCACTAATTTCACAAAACACTTTACCTAAAAATGGCCGAACATTTTATGCACGTTGGGATAAAGGAGAAGTGGATTTAGTAACTTTAAGTGCATTGTTAAAGCCAACTGGTGCGCTTGAAATTAAATGGAGCGACAGATATTCAAATAGACTCAATGAACTTAAAAGCCTTTTATCGTATGCTAAAGCAAATAATTTAACATCCGTGTTTGTTACCAGTAAAACATTTGAAGGTGAAAAAGAAGTTGAAGGCATTAAAATTCAATTCGTGCCATCCGCCTTATATGTTTATTATGTTGGCTACGTTTGCTTTCACAATCACACTGATGCCTGGTCTTCTCCAATACAATGATAACTAAAGTTAAGGTCCAGTATCTGTTTTTTATATTCTTCTGCCTGCTCCGCTTCAGCAACACCCTTGCTCAACCTGTAACCCCCTGGCTTGGACCCAACCGCGCCGCAGACCCATACCGATACAGCTCGGTTAAATCTGCTGTATATACCAATGCCACGGTAGGTTGCGCGCACCCGCTTGCCGCCCTTGTAGGCGCTGAAATTATGAAAGCCGGCGGCAATGCCTTTGATGCAGCTATAGCGGTGCAGTATGCCCTTGCTGTCGTGTATCCGGGTGCAGGCAATATTGGCGGCGGGGGCTTCCTTGTCGGCCGAACTGCCGCAGGAAAGACCATTGCCCTTGATTATCGCGAAACCGCCCCTGCTGCGGCAAGCCGAAATATGTACCTTGATGAGCAGGGCAATCCACAGGCTAAGCAAAGCCTTTACGGTGCAAAATCAGGCGGGGTGCCGGGCAGCGTGGCGGGTATGTTCGCAACACAGCCTTATGCCAAATTCACGGCAAAAACCCTTATTCAGCCGGCCATAGATTTAGCCGAGTTCGGTTATGCAATCACAAAGCAGGAAGCCGACAGGCTGAACGATGCCCGTGAAGATTTTATTAAATACAGTTCGGGCGCAACGGCTTTTGTTAAAGAAGGCAAATGGAAGGCAGGCGATACCCTTGTGCAAAAAGAGCTGGCCGCCACCCTGCGCCACATTCGGGATAAGGGGCAAAAGGGCTTTTACGAAGGCCCGGTTGCTGCCTTTATAGTGCGGGAAATGAGCAAAGGCAGCAACGCAAAAGGCATTATTTCTGAGGCCGATTTAAAAAACTACAAAGTGCGCAAACGCGAAGCCCTCAGCTGGGAATGGAACGGCAATACCATTATTGGCATGCCTCCGCCCTCTTCCGGGGGCATTATAGTACTGCAGTTACTTAATATGGCCAACAAAGACAGGCTTGCACGCTACGGATTTCAAACCGCTAACAGCGTACACCTGATGGCCGAAGCCGAACGCCGGGCATTTGCCGACCGAAGCCTGCACATGGGCGATCCTGACTTTTACAAGGTGCCTTTAAAAACCCTGCGCAACCCGGCCTACCTGCATAAGCGCATGCTCAGCTTCGACAGCAGTAAGACAACGCCCAGCACAGGCGTTTTACCGGGCAACGTAAAAGAAAGCGAAGAAACCACTCACATCAGCATTGCAGATAAAGCAGGCAACGTAGTAAGCATTACAACCACCCTGAATAACAGCTACGGCAGCCGATGCGTGGTATCAGGCGCAGGCTTTATTCTGAACGATGAAATGGATGATTTCAGCCTTAAGCCCGGTGTGCCTAATTTTTATGGCGCAGTGGGCGGCGAGGCCAATGCCATTGCACCGGGCAAGCGCATGCTGAGCAGCATGTCGCCAACACTGGTAATTAACAAGGGTAAGGCATCGGCAGTTTGCGGCAGCCCGGGCGGAACAACCATACCGACATCCGTTTTCCAGGTGCTTGAAAACATGTTCACCTTCGGCATGAGCGCAACAGAGGCGGTAGCTGCCCCGCGCTTCCACCACCAATGGCTGCCCGATGAGCTTTTTGTTGAGCCTGATTTTAAGCAAAGCACACGCAATGAGCTAAAGGCATTCGGCTGGAAAATAACCGAGCGCAGCAGCATAGGTCGCACAGAGGTAATTAAATTTATGCCCGACGGCAGAATGGAATCGGCAGCAGATATTCGTGGCGACGACAGCGTGGCGGGGTTTTAAAAACTATCTTTTTTTGTTTAATTCCTTATACCATAATCGTTTAAGTAAACAGGCGGCTAACAATACAGCTTGCCTGCCTTATACAGCTATAAGAAAGCCTTAATAATAATTTTGCAGTTTCGATGCATTTCTGCTATATAGCCAACACATTGTTGCCCAAATGGTGCAGAGATTTGTTTTTATTTGATATTAAATAAATATAAAAACCCGCTCCAATCCATATTTTAATGCTGCATTCAGCATAGTTTCATACTAAAACCATGTAATGCATTGTGCTTACGGACTTCGGCAACAATTGTTTAGAATTAAACACTCCCGCTAAAAACCAGGGCGACAGAGAAAACAGGCAAGCATGAAATTAATCTGCTCTTTAACAGTAACAGTATTGTTTTTATGCATGTCGCTAACCGTTACGGCACAATTTAACCCTGCGTTAAATAATTCAGAAGATACACTTTTGAAGTATAATCCGCATGTTCATTATATAAAAGCTGCACCGCTGCCAATATTGTTCGGAAAAGCCACGCTGATATATCAACAAAATATAAACAAATTTTTCAGTGCCGGGCTTGAAGCAGATATTGATTACACCTTATGGAACAATCTTCTCGGCAATCCCTCGGCAGGGGGCAGCCACATACATAACGGCATTAAAGTATCGCCGTTTATACGCGCTTATTTAACAGATGAAAAGTACTTTTTGCCCAATATTTACCTGCAGGGCAATCTCTCCTGGGGGTACTATAATATGGGCATAGAATACGTAGGCCAGGATCAGGATGGCTATGACATCAGTATATATAAAAACAAGAGCTTCCAGACTATGGGGCAAAGCTATTGGATAGGAAAGCAAACATTGCTGAGTTCCAACTTTACGCTTGATGTAGGCTTAGGAATACAAATTTTCAAGCTCCCTGAATCAATAGAAAAAACTTCCAATACTATAATAAACGAAAACGGAATCAGGTATTCCGGCGACTTTGAGCAATTTGGCACCAAGGCTGTATGGTATTATATTGGCCCCGGCTGCCCTGCCGTATTGAGATTTGATATTGGCTATGCCTTTTAAATAATTAAATGGTCCGTATAATGGGCTAAGCAACTGATTACCCTTTAAACCTGTCTGTTAATTATTCCGCTTTATACATGGTTACTACAATGAAAAAACTGTTTTACACTATCCTTTCGTTATTTGCATTAACAGTAACTGCAGCGCATGCCCAACCTTACCTTGCCTCAGACAGCCAAGATATAGTGCCCGCAGGGGTTCAATATTACACGGCAAGCGCGCCGATGTTTGAAAACCCGGACCCTCCCAAAAACGCTTTCATGATAGCGCCCTTAACTGTTCTTTTTGGAAATGCCTCTTGCGGGTATGAAAGGGGGCTAAACAATTATCTCTCGGTTGGCTGCGACCTGGGACTTGTGCTGAGTAATTATGCAGGTTGGTTTCCTACAATACTTGGGGGCCAGGGCAATACGCATATTTACAGCGGTGTAAAGCTTTCGCCAAAAGTAAGATTTTACCCTTTCAGCGGCAAAACAGCAGGCTTTTATACAGAAGCGCAGGTATCTGCAGGCAAGCATGAAATGACCATTGAATATGGCACGGGGCATCCGACTTCAGCAGACTATGTCCGCTTACTTAAGAGGGTAAACTTTATTGCCAAAGGGGGAGGTGTTTTCATAGGTTACAAGAAAACATTCGGCTCGGGCTTCACCATTGATTCCGGTTTTGGCATACAATCTTACAATGTGCCCGGCAACTTACAATCGTCGTTTGTAGACATAGATCAAAATGGAATAAAAAGAAACAAAACTTACGGCAGCCAGGATTTAGACAGTATTTGGTATGGCTTCGGGGCAGGCAGCCCTGCAGTTTTTCGGTTTGATTTGGGATATGCGTTTTAATGAATTTCAGGCAATTAAAAATACGTGCTTTGCCTTTACAATTATTTATTAAGACTGCTGTTTAGTATTAAAAAGCGTCTGCAGCCTTGCGGTAAATGGTACTTTCTTTGGGAGTCAGTGCCTTTATTATTATTTAAGGCCGGGTAAAGCCCGGTCAAATTGCGTTTTAAATTATTCAGTCTTTTATCATCATTTTCAAAAACACCAAACTTATGAGCGTTCTGAGATCCTTATTGGCAGCCTCATTAATTTCTGCAATTGCCATTAACTCATTTGCCGAAGGCGATAAGCCTTTGATGCAGGAAGGTAAATTAATGCCCGGAAAAGCCGGGCTTGAAATTCCTCGCAGAAGCACTTCAGTTAAGCTGAACCTGTATTCGCTGGTTTCTTCATTTGCGCCCGACATTAGTGTTCAGCACACTTTTAAAAACAATATGGCATTCCAGCTTGCTGTATTTTACCGTTACAAATCGGAAGGTTCTGATGTTAGCAATACAGTAAATATAATTCCGGAATATCGTTATTATGTAGATGATGACAGAACTGCCCCTTCCGGCTTTTACATTGCACCTTACCTGCAATACAATTACATGGTAAATACTTCCAGGTATAAAATAAACACCAATTACAATACCGAGAAATACGTTTTATATGGCCTGGGTGTGGCCACCGGATACCAATTAGTTCGCAGCAGCGGGCTTACATTCGATGTATTTATGGGTGCATCACGACTGGGAGGTAAAAGCACATTTTCTGACAGCGGACTGAGCGGCACGCCGGAACAAAAAAGCAACCGCGCCTTTATTGGTTATTTCAGATGGGGTTTAAGCGCCGGCTATTCATTTTAAGCATCCTTTAATTTTTCAATGAAATCCCTTTTTAGAAAACACCATGAACATTGTAAAGAAATTAATCTGCTGCATTTTATTGCTTTCAGCCACAAATATCTGCCGGGCATTTGAAATGCCGGAAAATGATGAGCCTGCAGAGCCTAAGCCTGCGTACCAACATGCAGCACGTAAGCGAATTATTAAGCTGAATTTAACTTCGCTGATATTTTTTGCGGCAGAAGACCTCAGCTTGCATAAGGCTCTTGAAAATAATACAGCAGTTCAATTTGGCTTATTTCACAGGTATACTTCCAATTCCAATGCATACGCCAATGAATTTGCAATTACACCGGAATTCAGGTTTTATTTAGATGAATACAATGCGGTACCCACCGGCTTTTATATTGCTCCTTTTCTGAGATATATTTATTCAGCCGGAGCAAGCAAAATGCAATTCTATGATTTAAATAAAACTGAAATTAAAAAAGAGATCACAGAAATAAAATACGGCGGGGGTATTTCTGTTGGCTACCAGTATACAAATATTTATGGTTACTCATTTGACTCCTTCGCAAGCTTCGGAAGATTCGGTGGCAGCCATACCGATAATTATTCAGACCTTAATTACAAATCTAATTGGGATTTGGATTTCCAACCTGCACTGTACTATGGCATAAGCATTGGCTACGCATTTTGATCTGTATTGCTTTAACATAATAATTACCGTAGCGGTCTGAAACAATTTAATTCACAGTACAATTCTTTTTACTAAAATTGTACATCCCTTAATAAGGCCTTCAGCCCTCTTGGACAATCTTGAAAGGGCTAGGCTTGCAAAGCATGCCTAATCATTTAATTAAACTTTTATCAACATTCTTATTCAACAAATGGGAAAATTAAGAACCATTATTGCTGCGCTATTATTAACGTCTGCTGCACTGCAGGTATCGGCAAAGGAAAAAGGGAAACCGGTAGTTAAACCTGCTGAGAAAACAGACGAAACAGGCCCGAAACGGAACACAGCCATTAAGCTCAACCTGTACTCATTAATGGTAAATGCCACTACCGAGCTAAGCATTCAGCAAAGTTTTAATGGCAATATGGCTGCGCAGCTTGCGCTTTCTTACCAATTCAGGCCCGACAAAGATTATGATACAGATTACAAAGAATTCACTTTTACACCGGAATACCGCTTTTATTTCGACGAGGCAAAAACTGCACCTTCAGGTATCTATTTGGCTCCTTATGTCAGGTATCTGCATACTGTCGGTACGGTTAAAGGTGCGATGGCTAGGTCGTATTCTAAAACTAGTGAAACACTTTATGGTGGCGGGTTTGCCATGGGGTACCAATATGTAAGGTCAAATGGTCTGACATTCGATGCTTTTATGGGTGCCGGAAGAGTCGGTGGCTCAATGGTTGTCAAAAGTCCTGCGGGTGAAAATAAATACAACAAAAAATTCTTTGGGGAAATGCGCTTTGGTATCAGCGTAGGATATGCATTTTAAATGTTTACAAAAACACTCTTAATCCCTCATTTTCAAAATTGCCCATGCGTACTTTAAAACTATTGACACTAATAACGGGCTGGCTGCTTATTTCAATAAGCACTTTTGCCTTTAAAAAGCCTGTCAGCAAACCTTTGGAAGATGCCCCTGTGCAGAGCCCGCGCACAATGAACTTTGCAGTAAAATTAGATATGCATTCCCTGCTGATAGGCACATCCGGGGATGTTAGTTTTCAGTACAGCTTTAAAGGCAATATGGCTGTTCAACTCGGTCTGTTTTACGGCCCCACACCTGACACATATTGGTGGAGTCAAGGCAGTATATTTTCCCTTACGCCTGAATTCAGATTCTATTTAAGCGAAGCCAAATCAGCACCAACAGGCTGGTATTTTGCCCCTTACCTGCGTTTTAAATCAACAGATAAAAAAGAAAAGTTTGAGTGGGTTGGTCCGACCGGGCCTGAACATATTCTTAATTCAATAAAAACAATTGGGTATGGGGGTGGCTTTGTTATGGGTTATCAATACGTACACCGGACCGGAATAACAATTGATGGCACATTGGGCGGAGGCAGAATAGGAGGATATATCGAAGGAACCAATGACAACAACAGTCTAAAATACCGACAAAACCAGCCTTTCCAAGGCGAGATGCGCCTAAACCTTTGTGTGGGTTATTCTTTCTGATTATTAGTTTGTAAGCAATCTAAAACCAAAGCTCCCAACCTTAACCGGATAAACCGGTAAGGCAGGGAGCTTTGTAATGTACTTTTGGGAAGGGCAAATAACTAAACTGCTGCCTCTGCCTCCTGCAAATGTGCGTTCACATCGCTGAAGGGCAGGTTCCAGGCATCGCTTACGCCTTTGTAAACCACTTCGCCGTTTACCACGTTCAGGCCTGCACGAAGCTCGGCGTTTTCGCGGCAGGCTTTGCGCCAGCCTTTGTTGGCCAGTTGCAAAGCATAAGGAAGCGTGGCATTGGTAAGCGCCAGTGTAGAGGTATAAGGAACCGCGCCGGGCATATTGGCTACGCAGTAGTGCACCACGTCGTCAATAATAAAGGTCGGGTTCTCGTGGGTGGTGGGCTTGCAGGTTTCAATGCAGCCGCCCTGGTCTACGGCAACGTCTACCAGCACAGTACCGGGGCGCATGGTTTTCAGCATGTCGCGGGTAATCAGGTGGGGGGCTTTTGCGCCGGGTATTAATACCGCGCCTACAATAAGATCTGAAGTACGAATTTCCTCGCGGATATTGTACTCATTGCTCATCAGCGTATTTACGTTGCTTGGCATAACATCGCTCAGGTAACGGAGGCGGGCGAGGCTCACATCCATAATGGTAACAGTAGCGCCAAGGCCGGCAGCCATTTTAGCGGCCTGTGTGCCCACAATGCCGCCGCCAAGTATAAGTACGTGCGCAGGCTTAACGCCCGGAACGCCGCCGAGCAAAATGCCGCGGCCTTTCAATGGTTTCTCAAGGTATTTAGCGCCTTCCTGAATGCTCATGCGGCCTGCCACTTCGCTCATGGGAACAAGCAGGGGCAAAGAGCGGTCGGCACGTTCAACGGTTTCGTAAGCAAGGCAAACGGCTTTGCGGCTGAGCATGGCAAAGGTGAGGGGCTCTGAGCTTGCAAAGTGGAAATAAGTGAACAAAAGCTGGTCTTCACGAATCAGGTTGTATTCGCTTTCAATGGGTTCCTTTACCTTCATCACCATTTCGGCAATTGAATAAGTTTCCTCAATGGTATCGAGCATTTTAGCGCCGGCGGCTTCATAATCGGTATCGGCAAAGCCGCTGCCTGAGCCGGCATCGCGCTGAACGTAAACTGAATGTCCGTGCTTGCGGAGTTCGCTAACACCGGCGGGGGTTAATGCCACGCGGTTCTCATTATTCTTAATTTCCTTGGGTACGCCGATTATCATGTCCTGGTAGGAGGGGGAAGGATTTGTAAAGGATGTTTTGTGTAGAAAAGGCAGGTTCGAACCTTTTAAATATGCCGGTTCATAAGGCAGTGCAAAGGTATGTATTTCAGTCGCAACAGGGAAAATGAAATTCGTAAAGGAAACATAATACCTATGAACTAAGTTTGCCTTTACAAAAGCCCGCCTTATATACCGAAATGCATGAATTAAGCATATTACCCGGCACATCAAAAGCCGAAACATACCGCAGCCTGCTGCCGCAGATTAGCGCGCTTATTGAAGGTGAGCCCGACCCAATAGCCAACCTCGCCAATATTGCCGCTGCATTGCACACTGCATTCCCTAACCTGTGGACTGGCTTTTATATAGTGCGTAACAACGAGCTTGTGCTCGGCCCCTTCCAGGGACCTGTGGCCTGCACGCGCATTGCCTTCAATAAAGGCGTATGCGGAACCGCCTGGGCCGAAAACCGTACGATTGTTGTTCCCGATGTGGACGCCTTCCCCGGCCATATTGCCTGCAGCAGCGCCAGCCGATCTGAAATTGTTGTTCCCGGCCGCGTAAACGGCGAGGTAAGGCTTGTACTCGACATTGACAGCCCGGAGCTGAATGCCTTTGATGAAACGGATGCGCTGTACCTTGAGCAATTGATGGCTTCGGCAGAAAAAACTGTGTTAACTTTGCTGCACCCATGAAGAGACTCGGACTCTACCTTATTTTTCTCGGCCGCCTGTTTACCAACCGCGAGCCTATGCGCGTTTACCTGCGCCTCACACTCGATGAAATGATAATCATAGGCTACCAAAGCATTTTGCTGGTTGCCATTATATCTACCTTTATCGGCGCGGTTACGGCGGTGCAAACAAGCTTTAACCTCGTAAGCCCCCTGGTTCCGCATTATGTGGTTGGCACCATTGTGCGCGATATGACCGTGCTTGAACTAAGCACCACCTTTACCTGCGTTATTCTTGCAGGCAAGGTTGGCAGCAATATAGCCGGCGGCTTAGGTACCATGCGCATTACCGAGCAGATAGATGCCTTGGAAATAATGGGCATCAATTCGGCATCGTTTCTTGTGCTGCCAAAAATTGTGGCGGGGCTTGTTATGTTCCCGGTATTGGTAATCTTTTCGGGCTTTCTTTCATTGGTTGGCGGCTACCTGGCCATTATGAGCAGCGATGTGGTAACGCCTTACGATTACGTTTACGGTATAAGGGCCCAGTTTGTGCCCTATAACATTACCTTCGCGCTAATAAAATCTATAGTGTTCGGCTTCCTGATAACATCTATCAGCAGTTTCAGGGGCTACTTCTTATACATGGTCGGTTCCTTCAGGGGCTTGCCGACTTTATATTGGCACAAATGCTGCTGTAAAAGTGGGTGTTAGCCCTGAGGCAAATACTTAGTTTAACATAGTATATATCATTAGGTAAACTAAAGATAAAACACTGATTTTCAGTTATTTAATTTGAAATCTATAAAATTGTAAATTACATTTGTGCGAACTTAAATATCAACACAGATGAAAATTAAACTGCCAACAATAGATCAAATTGAGCAAAACCAAAATCCTCAAGCTTGGGATATATTAAACCATACGCTTTATAGACTTTGTGCTGAAAACTATAAGCACGAAACAGTGCAAGAGATTATTGGTAAAGTGATTTTAATAAGTCGCAGCTATTCCGCCAGTTTACAAAGACACCAAAACCAAAAGGTAAAAGACGATTTAGATGCAGAATTTTTCATTGATCATATTGCACCATGCTTCCAAAACTCTAATATAGACTTAAAACTAAATGAGTTAAAATCAGAAAGCCTCACCCTTGATTCCTTCTTAAAATCCTTAGAGTTGCATTTTTACTTAGTTAGTATACTACGTGATGTAAACAAAAAGGATCAAAGGTCATTTAGTTCAAAGTACCTACACTTTCACTTGCCTGACCTGTTTTTTATATATGACACCAGAGCTGCAAGTGCATTAAAGCATTTCGTTAAGAAACCAGATTTACCCGCCTCTCTACTCAAGCTTATCACTGCTAAAAAAGTAGATGAAACTTATGCAGTTTTTTCCTATGCTTGTTATTCACTTATGAACGACATTTCCAATAAGCATAAAATTGCATTGACTGGAAAGAGCATGAGTCCTCGAAAATTAGATCACTTACTTTTAAGCGTGGCTGATGAAAATATCAGGGTAGCTAAGAAAAGAAAGCTACTAACGACAAATCGTTAAAATAAAAACTGCAAACACCATGTCCTCTATCTCCCCCGACACCCTTACCTTCCTTTCTGACCTGAAAGAGAACAACAACAGGCCTTGGTTTGAAATCAACAAGCCCCGTTACGAGGCTGCCCGTGCCAACTTTGTCGATTTTATTGCAGAGCTGCAGGCCAAACTGCTCGAGATTGAGCCCATAGTTCAAAAAGACCCAAAGAAATTCCCTTACCGCATTTACCGCGATGTGCGGTTCTCTAAAAACAAAGACCCCTATAAGCTGAATATAAGCGCTTTAATTGAGCGTGCCCCTAATTTTAAAAAGATGCCCATGTATATTCATATACAGCCGGGCAATAACTCCTTTTTAGCAGGCGGAGCATGGGAACCTGAAAAAGAGCAGCTAAAAGCCATTCGGTCTGAGATAGATTATAACGGCGATAAGCTGGTTAAAATACTGGCAGGCAAACCCTTTAAAACCCATTTTAAAATCAGTGAAGCTGATAAGCTGAAAACAGTGCCTAAGGGTTACAATGCAGATAACCCGCATATAGAGTTCCTGAAGCTGAAACAATTCATAATCAGCAAGCCGTTTACCGACGAAGAAATTACCGCCCCTGATTTCGCCGATAGAATTATTGAGGCCTATAAGGCCGCGCTCGGCTTTTTAGCATTTTTTGACGAGGCTGTTGCAAACCCCGAAGCCGAGGATTAACAGGCCGGGTTCGCAGCCATGCTGCTTTATATAAAAACCCTGCAATTTTTACCGAAAACAAGCCTAACAGGCAGGGCCACAGGTAGCCGGGCCGGTTACAGCAATTGAATTTCCTGATGATTCATCAATTTTACTTCCCCAAAGGAAGAGCAAAGCGTTCCGGGAGGAGCAGAAAATATTGTACCTTTGCAGGCTTACAATCTGATTAAATTCCGGGCTTCGGCCTAAACCGGCTATAATATATAATGAACAACAATTCCGAAAGGCCGTTTCCGCCACGGAACAAACAAACCGGCAATAATTTCCTGCTGGCTGTTTTGGCTGCGCTTGTAATTGCGCTGGCCTGTTTCTTCTTCTACATCTCGCATAACAGATCAAGTAATTACGGCCTTGTTAAAGAGGCCGAGGTCAACCGCAATGCCGCTATTCCTGTAGATTCCGGCGCTGTAACAACAGCTGCTGAGCCGGTTGCCGCAGATCCTGCAATTACAGAGTCCGCTGTTACAGAGCCTGCCGTTTCGCAGCCTGCTGATAAGGCAGTAAATACCGAAGAAACACCGGAAGATAAAAAGGCAGCAAAAAAGGAAGCCGAGAAATTAGCTGCCGAAAAGAAGGAAGCCGACAAAAAAGAAGCTGATAAAAAGGCCGCAGATAAAAAGGAGGCCGACAAAAAAGAAGCTGATAAATTAGCCGCCGACAAGAAAGCTGAAAAAGAGAAGGCAGAGGCGCCTGTTGCCGAAGGCTCTGAAACCTACGAATACCCCGTTGCCGCCGGCGACGGCCTTGGCGAGCTGGCCAAACGCTTCGGTGTTACCGAGGCAGATTTAAAGCGCGACAATAAAGAAACCGCCCAAAAGCTTGAACCAAAAAGCAAGCTGAAAGTAAAAGTTAAAGCCGTTCACCTGGTTGTTGAAGGTGACCGCATGATTAAGCTCGCAAAAAAATACCATGTTAAAACGGCAGCCATCAGGCGTGCCAACAAGCTTAAGAACGATAATATTCAGCTGGGCAAAAAAATAATAATACCTGTGCAATAACAGTACTGCAAACATTTACATACACATAATTTTACCCATTGTTTGCACCGCTTCATGCAGAACAAGCCGCTGGTTTTTGCCATAGTTATTACCGTTTTCCTGCTCATAGATTTTTATTCATGGCAGGCCATTCGCACCGCTTCCAAAGATTTGGGAGAAACAGCGCGAAAAGTTATTTTCTACAGCCATTGGGGCATAGTACTCATTAATATTGCTATCCTGGCAACCCTGACTTTTGGCAAGGCCTATAACCTGGGTCCGAAGGCCCCGGCATATTTGGCTGTATTCCTGCTGGCAGGCTACCTAAGCAAGCTCATTATTATCCTGTTTATGCTTGCCGATGACCTTATCAGGCTGGTGAAATGGGTTATAAGCCTGTTTGTTGCCAAGAAAACTGCTGTTGATGCCGGCATTATTACCCCTGAGAATACAATACCAAGATCAGAGTTTTTGGCAAAGGCTGCTATTCTTACAGCCGCTGTGCCTGTTATCGGCGTAACCTACGGTGTATTAATTGGCGCTCATGATTACCATATAAGGCATGTTAAGTTAAAGCTGCCTAACCTCCCCTCGGGTTTCGAGGGCCTGAAGATAGGGCAGATCAGCGATGTGCACAGCGGCAGCTTTTATAACAAGCGCGCAGTAACCGGCGGGGTTGAAATGCTGATGGGCGAAAAGCCCGATATGATTTTCTTCACCGGCGACCTTGTGAACAACATTGCCACCGAAATGCGTGATTACCAGGATATCTTCAGCAAGATAAAAGCGCCCATGGGCGTGTACAGTATTTTCGGGAACCACGATTATGGCGATTACCTCTGGTGGCCCGAAGACGGCAGGAAAAAACGTAAAAACCTGCAAGACCTTGCCGATACCCACAGGCACATGGGCTGGAACCTGATGCTTGACGAGCATAAAATAATAAAAGCAGGCTCCGATGAAATAGGGCTCATCGGTATTCAAAACTGGGGAGCAAGGGCGCATTTCCCTAAGTACGGCAGCATGAAAAAAGCCACCGCCAATATGCCCGAAGTACCCGTAAAATTACTGCTCAGCCACGACCCAAGCCATTGGGAAGCGCAGGTACTGCCTCAATATCCGGATATTGATGTCGCTTTTGCAGGCCATACGCATGGCATGCAGTTCGGGGTGGAAGTGGGTGGCTACCAATGGAGCCCGGTAAAATACATGTACCCCCAATGGGGAGGGCTTTACCTAAGCGGTAAGCAGCAAATTTATGTGAACCGTGGTTTCGGTTTCCTGGGCTTCCCGGGGCGCATAGGCATGCCGCCCGAGATTACCATGTTTACCCTTACAAAAGGGTAATTTCAATCGAATATCAAATTTATAAAAGGGGTTAATTTGCATCGGCAATTAATCCCTTTTTCATTTATGGCAAACTTTGCCGCTGTGCTCATAATAGTATTGCTTTCCGGAAATTTTATGGCTTTATGGGTAAATTCTCATTCAGCAGAATATTTATTGGAAAGCGGTTTACATGTTACTCCTTCTAAGGGGAAGTCAACATTAATTTTTAAACCGGATGAATCTGTAAGTGGTGTGTTTTTAGAAAACCGGCAATCGACTCTTAAAACATTGGGAAATGTTATGCCTTTCCTCGAAGACGGCTCTAACCTTGACTGTTACTTTTTAAACGCGTCAAAAACTGAATATTTCAGGGTTCAAAAACATCCCGGCGACAGCGAAAATGCTTTTGGTATATTTGAAGTCGGGGTTTTGCCTTTTATGCGTACCGGAATAAAACCACATGAATCTGCGATTCCCGCTTTTGAAACTGAGAGCGGCATTCATTCGGGCATTTCAGAGGCAAAGCTGTTCAGCAAAAAAGGCAGGTCATTTAAGCTTAATTTTGAAGGGAATTACAGCACATACAAATACGAGATAATCGAGATTCCGTATAACGGTAAATACAAATCTTCCTTTTTGGGCAAATACAATATGCCTGAATACTTTGCTGAATATACCTTTCAGAACAACAAGCTTGTTAAATTCAGGTTCGGGTTTGAGTAACCTTAATTACCTGTTTACATTTCCGTTATGCCCCGCCTGAAAACCTTTGCCACCTATGTTTTAAAGGTAACTGCGGTACTTATTGTGGTATCAGCGCTGCTGGTTGCAGCCTTTTTGGTTTTCCGTACCGAGAGTGCATACGTGCCTGAAAGAATTGCAGGTGTACCAAAATCAGCAGTTTGGCGGGGCACCGGCTATGAAGGCTTTTGGATAGATTATGTAAGCACCCGTAACCGGACAATCAGGCTCAGGATTTATAATGATTATGACGGCAGGCTTGCCCTTGATGCCGATTTCAGGTTCCCGGCAAAATATGCAGGGGCAGGGCGCAGGGTTGTTTTAAAAAGTATTTTTTGTTTTATGCCCGACAGGCTGGAGCTGAAAAACAGTAAAACGCCGCTTGTCCCGCTTAAACCTTACTATGGCGGCTATTTTCAGGATCCTTAAGCATGCCCAATTCCGTCATGTTCAGAGCAAGAATTTACCTTCAGGCATTTAATTTTTATACCTTCCCGGCTCGTTTTACGTTACCTTCCGAAACCGCTTATCGGCGGGCCCGAATTCAGAAATATAGGGCTTGTTGAATTTAAGGCAATTTACCCGCATTAATCGCGGCATATTCCTAATTTTGGCGTATCAAACCGGCTTATGCTATACTTCAAGAAAATCTTTCGCCAAATACTGCCTGCGGCTTTGCCATGCCTGCTGCTTGCAACAGCTGCAACACCCGCATTTTCGCAAAAAACCCTGAGCCAAACCGATGCCGAGCGCTATTACCAAACCGGCCTTGAGCTGATTGAAAAGCGGCAGTACACAGCAGCCATGCAGCCATTTGCTGCTTATTTGCAGGCAAGTCCTAAAGGTGTGCATGCGGCCGATGCTTCTTATTACTCGGCCAACGCTGCGCTCAATTTAACCCATCCCGATGCCGAGCGGCAGTATTTAACCTTTCTTGAAACTTACCCCGATAACCCGCGTACCAATAACGCTTATACCGACCTGGGTAATTTTTACTACCAAACCCGGCAGTACGATAAAACCATTCATTACCTCAGCCGTGCCCATCTCGATAAGCTGCCTAAGGCCGAACAGGCCGAAATCAAGTTCCGCTTGGGTTATGCTTACCTGAGCCGCAAAGAGTTTGGCCGGGCCGATACCATTTTTAACCAGATTAAGAATACCGAAAACGCCTATACGGCCGCATCTAACTATTACGCCTCTTACCTGAATGTGCGTTCAGGCAAATACGAAAAAGCCTTGCCCGGCTTGGAAAAGGCCGATAAAGACCCTGCCTTCCGGGGCATGACACCTTTGCTGCGCACTATTATTCATTACAAGCAAAAACGATATGCACAGGCCATAGCCTCTGGCGAAGCCGCCCTTAAAGATACAGCCAAGGTAAGCGGTGGCGATGAAATAGCACTGCTGGTAGCTGAAAGCTATTTCCAAAGCGGAGATTTTAAGGCTGCCGCCAAAAATTTCGATATGTACAGGCAAACGAATAAGGGTGCCTTGCTGCCCGCCGTTCGTTATCGCATGGCTTACAGCTATTTTAAAGCCGGGGAACCAGATAAGGCTATCGAAGATTTCAAATTAATATCGGCAGGTACAGATACTGCCGCTGCACGCAAAGACAGCCTGGTGCAATACAGCGCCTATTACCTGGGTATGGCTTATGTACAGAAAGACAATAAGGCATTTGCCCTGCCTGCTTTCGACATTGCCCGCAAAACAGGGCCTAACCGCAGTGTGCAGGAAAGTGCATGGTTTACTTACGGCAAAATCAATTTCGATCTTGGCCGGTACAATGAGGCTATCGACATATTTAAAACCTATGCTATCCGTTTCTCTGATGCGCCCAATGAATCGGAAAGCAACGACTTGCTGAGCGAAGCATACCTGAATACCAGCGATTATGACCAGGCGCTCACCCATATTGGCAACCTGAAAAAAAGGAGTCCGAGGGTGGATGCGGCTTACCAGCGTGTGGCCTTTATGAAAGGCACACGCCTCTATAACGAAAACCAATTCTCAGAGGCCAATTCCTTTTTCGAAAGCTCGCTCAAATTCCCCAATGATTCAGGGGTGGTAACTGCCGCACACTTTTGGGCGGGTGAAGCCCTTTCAGCCGGAAAAAATTATACCGAGGCGCTGGCTCATTACGACGTTTTGCTGAAACGTCCCAAATTCAAAGGCAACGAATACTACCTGCGCACAGTTTACGCAACTGCTTATGCCTATTTCAATACCAAGGCCTACGACAAAGCGCTTCCCTTGTTTAAAGAATACACCTTTGCCCTCGAAAAGGCCGAGAACAAGCTCTATTATAACGATGCCCTCATCCGCCTGGGAGATTGCTATTATACCCAAAAAGATTACACCAATGCCATTGCTACTTTCGACAAGTGCATTGCCCTGAATGTACCCGATGCAGATTATGCATGGTACCAAAAAGGTGTGGTACAAACCGTATCTGAAAAAACCGATGAGGCCCGCAGGTCTTTCGATATGGTGGTTACCAAATACGGCAACGGGCGTTTCCGAGATGAGGCCCTGTTCCAAAAAGCACGCCTCGATTTTGAGAAAGGCAGCTACCAAACAGCGGCATCGGGCTTTACCGAGCTTATTAATACCGGCACCAATCGCAATATTTTGGCTTACAGCTACCTGAACCGGGGCCTTGCCAACAGCAACCTGAAAAATTACACCGAAGCAGCGGCCGACTTCCGCAAGATAATAGATGAATTCCCAAGCCATAAAACGGCTAACGGCGCACTCCTCGGTTTGCAGGATGTGCTTACAGCCACCGGGAAGCTTGATGAGTTTAATGAATACCTGGCTAAATACAAACAGGCCAACCCTGACGATAAATCTTTAGCCAGTGTGGAATTTGAAACAGCCAAGAACCTCTACTTCGACCAGAAGTACGATAAGGCCATAACCGGTTTCGAGGAATACCTGCAAAAGTACCCCGGCACCGCATTGGGTTACGAGGCCAAGTTCTACCTCGCAGAATCTTATTACAGGCAGAACGACAAAATAAAATCTGCCATGGCGCATAAAGATGTAGTGGCTGAAAACAAGAGCACAAACCTGAACAAATCTCTTGCCCGCCTCGGCGAAATTGAAATGGCAGAAGGCAAATGGCAGGATGCCATAAGTCGCTACCACAGCCTGCAGGCCCTGGCTAAAAACAAAAAAGAAGCCGTTAATGCCGTAGTGGGCATGATGGAAGCCGCATTTATCGGCGGAAGGTACGATACCACCGCAACCCTTGCCAACGAGATTGTTAATAAAGGCAATGCCGGTGCCGAGGCTCTTAATAAGGCTTCACTGTACCTAGGTAAGGTAGATTATGCCAACGGGAACACCGAAAAAGCCCTTGATGAATTTATTGAGGTGCTCAACAGCGCCAAAGACCAAAACGGGGCCGAGGCACAATATTTGATGGGTGAAATACAAAATAAAACAGGCAAATACCGCGAAAGCCAGGAAACCCTGTTCGACCTGAACAAGAACTTTTCGGCATACCGCAAATGGTACGACAAAAGCTTCCTGCTCATAGCCGACAATTATACCGCCCTGAACGATACCTACAATGCCAAATACGCATTGGAAAAGCTTGTTGAAAACAGTTCAGACCCGGCTGTAAAAGAAGCGGCACGCCAAAAGCTTGAGTTGCTGAAAACCAAAAAAGCGCAATAAGCTGTTTGCATGTATTAATATTTAAGCCCGGTAGGTTTACATATTCAAAAACCGTATGTATTATATATGCCGGGGCTTAAACTTACCAGGCCGGAAATACCTGCTCTAAGAACATGTTTCGACATTATAAGACAACAAACAGAAATTACTAATTGATTGATTTTTGCCCAATTTTATTTTGCAAAAGGGCTTTACTATAAGGCTTAACATGCAAAAAACAACCGCTTATAATGCATTCCTTTGGCAATGAAAGCGAAGCAGCTTACCTTTGCTTTGGCTTAATAAAATAAATCCTGTATCGGTTCAGTGCTTTTAAGCAAGGTATTGCCGGGAGCTATGCAGCCTGGTGCAGGAATTCAGTATTAACCCTCTTTAATTTACTCCCAAACATAAAAACATGATCAAATTTTTTACCAAAGCTTCTTTGCTTTTGCTCTTGGCTGTGCCCGCATTTGCTCAGAAAAAGTTAATTACCGTACCGGTAAATTCTGCAAGGCCGAATTTAAAAGCAATGATTGAGCTTGCAAAACTCAAAATGCCAAACCCGGCCGGTAAAAAGGCCAAAACGCGAAGCATCGGCGATAGTAACAGGGGCCTAATTACTAACGATGTTCAGGCATACTGCTCTGCAGCCTTCCAGAACCGTTGTAACGTTGCACCAAGCCAGACTACGGCACCCGGCTACATTGCCAATGTTTCTATTCCCGGCACCACGCTTAACAACGCATCAGACTGCCCCGGAACCGGCACACCTATTGGCTTTACAGTTTATACCAACGCCGCAGCCAACAGAACTGCCACTTTGGAAGCCGGCAAATCTTATAATGTTGTGGTTAATATTAACCGTACCGGCCGATATGGATTTTATACCTATGTTTGGCTTGATGCCAACTGCAACCAGGTGTTTGAGCCTTCAGAATTCTTTGAAGGTCCGTTCAACGGCCAAGGCAATACCTCCATTCCTATTACTGTTCCGGCTAATGTACCTGACAACGGCCAAGGACGTTTAAGGGTAAGAATATCGGCACTTGATGCCACTGCAGCTGATGCCTGTGCATCACTTGAGTTTGGCGAAGGTGAAGATTATACTTTAACCTTTAAAGCCGCAACCAAAATGAACATTATCAGCTTTACCCCGCCAAGCGGCAATGAAGGCGACTCTGTTTATATTAAAGGAACAAAACTTGGCCGTGCAACCTCGGTTAAATTTAACGGAACTGCAGCAACTGCTTATTATGCAACCAACGATACCCTGCTTACAGCAGCTGTACCTGCCGGTGCAACCACAGGTTTTATTACCCTGGCTTCCGATACTGAATCAGCTTCAACAGCAAGGCCATTCTATATTGGCACACAGATAGACACCGCAGCTGCAGGTGTTGAGTATTCAACTTGCGACGCCATGATTGTTAACGAAGATTCTGCCGGTGGTTATAGGATGAATGAGAACCTGCTGTTCAGCATTGTACCGTCTGAGCCGGGTAAAATGGCCCACATAGATTTTACGCATTTTGATTTGGAAGCACTTGCTGACTATGTTTACATTTTCGACGGTGACTACGATAACAACTTTACAAACTTCATCGACAGCTATTCAGGCACTACATTGCCCCCGTCTTTTACTGCCACTAACCCTGAAGGAAGAATTACAATTGGTTTCTTAACAGATGAAACTGTTTCCAGCACAGGTTTCAAAGCTGTAGTTACCTGCAGAGACCCTTTAATGCCTGAAGGTGTAAGCTTTTTCCCACCTTCTGCCCGCGTAGGATGGCCTGTAACAATTTACGCTAAAAACACAGGTCCATCATCTCTTGTAACTATCGATGACCTTCCCTTGGACTCAGTATTTTACTCAACTGACGGTTATTATATAGGTCTTATGCCTGAAGGCGTGGCCGATGGGGTTATTGTAGTAGGCAATTCAGTTGGTAACGTATCACCTGCAACAAACATTCAGTTGCTTGCCGATAATATATGTCTGCCGCGCAGTACCATGTGCTCACCGTTCCTAAACGGAAACTCAACTGCAATTACAAATGTAACGATAGCCAATACATCGCTTAGAAACACATCTGATTGCTCTAAAGATTTGGCATATAATGCAGTAGCATGGCCTGCCAGAGACTCTACAACTGCCATCCTCTATAAAGACAGCACTTATACATTAAGCGCAACCACCAACTCAGCATCAATTATAGCATACTGGTTTGATTGGGATGCCAGCGGTACATTTGAAAACACTGAATGGACACGTGTAATTGCTACCAGTGTAGCAAACACCCCTGCCACAAAAACCTTTACCGTACCTGCTACAGCAACTGTAGGCCAAACAGTTCTTCGTGTTAAAAGCAGGAAATCAGGCTCTGCCAACGGGGGTGCCACAGCATGCTCAGGTTGGGAATCAGGCGAAACCGAAGATTACTATGTAACAATAGCTCAATTGGTGGGTAACAAGCCATTGTTCGGTAAAGGCGTGGCTGCAATTACGCCTAACCCTAACAACGGCTCTTTCAGCCTCAACCTTTCAGAACTTAAAGCCGATGGCGATCTGAATATTGTTGACGCCCTTGGCCGTACCGTTTACAGCCAACATATCAGCATCAACAGCAGCCTGGCAGAATCTTCTTTCAATGCGAAAGACTTGCTTCCCGGCGTGTATAATGTAGTTGTAACTTCGGGCAACACCCGCGGTACCCAGCGCATGGTAGTACAGAAATAATTAAAGCTATGCTTTTGCCTGCAAAGGCATAATGTATAAAACGAAAGCGGCCTGCCGAGTTAATTCTCGGCAGGCCGCTTTTTGTTGTATGTTGCCACTAAGTAATTGTTCAACAGCAGGTAAAGTCGCAGTCGAAAAACGCCTAATCTAACAGGTAAATATCAGCTTGTTTTAATATAGAACGAAATGTTCCCTTTTTTAAATCTTTACCACCATGTACAGGAACAATAAATGTAATGTTTGTTTCTGCATTAAAATAAAGATGGTGTGAACCCTTGGAGCGCTTAAAAACGAAACCGTGTTGCTTTAATAAAGATATTTAGTACTTGGGTGAAAGATTCAAGCTACATCAAGGTTTAGAGAGTATTCCAAAGTGTTTTTATCATCCGGAATATCCTCACCGCGATCCTTTAGCTCCTCAATATATAATTCAATTGCTTCCTTGGCCATAATTATGGCCTCATCAATATTCTCACCGTAGGTAATACAACCGGGTAAGGCCGGTACAATTACAGTATAGGCACCATCATCTTCTTTATGCAAATGCAATTTGTAGGTATACATATCAATAAGGGTTAACTGAATGCAATATAACACGTCACCTTTATAATACCGCAACTTTCAAATCAGCTTCAAGCCCTAAAAAGGCGGCATACCTGCCGGCTGCCTTCTGAAGCAATTCATGCGTTTCAGAATCCGCGGGGCTAAACAATATTGCCGATACTACAAGCTTCTTCTTACCAATTACTCTGCTCCAGGTGCCTGCTGCCCTGCCCTTTATAATTATAGCCGGGCTGAAACCGTTAGCCGCATTCAGATGCTTCAGATGGGCATCATCAACTACATCGCTCCTGTCTTTATAACCGAACAGGTATTCATCATAAGCCGGCAAAAATATGGCTTGAGCCTCGCCAAGGCTTTGTGAGCCTGACAATTGCTTAGTATGTGCATCCTTATGCATCCACAGGGTTCTGTTGCCTGCATTAACCTGTATTAATTCATACTTTACAGCCTTCAGGCCGGCAGCAGCGTCAGCAGCCGACAAAGGTATCCACCAGGCAAAGTCCTGCAACGTGGCGGGGCCGTGGGAGGTAAAGTAACGCAGGGCCACTTCGGCAAGAGCCTTCTCTCGGCTAATCTGAGATATGCCGGGCAGCCAATCTTGGGTAAGCGCAAGGGTATATTGCTTTCCCTGCATGGGACCAATACAAATTTGCCCCATAAGCGATGCCCTGTAAATTAAATGGCTCAGCATTTCGCCCTTGGCCGCTATGCCCTGCTTTTCTAAAAAGGCCAGGAGCTGCTCTCTTGTCAGGAAATTTTTATGAGCCAGGGCCTGGTGAACAAGCTTGTCGATTTTGGATAAGGCGGCATCATCAAGTCCTAATTTTCGCCGGCTTGCTTTCAGGCGACCAAGAACCGAGGGGGCTGCCAATGAAGTAAGCGTTTCCGAATCTTCAGGCGCCATTAAGTGTATTGTTCCCCTGAAAGACCATGCCCGGGCAATTTGCCCTTCGTTAACTGCCTTTTCCAGCATAGCATCGCTTGCATTTGTGCTGCCGGGTTTCATGCGCAAGCCAAGGCTCCATTTGGCCCCCGGAAAAAATTGCGCCTGTGTACATACCATTTTACTGACCACATCAGGCGATTGTAAAAATGCCGGCTTTATTAAGCCCTGGTTTTGCAGCCGAAGCTGCACTATTTCGTTAGCATGCATGTTTGCTTCCTGCTTCGTTTGGCTGAAAATATAAGGATATAAATGTACAGGCTTAATGTACTTTAAACATGTATGCAGAGTTGAAAAACCGGAATTTCGTTTTGATCAACCATACAATAAAAACCGGAACAGCCGCCTCCCGGTTTCCCGAACGGCGGCTGTTCCATATTTTTGAGCATCGGCAGGGCCCTGCCCCGCTCTTAGCTGAAGAAAGTTTATTACTTTTTACCTGCGTTAAACACAGATCCGCCTGCCTTTACATTGGTATCAGGCCGGCTTTCTTCCAAACCGCCGGGAATCAGCTTTTTGCGCTTAAGAATATTCTCTGTCAGTTTTATATCGGTATCGGAGCTGAAAATGCTGAATGGCAATTGCAGGAACTGCACACGGCTGAGCCAGAAGAAATATGAGTCGGCTGTTTTTTCAACACGCTTAATTTGGTCCCATTGGAAAACCATACCTTCTTCCTTGGTTTTTTTAACCAGTAATTGCTTGTTGTCAATCTCGAAGAACATTTTCTCGAACAAAGGCTTGCCGGCAGGCACCTGCGAGAGGCCGTAAAACTGTATGCCCCAAAAAAGCAGGTATAATATGGTTACCAGCAATGCCCCGCTGAACCACCAAACAAAGCCACCCCAAATAAGGCCGGGTATAAGCATGGCTACGGGAACCAGGAAAGCCCACCAGAATTCTTTAATAATGTTAATCATTGCCATTCTTACGAACAGCTTAACAGGCAATTGGTATTTTTTGGTCTTAATAGGTGGCAGGCCCGAAGGACGGTACTGCTGCTGAACTGTAGGTTGTGCCATTTATTTGTTTTTGTGCGCCGATATTTTGGCGTCGTTCTGCCGATAAATTAACATGGCAGATAATTCAGTAATTGATAATGGGTTAATTAAGTATATAAACCTTTGCAGTGTGCTATGCAGTTGCCGCACCTCTTCGTGTTATGTAATTATTGGAACTTCAGATCATGTAAATCTGCATGAACATAACCACCGGCTTCCCTGATGTTCATTTGCAAAACTGTACGCTTAGAGACCATTGCCGACAAATAAGCCGATCTGCGTGTTGAGAGAAGCCCCAGCCCCCCGCTAAAGTTAGAATAGGTAGGCGCCTGCCCAAGGGCAAGAGAGTAATTTTGTGCTACGGCTGCATAATTATCAAGTGCACGCCCGCCGGCCCAAACAAACAGCTCGAAGTTACGGAACTCGCGGCGGTAAATTGCCGGGTTGTCGGTTACCTTAGATTTCAGGAGAGCGAAAAAGAAATCGCCGTCAACGGGTGCTGTAATACTGCTGCCCGATGTGCTGTTAGAGGCCCCGAAAGTGCCGGAATTACGCCATATAAAGCTCTTTCTTACAGTATCCCCGTTTGTATAATACTCCACAAAATGGGTAACAATATCAAGCTTATAAACAGCAGCGTTCCCGGCCTGCGTTACACCCACAACAGTGGTACCGCCGGGAGACATGGTGAGGTAATATCCTTTTTTAGCGCCGTAGTTAACCGTATCAATAAAAGGGGTGGGTGCGGGCAATGTATAGCTGAAAGGCGCAATCAGGTTGGTGCCTGCCATGGTTACAAAGCCGGTTTTGGGGTTTGAAACCTTCAGCACATAAGACCTGTCTACCCGCAGGGCCCTGCCGGTGTATTTGAACAGAACCTGGTCCGGGCCGTAGAACTCGCCGGCAGTTGTGTCTTTTTTATTATCTTCAACAGGCTGGAACAAACCCAGGGTATCTGATTTGTTTGGACCAATTTCTACAAGCTGCACCTTAATCTCACCGTTTTTGAACCTTGTGGAATCAGGCTCGTTTTTGGCAATATCAAGGGCATTTTTATTTAGTATGTTCAGGAAACCCCTGTTAATGCGGGCATACTGGTTCAGGCTGTCGGGGTTCAGGAGGCAGTAAACGGCAGCCGTTTCGCGGTAAGGGGCGTTTACATCAACATCTGTGGTACAAGATGTGGTTACAAAGCCTGCAAACAGGCAAACAAGCAGGCTTAAGCCTATGCTCAGTCTTTCACTTGCTTTAAACAAGGGTATATTTACATGCATGGCTGCACAGGAAAAAAGGCGTAAAAACAAGGCTTCGAGATTATAGCGCATCAGGGTTGCAAAAATACGTAATTCAGCCGGCATTATACAGCATCCGTATTCAGGGAACACAACATAATAAACCCCGCACCTGCCAATTCAGGCCTGTGCGGGGTTTTTATTGTTTTCAGAATATTAGAAAAAGCCTTCAGGTATGCTTATATGCGCCCGGAAAGTTTAGTAGCCTAAAATCCTGAGCATGCTTTCACTGTCCTGCTCCGATGCAAAAAGCTCGGAAACTATATTGCCGTCGGCATCGCGGTTAATGAGCACGTGCTGGGGAGCAGGTATCAGGCAGTGCTGTATGCCGCCGTAACCGCCAAGAGATTCCTGGTAGGCACCCGTATGGAAGAAACCTACATACAGCTTCTCGTCTCGCTCCACCTTGGGCAGGAACACAACGCTGCTGTGTGCTTCACTGTTGTAGTAGTCCATGCTGTCGCAGGTAAGGCCGCCGAGGTTCACATGGTGGTAGCGCCTGTTCCAATTATTTATGGCGAGCATAATGTATTTTTGGTTCAGCCCCCATGCATCGGGCAGGTGGGTTATGAAAGAGCCGTCTATCATATACCAAAGCTCCTTGTCGTTTTGCAGCTTGTGGTCTAATATGCTGTATATAACCGCGCCTGACTCGCCAACGGTATAGCTGCCGAATTCGGTGAAAATGTTTGGCGTGGGCACACCCTGCTCAACACAGGTATATTGTATGTTCTCTATTACCTGCTCAATTATGTATTCGTAATCGAACTCGAAGTTCATGCTGGTTTTTATCGGAAGGCCTCCGCCAATGTCTACCGAATCAAGCTCGGGGCATATTTTTTTCAGCTCACAGTAAAGCTCAACAAACTTGGTAAGCTCGCTCCAGTAATAGGCAGTATCGCGAATGCCGGTATTAATGAAGAAGTGCAGTGTTTTAAGGGAGAACTTTGCACGACCTTCAATACGTTTTTTATACAGGTCAAGCACATCGTTATACCTGATGCCCAAACGGCTGGTGTAAAACTCGAAATTCGGCTCTTCATCGGCAGCAACACGTATTCCTATCTGGCAGTTCACCTTTACGTGCTGCTCGTAGTAATCTATCTCGGTAAGGTTATCAACTATGGGAATGCAGTTATGAAACCCTTCGTTAATTAAATCGCTGATGTATTCGCGGTACAAATCGCGCTTATAGCCGTTACAGAGTATATAAGTATCCTTACTCACCAAACCACGACGGTACAATTCGCGCACAATTGGCAAATCATAGCTGCTGCTGGTTTCAATATGTATATCGTTCTTAAGGGCTTCTTCAAGCACAAACCTGAAGTGCGAGCTCTTTGTGCAATAGCAGTAGGTGTAAGTACCTTCGTAGTTAAATTTTTTCATGGCGTTGGTAAACAACGCCTTGGCCTTTTGAATATGCTGGCTTATTTTGGGCAGGTAGGTCAGCTTCAGGGGCGTGCCATACTGTTCAATAATATCCATCAGGGGCACTTCATTGAAGTGCAGCTCATTGTCGATAACCTTGAAATCTTCGGTCGGAAAGTCGAAGGTTTGCTCTATAAGGTCTATGTATTCCAGCATGAATTGAAACGGAAAAGGCCGGGTGATTAATTAAGTATGTTTGCCCTGCTGCAGCCATTAAGGCCTCACTAAGCGCATTCTAAAACGAACAGGCTTTTTAAAAAGCCTGCAAGTATCGGCTAAAAACAAAAAACGTGCAACATTAATATTTTTGGCCCGCGGGAACGCTTTTTGCAGCGCCATTGCAAAGCTGTACCCGGCAAAAAACTTTACCCTTCAAAGTACCCGCTGTGTTGTTTAAAACACGAAAATGCCGGATACGGATAAGGCGCTAATAAATACAGGCAGGGTATATAAACTCAAAATAAAATACAGGCCCGGTGTTATTAAATTCCTAAATACCGAATAATGTATGGCGAAGAGTAATAAACTGCCGCCTGTCCTGAAAATGCCTGTTGCGGGATGCGGCAAAAGTATTGCCGACCCGAGTATAATTGCCGATATTTGTTCAGTCAAAAAAATGTATATGCTTCCCCTATTAAAAAGCCTGCAAGCGGAATTAAACCCTGCCGGCAAAAAACGGAGCCTGCTGCTGCGCATTTGTGTGGTATTTTTGCCCCTGCTGCTTTTCGGGTTCAGCCCGCCTCAGGACGAAAACCCGCGCTTCTTCCTGCAGGACCCGATGGCCATTTTCGGTGCAGGGGAACATGTTGACTATCGCGTGCACTACGGTTGGATAACAGCAGGCGAAGCCAGCATGAAAGTAGCACCACGCCTGCAAATGCACGGCAGCCGCGTATGCTTCGGTATGGAGGTGGTTGGTAAAACCACTGGCGCATTCGATAAGGTTTTGCGTATTCGCGATACTTGGGGAACCCTGTTCGATACGGCCAGCAATATGCCGCAAAAAAGCTACCGCATGGTGGAAGAAGGCAAGTACCGCCGGGAAGAAGAAGTGTTCTTCGACCAGTCTAATCAAAATGCGCACGTTGAAACCAAGGACAAAGACGATAAAGACTTTAAAATACCTACGGGCGTGCAGGATATAGTCAGCGGATTTTACTACCTCCGCCTGGTTGATTACAGCCGACTGAAAGTAGGCGATATACTTAAAATGGATGCCTTTAACGACGGTGAGCTTTTTAAATTCAACGTAGTTTACCGCGGTAAAGACAAGATTAAGACCAGCTTCGGTAAAGCCAATGTAATTGTGCTTTCTCCAATAATGCCCAAAAACAGCCTTTTCGACGGCGAAAACTCTATTAAGTTCTACATCAGTGACGATAAAAATAAAATACCACTGAAAATACGCGCCGAAATGTTTGTAGGCGCCGTAGAGCTTGACATTAAGGGTTACGGAAATCTTCGGGCCCCTATAAACTTTAACTGACAGCCGTTAAAAAGGCCCGTTAACCACATCCTGAATTTTGACCCCAAACCGGTTAAGCATACTTTTTAAAATCCTGGTAACTGACCGGTCATTTTCGGGCAGAGGAAAATTCCTGTTTACAGTTGCTCTATTAATAATTTTGCTGGCAGCAACCTTGCCTGCCTTTGCCAAAATTACAGTTAAAGAAACCACACCGCCAGATGCCTCAAACCCCTTCAGTCCAAGAAAATGGATATATGGCGGTGTAAGCGCCACTGCTTACAAAGGCAGCCTGAGCAGTGCATACGCTCAATTCAGCCCAAGCCTGCATGTGGGTTTGCGCCTGAGCAGGTCCAAAAGGCTTAACGGCACATTCCAGCTAAGTTTGGGCAGCGTTACCGGCAGCTCATCGAGATACGATTTTAAGATTCCGGCTAACAGCAATGCAACACCGGCCAATTCATTCCATACCAACTTTTTCATGCTCAATTACGAGCTTTCGCTGAGCCTGGTTAAGCGCAGGCGCTTTTGCTGGTACATCAGCCAGGGAATAGGCTTTATGCATTTCGAGGTGTACGACAGCGAAAACAAGTCCCTATTCGACAATTCGCTCTCAAGGGCAACCGGGGAATCTTACCTAAAAAATACAGTTATCCTGCCTAGCAGCACAGGCATATACGGACTGCTTCCCGGCGGCTACGGATTAGGCTTTCAAGCCGGCTGGTGGAACACCGGTACAGATTATATTGACAACCTCAGCAAGCTCAGCGACGGCCGCAGCGGTGATAACCTGCTTTTTTATAAGTTCACCGTAATGGTGCCGGTGAGATAGGGGATTACCTTTACAATTCGTGGGCATTGAGCAACATAAGGCCTTCAATTTTTTTGAAGTCGGCGGTGTTGCGGGTAATCAGGGTCATTTTGTTGACAAGAGCAGTTGCAGCAATAATGGCATCGGGCGTTTTCATTTTATACAATTGCCTAAGTAAGATTGTTTGGTCAATAACAGCACGCTCCAAAGCTATTACTTTGGCGAAATTTACAAAATCAACTAACATCAGGTATTCATCCGGATCTCCTTTAAGACTGAGGACTTCAATTTCCGACATCACAGAAATATATGGCGTTTCGGCAACAATTTTATACAGGAACTCCATTGCCTTCGGCTGAAATTTCAGTCCTAAAAACTCAATAATTGAGTTAGTGTCCATAAGATAATGGGCCATTACCATTCATTTCGTCCTTTTTCAACCTCTGCCAGCATTCTGTCAGCCGTTTCTTTTGATAAAATGCCGGCGAACTTCTTACCCATCGGCAAATCAGATTCGAACCTTCTTATGGTATCTTCCAATCTTGCCTTTTCTGATCTTTCTTCTTCCGTTTCAGGATTTTCAGGCATTTCAGCGAGCAGCTTTTTCAGCTCAGGCACAACATCAGGGTACCTGGAAGCGGTGGCGCTGTTACCCGTAGAGGTGCTTCCCAAAATCTTAATTGCATGCATAGCCTCCATGCTTTCAAGAATTTTGTAGGCATTTTCATCATTAATCTGAATACTTACCGTTTCCATAGTAATTGCAATTAAACAGCACATTTACATCATGCGCTAAGCAAATATACAAAAAATACAGACTCGTAAATTGTGTCGCTTAATAGCACGCTGCCCTTATAAATCAAAGCACCCCGGCAAATTTGCCGGGGTGCTTTGATTTTAACACAGACCTTAAAGGCGAAAATTCTTAGTGTCCGCCGCCGGTGATTTTTACATCGTAATCAATACCCTGGGCTTTCAGCAGAACGCCTGCACGGTACGCGTAGAAAGCAAGGTATCCGAAGCAGGCAACACCTACCAGGTAGCTGTAGTGTATGCCCAGGCCGTGGTCTGCCACGAAGCCCTGGAGCAGGCTTACGAATCCACCGCCGCAAATCATGAGAATAAGCATGCTGCTGCCTTCGTTGGTATGCTTGCCGAGACCGGCAACCGCCAATGTGAATATACAAGGCCACATGGTGCTGCAGAATAAGCCCGCGCTGATGAAAGCAAATACGCTAACCATTCCGTTGGTTGCCATGCCTATACCGAGTGCAACAGCACCCATAGAGGCAAATATGAGCAGCATACGGGCAGGGCTGCCTTTGCTGAGCGCATCGCCTATAATAAGGGCTACTATTACGCCTGCATAAGGGAAGAATTTGGTTATATCGTGTCCGGCAAATGCATTTACGGCCAGGAATACACCGAATGCGATGAAGGGCATCACGAATTTAAGAACGTTCTTAATAGAATCGCTGAAATCAAAGGCGCCGATTGAGGCTGTCCAACGACCAATCATGAGGCTGGCCCAGTAAAGCGACACGTAAGGAGCCACATCGCTGGTAGGTACGTTCAGGTGTTTTTCAAGGTAAGCAGGCAGGTTAGAGGCCGTGGCCACTTCAACGCCAACATAGGTAAAAATGGCAATCATACCCAACCAAAGCTGGGGGTAAGCGAAAGCGCTTGAACGGTGCGCCACTTTTGCCGGGCTTTCCGCTTCATCTTCGGCAACCTTATCAAGGTTAATTTTATTGGGTACCGATGAAAACTTGAAGAACAATGCAACAGCTATAAATGCGGCTCCTAATAACAGGTAAGGCATTTTAACGCTTTGCACACTGGCGACAGTTGCAGAACCCACTTTACCAAAAATGGCAAAGCTTACCACCAATGGGCCAATGGTAGTTCCGAAGTTGTTTACACCGCCTGCAAGGCTCAGGCGCTGCGAGCCTGTTTTAGGATCGCCCATAACCACGGCAAGGGGGTTTGCCGCAATTTGCTGTAAAGAGAAGCCAAGGCCTACAACAAACAGGCCTGAAATCATGAGGTTAAATGATTCGAGGTTGGCGGCAGGTATAAAAAGAAGGGTACCTACGGCTGAGATAATAAGGCCGATTGCAATACCGTTTTTATAGCCTGTACGGTTCAGAATATCGTCGCCAATGGCTTTGGAAATACCCAGGTAAATTAAGGAACCTACTGTATAAGCCACGTAAAAGGCAATGGACACCAGTTGGCTTTGGGTTTGGCTGAGGGTAAAAGCTTTTTGAAAAACCGGGATCAGGATGTCGTTACTGGCGGCCACAAAGCCCCAGAAGAAAAACACTGATACCAAAGTTCCAAACTGGCCCCACTGGGTTTGCTTGGCTGAAACGGGTTTATCCCATTTTTTTTGCTCGATCATTACGGGGTCGGGAATATTTTTTTGATTGAAAATTAGTGTATGGACTGAAACGTAAGGTCTTTAAAAAGAACGCGATCTTTCCAAAAATGCTTAGCTCCGAGCAAACTTCGCCCTTTTTATTGAAAAGGCCAAATAAGGCCGTTTGCGCCTTAAAGCGGTTTAAATGCCTTTAATACCCGCTTTTATAATAATTGTACGCCTGATTAAAAATTATTTCGTTTCGCAAATCGGGCGGGGCCTATAACTTGCGGCTTCAAAAATTAATCTTCGGCCAAAAGAGCCCCCGCCATACCCCATACAGGCATACATGAACGCTATACTTACCTACGATGCGCCGCACCGCAAAACACAGGACTTACTTTTCCGCATGGCAGCTGCCGGACGAAAAGATATACAGGTTGTAGCCACCCCCTGGGCCGAACGCAAAAACTTTGTCCCAATTTTTTACCACCGTCCGCCTAATAATAACGACACCCCGCTTGAAACCCTTTGCCGTAACCTGGGCTTCCCCTTCATACGCAGCCCGCATGAAGAACTGGTATCGCGGCTGAATGATATGGAGGTGGAATATCTCATGATTGCCGGCGCAGGCATAGTACCGGGAGAAATTGCAGAGAACTTCCGTACTGTAAACGTGCACCCCGGCTATCTGCCCTACGTTAAAGGCCTCGATGCACTCAAATGGGCCATTCTCGAAGGCCTGCCCATTGGCGTTACCAGCCATTTTATTTCAGGCGCGGTAGATGAGGGAACCTTAATCAGGCAGGAGCGTGTGCCGCTTTATTATGAAGACAGCTTCCACAGCCTGGCCACCCGCCAGTATGAGCTCGAAATAAAAATGCTTGCAGAAGCAGAAGCCGATATTGCCGCCCTGCAAACAGAAATAAACCTGGCAAATGATACTTATAAAGCCCACCGCCGCATGACCCACCAGCTTGAAGTAAAAATGATGGATAAGTTCCACGAGCTGCGCAGGAACTCGCCATCGCACAGGGAGGCAGAGTAAAGACTTTTGCCTGTCTGACTGTTAAATGAGAAAGGCCCGTTTCGTTTGCTGCTTCATTGAAACGGACCCTTAATATTTTAATGAAACCGGTGCAGGCTTAATACTGCTTCCCGTTCACAATCATTTTACGCATGAGGTAAGCGGCATCTTCATCGCCACGCATAACAGCATCGGTAAAATCCTGGCGGGCGCGGGCATTTTGGCCTAATGCCAAATGTACTTTACCCCGGAACCTGAAAGCCTCGGCATTCTCACGAAAATACCAGACTGCCTTATCGAGCTCCAATAATGCGGCATCGTAATCTTCGAGCTTGTAGAGCGCCTTGCCTTTATCAAGGTAAGCATCAGGCAGGTTAGATTCAAGGCTCAGGGCACGGCTTAAATCACCGAGCGAGGCATATAGGTTTCCGCAGGCAAGGTGGCAGCGGCCGCGCATGGCCCAGGCAAGGGCGCTTTCGGGGTTTGCAGCAACAGCATCGCTGAACCAGGCCAGGGCACGAACATATTCTCGACCGGTGCAAAGCTTTATGCCGGGGGCAAATTTCTTTTTGTCGCGCGCAAGCTTATCACCCGTTCCGAAAATGAGAAGTTTCAGAACAATGAAGATTATTACCAGGAACAAAAGCACCAAAGTTTCCATGGCGAAAAGCTTATTATTTAAATGATAAGGCCCGGTTTTAAGCCGAAGCCAGGCATTATAAAATTTCTTATACTTTACCGATACGGCACCCGATGGTTCAAATCGGAATAAGCCATTAAAGCCTTTAATTGTTTCTTTAAAGACTTTACAAGCTAAAACTGCGCCTGTTTTCGCCTAATTACAGCACTATGTAAATTTATACATTTAAGCTGAATTCGGCAGGCAAAGCTATTTATTTTTAATGCCGAAAGAAGCATAATTGTAAGTTAATTAAAACCATGTTTCCTCAATACAGACCATTGTAAAGGCGCATAGGTTGTCTGTCTTATGGCTGCATAACATCATATTACATGAACGGTAAAAGTATGCAAAAGGTTATAGCAATCTGCCTGTTTAAAACAGTATTGCAGCTAATATTAAACGGCCTGCACCAGGCAAGCCATGGCATATTAACAGGCAAACCGGGGCAGATGCTTCCTTTTTCATAACTTTACCCCCAAGCCGGGCTGAAATTCAGAAAACCAAGGAAATACCGGGCATTAATTACCCGCCAAATGCTACCATGAAAATACACACCATGGCCGAAATGGCCGCATCAGGCCAAAGCCCCGAAGTGCTTTTCTGGGTGGGCTGCTCCGGCTCTTTCGATGACAGGAACCAAAACATAACCGCTGCCCTGGCCCGCATATTGGACCGCACAGGCATAAGCTTTGCCATCCTCGGAACCGAGGAAAGCTGTACCGGGGACCCTGCCAGGCGCGCAGGTAACGAGTTCCTTTTCCAGATGCAGGCTATAGGCAATATACAGGTGCTGAACGGCTACAACATAAAAAAGATAGTTACTGCCTGTCCGCATTGCTTCAACACCATTAAAAACGAGTACCCTGCCCTTGGCGGAACGTATGAAGTGGTGCACCATGCCAGCCTGCTGCAAAGCCTGATTAACGAAGGACGCATAAAAATGAAAGAAGGCGGCAGCTTTAAAGGCCGCAAAATAACCTACCACGACAGCTGCTACCTGGGCCGCGCTAACGGCATTTATGAAGCTCCCCGCGAAGTGCTTGCCGCCCTCGATACAGAACTGTTCGAGATGAAGCGGAGTAAGGCAAAAGGCCTTTGCTGCGGAGCCGGCGGCGCGCAAATGTTCAAAGAGGCGGAACCCGGCCGCAAAGAAATTAACGTTGAGCGCACCGAGGAAGCCCTGGGCACAGGCGCCGAACTGATTGCCACAGCATGCCCTTTTTGCATGACCATGATGACCGACGGCGTTAAAAACAGCGTAAAAGAAGGCCAGGTACAGGTGCTTGACCTTGCAGAGCTTATTGACCGCAGCATGGAGGGTTAATGGCTGTGAAAAACAAATCTATAGTGCTTATAGGCAGCACCTCCGAAACCGCTGAGTTTAACAATTACCTGCTTGCTGCCGGCTTTAAGGCCTCTTTGGCCGCAAGTACCCGCAACTCCCCGGATGCGCATATTGTGTTCGATTTCAGGAGCGATGCAAGCGCCGAGACTTTTGACTTTTACAAAAGCCTGAATGCCGATTTGCTCTTTATAAACGCTGCATTTACATGCGTTTGGCAACTGAAAGCCACCTGCCCGAAAATAAAATTCCCGGTAATCGGCTTCAACGGCCTGCCTACCTTATTCAAACCTGCTGCCCCGGAGCTTTCGGCTGCAAATGATGAAGATTATGCTGCCGCCGAAACCATGCTGCAAACCATTGGCGCAAAACCTTTGAGAGTGGCAGACCGTACAGGCCTTGCCATGCCCCGCCTTGTGAGCATGATTATTAACGAGGCCTATTATACCCTGCAGGAAGGCACAGCCACTGCCGAAGACATTGACCTCAGCATGAAGCTGGGAACCAATTACCCTTACGGTCCCTTTGACTGGGGCCAAAAAATTGGGCTCAGCAATGTTGTTCGCGTGCTCGACTCGGTTTATACCGATACGCATGATGAACGATACAGGATTTGCCCCTTACTAAAAAAAGAAGCCGCACTCATTAGTAGGAATCTATTGAGGTTAGCCTAAACTCTTCTTAATAAAAATTAATGCTGATCAATTTTAATATTTAACATCAATTCATAGGACAGGCCCCATGCATCAATATTGAAACCCCAACGATACTCCATAAATTGAAGCATTTTTAAACCGCGTTCAATTATTTCATTGGGCGACCATTTATCATATATAGATACTTCTATTTCGCTATAAGAGCCGTTATAATATCCTTGCATATGGCCAGCTGAATCTTTGTGACTTTTCTTATATTCAAAGCTGAAGTTCTGTAATGACGAATTCTTTTCCTTTGCAAGCAATACTAAGTTACCTAAACTATGCTGTAATGCTGTTTGATGTTTTTTACTAACACCTTTGAACATTGATTTCCAATATAGATCTGTTGGAGTCTGAGGAAAAACATGTTCAATTGTATCTTCCTTTTTGCGCTTCTGAAAGTCAGACCAAGATATTTTGATGTTGTTATTGGCCTTTTGCTGTAGATGAAGTTCATATTCATATAGAAAATACCTTAATCCACTCCATGAATAATATCCACCTTCTTGTTCAGCAATATAATCGACAAACCTGTCTGGTACAAATAATCCCTGATTTTCACCATCTTCATTAATCCAATGTATATTCCATTGAATATTTTCTGTTACCTTTTCAATATCGGTAAGACCACCACCATTCCAAAAAGGCAAATCCCAATTATATCTATGCGCCAACCGAAAGAAATGACTGTTGTTAGTATTTGCCTTTCGTTGACTTATACGAAAAACAAGAAATTGAAACCTCTCAGCAGCTTTAAAAAGCTCAAGTAACTTGACTTGATTGGACTCTTTATTCATTGCAGCCATTAGCAATGGAGAAAACGCGCCGAATCCTATTCTGTCCAGTTTCTGAACCCACTCTTTTATTTCATCGCTGCAGTTAGAAAATTGAATATTTCTAAGATAAAACCACGACTTAACACTCTTAGCTAAGCTTTCAATATAGTTCTTAATTTCACCGAATGTAAGTAAACCGGTTAAAGCATTTTTAGTAGTAAATTTTTCATGCAAAATAAAAGTCGCATAAGCCTCACCTTCACCTCTGTTGTAATCAAAATACATTATCCAATGATTATATAGAAACACATCATCCGGCAGGCGATTAGACTTGTTCTTTCCCAAATACTCATAAATTGTTTTCCATGTTTCATTAATATCACGTCTAAGTCTATCCATTGAGCCTTGTCTTTTCATTACACGCTTTTCCTCATCAAGTAATTCATCGCCTGGCTGATCTGTATCCACCAAAAAGCTTAGGCAAATAAGTCGAGTTTTTAAAAGTTCAAGCTTTGATAGACTTTTCCCCCGATTATTCATAGTTTCAAAAATAACGAACTCATCCAAACCTCCCTCTACCTCATAAAAATTAAATTTAAACCCGCTTACAACCTTTCTAAACATAGTCTCTAAGCTAACAGAATCATAGGAACAGAATTTTTCGGAGAAATATATAGCAGCATATTCTAGATTGGCGGTATAAAGTGTTTGTTCCGGTACCCTATCTGCTGTTGCAGACTGTTGCCCTAAAATACGTGTCTTAAAGAACTCATCACTTGGATTGTCTTTTTCGTATCCAAAAATAAAACTTTTGTAATTACTGCCATAATGTTTAAAAAGAAATTTGGATTCCCAGTTTTCCAAAGTATCAAAATTTATACCTTCCTTCACATTACCATCTACATTTGGATTAAAAAACCTTAGTAGCAATTGCCTGATGAATATTATTGATGTAGTAATTCTTTGTTGCCCATCAATTATATAATAAGCATTCATTCCTCGCTCGAACAGCCATTTATCATCTTGCCATTTTTCAAGATTGCTTACTTCATTTTTATTAATCGGTTTTACTGTAATCTGCCCAGTATAATGCGTTTTTCCATCTTTAAGATTTTGTAAATCTTCCCAAAAATCGTCGAGTTGCTCTTTTTCCCATGAATAACCTCGTTGATAATCTGGTATTCTAAAAAATTTATTGTTAAATATTTCATTAAGCGGTTGGATTTTATTGTCAGCCATAAGATAGTGTTTTAACGTGCAATATAAAAGCCTGAATATGTTGCAGCAATAATACAGTTTTATTTAATTAAAAAATACTTTAAGGCGTAATCCTTAGCAAAAACTCCTATTTTGAACTCAAGTGTTAACGCTAAAAATCTTCTCAGCATCTAATGTTAAGCCAACATACGTATCTTGCAGGTGTTTAACTGAATTTGCCCTTTACTATGCCCTCAGATGATTTTTCTTTTCGCCGCCCCGGAAGGCCGCTAAGAACCGAAGACGATAACAACTCAGCCCGCGACGACGAAAAGCCAGGCAAAAGCAGCCCGGATTCCAAGCCCGGTTTCGACCCCGGAGCTGAATCTCAGGGCTCAAGCGCATCGGCCTGGAAAGCCCGTGATTTCAGCCCTAAGGCTACAGGCGATGATGCCGGACAAGGCCGCAGGAACGATGATTTCGGCGATGAAAAACCCTTCCGTTCGGCCCGCCCCGCATTCGGGAATCGCGGAAGCTCAAGCGGCGACCGCAACAGGGCACCGGGGGGAGATCGCCCGCAAGGCTCTTTCGGCGACAGGCCAAGATCTTCATCTTACGGCGATAAACCGCGCTCATCCTCTTTCGGAGATCGCCCGCGTCCTTCTTTTGGTGATCGTCGCCCCAGCTTCGGCGACCGGGACAGGTCTAAATTCGGTGATCGCCCTAAGCCAAGCTTCGGCGACCGTGACAGGCCTGCATCTTATGGTGATCGCCCCCAGGGCGGAAACCGCTGGGGCAGCAAAAACCCAGAGAGCGAAAGCGAACCTTTGGCAAAACCCTTCTCCGATGAAGGCTTCTCTCCCAAACCTGAAACCCCGCCTTCAAAAGATGTGGTTTTCGGCATTAGGGCTACCGAGGAAGTTCTGAAATCGGGCAGGCAGGTTGATCGCCTTCTTGTTGATAAGGGTGCTCATGGCCCTGCCTTAAAAGAGCTATTAACACAGGCCGAACAGGCAGGCGTTGCCGTTACCCGAGTTCCGCCCGACAGGCTGGACCGTATTACACGCAAAAACCACCAGGGTGTAATTTGCTATATATCGCCGGTGAACTTCGTGGAGCTGAGCAATGTGATTGCCGACGTTTTCGAACGCGGCGAGGTCCCCCTCATTCTCATACTCGACCGCATTACCGATGTGCGTAACCTGGGCGCTATAGCCCGCAGCGCCGAATGCGCAGGTGTACATGCGCTCGTGGTGCCGGCCAAGGGCAGCGCCCAAATAGGTGGCGATGCCATGAAAACAAGCGCAGGCGCATTAAACCACCTGCATGTTTGTCGCGAGAACAACCTTGCCCAAACCATACAAATGTTGCAGGACAGTGGCATACACGTTGCCGCCTGTACCGAAAAAGGCGAAGACCAAATCTGGCAAACAGATATGAACCGCCCATTGGCAATAATAATGGGTTCGGAAGAAGACGGGGTTTCAACGCCCTTAATACGTAAGGCAGATAGTTTGATGCAGATTCCTTTGGCCGGGAAAATAGGCTCATTGAATGTATCGGTTGCAGCGGCTTTGGCAGTTTTCGAGGCTGTTAGGCAACGGCAGGCAGCTGTTAATGCTTCTGAACATTTTACGAGTCTTTAGGATTCCGAAAGAATTAAGTTCCGGGGCTGAAAAACACAGGCCTTGGAGATTTAAAAAATAAAATCTCGTCTCGAAATACTAACCTAAATGGCCGGTGTTAAGGACGAGATTTCTTTTTCCAGGGGAATTGCTGCCCTATAAACTTCAATATACGAGCTTTACCATATTGCAGAAACGATAAGGCATTGGGCTTAAAAACCAATAGGTTAACAGCAGCATTCCGCTAACTATTTTTGTGATTTCTTAAGCACCGATGAATAGGTTATAAACCCGCTGTAATAATCATCAATTGTTTTCTTTTTTACGGAAGACCATTTCTTTTTAGGAAGACTTAAGGGCTCATTGTCAATAGGGTCGCCCAAGGAGGCAGACATGGCCGACAAGCCATGCAGATTTATCCAACGATGGTCGTATTCTTCATTATTCTTTCGAACGAATTCACACACCTTTTTCACCGTTTTTTCCAGTTGCACCACGTCTTTGGTGGCGTAAATGTTAATTTCAGGGCCATACTCGCCGGTAAGAGCGCCTGCTGCACTACGGGCGCTTGCATCAGTACAAAGGTTGGCATCGTAGCGAGCCCTGAGTTGCGCAACATAAAACCAATAGCTTGCCTCCTGTTTCTTTCCGTCTTTAAACAATAGTCTCGATAATTCGAAAATCACCGGCGGGTTATATTTATTCGGGGTCTTTAAAACTTCGGCTGCTGCTTTATGTGCGCCTGCGTCAGGCCCCTGTAAAGCCAATATTGTTTTGTTGCAATCTGCTATATCAATTTCCGCATATACGCCCTTTGGGGTTACCTGGGTCTTAGTTTGTGATTGCGCTAAGCCGGTATTAAAATAAATCAGGCTGCAGGTGAGCAGCAGTAGCAGTTTTTTCATTTAAGGTATGGTTTAAAAGTTAATGAACATTAGCGGCGGAAAATCAAGGTCAGGATGAATCTTAACCCTGGTTACATATACGGGGTTGCTTTTACCCTTCCAGATAAGCCTTCAGCTCTGCAAACTCAGGCTTAATTTTTATTGATTTCTTTTCTTTCTGCATGGCATCCTGCAAGCCTGCGGGCAGCACAATTTTTTCAGCAAGCTGAGCAGGAATCACATCCATAAACTTGGCAGGGTGAGCGGTGCCGAGGGCCGCGGCTACAAATGGCCTGCCCAGCGTTTTTTCATAAGCTTCAAGCCCCAGCCATGCCACTGCTGCATGCGGCTCAAGCAGGTAATTGTGTTCGGCAAAAACACGTTCTATGCAGGCAGTTGTTTCCGCATCTGAAACGCTGTGACCGAAAACATCTTTACGGAGCGCAGTAAAATCATAATTATAGAGATGCGCAATGCGTGCGTAATTGCTTGGGTCGCCCACATCCATGGCATTGCTTAATGTGCGTACCGATGGCCTTGCATTGTAATTCCCACTTTCGAGGTATTTAACAAAAACATCGTTGGCATTGGTTGCGGCCACAAAATGATCTACGGGCAGGCCAATGCGTTTCGCTAAAAGCCCGGCGCAGAGATTTCCGAAATTGCCGCTCGGTACCGAGAAAACAACAGGCAATTGCGCTTCTGCCAATTGGGCGCAGGCATGGAAATAGTAAAAGCTTTGCGGCACCAATCGGCAGATGTTGATGCTGTTGGCGGAAGTAAGGCCGTGTTTGCGGCTTAATTCGGCATCGTTGAAGGCCGCTTTTACAATGCGCTGGCAATCATCAAAATTACCGTCAACCTCAAGGGCGGTAATGTTTCCGCCAAGTGTTGTCAGCTGCTTTTCCTGTAGCCCGCTTACTTTGCCGCTCGGGTAAAGTATGCTTACTTTAATGCCGGGCACATTCAGGAAACCAAGGGCAACAGCCCCGCCGGTGTCGCCGGATGTGGCAACCAAAACGTGAAGCTCCCTGGCTTCCTGCTCCAGGTAATAAGCCAGCAAACGGGCCATAAAGCGGGCCCCGAAGTCTTTAAAGGCATAGCTTGGTCCGTGGAAAAGCTCCAGCAAGTAACGGCCGGGTGTAACTTCGGCCAGGGGAACCGGGAAATTAAATGCCTCTTCGCAAATGCCTTGCAATACGGCTTCCGGCAGGCTGTCGCCGAGAATATTGGCGGCAACTACAGTCGCCATTTCCGGCAGGCTGAGTGTGCTAAGCTCCTTAAAAAACGATGCCGGGAGCGGGCTGAGCGTTTCAGGTACATAAAGGCCGCCGTCTGGGGCCAGGCCCTTGAAGGCCGCTTCGCGGAGAGTTACGGCTCCTGGTTGGCCGCCGGTGCTTATAAAGCGCATATATGAATATTTAGCCTTGCATAAAGGCCGGGCTTATTTAACAGGGAAATAATAAACACGAGGCAACAGGAGCAAAGGTGGGTATAATTGGGCAAAACAGCTTTGCAGCCAATGTAATTAGGACTTTAATGCGATTTTTTTTGTCGGTGGCGGGCCGGAAACTGCCCATAACCGATACTTTGCCTGCAATTTTAAAAGAAAATATTGATTTCAGGGGCAGGCTTTACAGCATAATGGTTAATTGCCACCGGAAAAATTCAGATATTGCGGCCTGATACTAACGCGGCTTCGTTTACCTATACCACCCTACCATGAAAAGAATTGCTGTATTTACCTCCGGAGGCGACTCGCCGGGAATGAATGCCTGTGTACGCGCAGTTGTGCGTACGGCGGTATTTTATGGCCTGGAAGTGTATGGCATCCGGCGCGGCTACAACGGCATGATTAAAGGCGACATTTTCCGCATGGAGTCGCATTCTGTCAGCAACATAGTGCAGAAAGGCGGCACCATTTTAAAGAGCGCCCGCAGTATGGAATTTATGGAGTACGAAGGCCGTAAGCGCGCCTACACCAACCTCCAGAATTACGGCATCGACGGCCTTGTGGCCATTGGCGGCAACGGTACATTTACCGGCGCCGAGATATTTTTTAACGAGTTCGGCATACCCACCGTTGGCGCCCCCGGCACCATTGATAACGACCTTTACGGCACCGATTACACCATTGGCTTCGATACCGCGGTAAATACCGCCCTTGATGCCATAGATAAAATTCGTGATACGGCCGACAGCCACGACCGCATTTTCTTCATAGAAGTAATGGGTCGCGATTCAGGCTATATAGCCATACAGAGCGGCCTTGGCGGCGGCGCTGAATTGGTTATGGTACCCGAAACCGCCACCAGCATTGAAGAGGTGATTGATACCCTGAAATCAGGCTGGAACCGCAGCAAGACCAGCAGCATTATTGTAGTTGCCGAAGGCGACGAAGAAGGCGGCGCTAACATTGTTGCCGAAAAAGTAAAAGCCCATATTCCTTACGGCGATATTAAGGTAACGCTGCTTGGGCACGTGCAGCGCGGCGGTCCGCCAACGGCTTATGACCGCATACTTGCCAGCCGCCTGGGCGTGGCAACGGTTGAAGGCCTTGTAAACGGGCGCAAAAACGTAATGGCCGGCATTATTAATAACGAGGTGGTGTACACATCGTTTAAAGAATGCATAACCAAGAATAAGCCCATTCACCCTGACCTTATCAGGCTGGTAAATATATTGAGCGTTTAAGCGCCGAAATTAATAAAGCATCCTGTTCGGGGTACCGGTTTAATAACGGGTACCCCGTTTTGCGTTAAGTACCTAAAACAACCCGTTTTTATGGATACCCTGTATTATTACCTGCCCGTGTTGCTGTTATGTGCCTGCAGCGCTTTTGCGCTCAGCGGTAAGGCATTCAGCAGGCCGGCCAAGGTGTTGCAGTTTTTTAACATGGCATCATTGTCTTGCCTCACATACGGGGCTGTATTGGGCATGTATTCCATGAAGTTTTTTATTGGCGCATTGCAGGGCGAGCATCCCGCAGTTTATATAACCAGGTATGCAAGCTTTATTTTGGCGCTGCTTGTTATGCCCCTGAACTTTATTTACCTGGTTTACCTGCTCAGCGCGCGTAAACCAAAACCTAACACAAAGGTCATGAAAAGTAATTAGGCATACCCGTGCCGAGGTTTTTGCTTAGCTTTAAGCTGCGGAAAGCTGAAATATGAAAACAAAGTGCGCATGGCTGTTTATTTTTTTCGCGCTGCTGTTTCTGCCCGCTTTACTGTTTGCCCAAAGCCCGGCCGACAGCCTGAAACCTAATATGCCCAAAACAGCATCGGCTCCCGCCGATACGCTGACTGCCGCTAAGAAAGAGCGGGCTGTTTTGCTTTTTATAAACGAAGGAACTAAAAAGCAAAGCACCTTACACCCTGATAAAGAAACAGCATTAGCCGCAATCAGCGCCCGGCTGCGCAACCTGCAGGATAAAGGTTTTCTGACAGCCTCGGCCGACAGTTTGCAAAATCGGCAAGCATTAAAGCCGGGTAAGCCCGATACTTTAAAAGTTACCATCATACCCGGCTTACAGTACCGATGGGCCGGCCTCCGCCCGGGCAACCTGGCCCCGGAAGTGCTTAGCGGAACAGGTTTGCGAAAACGCAAACACACCGGCAACCTGTTTAGTCCTTCTGATTTGGGTAGGCTTAGTGATCGTATTTTAACTTCGGCAGAAAACAGCGGTTACCCATTTGCATCGCTCCGGCTGGATTCTATGCAGGTAAATAATTCCGGCAAAGATGCAGAGCTTGATGCCGCATTTAATTACAAGCCCGGCCCATACGTGGTTTGGGACAGCCTGGCCATTATTGGCAACCTGAAGGTGAAGCGTAAATTCATGAGCCGGCTCCTGCGCCTGAGGCCCGGTGAAGCATTCAACAAGAGCAACCTGGCATACGCCGAGAAATACCTGCGCAGCCTGCCCTGGCTGAAAGTTACAGGGCCCATGCGCCTTACTTTCAGCAACAACCGCGCATACCCCATACTTTCTGCTGAAAACCGCAACGCCAACCAGGCCGACGGCATCATAGGTTTCCTGCCCAACGAGCAGGGACAGGGTGCACTGCTTATTACCGGTGAGATAAACCTGAAGCTGAATAACCTGTTGCAAAGCGGCAAAGCCCTGAACCTGAGCTGGCAAAGCATAAAGAAAGGCAGCCAAAAGCTTGATGTAAGCTATACCCACCCGGCCCTTCTTGGTACCCCCTTGGAGGCAACTGGTACATTTTACCTTTTGAAGGAAGATACCACTTTCCTGAACCGCCGTTCCCGCCTCAGCCTTGCCTGGACTTATGCAGGCGGTGAAAAGCTGGGCGTTTTTGCCGAGCAGAATGCATCGGTTATATTGAGGCAAACCACCCCGGCGGCAGTAAAGGGCTCTACCCTGCCCGATATTTCGGGGTATAATATTCAAAGTTACGGGCTCAGCTATGAAGGCAATTCAACCAACGATTTCCTGTATCCGCACAGCGGCATGAAGCGGTATTTAGAGGTCGGCATTGGTACCAAGACCCTGCAAAAATTGCCCGGCATTCCCGAAGCTGCTTATGACACCATACGTATTTCCGATACCCGCTTTTTCAGCAAGGCCAATATTGAGCATTACACCCCACTCGGCAAGCAGGGCGTATTGCTGACCCGCCTCAGCGGCGGACTGCTCGCTACTGCCCTGCCCCTGCGCAACGAGCTCTTCCGGATTGGCGGGCTGAGCACGCTCAGGGGCTTTAACGAAAACTTCTTCTTTGCATCGCAATACGCCATAGCCACGGCAGAGCTGCGCTGGTTTATTGAGGAAACAAGCTACCTACTGCTCTTCGCCGACCAGGGCATTTATCGCTATAAAGCCCCCGGCAGCAATTTTACCGACAGTCCCACAGGCATAGGGGCAGGCATCAGCTTTTCAACCCCGGCAGGGGTATTCAGCTTTACTTATGCCCTGGGCAGAACCAATTCGCAGAAGCTGGGATTTAATACGAGCAAGGTGCATTTCGGGTTGGTGGGGAGGTTTTAATTTTAAATAATAGAAAAATGAATCTATATCAGTATTTCCGGCTAAGTATTTTGGTGCTCTTATTGGGCAGCAACCACCCGACCTTTTCCCAAAAGCCGTTAATCATACAACCCGTTAATGAAGATACTTTAAAACAGGTAAAACCCGGTGTAAAAGCACAAACAGATACTACCCGGAAATGGTATAAAGGCAAATTGCTCAGGGCCTCGGTTGTGCCCGTGGTGTTGATAGGATACGGCATAAGCACCATAAACAACCATGGCTTTTACAGCAGCTACAGTGCAAAAACAGATGTTCGGCACCTGTTTGTTGATTACAGAAACCATATAGATAATTACCTGCAATTCGCCCCATTCCTTGAGCTGGGCATTATAAAGCTGCTCAAAGTTGAAACCGAAAACGACGGCATAAACCTGCTCCTGCTCATTGCTAAAGCTGAGCTTCTCGACAATGCCACTGTTCAAATAACCAAGCGCTTAACCAATATTACCCGGCCCGATGGCGGGCAGTATTCATTTCCATCAGGTCATACTGCGCAGGCATTTATGGCGGCAACCATTGTTTACAAAGAAACACGGAACAGAAGCCCTTGGTATGGTATAGGAGCTTATACCATGGCTGCAGGTGTGGCAGGCCTGCGAATGGTGAATAACAGGCACTGGGAATCGGATGTGTTTGCCGGGGCGGGGGTTGGCATCCTATCGGCGCAAGTGGCCTACTTAACGCACAGGCACAGGTGGGGCAGGAAATCAATCAGCTTTTACCCGGTTATGCAGGGCGGGGCCAAGGGGATTGGGCTGGTTTGGAATGGCTGGAGGTGAAGGCCAGGTGATTCAAAACAAATAACCCAAGTGAAACCGAGTATTGAATCACGAAAGCATCACTTTAGTAAAAACCTGTATAGCAACCTGTTAAAAAACAAAAACTGTGATTTATCACATAAAACAAGTCAATATATTCAACACCTTCCAGGCTTACCTTTCTCACTTCCCTGTCTTCACCCTCGGCTGAATCTCCCTCACCTCAATTACCCCGCCCTGCGCAAGCACCGGGCATTTTTTCGCCAATTCCAATGCTGCTTCATAATTAGGCGCATTCAAAATCATGTTACTTACAAGCTTAAAACTGCCTGCCGTATAACTTTCCTTTGTTACCGATTTTTCTGCCCCTGTTACCAAATAGCCATCTGATGGGTAAACATAGCTTGTAATAAAAGTACCGTCGGCTTTCCATTTGTCAAGCAAGGCGTTCCATTGCTCACGTACTTCTTTTGCCTGTTCAGGCCCGTAGCTGAGCGGTACACGGACCAGTAAAATATACTCTTTAAGTTCCGAGTTCGGGGTTTCCATTTTTACTTTTGGTAATTTGGCTGATGTTTGGTTTTCTTTTGCCTGGGAAAAGAATGAGGCGCTGATGAACAGCAAGCCTAAAACAAAACTGCATTGCCTAATTAGTGATTTCATAGTTCTTCATGTTGTTGATGCAAAATTAAGAGGCCCTTAAACCCGGTGATTGTAAAAAATCATTGATTTTACCAGTATAAGCCTGCTTTAAAAAAATCGGTAGGGGTTTGCCCGGTAAACAATTTAAATTCCTTGTTAAAATGCGACCGGTCAAAATACCCGGCATCAAACACCTTGTCTGAAAATGATTCCCGACCTGTATTACTGATAACCGAATTCATCCTGATTAGTGACGCAAACTGCTTCGGTGAAGTACCTACCGTTTGTCTGAAACGTTTTTCGAAAGCATCATGGCTTATAAAAAGTGATTTGGCAAGCTCCTGAATTTTAATGCTCCCGCTTGCGGAATGAATCTTCTGTACGGCAGCTGCAACCAGCCTGTCAGGATTATTGTTACAGAGTTTCGACAACAAAAACGCTTCAATCACAGCTACTCTTTGAAGATTATTATCCGCTTCGGCCAACTGTTCCTCAATCAGCGATAATTCATGCCCTGATATAAAAGTATCGAGCGAAACGCTCTCCTCAAAAAGTTCGTGCATCGGCTCCCTGAAAAATGCCTTTGCGCCTGCTTCCTTAAACCTGATTAAAAATGTTGCCGAATTATCAAGGTAATTAATCAGCCTGACAGATTTTCTTAAACCTGAAATAACTGAACCCGGCAATGCCTCCAAATTATTTTCGGTTACATAATTAACCTGCCCTTTAAACCGGAATGCTATTACAAGCGAAGTGTCGGGCAATACCCTATTCACCAATTCCTCGCGGCTCTCTATGATCAGGTAAGCCTTGATAAAAGGTCTTAATAACGCAGAAGGTATATGAGCCTCGGCAGTCATTATTCACGCATTTTAAACCATCTTCTCCAAAAACCGATCATCCGAGCAGATTATCATAATCGGGGAGAAATGACCTACTCCTTTGGCCCTGATTTTTTCTGCCATAGATTTAATTTTGGCAGCTTTACCCGGGCGGGTTTCGGTAATGGCCGTTTTCATCAGCTTTATAAAGAGCGTTGAATGATCGTCGCCCTGGTTAAGCAGGCGAATCTGGCGCTGTATGCTGTTTACGCTTTGGTTAAAGAGCTCAAAATCGCGCAGGAGGCAGTATTGCAGGGTGAGCAGCAGCTTTACCTCTATAAGCGCCTGCGGGAAACGCTTCAGGCTTAAATCGTTGAGCAGGCCGTTCAGGTAACGGTGGGCTTCATCGTACTTACCTGCGAAAAAGCAGCTGAGGGCACGGTAGCAAACGTAAATGAGGTATTTGGGCACATCGTTCACATCGCATTCAAACTCCTCGAAAATCTCCTTGTTTTCAACGTACAGGCTGCCTTCGGTTTCGGTACGTATGGCACGGTCGAGCTTGGTGAGCAGGAAGCCGGCAGGGAAGGTGTAGAGGCTGTAATTGCTCAAAAGGGTGGCTGCATTCTCGTTCACCTCCTCAAAGTACTTTTCGGTTTTGCGCCATACCTTGTAGTGGGTATAATACTCCAGCTTCAGGTACTCGAACACGGGTTTCAGGTTATAGTAAACCGAATCGAGGTAATAGGTTTCAAAGGTTTTTTCTACGTTGGCGAGTATGTCTTCAACGGCCTCATCTTCTTCGTTCTCGGCAGTATCAACAAAAAAGCGGTGGAAGATGCCTACGCAATGGCGGTACACATACAGGCGGTGGCTGTCATACAACTTGCAGACATTATCGAGCTCGCGTTTGAGCAGGTCGAGCTCCATTTTTTCTATCTCGTTGCCGGTAAGCAGGTAGCTGCCGTACTTTTTAAAGTAATCGGCGAGAAGGTCCTCACACTTATCCAGGGCCAGCATATAGGCCACGTGGCGGTTGTACAGCTGCGAGTAGCTGAAACTGTCGGGTGAGTTAATGTGCAGCTTTTTGAGGTTCTTGTAAACCACGGTAAGCTCGTTGGCCAAGTCGTAATCAAGCAGCTCCTTTTCAAGCTTTTTGAGGGTGGCAATGGCAATAGCCCGCTTCTTGGTAAAAACCACCTCGCTGATGTTGGCCACCTTTTTCAGGAGGTCGGTGCGGGGGTTTTCCATCTGCTGCAAAAGGTATTCCTCAATCTTTTGGTTCAGGCGGGAGCGAAGGGTATAATAAGCGTTGGTGTTCACATCAAGCTCTTTCATTATCTTCTCGTCGCTCATTTGGCGTTCGCGGATGAAGCGGAGCAGCAGGGCAGATTTTTCGGCATTCCCGGCCCGCAACTGGTCGCAGAGGGTTTGAAAATCGTGTGCCGATAGTTGCTTAATAATGTTCTTGAGCTTAGCCATGCTTTGTAGGTGTTAATCGTGTATTAAAATTACTGTGCTCCTTTGCAGGCCAAATGCGCCCGTAAAGCAGCACCCGGACTTAATTCCCTGCTAATTTGCCAAAATATATTCCTATAAATGTAATATGTCAATACCTGTTAGCACAATATATAATGGGGCATACCAAAATCATGTAAGTTACATGTAAGAAAAACCGCCCGGAAGGCCCAAAAACGAGGTTTTAGGCACATACAGGCGGTTCAGGAAATATTTCAGGAATGTGAAATTATTTTAACTGACAGTTATTTCTTCTGCTCTGTAACACCGATTCCCAGTTCCTTAAGCTGTGCATCGGCAATTGTTGAAGGGGTATCTATCATTACATCGCGGCCCGAGTTGTTTTTCGGGAAGGCAATAAAATCACGAATACTGTCGGAGCCGCCAAGCAATGCGCAAAGGCGATCGAAACCAAAGGCGAGTCCGCCGTGCGGTGGCGCACCATATTCAAAAGCATCCATCAGGAAGCCGAATTGGCGACGGGCCTCGTCATCGGTAAAACCGAGGCGCTTAAACATTTCTTCCTGCAGGCCGCGGTCGTGAATACGTATGCTGCCTCCGCCTACTTCCACGCCGTTAATCACGAGGTCGTAAGCATTGGCGCGTACTTTCCCGGGGTCGGTGTAAAGGAGGGCAATATCATCGGGCTTGGGCGAAGTGAAGGGGTGGTGCATGGCAAACCAGCGGTTTTCCTCCTCGTTGAACTCGAGCAAAGGGAAATCGCAAACCCAAAGCACTTCATACTTATCCTTATCGCGCAGGCCGAGGCGGGTTCCCATCTCGAGGCGAAGATCGTTGAGGGCTTTGCGGGTTTTGGCATCGTCGCCGGCAAGTATCAGTATGAGGTCGCCGGGTTTGGCGTCCATGGCATCGGCCCAGGCTTTCAGCTCGGTTTCAGAGTAGAATTTATCGGCGCTGCCTTTCAAAGTTCCGTCGGCGGCATAGCGAACATAAACGAGTCCTTTTGCGCCTACCTGCGGTTTTTTAACAAACTCGGTAAGCTCGTCAAGCTGCTTGCGGGTGTAATCGGCAGCGCCTGTGCAGGCTATGCCAAGTATTGCTTCCGCATTATCGAAAACGGGGAAACCCTTGCCTTTGGCAATACCCGTCAGGTTTTTGAAGGGGAAGCCGAAACGGAGGTCGGGTTTATCAGAGCCGTAGTTTTCGGCAGCCCATGAATAATCTACCCTACGGAATTCAGGGAGATCAATGCCCTTAATATTTTTGAAGATAACCTTAATCAGACCCTCGAACATGTCAAGAATATCGTTCTGCTCCACAAACGACATTTCGCAGTCTATCTGCGTGAATTCAGGCTGACGATCTGCACGCAAATCTTCATCACGGAAGCATTTTACTATCTGGAAATAACGGTCGAAACCGCTTACCATGAGCAATTGCTTGAAAGTTTGGGGGCTTTGGGGCAGGGCGTAAAACTCACCCGGATGCATGCGGCTCGGCACCACGAAATCGCGGGCGCCTTCAGGCGTGCTTTTAATGAGTACGGGGGTTTCCACCTCCATAAAGCCTTGTCCGTCGAGATAGCGGCGGGTTTCCTGCATCAGGCGGTGGCGCAGCTCCAGATTTTTACGCACCGGGGTGCGGCGCAAATCAAGGTAGCGATACTTCATGCGGAGGTCGTCTCCGCCGTCGGTATCGTCTTCTATCAGGAAGGGGGGCAATTTGGCAGCGTTCAGCAGGCTGATGCTTTCAATTTTCAGCTCCACCTCGCCGGTGGGTATTTTGGCGTTTTTGGCTGTGCGCTCAATAACGGTTCCGGTTGCTGAAATCACGAACTCGCGACCGAGGGTACGGGCCTGGGCCACGAGCTCGGCTGAGCTGTAGCTTTCATCAAGTATGAGCTGCGTAATGCCATAGCGATCACGCAAATCAATCCAAACAAGGCCGCCTTTATCGCGGATACGCTGAACCCAGCCGCATAAGGTTGCCGGGGTGCCGGCGTTCTGCAAACGCAGTTCGCCGCAGGTGTGTGTACGGAGCATATATAATTGAGTCTGTTCACATGGCCCCAACGGGATAGCGGGGATGGTGTTCAGGGAAAACAGGGCGCAAAGATAGGGAAAATATGAAAGGGAGAGGATAGGTATAATTCAGGCAGGATGTGTATTTAATAATAAAAAGTGTAGATTCGTGTTTCATAGCAATAATCAAACCTTAATACATGACTAAAGACGAACTGTTATTGGCGCTTCAGGAAGAAGTTAAAAATTACAATGAGATTATTGCAACAGAAAAAGGCGATTGGATTGTTAAAGGGTTTATTGATATATATAAGAATATCTACACAATTTCTATTGATACTAAGGTTGTATCCAAAATCATAGAACTTCTCCTTATTCCTGCATTTGAACAGTTTGCTAAAAAAAACGATCTCACGCTTGAATTACCACCTCAACAAAACTTCTATCCGGATTTAACATTTATTTCGAATACAACAAAGGAAAAATTCGCTGTTGATATTAAAAGCACATTCAAAGACTCTGCAAACAAAATAAAAAGTATGACATTGGGTGCCTTCACCGGGTATTTCCGAAACAGAGAGAGCACAAAAAACACTTTGTATCCTTATGGATCGTACTCAGCGCATTTAGTGTTGGGTGTTATTTATTCTCAAACAGAAGTTGAGCTAAATGAAAAGACTGTTTATAATATTGATGAGCTGGATAAGATTGTATCAGTTATTAGGGATTTTCAGTTTTTCGTGCAGCCAAAGTATAAAATTGCTTCTGCTAACCCGGGTAGCGGCAATACAAAAAACATTGGATCGACCAACAGTATTGATAACCTTATTAATGGCAAAGGTATATTTTCAACACTGGGCGAAGAAGTTTACGACGATTACTGGATGTATTACTTAACTAATGATATGGCCAAAGCCCTCGAGATTCCAAGACCGTATTCCAATTTGGAAACTTACAATATTTACAAACAAAGGGGTATACAAATTTTAGAAGCTCACAAGGATGAAATCAAACTTTTAAGTGCTGAAGACGATTTACAATCTCAAAACGGAACAGAAAGTGATGAATAAGAAAACAATAGTACCACCTATTAAAAGCCAGGGCATTAAAACAAAGCTTGTACCTTGGATAATGGCCCTTATGCCAAAAGTAAGCGGTAAATGGATAGAACCATTTTTAGGTACGGGAGTTGTTGCATTTAATGCTAATTTTAAACAGGCAATATTAAATGACTCCAATCCTCATATAATTAATTTTTACAAAGGCGTTCAGGGTAAAGAAATTTCTGCACCATTAATGAAAAAATATCTTGAGTATGAGGGAGAATTACTCAGAGTTGCAGAGAATAATGGATACGAGCATTATCTCAAGATACGGTCAAGATTCAATAGTGGTGAATTTTCACCTTATGATTTTATTTTTCTTTCTAGAGCAGGGTTCAATGGTATGATGCGCTTTGGCAAAAAAGGAAACTGGAATATTCCTTTTTGTAAAAAACCGGAACGCTTTGCACAAGCCTACATTACAAAAATCACAAATCAAGTACAGTCTGTTTCAAATATAATAAAACCTGAACCTGAATGGGTTTTTCACAATAAATCATTTGCCGAAATAATTCCCCTGGCTGCTGAAAATGACTTTATATATTGTGACCCTCCGTATTTCGGGCGATATGTTGATTATTATAATGGATGGACAGAACAGGATGAAGAAACATTGTTTCATTTACTAAGTAATACTAAAGCTAAATTTATTCTATCAACATGGCATCACAACGAATGGCGAAAAAATGATATGGTAGATAAATATTGGTCGAATTTTAATATTGTAACCAAAGATCACTTCTATCATTCAGGGGGTAATATTGAAAATCGCAAAGCAGTTGTAGAGGCATTGGTTTGCAATTTTGAAATACCCAGCATTAATCAACACAACCACGGGTTTAAAGAAAAAAACGAAGCGCAACAACTAATAATTCAATGGTAATTTCATCTTCCATTCGAAAATGACTTCCACGAATCTGAGGAGCTTTATTGAAGGCAAGCCATATATTTACAATCTCCCCCCAAACTTTTTTCCCCTCCTAAGTTTACTTTCCTATATTTGAGCGGGTATATAACAATACCAAGCATGCTGCATTCCTTCAGCAGCAAGGCCTTTAATAAAACACCTGCGGGTGCGCTTAATCTTAACACCCGGTTAAAGCGCTGCTGTTCAATAGTAAATATGCTGTTTCATCCGTAGAAACGGGCATTTGCTGCTGAATCCTTTATCTTATTGCTCAGTCTTTTGCCTTGTTATTGCCTTTTTATTACCATGCTTATTTTAAGCGCTTAAAGGCACCAAGGCCATACATTTACTGTCTGCCCACCGGATTGAGTCTTTTATAGTACTGATTGCTTTGCTTCCGTTATAAATATTTAAAGAATGTTAATACATATTCTACGCACCTGCCTGCTGATTGCATTTTTGTTTTGCATTTCACTCAGCCTTTCAGCCCAACGAACCTGGAACGGCAGCCAATCTTCTGACTGGAACACAGCCGCCAACTGGACCCCTGCCGGCGTACCCGGCGCAGCCGATGCGGTAACCATAGTAAGCGCCACCAATGCGGCAATTATAACGGGCACTGCGCAATGCGGCAAGTTCCGCATTAACAGCGGTTCGCTTACACTTATAGGGGCGGGCAACAGCCTGACAGCCAACAGCGGCGTTACCATTGCAGGCGGCCTGCTGAACATGGGGGCCGATACTTCAGTAAAAGGCGCTGTGCTCAATGTAAATGCGGGATGGGATAACCTGGCCGGCCTCAACAGCTTTCATTCAGGCGGCGGAACAGTTGTTTTCAACAGCACAAACACCATAAGCACCACAGGCAGGCATGAGGCTTTTTGGAACCTTGTTATAAACTCGGCCATGACCATGAGCGATTCTGTTTATGTGAACAAGCTCGCCACCCTGAATGCCAATGTAACCTCGGGAGCATTTCCTATTGTTTATACCGAATCAGCCGTAAGCCCCGAAGGCACAGGCTATAATATAGGCAGGCCCGTCGTTTTTCGCAGCGGGGATTATTCAATAGATATTCCCATTGCCGATAATTTCGGCAGTCCGCCCCGCATTTTTAACATCTATTTCAACAACGGCAGGCCCGAAAAATTCAGGCTGGAATACTTTTTTCAGAACCCTGCCACGGCCGGCTACCCTGCCACCAGCGTAATCAGCGAGTTCAACGAGCTTTGCTGGGTCGACAGGAATGAATGGTGGCGCATTACCTCATTAACCGATGGTGCTGCACAGGTAAAAGTGCGGCTATACTGGAACAACCCCGGCGTTATTCGCGATGAAACCATGATTAAGGTGGTGCAATGGACAGTAGGCGATAACGGCGCTCCCGGATGGCGCACCATTGGCGGCACCGGCGAAGGAAGTCCTGTAACTATAGGTGATGTAACTTCAGACAACACTTTAACAGTGTCTGCCTCAACCGAGGGAACCCCGCTGGCATTCGGGTATATGGCACCCTTGCTAACCCCTATTTTATATACCGAACCTGGTTGCGAAGTAACTGATGGCCAACCTGTAAGCATTACCGCTTACCCAATAGACCGCTTCCTGAACCTGCGTTGGTATGATGCTGAATTCGGCGGAAACCTGATTTCAACAGATTTCGTGGTATCAGTTCCGGTAACTGCTGATGCGCCGGTAACCGTTTGGGCCACAAACAATATAGGCAATTGCGAATCGCCGAGAACGCCCATTACGCTTTTTATTTTCCACATGCCTGTTTACGCACCCTCAGAAACTTATACCTTCTGCGACGACGGCGTATCTCTGAATACTATTACAATACCACAAAGCGCCGGCTATGACGTTTTCCCCTACTTATCGGCCGGCGGTTCAACGGCAGGTTTCAGCAACGCGGGCAGCCTTACATATCATTTTACCGAAAGCGGCACCATTACCATGTTATATCATAACCTATGGTGCGATTACTATTCGCCTAACCCCATATTCATAAACGTAGATAAAAAACCAACCCGGCCACTGGGTACCGACTCATCAGGCTGTGCACCTTCCGTAATTACCCTGCTTGTTGAATCATCGGCCGACAGGCCTAACAGCAACCAATTTCGCTGGTACACCTCTGAAACCGGGGATGATTATTTATCGGGCGTAACAGGTTCAGCCTACACAACAACTTATAATACCACCACTTCTTACTGGGTAGCAGAAATAGTTCCGGGAACGGAATGCGCAAGTAAAAGAACCAAGGTTACAGCTACCGTTTTCGGCAACGTAACTGCACCAACCGCACAGGCCGATGCCCTTTGCGCGCCCGGCATAGGCCACATTATTATTAATGCTCCGCCCGAAGCCACGGGCTATATTGTTTGGGCAGGACCAACGGGATCCGCGCAGTTGGCAACGAGCCCTAACAGCAGCGTTTTGGTGCCCAATGTGAATGCAACCATGACTGTTTATGCAGGCTACCGCGTAAAAGGCTGCGACAGCCCGCGCACACCGGTGGAAATAACCCTGGGCACCCCGCCGGTTTCACCCACAGGTACAGATGTTAACTTCTGCCGTACAGGTCCTTTAACTTTAACCGCAAGTTCTGCCGTTCCGGGTGCCAGGTTTACCTGGGTAAACCAACACAGGCGGGTAATTCCCGGCACCGGGCCTTCGGTAACGGTAAACGTGAGCACCAACGACGAAAGCTTCTTTGTTAAAGTAATTGATGCCAACGGCTGCGAAAGCGAGCTTACCGAGATTATTGCGCATTACAATGCCAACATACCTGCCCCGCCCGATACCATTATTTACCTATGCGGCAACAACTCCGGCATAGTGCACGTACCCGTATTAACCGGCGATACCGCCTGGAACTGGTACACAACTCTAACTTCAACCACACCACTGGGCTACCACGGCTCAGATTTGTCTATAACCCTTGATACTTCCATTTTACTATACTTCGTATCTACCATTCACGGCGAATGTGAAAGTAAGCGGGCTGTTGTAATTGCCGGCCCGTTGGAATCACCCGACGCCCCGGCCTTCGGCGACTCTTTAATGCCCTGTATTGGTAACGATGCCAATTTGCACCTGAAGTTTAATAACTTTTTCAATTTCTCTGAAGTGCTTACCGGCAACCTGTACACCTCGGCTACAGAAACAGTACCCCTTTACCAATTCACTACGCCGGAAATGAAATACCCGGTTCCCACACCGGGTACCTATTACTTCTCTTATACCAATGAGCATGGCTGCGAAGGCCCCAGAAAGCCATACGTGGTTACTTTCAACATAGCTCCTGAACCACCCGTATTTGATGCATTGCCGCATTTCTGTTATGGCGGCGCAGGCATTGTAAGGGTATTGCCGCAAACCCCTGCAGCATCTCATTACGAATTCTTTATCCGCCGAAGCGGTAATTTCAGGTCATTAGGTAGTAATACCACCGGGCAATTTGCATTCAGGCCCGACGGTGATTTCGACACCTTGTTTGCAACTGCTTACAACCTGGAAACCTGCCCAAGCAGGCATGCCTTTATCAGGGTAACCACTACCGAAGTAACCACCCCGGTTGCGCATGATACTGTAGCCTGTTCCGGCCAGGATCCTCATTTACGCGTACTAAACCCTGATCCGACTTATACCTATGAATGGGCAGATCCGCAGGGCAATGTAATTTCAACCGGTACTGAATTAAATCAGACTTTGGCTTCAGGCATATCTTTTTACAAGGTAAGCGCTAAGTTCGACGGCTGCCAAAGCAGCAGCATTACAGTTAAGGCGACTATATCGCCCAGCCCTGTTATAGACAGCGTATCGGCGGCAGTTATCTGCGGTTTCGGGAAAAGCCAAATCACCATTTCGGGTGGAGGGGCAAATATTTGGTACCTGTACCCTGATTCCACAAGCGCTTCACCTTTAGCCACCTCAACCTCACTGCGCTTTGCTTCGCATAATATAAGCTCTGCAGGCACTTTTACCTTCTTTGTCGGCGGCATCAATAATTCCGGCTGCGTAAGCGTACGTAAAAGAGTAACCATTAATGTTATACCTAACTCAACTGCAAACGCCGGCAGAGATACCGTTGCCTGCCAAATAAATTCGGTTTCGCTGCACGGTTCTGTTCCGCCCACCCCCAGGGTAGGTAGCTGGAAAATAAAATCAGGCGGCCTCGGCGCTTTTGCCGATGTGCATGACCCCAATTCTGTATTCCTGGGCGCACCCGGCAACAGCTATGTATTAACCTGGAGCTATGCCCAGCTCGACAATTGCCCCTATACAGAAGACGAGGTAAGTCTGAAAATAGCTGAACCCATATCTAAACCCACCTTGCAGTTCAGCGCAAACTATTGCAGCGACACACGGATTACTATTACTGCAGGCGGGGGCGAAGAAGGTGAATATTATTGGAGTCAGCAACCGCTGAACCATTCCTCCAACCTTATTTTCAACAGCCTTAGCGCGGGTACCTATAATATGTCGGTTTACCTGAAACGCGGCGACTGCCAAAGCCAGCCGATTGAATTCTCTTTCCTGGTTTACCCCACCCAACCGCCGGCCATTGTAGGTCCTGACCAAAAAATATGCTCTTCCGGCTCAATAACCCTGGCTGCCCAGCAACCCCGCGACAATGAAAACGGAATATGGACCATTGAATCAGGCTTAGGCGGCTCACTTACAAGCCCTACGGCATATAATTCAGCATTTTACGGGCAGGTAGGCAATAATTACAGGCTGAAATGGTCGCTTACGGTAACAGGCTCGCCCTGCCCGCCCACATCGGCTTCTATGAGCGTGTTTATACAGGCTTCACTTGAAGCCCCCATACTTACCATGAATACAAATGCCTGTACGAATAAGAGCCTTACGGCATCGGCTTCGGGTATAGGCTCAGGAGTTTATAACTGGGAGCTTGTTTCGCCCGACGGCACATCGGTAACACTGAACGGCACAGGCAGCACCCAAACCTTCGGGCAATGGATAAACAAGAAAACAACCGGGCGTTGGACCGTTAAGGTGAATGCCATTTCAGGTAACTGTATTGGCCCGGTAAGCACTAAAACCTTCAACGTATATGAATTGCCCAATGCCGATGCCGGACCCGATAAAGTGGTTTTCCCGGGCACCGTTGTAAACCTGCCCCTTGCCGGCAGCGCCAACCGAACCTGGGAAGTTACAAGCATAAGCCGAGGCGGCTTTACCCTGAACGCCCCGCCGGGAAATACCCAGGCAACCTTTGTAGCCCCTAAAGGAACTTACACCCTGAAGCTCACCGTTACGGGCGATGGAGGCTGCATAGCCGAAGACGATGTTACAATATCGGTAGAAGACCAGGTAATAGTGTATAATGTATTCACCCCTAATACCGACCGTAAGAACGACACCTGGAATATTGGCCGCATTGGCCTGTTCCCTGAATGTAAAGTAACCATTTTTAACCGATGGGATGAGGCAGTTTACGAAAGCACCGGCTATACCCAACCCTGGGACGGAACATATAAAGGCAATGATTTACCTGCCGGCGGTTACGTTTACCAGATTGTTTTAAAACCCGGCGATGCCCCTTTTACAGGAACCGTAACCCTAACCCGATAAACAGACATGCGCAGCACATTCACCTTTATATTATTGCTTGTTGCCGCTGCCTGTTATGCGCAGCAACGCCCCCTGGTTACCCAGTATAACCAAAATAATTTCCTGCTGAACCCGGCGCTCAGCGGCCTCAATTACGGTTCTGAATTCAGGATGGGCAACAGGGCCCAATACAATTCAACGCTTGAGAGCCCGCCGCAGTCTTTTTATATGACGGCTAACTTCAGCCTCAGGGCTAAAGAAGTGCCCGAAAGCTTCGGATTGCCTGTTCGCGGTAAAGGCGCCGAACAGGTGCTGAAGCTGCGCAAGGCTGCCAAAGAGCGTGATAAAGGTTATGCCAATCACCATGGCCTGGGTATTGTGTTCCTGTATGATAATATGGCAGCGCTCAGCTCCAACTCTTTCCAGGTTACTTATGCTTACCATTACGCAATCAGGCCTGATTTACAGCTGTCGGCCGGTGCAGGGCTGGGCTTTACCACCTACGCCCTGAATCAAAACATGCTCAGGCCCGAAGAGTTCGGCGATGCTGCATTGCAGGGCATAGCATCCATCATACTTCCGGAAGTATCGGCCGGGGTTTGGCTTACGGGTAAAAACTATTTCCTGGGCCTTGCAGGCCAGCAGCTTGCCCCCAGTGATTGGTCTACCGCCGACAAGGCCGCCGACCTCCAAAACACCGTTTACCCCCATATTTACCTTACAGGCGGCTATAAGGTGAACGCAACCAAAGAACTGGCGCTTATACCCAGCGTTATGGTAAGGCAAACCAAAACAGCAAGCCTTGCCAACGATGTTACGCTTACCGCCCGGTACAATGAAAAATACTGGCTCGGCGGCACTTTCCGCATAGGAACCGGCATAAGCGCGCAGGCGGGTATTTACCTGCTGCCCAATGTGCTCCTGGGCTACAGTTACGACCATACCACTACCTCCCTGATGCTGCAATCTTTCGGTACGCATGAAATTGTAGTGGGCTATAACGTTCGCGGACTTATGCACCATAAAATTGCACCGGGCAAATTCTGGAATTAAGCCGCCCGGCAGAACAGCTCCCTTTGATCAGGGTAAAAAATATTTATTTTAAAATGAACACCTCGAATGCACCTCTGTAGCATTCGCATGATATAGGTTAATATGTATAGACTTAAATTTCTGTTTTGCCTGTTGCTCGCCGCCTTGCCGACACTGTGCGCAGAAGCCCAAATTTTTAATCAGAAAACCCGCCTCGGCAAAGAGTTTAACTCCGAAGCCGACGAGCTGTTGCCCGTATTTTCACCCGACGGGAAAACAATGTATTTCATAAGGGGGCTTTACGGAAAAAACATAGGCGGCATGGCCGGCGGGCAGGATATTTGGTACAGCCGCCTGAACAAAAAAGGCAAGTGGCAGCCTGCAAAGCAAATGCCTGCCCCCATAAATAATTTCCAGGATAATGCCGTGTTCCATGTATCGGCTGCAGGGCGCATGCTGTATCTTGATAACAGCTATACCCATAATGCCAAGGTAATGGCCCCCGGTATATCTTACTCTTTCAACTTTGCAGGCACTTGGAACGAGCCTAAAGTAATGAAGCTGCATGGCTTTAACCCGAGCAACGGCTTTTCGGGCTATTGCCTTGGTCCTGATGAAAACGTGCTGTTTATCAGCTGCCCCAAGCAAAGCATTAACAAGCAGGATCCGAACGCCAAAACGGTTTCCGCAAAAACCACCGATTCAAACAACCTCAATAACCCAGCTTATAACGAAGATTTGTTTTACAGCATTAAGTCAGATACAGGCGGCTATTCAATCCCAAAATCACTGGGCTCGGTAATTAATACTCCCGGCATAGAGTTCTCGCCATGGATGGACCCTGACGGAATTACCCTCTATTTCGCCAGCACAGGCCATAAAGGCCTCGGAGGGGCCGATATTTTCCGTACCCAAAGGCTTGATACCACTTATAACAACTGGAGCACACCCGTTAACTTAGGCCCTGCTGTAAACACAAAAGGTTTCGACGGCTATTTCCGAATTGCGCCCAACCGCCAATATGCCGTTTTTGCCACCGACAGCGCCACAAGCAACGGCCTTTGCGATTTGTTTACCCTAACCGTGCGCGATACCGCCCAGATTGTAAAACGCGAAAAACTCGACAGCCTGAGAAATGCCCGCAGAAACAATGATTACCTGCCTACAGTAGAAAATTCGCCGCCCGGTTACCGCCGGGGTGTAACCCTGCTGAAGCTTATACAGGCCCCCGAAAACGAAATTTGGCATGATTGCCCCGATACCACCTTTGTTAAAAACCTGCTCGCAACCGTTGACAGCCTGAAACGCGAGAATGAACGCCTTAAAATTGCCCGCGTGCCCGGCGAGCGCAGCGTTGAAGAAAAGGTAATGGAAACCCGGCCGGAGTCGGAGAAAAAAACCTATTCAGATCATCTTGTAAAAAGCTATCCGAAAGTTAAAGGCAGCTTCCGGGTACTGTTTCCATTTGACAAATGGAATATTACCAAGCCATCGGAACGCATTCTTACCGAATTGCTGGAATACCTGCAGGTTCGCCCCAATGCAAAGCTGTTCCTCTACGGCCATACCGACAGCATAGGCAGCGCCGAAGTAAACGACCGGTTATCGAACCGGCGGGCTGAGACCATTAAGGCCTGGCTTGAAGAGCATGGCATAGCGGCGGCACGTATCCGAACACTGGGTAAGGGCATGTATGCACCGGTCGCAGCAAACACAACCGCTTATGGCAGGCAGCAAAACCGCCGTACCGATGTGGAGATACGGGAGCAGTAAGCCCCACTGCCACAAACAGTAAGCATAAAATTGAACATGCCCGGCAATACCGGGCATGTTTGTTATACTGCAATTACAAGGGTTAAATTGAAACTTGCAGTTGCAACAAGCATTGCTTTGGATATAAAAAAGCAATACCCGGAAATGATATGAAGACCGTAGTTATTTCAATACTATTACTATGCACATTTGCCTTGCTAACATCAGGCAATTTAAGCTGTTACGGGCAAGGTCCTGATTATAAGAAAAAGACAATTGCTCTAAAAGCTGCATATAAACTTGCGACCGGCAAAGACAGCATTCGTTATGAAAGTGCATTCTTCAACGAGTTTCCGGCAGACTTTAAAACCTTTAATGCCATTTATGGCTATGATGAAAGCAGCGGTGCAATGCCCTTATACGATTAATATTATAAACATGTTTACAAGTTTTGCAGCCTCAGCGCAAAGGAACCGGCAGACAGGCATTTAAATAAGTTGTTAAGACTATGCGTAAACGGGATTTGGGAAGCCGATGCCAGTGCAGAATTACAATTCTGCATGTATGACAAGCTGCTTTCAAACACAAAACTGACATTGGCTTTGTTAAAACCCCTCAGCTTGGCAGATAAACACAGCCTTTGGAAGTTCGTTTTTGATGGTCCTCACCCGGACGATCCCGGTGTTAAGGAAAAGTATGATATTCTTTATGAAAAGGTAAAGGCCCTTAGTAAAGTCGATGCTGCAATTATGAAAGATTCGTATTCTGAACTGCTAATGACCATGGACGACCATGGTCATTAAGCCTTTCCGGCAGCAAAGGAAATTCATATAACCCGCTTGCTTATGCGTTTGCGTTAAGTTTTACCAGGCTCTTACTTATACCCCTGCGCCTGCAAAGTAAACAGCGATGCATACTTACCTCCTGCCGCCATAAGCTCCGTATGCGAGCCCACTTCCACCGATGTGCCGTTTTCCAAAACCAGCACCCTGTCGGCCATGCGAACTGTGCTGAAACGGTGCGATATAAGAACAGCGGTTTTCCCTTTGGTAAGCTCGGCAAAGCGCTCGAATACCTCGAACTCGGCGCGGGCATCAAGGGCGGCAGTAGGTTCATCAAGGATAAGCAATTGGGCATCGCGCATATAGGCCCGACCGAGGGCAATTTTTTGCCACTGCCCGCCCGATAAATCTATGCCCTTGGCAAAACGCTTGCCTATGATTTGATCATAACCTTCGGGCAGCTTTTCAATAACGGAATCTGCAAGGCTTTGATGGGCGGCTTTTACAATTACATCCCTGTTTTCCTTTTGCTCTATTCGGCCAACGGCAATGTTTTGCCCGGCAGTAAGTTGGAACTTCACAAAATCCTGGAAAATAACACCGGTTTCACGGCGCAGATCAGTGAGGTTGTAATCTCTAAGATCAATGCCATCGAGGAGTATTCGGCCTTCGGTAGGGTCGTACAGGCGGGCGAGCAATTTTACGAGGGTGGTTTTACCGGCCCCGTTTTCGCCTACAAGGGCCAGCTTCTCGCCGGCATGCAGGGTGAAGCTCAGGTTTTGCAAAGTGGGTGCGGGCGCATTCTCGTATTTAAAGCTTACGTTTTCGAATACGAAGCCCTGCTTAATGGGGTTCGGGAATGGCAATGCGGCCGGGCGAGTGGTTATGCGGGGCTTTATTTCAAAGAATTCGAAAAAGTCGCTCAGGTAAAGGGCGCCTTCTGCAATGGCCCCGAAACGCTGCAGCATGCCCTCGAAGAGCCCTCGCAAGCGCATGAATGAGCCGGCCAGGAAGGTAAGGCTACCCACACCTATTTTGCCCTGCGCGGTTTGTAAAACTATATAAACATAAGCCGCGTAATACCCGGCGCTGCCGAGCGCGGCAAAAAAGGTTCCCCATCCGGCGCGGCGCAGGGCAATGGAACTGTTCGCATTATAAAACTTATCGCTCAGGAAACGGAACCTGTCTATCAGGAAATTACTGAGGCCGAAAATTTTAACTTCCTTGGATGTTTCATCACTTGCGCCGGTAAAGCGCAGGTAATCAAGCTCCCGGCGTTCCGGGGTCCAGCTCCGGACAAGGGAATAGCTTTGCTCGTTAAAGTGAGATTCGCCTAAGAAGGCCGGTATTACTGCCACAATAAGCAGCAGTATCAGCCATGGGTTAAATGAGATTAGGCCGGCTGCAAGGAAAACCATGGTAACGGCATCCTGCCCCTGCGCCAGCACCTGGCTCATGAGTACGGTTCGGCCCAGTGTTTGGCGGCGGGCGCGTTCAAGTTTATCGTAAAAAGCGGAATCTTCAAACTGGTCGAGGTCAAGTTCGGCAGCATGTTCCATAATGCGTACCGATGAATCGTTTGAGAACCGGTCGCCCAGCAGGCTGTCGAGCAGTGAAACACCGCGGGCCATTACATCAGATATTATGGCCAGCCCGAACTCTATAGCTATGAGCAGGAACAGGCAGTGCAGGCCGGCAGTTCCCTGCGATGCCGCAAGGTGAATAACCTCGTCAATAATGAGCTTGGCAATATATAAGGTGAGCAGGGGCACCAGTGAACGCAGCAGGCGCAGGCCCATATTACCCAATGCCATTGCCGGGCTGGTTTGCCAAATCAGCTTTAAAAATGCAGGCAGGTTTTTGAGAGCGGCAAAGCGTTCCTTTACGCTGAGCTTTGGTTTTTGAACCGCGCCGGGCCCTTCGCCCCGCCTGTTCCCGAAAAGATCAAGTATATTTTTAAACATCTGACATCTATAACATAAATACCCGCCGCATTGTTGGAATACCCTGCCGCTAATAAAAACGCAGCATTGCTTGCAAATTTTAGTTCTTTTAATTTAAATTCCGAAAATATTGAGAAGCATGCCCTATTCCGACAGAATTACCCGGGCATGATACTCAATACATACCCATGCACATCGAAAAAAAACAAATGAACCCAACACAAAGCACCGCCCTTAAAACCGGCCTAAGCCCCGAAAGGCGAGAACTTATTTTAAGAGTATGCAACGGGCTTGCAGCTTATGCCGCAGCCTGGCTGCTGGTTTTTGCTTTTTGCCAGCTTGCGGCAGGCTTAGTGTCTGAAAATGTTTTTAATATTCCGGCTAAGCTATACAGCTGCTATATTGTGTATTCTCCCAGGTTCCGTTCATGGACCTCCAATGCCATTATAGTAACTTTTATGGCCGGGCCCGTTACTTCTTTATTCATAGCCTTTTTTGCGCACCTCGCCGGGCGCTTAATTTCGGCTAGGCGCAGTGTGGCTAAAGAGTTCCTCATGTGGCTGCGCATACATGCGCTCACATTTTTCTTCGGGGCACTTGTTTCCGGCGCCATTACCTCTTACGGAACCGGTTATGCCATTAAAGCCATGCTCGGCTCATCAATAGTTGCCCGCATGATTGTTGGGTTCCTGGGCCTTATCTGCCTCATAGTTGTAAGCATTTGGCTGGCTAAAAAGTACATGAATGTAATTTTCTCTCGCCGTGCCCTGTCTGAAAACGCATCGGTAAACCAGATGCTGGCCTCGGCGGCGGGCAGCTGGCTGGCGGGTTGCTTTATAATTTGGCTTACCGTTTTCCTGCCGGTGAAGTTGCGCATGATACCACTGCAAAACGTGGTCATGTTCGGCATTTCCTTTCTGCCTACACTTATATTTATTTTGCTGTTTAAGCGCATACGTAACCGCAGCATTACAAAAAACTATTCAAATGCAAGGGGCGAAAGCAGGAAACCGTTGGCACCCGTAAGACCTGCCCCGGTAATGTACGGCACCTTGGTTATGCTGGCAATAACCTGGTATTTCGTTTTCAAAAACGGGCTTGATATTTAAAGGCAATTTAGCATGACCCAATAAAATAATTCCCCCGGCCTGTCCCGTATTTTGGTTTGCAATCGACATACAATCACAAACCAATAAAACATAAAAATACCATGAACGATTTCCTATTGATTTTCCGCAATGATACATCGGCCGCTAACGGGCAGCAATCTCCGGAGCAAATGGCCGAAAGAATGAAACAATGGCAGGCTTGGCTCGGCGGCATTGCAGCACAAAACAAGCTGATATCTGCCGGCAACAAGCTGTTTGAGCAAGGCAATGTAGTACGTCAGGGCGGGCAGGTAACAGATGGCCCATACGTTGAAATTAAAGAATCAATAGGCGGCTATTCCATGATAAAAGCAGCAGATTTGGCAGAGGCCACCGAGCTTTCAAAAGGCTGCCCCATTTTCAATATGGGCGGCAACGTGGAAGTAAGGCAAATTGTACCCATGAATATGTAATTTTGAAGGGTCTTCGGTAAAATGTAAGAAACCGAAGACCCTTTCCTTTTTTCCCTGCCCGCAATGAATGATACCCGCCTGTTGCCTGAACTCTTCCGTACCGAATACCGGAAGCTGACATCGGTACTGTACAGGCATTTTGGCTTCAGCCACAGGGAGATAGCGGAAGACATTGCCGCCGATACTTTTTTAATTGCCGCCGAAACATGGGGCCTCAAAGGCATGCCCGATAATCCTGTAGGCTGGCTGCATACCGTTGCACGCAACAAGGCCAAAGATTACCTGCGCCGCGATACCCTTTTTGCGCAAAAAGCCCAAACCATTTACCGTACCGAAACCGGCAGTACGCCTGAAACCGACCTCGACCTTTCGGAAAAAAACATTAATGACAGCCAGCTGCAAATGCTGTTTGCCCTTTGCAACCCGGTTATTTCGCCTGAATCGCAGATTGGCCTGGCACTGCGCATACTTTGCGGTTTCGGCATAGAAGAAATTGCCGATGCCTTTCTTTCAAACAAGGAAACCATTAACAAGCGCCTTTCAAGAGCCAAGGAAAAGCTGCGCGACGAGAAAATTAAGATTGAATTTCCGCCGGAATCGGAACTGGCCAACCGCCTCGACAGTGTTTTACAAACCCTTTACCTTCTTTTTAACGAGGGTTATTACTCAATTAGCCAAAACACTACCCTTCGCCGCGATTTTTGTCTCGAAGCTATGCGCCTGACTTACCTGCTGCTGGCTAACGAGAGCACAAATCTGCCAAAGGTTAACGCGCTGATGTCGCTAATGTGCCTGCATGCATCCCGTTTCGACGCCCGCACAGATGAGAATGGCGAAATAATTCGATATGATGAGCAGGATACTTCACTTTGGAATACCGAGCTTATTACCCGCGGCTCCTATTACCTGAACCTTGCATCAACCGGCGAAAACCTAAGCAAATACCATATTGAAGCAGCCATAGCCTGGTGGCATACCCTTAAAACCGACAGCCCTGAAAAATGGGACAGTATTTTGCAGCTGTATAACCGCCTGCTCCTGCGCGCCTACTCTCCCCTTGCGGCCCTGAACCGGACTTATGCCTTATCTAAAGTTCGCGGTAAGCAGGAGGCCGCTGCCGAGGCGGAAAAGCTTGGCCTCGCCGGGCACCACTTATACCATGCCCTCCTGGGCCACCTGTATACCGATCTCGATAATACAAAGGCTGCAAGCCACCTGCAAACCGCAATAAGCCTTGCTAAAACCCCGCAGGAAAAAAACAGGCTTCAGAAAGACCTTGATTCGCTTATGATTGGCAGCAATGCAGGGCCGGGTAACGATGCTGTTTGAACGCATATTAAACTGCGAAAACTTCCTGCACCAATTCCGGGATGCGGTTATAATCAACCCTTGAATCGTGCCGCTTATCTTTGGGCATGAGCTTTACTATGGCTGTTTGTTCCGGATTCTGGCCCAGGCTTTTGCACCATGCAAGCAAGTCATTAGCAGCACTATTTATACTGAAGGCAATTACCAGCGTGGTTTTGCCTAAGTACGGCATCATGGTATAATGCCCTTCCCATTCGGCATTGGGCGGTTCTAAAACTTCGAGGGCAAAGGGGCCGCTCAGGCCATAATCAGACTTGAAAGTAAAGCCTTTGCGACCAAGCAGCCAAAAGCATTTATTCTCATCGAAGTAGCCAATATCGCCCATGCTTACGAATTTATCTTCGGGCTTATGCAGGCTTTCTTCAAAGCTTAATGCCCTTGCAGCCTGCGGACCGCGCAGGCAAAGCTCGCCGGCGAAGGCAAATTGGTCGCCGGGCAAATCTATATCGGCGGCAGGCTCTATGTAATAGGCTAAGGCCTTATCTATATAACCGAGTGGGGTGCCGGGGCGGCCGCTTTGCATTAATTCTAAAAAGTCATCGAGGGCGAGTACGCTAACCGGTTCAGCCTCGGTGCTCCCGTATATAATTTTTATATCTGCATTGGGGAAGCCGGCTTTCAGGCGTTTTGCATTCGGCAGGCTGAGAATGGCACCGCCGGCAAAAACCTGCGCAACGGCAAATAAAGGCCCAAAAGCAAGCAACGCCAGCAATGCCGAGGGCGGACCCGAAACATGCGAAACCGCATTGTCGATAATTTGCCGCCTGATTGCCTTAAAATCATACTTGCCCCATTTTTTTTCGGGCAGAAAGGTATGAACACCGTTCCCGGCATTAAGCAAACTCACTACAGGGAACCAGGTGAAATGGCCGGTACAGCTATTCAGGTTTATATGCCTGTTCAGGCCAATGAACATGGCCTGTAATTGTGCCTCGTGCCGGAAACCAAGCTTAGGCAGGCCCGTGCTGCCGCTTGTAAAAACAAGCATAACCGGCTCATTGTGCAGCCGACCCATTTCGGCATGCCTGCCTTCGGTAATAATGCCGGGCAATAAAATGCGGCGCAAAAGGCTGTAAACACCCGAGCTGATTACAGAATCTATACCAACTGCCTGCAATACGGAAGTAAGGCGTTTCCAGCCTATATAAACAGCCGGGATCACAGCACATTGTTCGGCAGCCAGCAGGCCAATCATGGCTGCCAGGAACCGGAAACCTACCGGCTGGAACACCAATATGGTTTGCCATTCCTTATGCTCGTACTTTTCTTTTATAAGCTTTGCCGCATGGTAAAGCTCGGCAAAAGTATAGCTGCGCGAACCAATAGTCAGTGCCGCTTTGCTGCCGGGCTTTGCCTGATTTTCGGCATTAGGGGCATCGGCATTCTTACTGCCACCGGGTAGAGAGGCATGCGCTGAAACCAAATCCCAAATTTGGCTCATGAAAGGTTAGTCGAGGTGGGCTAAATAGAGGTTGTAATCTTTTTGCACGTGCCCGAGGCTGAACTTATTGGCATCCCAAAAACCGTTATTATACTTCATAACCGTGCGGATAAGCTGTGTATAGTTGCGCTCCTGCGCATCTTTCATCATTTTAAACACAAGGGCCTTACCCAGCTCCCTGAATTGCTCATCGGGCAGGCGGGCAAGGGTTTTCATAACCAAGGTTTTTTGCTCGGCGGGCATGGTATAGCCGTAAAGCAGGCCAACGGGCCGGCCTTTATGCTCGGCAATAAGCACCTGCCAGGGTTCAAGCCGGCTCATGGCAGCTTTATATTTCTGCACAAAAACATCAGCAGAAATGGGCGTATAAAACAGGTTCGATTGGAAACTCTGCAAAACCACATCGGCTACTTTATGCAGCTCATTATCAATATCATTCATATCAATATACCTGATAACGAGGTCATCGGCATTGCGGTTGGCTACCCTTGTGAAAAAGGGCGCGTATTCAGAATCGTTCAGGGTATCGGCGCTGCTGTAATAGCGGGCAGCCACCTCGAAACCGTTTTGAATAAAGGCATCGTTATACCAGGGCATGTACCAGGGCTCAGGCACAATCTGCAATTTGCCGGCATCGGCATTCAGGCGATAGTCTTCCCAGGTAGAGCCGTTCATGGGGCCTACTATATTATGGAAACCCATGTGTGCCGCCTCCTGACGCGCTTTTTGCAGCAGCAAATCTGCTACGGAGTGGTTCAGGGCCTCGAAATGCCCGAGGGCTATGGCCGGCTTGCCTTCAAAAGTAAGGTTGGTATTGTGGTACAGCGCCGATGTGCCTACCGTTTCCCCTTCGGCATTACGCACCACCATAAAAACGGGCACTTTATGCAATGCCGAAAGGCTGAAAGAACGCTGCGCGGCCTTATCAGGCGGGTATATGTTTTCGGCGGCCTGCTTTATGTATTTTCCTGCTTCTTCGGCTGCGGGATTTTTAATTATTTCAAGTTTATAGCTCATAGATTGGTGCATTTATTATGGCTTATTAGTTTAATATCAGCGAATAGCTAAGCATGTAAATTACAGGTATGTTCAAATTATCGGTGCCTTTTATGCTTAGCGCTTCGGCAAGCATGGCGGCAAATGCGGCAAAGCAGGCAGCGCCGAAGCTGAAGCTACCCGCATCTGAAAGGCAGGCAAAAGCAATTGCAATCAACAGGGCCGTAAGCAGAAACCCTATGCAGCCGCCCACAGATTTATTACGCAGCTCCGTGGCATTCAGTACTTTAATTTCCCTGAATGGCTTTAGCGGGAATCGGCTGCCTGTAATTGCTGCGGCCGGATCGGCAAGGCTTAGGGTGAGCAGGGCGGTCACATAAACAGCCTGCAATTGCAATGCATTTTGCAGATAAAAGCAAATGCCCACAGCCACAGGGAAGAGCGGCGCGCCATAGGTTTCACGGCTTACACCGTGAATACTGTTCAAGGTCTTTCTTTTTTGCGAAATGTACAAAACCAAGGCGAAAAGACCTGTAAGCAAAGCCACCGCCCAAACTTCATTAAAAGTATAAATGAAGCTGATACCCACCAAACCACAACTGATATGGGCCAGCTTGCGGGTAAATTCAGGCTCTGTTTTGCCGGTTTTCCTGATGAGCTCGCCAACGAAAAACAAGGCTGCAACCAACACGGCGTAAGCGGCCACCTTATAAAGCTCAATCATTTGATTTTGCGGCATGCTATTTTTATATAAACAAGTAAATCAGGAACTTACCCTGAAAGAAAAGAATTTTCGGTAAAAAAAGCCGGCATCGTTTGAGGCATCGGCGTTTATGGTTTCGAGGCTTTTATGAGTGAGCTGCATGTTGCGTTCTTTAAACAGGTTCCAATAAGCCAAACGGCTGCCGGGGCGGCTGCGGAAAAGAATGGCATCGGTGCATTTAACGAAATCAGGTTGGGGCATGTACTCAAAAATATTGCTCAGGTTCCAGGCATCTATTTGTCCGTAAGATTCAGGTATGGAATCTATTCCGCCGAACCAAAGATGCAGGGCAGGCAGGTTGGCCTTAATTTTTTCAAAAACATCGGGCTGCAAATAGGGCGGAATGGCAAGGGGCTCAATATCCATAATAAACTCCAGGAAATAGCTTTGCTGTGCGGCCACAGATTTAAAATGGTTTTCGGCGCGTTCCAGAATATCGGAGCCCGAATCCTGCACCTCTTCCATCATGCCCTTGCTGCGGCCCAGCCTGCTCATTAATGCCTTGCTGAAAAACAGGCGCATGAGCATTCGCCAGCGAAAGTTCTTCCATTTGGCATTAAAAAACACCTCCTGCTCCCCTGCAGTTTTCGGCCTGATAAGCTCATGCACCATTGCCGATGAATTAACCAGCGGCCGTACGTACAATCCGAACAAACGCAGGTAGCGCTCAAACTTGCCGCTGAATATAAGGCCGGCTTCAATATCATCGGTTTTGGAATCCCAATGCCTGCGTGCTTCTGCGGAGAGATGAGGGCTCAGGATTTTATAAAGCCTAAGCCGCTCAGTGTATTTGGTATAGCCCAGGAAGGCAACAAGCTCAGGCTGTGTAAGGTGTAGGAAACCGGCTTTTTTTAGTTCAAGCAAATGCAGCTGCACTTCGTTTAAATCGCAGGCAATTAGGCGGGCTGGGCCATCAGCAAGCAGGAGCAGCGTATTATCACCGGCCGATGCCACCGATGCAACGGTGTCGCCGGGCTGCACCTGCATGGCAGTACGCAGCAGGCGGGCATCTTCCCAACAGCAGGCATAGCGTAATATGCTGTAATCTATGCTTTTATTGCTCATAGTATGAATAGTTTACCGGTGCTTCCGTCCATTTCAACTTCATCGTTATTACTAAGCGCCTGCATAATGCCCGGCAGACCTACTATGCAGGGAATGCCCATTTCGCGGCAGACTATGGCGGCGTGGCTGAGCAGGCTGCCGCGCTCCACCAAAATAGCCCCGGCGGTAGGGAACAGCACCACCCAGCCCGGATCGGTACTTTCGGCAACCAAAATATTGCCGTGCAATGAGTTCACGCCCTCGGGGCTGTGCAGCATGGTTACCTTACCGCGCACCACGCCCGGCGAGCAGCCTTTGCCCTGCATCATGCTTTTGGCAGGCCTGCCATCGGCGCTTAGGTTATTGCCTGCCTTCGCTGAATCAGCATTTCCTGCTGCATCTCCCGGAACAACAACTTTCGGCGGCACCGGCTCAATTCCGAATAAGGATGAATCGTAGCTGATAAGCCGGTCGGGCAGGTTGGTGCTTTGCCAATCTTCATACTGCTGTTTACGCATGGCAACTACCTGCTGCCAATTGCCGGTAAACGATGAACCGAGAACTGCATCTTCAAGCTCGGGCAGGGCAAGGTAAAACACATCGCGGTAATGGGTTAATATACTCTTGCTTTGCAGCATGCGGCCTATTTGCAGCAGGAGCAAACGCACAGCATGGAAACCCTCGGTACGTTTATAGCGCAATGCCTCGCGGCGGGCAATGGTGGTACGGGCAAGGTTGAGCACGTAATTTTTCCACCAACGGGCAATGGGGCCGGCGTTTTTGAAATAGCGTTCTTCGGCTTTGCCTGCGTTTTGGGTATCAGGGGCTTTTATGCTGAGGCTGCGCACCTGCTCAGAAAGCAGGGCCATAAAGCCTTCGGGATTCAGGGCATAAGGAATGGTTTCAAGCTTAAGCTCAGCTTTGCAGCGCAGGCCCCAGGTTTGCAGGTAGGCCTGCACTTCTGTAAGAACCGCTTTATATTTTGAATTGGTTTGCAAAAGATGCCAAAGCTGTAAAGGTTTGCCTGCTTTGCAGACTTCATGTAGCACGGGTTCCTGCCGAATGAGCAATACCAGTTTCTCCATATCGCGTGCTGGGCCAACGGTTACCACCTGCCCCGAGTTTACCATGAGGGCATTCAGCAGGGCGTTGCCTTCATCGGCAGGCTCCTGCTTTTTGCAGGACTTGCCCAAAATACCGAACCAAATCATGGTCATGAGATCATTCACGAGCGGGGCCTGCCATTGGCTTACCATGGTAAACTGAAATGCCTGCAATTCGTTCCACAATTCGGTAAGGCTTAAGCGACTGAGTTTTTTAGCGTAAAAGCCTTTTAGAATTCCGTTAAAATTGGCCTCGAACTTTGCCGACATGCCCGGTAACTGAAAGTGCGCCTTTACCATGCAGAAGGCCATTCGGGCCACATCATAACGGGCGCGCCAGCCGGTATTGCCGGGCAGTGGCGGTATGGGAGCTCGCTCGCTTACGCCCATCATCTGCTCCATGAAGGCGGCGTTCAGGTTATAGCCCGGCAATAAGGATAGCAGCCCGAACCATGAGTTCAGGTTATAATAAATGCGGCCCTTATGCAGCCCCAGCATTTGCTCATAAACAGCCGCATACCTCTTTATTACCCCTTCCGGAATGCCCAAAACCTGCGAAAGGCTTATATAAACGGCAGTGTACAAGGGCTTTATAAAGGTATAGGTAGCGGGCAGGCTCAGGCCGGGGTAAGATTCAACAATATTGCTGTTGTCCCAATAAACGGGGGCCAAGGTTTTATTATTTACACTGTGCCCGGTGGTAACCGGTCGGGCCTGTAAGAGGTACAGCTTTCCGCAGGCAAAGGCCAGCTCCATATCCTGGAACAAGCCGGTATTCAGGTACATGGTTTCATGCCAGGCCTGTATTTCACGCAGGTTTGCCTCGCTTATAAAATTTACCGTATCGCTTTCGGGCTGTATTTGTCCGGGCTGGGAGCGGCTGAGGTATATGTATTGTCCGTTTACTTCTCCGCTTACAAGTGCATCGCCGAGGCCCTGGTGTACTGAAAGCAGCTGCAAATCATGCTTAAGCCCCATTGGGTCCATGCCAAAAAATATACCCGACCACTGAACCGGGAGCATGGGCATAATGAGCACGGTAAGGGTATTTGCAGCCGCATCGGACGGGGCATGCTGCTGCATATAAGCCTTGGCCCGCAGGCTTTCCGCCGAGCTGCGCACCCTGGCCAATGCGGCAAAAATTCCGCTACGCTCCACATTGAGCTCAGTTTCAAGTATGCCGGCGAAGCTGTTTTCGGCCCCGTCTTCCTTACCGGCGCTTGAACGCACAGCGAATAATTCGGCTTCGGGGAAACTTTCATTTAAAAGGTTTTGCAGTTCGGTATCGCTGCCTGCCCAGGCAGGGTGCAGGGCAAGAAAGGCGGGCACCGGCAGGCCCAAATGCAGGCCCCTCGCAAGACCCGAACCCTTGCCGCCCAGCCAAGGAACAGCCGGCAGGTAATCATGAGAGAACCAATGCAATGCGCCCTGATTCTGTAAATCGGTGATTTCGGTATTATGCCGGGCGTTTTCTGTTGAGGTATTTAAAGGCTTGTGGAGGCTTTCCATATTATTAAAAATAGTGTGCAGTGCCCAAACCTAAATACATGCCTAAGGCCCAAATACCGGCGCATTTTTCAATCAGCTTAGAACGGGCCGGGGTAGCTTCATTATAAAACAATACTGCCGGAATGCAGCAGGCGCAGCCTATTACTGCCACTATTGCAGCAACCGTTGCGCTATACAGAAAATGCCCGATAAATGCCGCTAGGCCAATGTTCACCGCCATAAGCAATAACCAAAACAAGGTGGCCTTCGCGCCGCCCATGGTGGCAGAATAAGTGGCATAACCCGGCTCCTCCTGAGATTCATGCCTTATTTTTCGGCCTACTTCAAGCACCAAACCGTTGCTGTAGCTGAGCCCGAATATCCATATAAAACCAAGCGGGAAGGCATGGCCTGCAACTGCCCAATCGAAACCGGAGCTTACCAAATCAACAAGGGGGAGAATGAGCATGTGGGAGCCCACATACAGCCAGGCATGCTTTTTTATGAATTCCGGCATAAAGAACTCTTTCAGCATCAGGTACTGCCATGCATAAGCTGCCACCGCAAGCGGAATTACCACCGGGAACAGGCAGAGCAGCACAAACTGCAGCAGCAAAGTAATATAGCCCAGGTACCTGAGCTCCTGCAAGCTTACCAAACCCCTGGGCACCGGCAAATGCGGACGTACAAGCGCATCTTCATCGGCATCCTTATGCTCATCGGCCAGGCGCAGGTGCAGGAAGAACAGGAGGCTGAAAAAGTATGCCCCCGCATAAGCCTGCGGACCAATAAAGCCAGCCACCCCGCGAATTTCCCGGCTCAGGCTTATGGCCGAAAAGCTGAATGCCGCAATAAGAAAGCCATGCTGCCCCGGCGGAAAGCGCTCACCGAGATATGTCCATATTCTTGACCAATAGTTTGCCTGTATCATGGTGCTTACCAACATTTTACCTGCCTGAAGTATTGGGCCTGAATCTTGCATGCGCCTTACCGAAATGCCCGGAGCTGAGGGCGGCCGCAATGCTGAGCTCACCGCATAGCACGGTTGCAGCCGCCACTTCGGCGAAAACAATAGCCTTACCGGGTCCGTAACAACCCATGAGCTCCAGGGCTTCTCGTTGGGTTGGCAAATGGGTGCCGCCGCCCACTGTTCCGCAAACTAGGTTGGGGAGGGTAACGCTTACGTATAATGATTCATCATCAACATTATACTCCATGCGGGTAACGCCCGTAGCCGCTTCAGATACGCAGGCAACATCCTGCCCGGTAGCCAGAAACAGGGCGGTTAAGCCGTTGGCATAATGGCCCTGCGCGCCAATGCTGCCGCTTTGAATGGCTGCCAATGTGCTGTTCAGGTAGTATTTTTCTATGGCCTGCCCTTCGGCTTTGAGCACCTTGTTAATAATGGCCTTTGGAATTCGGGCCTCGGCAATAACGCGTTGTCCGCGTACTTTGCTCAGGGTGCCGGCTGTGGCCTTTTTATCGCCGCCGAGGTTAGATTCAAGGTACCATACATCGGGCTGCTGTTTGCAGGTGCTGAGTATGAAGGCGCAAATGGCATCGGAGCAAACGGTAATCATGTTTTGCCCGGCTGCATCGGCTGTATCGAACTCGAGAATAAGTATCAGCTGACGGCCTTCAATGTTGATATCGGCATTCAGCAGGCTTGCGAAACGGCTGTAGCCTGCCGCAATTTCCTGCATTTGCGCCAGGCTGATTTCCTGCAATTCAAGCAGGAACAGCGCCAAATCACGCAAAGACTGAAACTGGAAGCTGGGGCACCTTTGTATTTTCTTGCTTACCGAAACGCTGTTCACGCCCCCGCATTCAAGCACAGCCCTTGCGCCCCTGTGGTAGCTGGCCACCAATGCGCCTTCGGTGGTGGCCAGGGGTACAAAGTAGCAGCCCTGTGCCTTGCTGCCGTTTACCAATAAGGGGCCCATTACCCCGGTAGGTATAACG
>JAZKBN010000040.1:30419-49045 GCA_040388605.1 Bacteroidota bacterium | reverse complement strand
AGTTTTCAATATTGCCCTGCATGAATGTTTCATCGGGTATGGGCGATGCAGCATACAGGTGCGGAAACTCGGCGTTTACCTGGGCTTCAAGAAAGGCGCGACGTTCGGCAATATGCTCGGCATTTTCCTCGGCGTAAAAGCCAAGCTTAGGGTAAGCCATGCGGGTTTCGGGCATTGGCCTGTTTAAAAAACTTCGGATTCCCGTGTTTTCCATCTTACAGATTTATAAAGATATAAATGTAAGTATACGGCTATTGCAGCCTAATACATACCGCATTGTATTTAATTAATAAAAATGATTGGTAAGCCTGATTCGGGTACAAGCTGGTAATACCCCTTTAGTAAAAAAAGAACCTGAAAAATTAAAGTCGAAAAAGATTAAAAAGGCAAACCGCTATCGCACCGCTACAACCGCCTGTCCTTGCTGCCTTCCGGCCCTGGGGAGGTCCAACAGGAGCTGGTCGTAACGATTTGCCGATGCAAAAGTAAGGCAAATTTTCGGCAGGTAAAAGCCAATCGGTAAAAATATACGGGCTTTTTAAGCACAAAAAAGCCGGAACAGGTCTTTTAATCCTGCTCCGGCCCCGGTTTTTATTAATGATTACCTAGTTTTTCACCAGCCTCAGGGTTTTGCCCCCGGCTGAAACATGATACATACCGGCTGGCAGATACCCAATACGTATAGCCTCGCCCTCCTGCACGTTTTGCCTGTGCACCTCGCGGCCAATGGCATCATGAATAATAATATCAGCATTACCTTTAAGGCCATGCAGGCTGAATTCGCTTTGTGCAGGATTTGGCACTATGCTGCACCCGGACCCGGTAATTTTCTTAATTTCGGTTACATTAATAACGTTGCTTAGAAGTGATTTACAGCCGTTAACATCGGTTACGGTGGCAGTATATACACCATCGCCGTAAGAGAACAATGTGCCGTTTCTTTCCTCCGGAATTACCACACCGTTCAGGTACCAGGTGAACTCCACACCGGGGCTTGCGGTAAGCGTTGCTCCGCTGAAACTGATAACAGGTGGTGCAGGGCGGCTGTTTACGCTTACAGTAGTTACGGCAGATGCCAATGATGTACATCCGTTGGCAATTGAGCTTACGGTAAATGAACCGGCGGTACGCACAGTAATACTTTGGCTTGTATCACCGTTGCTCCAGATATTTCGTCCGGCAACAGTAGAGCTCAGCGTAACGCTGTCACCTTCGCAGATAATGGGCTGTACATTGCTGATTATCTGCGGCTGTTCAGGCAAAGGTGTAGTGCTTACCGTAATAATGTTCGAGGGAACGCTGGTGCATCCGTTTGCCACAATGCTTACCCAATAGCTGCCTGCGGCAGTAACCGTTATGCTGCGGGTGGTTGCGCCGGTGTTCCAAAGATTTCCGCGAACGGAATCGCTGTTCAGGGTAAGTACCGAGCCTTCGCAAATGGCAGGTGAGCCGGCAGCCGATGCCCTTGCAGGCGCAGGCTTAGGCTTAACAATTACATTTACAGCTGTTGAGGCCGAAGCCGTTTGAGGAATGGGCAGCGGAATTAAATAATCTCCGCAGGTATTGCTGCTGTCTTTACCTTCAAACTCGAACCATCCGCCAACACGGGTGCCGGCATTTAAAACAGCGTTTAATTCGGTAATGGTATCACCCGCTGCGGCGCGGTAGTATGAGCGCGGAACAATTTTTTTAATAAAGCCGGATCCGGCGGGCAGGAAGCCTGTGAGGGGCTCATCGGCAGCGCTGAGGGTGCTTATTGTGTTTTGCCAGCGTGTTCCGTTGCGCCTTATACCGCTGTGCCACCTTACAGGGGCAGGGCCCCCGGCAGTGCGCAGCGATCCGCAGGTATGGGCGCGGTCAAGGGTAATGGTTATGCTGTCGTCAGGCCCGGCGCCTGCAGGGCTGAAGACCAGGCCGGAACGGCGGTAGCCGCCAGACAAGGTATCTGACCAGCAATTTACATTGTACGCGGCACGTACCCAGTAATGCCCGCCGGTACCTACACGAATACTATGTGTTGTTGCCCCGTTGCTCCATAAATACATAGGCAGGCCGGGAGCGGCGCTTAAGGTAACAGAATCGCCGGCGCAGAGGTTTAATGAGCCGGTTAGGGTAATAAGCTGTGCGGCAGGCTTAGGGGTAACTGCAACTGCCAGAGCTGCGCTTGCTGCCGAAGTACAAACAGCATTTATACCTTTAACCGTATAATTGCCGCTTGTACTTACCGTGATTGAACGTGTGGTATCGCCGTTGCTCCAGCGGTATTTTTCAAAGGCTGAAGATGTAAGCGTTACAGTTGTTCCCCCGCAGAAGCTTAAAGGGCCCGATGCCGTAACAACAGGGATGGCAGGCGAAGGATATACAGTTATGCTGATTCCTGTGCTTATACCGTTATCGGCCGGAATTGGGAGGGGTATGTAGTAGTTGCCGCAGGCATTGCTGCTGTCCTTGCCTTCGAACTCGAACCAGTTTGCGCCGTTATCGCTGCCGCCGTTGAGCACTATATCCATTTCGTTAATGGTATCGGTTGCGGTGGTATGGTAATAGGCTCTTGGCACAAGCATTTTTGTAAGCAGGCCTGCCGCATTGGTGAACCGGGTTGCGGGCTCAACAACGGCATTGGTGGTGCTTATGGTATTCCTGAATCTTACCCCCCGCAGGCGGATGCCGCTGTGTATGCGAACCGGGTCGGCAGTGGCGGCGGTGCGCAGGCTTCCGCAGGTATGGGCCTTATCAAGGCTAATGGTAATCATGTCATCTGGCCCGGCATTTATGGGGCTGAAGCTCAGGCCTGATTGGTTATAGGTGCCGGTAATGGTATCTGACCAGCAGGCATTATTATTGGCAACTCGTACCCAATACCTGCCCGATGTACGAACGGTTATACTTGGCGTAGTTTCACCTGTGCTCCAACGGTACAGCGGGAAACCGGGAGCTGCGCTGAGTATAACGCTGTCGCCGGCACAAAATTTAGCAGGGCCCGATGCCGTAATTGCCTGGGGTGCCGGACGTTCAATAATGCTTACGGCTACCTCGCTGCTTGCTTCTGAAGTGCATGGTGTTATATATTGACGCACGCTGTAATTACCGGCCTGGTTTACTGTTATGGTTCGGTTGGTATCGCCGGTGCTCCAGATATTACCGGTTAAGGCCGATGAGGTCAGGGTAATGCTGCTGCCAGAGCAAATGGCAGCCGGGCCCGATGCTGTAATAACCGGCGCAGGTGCAATGGGTGTTACGCTTACAGTTACAGCGCTGCGTGTTCCGCCTGTAAGCGGCAGGGGAAGTGGGAAAATGAAATCGCCGCAGGCATTGGAAACATCTTTGCCTTCAAACTCGAACCAGCCGCCAACGGGGTTGCCGCCGTTAAGCACCATTTCTATTTCATCGGCTGTTTGTGTGGCGGGCACGCGGAAATAGGTACGCGGGAGAATGCGCTTGGTATAGCGGGTGCCGGCTTGCGTGAAATGGGTTAAAGGCTCAAGCGCCCCTGTTGTGCTCACCGCGTTGCTGAAACGGGTGGTGCCAATTCTTACCCCGCTGTGCAGGCGCACAGGAATAGGGTTAACTGCTGTTTTCAAGGTTCCGCAAACCTGTGTAAGGTCTACATCTATGGTAATGCTGTCGTTTAAGCCCGCACCAATGGGCGACAAAGTAAGGCCTGATTTGGTAATTGAACCGGTAATGGTATCTGACCAGCAGCCGGGCAGGTTGGCAACCCTAACCCAATAATTGCCTGCTGTGCGCACTGTTATGTTTTGAGTGGTCTCCCCGTTGCTCCAAAGGTATGCGGCAAAGCCGGCGGGGGCAGTAAGGTCAACACTTTCACCCTGGCAAAACACCAATGGGCCCGAGGCCACAGGCACAACCATGGCCGGCTTCTGCCCCACAGTTACCACCTGCGCCGCGCTTGCTGAAGATGTGCAGCCCTGAGCCCTGTGGGTTACCGTGTAGTTACCTGCTGATGCAACAGTAAGGCTTTGCGTGGTATCGCCGGTGCTCCAGGTATTGCCGTGCAGGTAGTTTGAAGTTAAAGTTACACTGCTGCCCGCACATAAAGTAAGGCTGCCCGAAGATGTAACTGTGGGTGCATCTGTGGGGTAAACAGTAATATTAATAGTGGCAGGTGTGCCCTGTGATGCCGGAACGGGTATTGGTATAAAAAAGTCTCCGCAGGCATTTGTAAAATCTTTGCCATCGAATTGGTACCACGGGCCGGTAGAAGCCCCTCCGTTAAGCACCATATCCAGCTCAGAAAGGGTGTCGTTTGCAGACAGGTGGTAATAGGCAAAGGGTGTAATGCGCTTAACCCATTTGCCGCTTTCAGAACCGAAACGGGTAAGAGGCTCTGATGCCCCTACCGTGCTTATTGTTTTTTGCCAGCGTACACCGTTAAGCCTGGTGCCGCTGTGCATTCTTATCGGCGAAATTCCGGCAAGCCCGCCGCAGATAACATCGGTATTGGCTTCAATCGTAATTTCATCATGAGCGCCTGCGCCTATCGGGCTGAAAGTCATGCCGCCCTGGGTATATGTTCCACCTATGGTATCTGACCAGCAGCCTGATGCGCTGTAAGCCACGCGCACCCAATAATTCCCTCCTGTGCTTACAGTAATGCCCGGTGTGGTTGCCCCGTTACTCCACAGGTAAGCTGCATAAGTGCCGGTTACGCTAAGGTTAACGCTTTCGCCGTTGCAAAAGGCTGTGGGGCCCGATGCAACCGGGGTTACCGGCGCAGGGCGGTCTGTATGTGTAATGTTAATATGCAGGCTTGTATCGCCGGAGCAGCCGCTGTTTGTTAATTGTACATAATAGCTGCCCGAAGCGCTTACAGTTATGCTGCGCGTTGTATCGCCGGTGTTCCAGAGGTTGCCGCGTGTTGCTGATGATGTAAGGGTTACCGTTCCTGTTCCGCACACATTCAGGGGCCCTGAAGCGCTGATTTCCGGTGTTCCCGGCTTGGCAGAAACCACGATGCTCACCGGGGCGGCAGAAACCGTGCAGCCGTTGGCTATGGTGCTCAGGCTAACAGTGCCGGCGCTGCTTACGGTTATGCTTGGGGTTGTTTCACCCGTTGTCCAGAGGTTACCATCGGCTACGGTGGAGCTTAGCGTTACGCTGCCCCCGCTGCAAAAAGATAAAGGACCATTGGAGATAATTGTCGGGCTGTTCGGCAGGGTGCGCACGGTAACCATAATGGGCGAAGATGCATCGCTTGTGCAGCCGTTGCTTACCTGCCTTACTGTATATGTGCCTGGCGTATTCACTGAAATCAGTTGGCTTGTTTCGCCGGTGCTCCAAATATTCCCCGTCGGCATGTTCGACATCAGCTGAACGCTGCCGCCTGAGCAAAAATCAAGCGGGCCGTTGGGCGTTACAAAAGGAGCGGGCAAGGTACAAAGCGAGGTTGCCAGCCAATTCGGGACAGGGAATGGAATGGCAAAATCGCCGCATTGGCCCTGCACATTGGCAATGGTCCTGAATGCGCGGGCATCAAAATTCCATGCATTGGCATCGGTTGTTGAATTTGCGCCGTTAACTACGAACCGCATACCCTGTATATTCCCGGCAGGAATATCTGATGTAAGAATACTGAAATAGCCGCGGGGCTTAATCTTTATGTACCAGGTGCCGTCGGCTGCTTTACGGAATGCAGTTTCCGGGCCGTTGCTCCAGTCATGCGCGTCAGACCAGCCACCCCATGCCGTTGCGGTATCGCGTATAAGGCCTGCATGCATTCGGGCTGTATTATGGCCAACCATGCTCGCAGCCTGGAAGCAGGTTTTATTGGGCAGGAAAGATATGGTTATACTGTCTTCGGCAGTGGCGCCGGCGGGCGTAACACTAATGCCGGGCTCGAAAATGCCGGCAACCTGCGCCTGCGCAAAAAGGCAGAGGCATAGCCCTGCGGCGGTCAGTAGTAGTTTTTTCATGAAAAGGTTAATTGGCGGGTAATTATTTTTTAATTGCAAAGGGGCTCGAAATATAAGGAAAATTAAGATTAGCCTGATAAATGAAGAAAAATGTAGAAAAGACGATCCGGAATCAATAGTATTTCCTCAATTGCTTAAGCCGATCAGAGTTAATGAAAACCGGGTATCAGGATGCAAAAAAAACAAAAACGAAGGCTTTCTCAGGTATAGCTTATCCGGCTATAATGCAATCACCCTTAATAAATTAAGCTGCAAAAAACGGGTTGCGCGCTTGATTATACTTAGCAATGAATAATTATCATATATAAACGAAAGAGCCGGGGCGCTTAATTAATCAGTTATATAAATTTATTTAAATTATGAAATAAACTTACATGATATTATTGGTAAAGCATTGATATATAAAACATTACACCAAATTTCCGTACATTATTAATATACCAAGATATTAGTTAAAAATATTAATAGTCTAATTTCGCATTGCAACTGTATCACACGAAGGTTCGTAAACCGCATTTTCATTATTTTAGACTAAAACGCCGTTTACATACCATTCGACTTGCTTAAGTAAACAACCTGTTTCCTAACACTTTATGCTCTTACCCTTACCTACCCGGCAGGCAGGCCGGCTATTTATTGCCCTATTGCTTTTACTTTGCGCAACTTCAGTAAAAGCGCAGTACACCACCACAACACTTGCCGGCCAGGCTATACCTTTTGGCACCACCAGGGGAGCCTGCCTCGATGCATCGGGCAACCTATATATTGCCGACAACACGAATTACCGAATCCTGAAATATACCCCGGCAGGTGTAATGTCTGTTTTTGCAGGCGGCTCAGCTACGGGCGGCTATGTGAACGGCACCGGCACCGCAGCCCGCTTCCAGTATATTGCCGGTCTTGATATTGACGCATCAGGCAATATATATGCAGCAGAAACTAACCGTATCAGGAAAATAACCTCAGCCGGCGTAGTAACCAATTACTGCGGCACCGGCGCAACAGGTTACGTTGAAGGCAACAGCACCACTGCGCAGTTCAAGACTCTCAGCGGGATATGCATAGATGCCTCGGGCGTTTTATACGTATCTGATTACGCCGACCAAAGAATACGGAAAATAAGCACTTCAGGAACATCCACACTGTTTGCAGGAAGCGGATCTCCGGGTTATACCAACGCTACCGGCGCTTCTGCCCAGTTTTATAACCCTGCAGGCCTTGATGTTGACGGCTCAGGAAATGTGTACGTAGCTGACCAATACAATAACCGCATCCGTAAAATTACATCGACAGGCGTGGTTACAACCCTTGCCGGCCATGGCACCGGCCCTAACGACGGCGGTAAGCAGGACGGTGTGGGGGCAACTGCAGGTTTCCTGAACCCGCTCGATGTTGAGTACGACGGCTCTGCAAACCTTTACATTGCCGACTGGCAGGGAAACAGCATCCGAAAAATTGTAATTTCAAGCGCAACAGTTTCAACAATAGGCGGCAGCGGCACAACAACAACTGACCGTATGGACGCCGGCTATGTTGACGGCCCTGCTGCAACCTCTAAATTCTGGTCGCCTATTTCACTTGTATATAACGCAACGGCTTTATATGTGGTAGACAATCAGAATAACCTTCTCAGAACCATTATTTCAGGCACGGTGGCAACATTTGCCGGCACTCAGCCCGGCCACGTTAACGGCGCTGCTTCGGTGAATAAATTTACCTATCCCATGGGCATTACTACCGATGCTACCGGTAATATTTACGTGGCAGATCAAGGGAATAACGTAATCCGTAAAATTACATCTGCCGGTGTAGCCTCTGATTTTGCAGGCCTGGTAAGCGTAAACGGCGGTTATACCGACGGAACGGGTACCGCTGCTGAATTCTACGGCCCCTCAGATATGGTTTACAATAAGTTCGACGGGAATTTTTACGTAGTAGACCAATACAGCAACCTTATACGCAAAATAACACCGGCAGGCGTGGTAACTACTTACGCCGGCGTTTACGGTTCATCAGATTTATGGAAAGACGGCGACAGAACAATTGCCACCTTCAACTACCCCAACGGTATTGATGCCGACCAAAACGGTAACCTCTATATTGCCGATGCAGGTAATAATGTAATCAGGAAAATAACCCCGGCAGGCATAGTAAGCACCATTGCCGGTGATCATACCGCTTTAGGCGACTTTGCCGACGGCACAGGTTCGGCTGCCTTATTCAACTCCCCATGGGCAGTTACCTGCGATGCCCTTGGCAATGTATATGTTGCCGAATACAACAACTATAAAATTCGTAAAATAGTGGCTGCCACAGGCGTGGTTACATCCATTGCAGGCGGCGCCTCAGCCGGCTCAGCAGACGGTACCGGTACAGCAGCATCGTTCAGCGGCATTTACGATTTGGCTATGGATTACGAGGGCAACATTCTTGCCGTTGATGCCTCAACCAACAATGTACGCAAAATTACCCCTGCCGGTGTGGTTACCACCATTCTTGGCAGCGGTCTTAAGGAAAGCTCAAACGGTGTTGGCACCGCAGCCGGCTTTAACAGCCCCGGCGGCATAACCGTAACCTGCAACGGCACCATATACACCACCGAATACAACGGCCAGGTGGTTCGTAAGATTACCTACCCGAACAGTTATACCTCGCCTGCAACGCCCACCATTTCGGCATCAGGCAATACAACTGTTTGCGCGGGTGGCAGTGTTACATTAACTTCCTCTTCAACAAGCAATAACCACTGGAGCAACGGGGCAACAACCCAAAGCATTACAGTTTCAGCTTCGGGTAGCTTTTCAGTTTATACCGGAGTTCTGCCCTGCACAAGCGCCACCAGCTCTAACACAACAGTATCAGTAGGAACTTCAACCGCCCCTTCAATAGCAGCCGGTACTGCAACCACATTCTGCACCGGGGGATCTGTAACCCTTACAGCCACAGGCGGCAGCGCTGCCAAAGTAATTGGCAACTACGTTTGGAGCACAGGTTCAACCGGCAATACGCTTATTGTTTCAACGTCGGGCACCTATTCTGCCCGTACTGTAAATTTAGCCTCAGGCTGTACCTCTTCAACCAGCAATACAATTACTGTAACGGTAAGCGGCGGAGGTTCTGCACCAACAGTAACCACAAGCGGCAGCACTGCGCTTTGCAACGGCTCAACAGTTACCCTCACTTCATCTGAAACAACCGATAACCATTGGAGCAACGGCGCAACAACCCAGAGTATAACCGTATCTGCAGCAGGCAGCTATACTGTTTACACGGGTTCAGGTTCCTGTACCAGCGCAACAAGCGCAGCCACTGTAGTTACAGCGGCATCAGCGCCTTCAACACCTACAATTTCTGCAGGGGGCTCTACAAGCCTTTGCGCAGGCAGCAGCGTAACACTTACCTCATCTGCCACAAGCGATAACCACTGGAGCAACGGTGCTACCACCCAAAGCATTACAGTAAGCACCGCAGGCAGCTATACAGTTTACGCCGGCACAGGTGCATGCACCAGCGGCACAAGCGCGGCAACTACCGTAACTGTTGGCACATCAACTGCACCAAGCATTAACGGCCCCGGTGTTGTAAGCGGCTCGGTTAACATCTGCTCAGGCAGCTCTGTAGTTCTTACCGCAGGCGGCGGCAGCGCAGCAAAAGCAGTTATTCCTTACCTGTGGAGCAACGGCACTTACGGCTCTACCCTAAGCGTAACAACGGCCGGCACATATACTGCCCGTTATATTAATACGCTAACCGGCTGTACATCGGCAGTAAGCAACTCAATAACGGTTACAGTTACCAATACGCCTTCCACACCTTCGGTTTCTCCTTCCGGCACAAGCAACCTCTGCTCTGGCAGCACATTGGTACTTACATCATCTTCAGCAACCGGCAACCTTTGGAGCAATGGCGCAACCACGCAAAGCATTACTGTAAGCACAGGCGCAACTTATTCTGTTCAGGTAATTTCAGGAACCTGCACCAGCGCAACAAGCAACTCAGCCATTGTAAACATAGGCGTTTCACAGGCACCTTCAATTACAGCCCCGGGTGTTGTAAGCGGCTCTGTTAATATTTGCTCAGGCAGCACTTTGGTAATTTCCGCCGGCGGGGGCAGCGCAGCCAAAGCCGTTATTCCTTACCTGTGGAGCAACGGCACTTACGGAGCCACCCTCAGCGTAACCACGGCAGGCACCTACTCAGCACGTTATGTTAACACACTTTCAGGCTGTACTTCGGGCGTAAGCAATACAATAACGGTTACTGTAACCAACTCGCCCAATACGCCTGCCATCAGCACAAGCGGCTCAACCGCTCTTTGCTCCGGCGGAAGCGTAACGCTTACCTCAAGCTCGGCAACGGGTAACCTGTGGAGCACCAATGCAACCTCCCAAAGCATTACCGTAAGCGCTGCCGGCAGCTATACCGTGAAAGTAATTTCAGGAACCTGCACAAGCGCTGCAAGCAATGCAAGCACTGTTACTGTGGGCACATCTGCGGCCCCTTCAATTTCAGCAGGCGGAACTACCTCAATCTGTTCAGGCAGCTCGGTAACGCTTACTGCCACAGGCGGCAGCGCTGCCAAAACCCCAGTTACAAATTACCTTTGGAGCAACGGCTCAACAGGCAGCAGCATTTCTGTAAACACAGCCGGCACTTATACCGCACAATTTATAAGCTCTAACGGAGCCTGTACTTCGGCGGCAAGCAATGCCATTACCGTGAGCATTGCAAGCGCACCATCGGCTGCAGGAACAATCTCCGGCTCGGCAACAGCAACCCAAAGCACAAGCGAAAGCTACTCTGTATCTGCAATCAGCGGTGCAACAGGCTATACCTGGGCTTACAGCGGCACAGGGGCTACTCTGACACCTTCAGGCACTACTGTAAGCGTAAGCTTTGCAGCAGGCGCAACTTCAGGCAACCTGAGCGTTTACGGAAGCAATACATGCGGAAACGGAACATCGGCAACCAAGGCCATTACCGTATCATCGGCAACACCAGATTTGTATGTTCCTGCTAATCAAACCATAAGCGGCGGCCCTTACAACAATGTAACCTTCGCGCCCGGCACAACTGCAACACTCAGCGGTAACCTTACAGTAAACGGAAGCATAGTAGTACCTGACGGCGTTACCCTGATTACAGGCTGTAACGAAATTTTGGGCGACGGCAGCTTCACCCTTATGGCCGGCGGATACCTGCAAATCTGCTCTCCATCAGGTATTGCACAAAGCGGCGCAACAGGCGCAGTGCAAACCGCTACCCGTATTTTCAGCGATGATGCCAATTATATCTATAACGGTTCAGCTTCACAGGTTACAGGCTCAGGCCTGCCTGCAAAAGCCCGCAACATTACCATTAACAACGCAGCAGGCGTAAGCCTTACCAATGCTTCATCGGTAACGCATGTGCTTGAGCTTAGCAACGGTAATTTCAACACCAACAATCATTTCACCCTGCTTTCCGATGAAAACGCAACGGCTATGGTTGTTAACACCAACGGTACCAGCAGCGGCACCGCCAAAGCGCAGCGTTACATTACTGCTGCCATTAACTCGGGCACAGGCTACAGGCATTATTCAACCCCTGTTGCCGGCCAAACCCTGGCAGGCTTAAGCACCACAACCGGCGGCTTTAGCCCTGTATTGAACACCGATTACAACACTGCCGCCGTTCCCGGCCTGGTTACTCCTTTCCCGAACGTATTCGCGTTCAACGAAGCACGTATTACCGCAACCACCGATACCTTCTCTAAAGGATGGTATGTACCTACCGGCAATATGGAAGCAGGTCGCGGTTACTCTGTGAACATAGGCGCCAACAAAACCTTACAGGTAAGCGGCACCCTGAACAACGGAGATCAGCCTGTTACCTATACCGGCGGACACCAGGTAAACTCGGGCTGGCTGCTTGTAGGTAACCCCTACCCTGCCCCAATTGACTGGAGCCGCATGGACCTGACAAACCAGTTCGAAAACGCGATTTACACCGCCCAAAGCACCGGCCAATATGCCGGCCGTTACGGAAGCTATGTAAACGGTGTGGCCAACAACGGCGGCAGCAAATACATAGGCAGCATGCAGGGCTTCTTCATGCGCGCCAATATGGATTGCGGCGGTGTTGTTCCTTTCACAAATGCGCTCAGGCTTACCACTTACATGAACCCAAGCTTCTACCGTTCAGAATCACGTCCGGGACTTGTTCGCCTGCAATTATCTGCAGCCGGCAGCGTGAACGATGAAACCGTGGTTTATTTCGAAGACGGCGCTTTCGCAGGTTTCGATAAGGATAAAGACGCAGGCAAAGTGCACGCCGGCGGCATGAGCCTTTACACCATGAACGAAAACGAGCATTTCTCTATCAACTGCTTACCGCTTGATCGTTTAACATCGCCTGAAACACGTGTACCGTTGGCATACTCTGCCATGGCTGCCGAAACACATACCATTAATGTGCTTGAATCTGAAGGCGAATGGTTTGTTTACGACCGTGCCGATAACCTGATGCATGAAATGCCATACAGCTTCATAACCGCCAAAGGCCGTTTCGAAAACCGTTTGCAACTGGTGCGTACCAATAACGTTAACGGTATAGCCAAGGGCATGCAGCAGCTCAGCCTGTTCCCTAACCCGACCAACAGCCGCCTGCAACTTGCACTCCCCGGCCAAAGCCACATTAATATGTACGATGCCGCCGGCCGTGCCGTATTGCAGGCCGAGATTAACGACTTAGGTTCTATAGACCTTTCATCGTTCCCGAACGGTGTTTACACACTGCGCTGCATCAACAAGGGCCAATCTTCGGTTCATAAAGTGGTTAAACAATAGTTTGCCGCAGGCAATTAACAAACCTTCAAACAGGAGCAGGGCCCGGAATTAAACGGGCCCTGCTTTAAAAACATAAAATCAATACAATGTCGTTATTCCAGATAAGCTCTAAAACATTACTGCGCAGCCTGATGGTTGCAGGCGTTATTGCCCTTGCCTCGCCTGCATTTGCGCAGGATCCCGGCGATCCGGGTGATCTTGGTCCCACACCTTCGGCTCAGCCTGCGGGCGTACCAATAGACGGGGGCGCAAGCCTGCTGGCAGCTGCCGGCATCAGCTACGGCCTAAAGCGTGTGCGTGCACGCAAAAAAGCCAAAGCCGCTTTGGCGGTTAAGTAATAACCTGTTTTCCCCTTTAAGGGAAAACAGCCATGTACATACTCTGATTTTGAAAAGGTTGCTGTTGTAATATACAGCGACCTTTTATTTTACACCTGATTAGCCAAATTTCATGAATTTCCTGCTGCCCGGCCTGCCGAAATGCAGGCTTCTGCAAAATATTCAATACCTTTAACGCTGCTTTTCGTACTTATTCCAAGACGAATTTCCCTGTTAATACAAATAATGGATATACAGACAGATCTTAAAAGTATTCCCCTTGAAGCGCTTCATGCGCAGCTTGGCGCTAAAATGATGCCTTTCGCCGGCTTTACCATGCCCGTGCGCTACAGCTCTGATCTTGACGAGCACAATACCGTTCGCAATGCCGTAGGTATTTTTGATGTATCGCACATGGGTGAGTTTATGGTAAGGGGCAAGGGCGCATTGCCGCTCATTCAATGGGTAACTTCTAACGATGCCGCTGTACTTACCCCGGGTAAAATTCAATACAGCTGCCTGCCTAACGGCAAGGGCGGCATAGTTGACGACCTGCTGGTTTATAACCTCGCTGAAAACGAATACCTGCTGGTGGTTAACGCCGGCAATATAGATAAGGATTGGGCCTGGATAAATAAGCAAAACGAGGAGCGGGGTTTCGGGGCAGAGCTTGAAGACATATCTGCCCGAACAGGGCTCTTTGCCGTGCAGGGACCCAAAGCCGCTGCCGCGCTGGCATCGCTCACCTCTGCCGATTTGGAGGGCCTGCAATACTATACCTTCGTTCATGCCGATTTCGCCGGCATTGAAAACGTGCTTATTTCAGCAACCGGCTATACAGGCTCCGGCGGCTTCGAGATTTATGTACCTGCCGAAAAATCTGAACATGTTTGGAACGCCATTATGGAGGCAGGCAAAGAGCAGGGAATTAAACCCATAGGACTCGGTGCACGCGATACCCTCAGGCTTGAAATGGGCTTCTGCCTCTATGGTAATGATATAGACGACACCACATCGCCTATTGAAGCCGGCCTTGGCTGGATTACCAAATTTACCAAGCCGTTCATTGACAGCGACTTGCTGGCCGCCCTGAAAAAAGAAGGCACAGGCCGCAAATTAGTGGCCTTTAAAATGCTGGAACGCGGTATTCCGCGCGGGCATTATGAATTGCAGAACGAGAGCGGCGAAACTATAGGCATGGTAACAAGCGGCACACAATCTCCTACTTTGGGCATTGGTGTGGGCTTGGGCTATGTGCAAACGGCTTATGCCAAAACAGGTACCAAAATATTTGTAAACGTGCGCACTAAACCATTGCAGGCCGAAACAGTTAAACTACCGTTTTACCTTAAAGGCTGATATTCAATAAGCCAAATTACAGGCACCCTTTCAGCGGCTGCCTGCAAAAGCAATTCCTTCAGGCAATATTTAACTTATGGGCTGCATTTCAGTTACAGAAAATGCGCCGACAGCTTACAGTACATTAATACACAGGGTTAAAGGTTATCCCGATAAAAAAACCGGAAGCTATTTTAATTCGTATTCGTTACGGCGAAGCCGAACAGGACTTTACCCTGTACACATTTGAGATCAATAGATATTTGCCTTAGTCCCGCCCTGCTCCATCTTCATGATTTGAGCGGAAAGGCGGTTGTAGTGGTCGACATTCTGCGGGCCACATCCTGCATGGTTACCGCAATTGCGCACGGCGTTGAGCGTATTTTGCCCGTTGCCACCCTTGAAGAATGTAAAGCCCTGCACGACCTCGGCTACATAACCGCCGCCGAGCGCGACGGCCGTAAAGCCGAAGGTTTCCACATGGGAAACTCGCCTTTCAGCTTCATGGATGAAACCCTTACCGGTAAAACCATTGCCATGACCACCACCAACGGCACTTTGGCCATCAGCCGAAGCCGCCATGCCCGTGAGGTTATAATAGGCAGCTTCCTGAACCTTGAAGCCATCTGCGATTACCTGATGCAGCAGCCCGGCGATATTTTAATACTCTGCGCAGGTTGGAAAGGCAAAGCAAACCTGGAAGATACCCTCTTCGCCGGTGCCATTGTTGAAGAGCTTAAAGAATTCCTGAGCTTCGAGAGCGATGCGCCCTTAATGGCAAACATGCTCTATAACCAGGCCAAAGCCGATATGCGTTTCTGGCTAAACCAAAGCTCGCACGTAAAGCGCCTCAACCGGCTTGATATTCATAAGGACATTGACTTCTGCCTGCAACAGAGCATTTACAATGTAATACCCGTGCTTGAAGACAATGCGCTCATTAAAATGGAGCCGAGCTATGTGCGCAAAGAGGTAAGGCATTAAAATATGCCGCCCTCTTGCTCCTAATTTATTGCCATGATTTTACCGGCGGTTTAAATTAAAGCACCGGGAACATACCGTTTAATTACAAATACCAAAGGTCGGCGGGGCAAAATACCCGGCCGGCCTTTTCTTTTTTTGAAATTCGGGCTTAGGTCTGCAAATTGCATTCAGGTAGCGGGTTTGCTGCCATATTTGCACCTGATATGAAAATTCTTGTAACCGGCGGAGCCGGCTTCATAGGCTCCCACACGGTGGTAGAGCTGCATAACGCAGGCTTTCAGCCCGTAATAATAGATAATTTGGCTAATGCTTCCCGTTCGGTACTGGCAGGCCTGCGTAATATTACCGGCATAGATTTCCCTTTCTACGAAGCCGATTGCAATGATTATGCTGCCGTTTCGGAACTGTTCCGCAAAGAGGGCGATATAAGGGCCGTTATTCACTTTGCCGCCGATAAAGCGGTTGGAGAATCGGTTGCAAAGCCCCGCAAATATTACCGCAACAACATAGGCTCTTTGCTCACCATGCTTGACGTTATGGCCGAAAACGGCTGCGGAAACATTGTTTTTTCAAGCAGCTGCACGGTGTATGGTCAGCCAGATCAATTGCCCGTTACCGAAGACAGCCCGGTTCGCCCGGCGGAATCGCCTTATGGCAACACCAAGCAGGTTTGCGAGGAAATTCTGCGCGATACCGTTAAATCAGGTGCAGACCTGAGGGCCGTAGCCCTGCGCTATTTTAACCCGATTGGCGCGCATCCAAGCGCTGAAATAGGCGAGCTGCCCATAGGCGTGCCCGGTAACCTTGTGCCTTTTATTACGCAAACCGCTATTGGCATGCGCGAGTCGCTGAGCATTTTCGGTTCAGATTATGATACCGTAGACGGCACCTGCGTGCGCGATTATATTCACGTGGTAGACCTTGCCCGCGCACACGTGCAGGCCATTAACCTGCTCAACCAGCAGGGCGCAGCCCCCTGGTACGATTTTATTAACCTCGGAACCGGCGAAGGCAGCAGCGTATTGCAGGTTGTGCAAACCTTTGAGCGCGTAAGCGGCAAACCCCTGAACTATAAAATTGTGGATCGCAGGGCAGGCGATGTTGAAAAAATTTATGCCCAAATAGGTAAAAGCAAAACCATGCTTGAATGGGAAACAAAACTGAGCCTTGAAGACGGCCTGCGCGATGCATGGCGCTGGCAGCAAAAGCTTGAAGGAGCTAAGCAGGCAGAGGCATTGGGGTGCTGATTTCCACTACACCGATAGAATTAATAACACTGAAAGTAAAGCAAAAGCGCGACAGGATAAACCATGCCGCGCTTTTGCTTTTAATACCGGGGTACCCTTCTATCAAAACCCGAACTTCTTCTTAGCCTTCTTAACAGCATCCTCAGCTTTATCTTTGGCTTCCTGCTTCAGGCGTTCCTGTTCAGCTTTGGCGCGGTCCTCGGCTTCTTTTTTCAGGCGATCCTGCTCAGCTTTCAGGCGGGCGGCGGCTTCGTCTTTGGCCTTATCTACCTGCTGCTGAATCTGCTCTTTAGCGGCAGCGGCACCCGCTTTTAAGGAATTGCCTACAGATGTGCCAGTACCCCCTGCCCCGGTCTCAACACCTGCAAGGGCATATTTGGGCGATGTGGTGGTGCCTGTAACCTTAACATTGGCCTTAATATTTTTGCTGCCTGTGGCTGCCTGTCCGCTGAGCTTAGCAAGGGCGTCGTTTATGGCGGCGCCGGCTGCTCCTGCCGGTATGTTTAATTTGGCAAGCCAGTCTATGGTGCCGTCGAAACCGTTGCTGCCGCTCAGGGTTACCTGGTTGGCTCCTGCGCCAATGGTGAAGGGCGCGAACTCAGCACGTCCGTTTTTGATGGTGGTTTTAACAACCACGTCTTTCAGGTTTACATCGGTCGGGAAAGATGTATGCGCCACTTTGTTGAGCCCTGCAATCATTTCCAGGTTCTTGAGCGATGCGCCGTTTAGGGATATGTTTCCGCCCCCGTTCAGGCCGGCATAATCAGGCATCATCTGCTGCGTTAAAGGACCGTTAAGGGCGAATTTGGTACTGAATGCACCTTCAACACTCTTGGCAACCGGTGCCAGCTTCTGAATGGCCCCGAAAGTTTCATAAGCCTTTTTCACATTCACATTCTGCATCGAAAGGTCAAAATCGAAAAGCGGGCGGGTCATAACTCGCGGGTCGTAATTGCCGCTGACACCAATACTTCCGTCGAGGGTATTAAAGTTGAGTCTTTCCATACGTACCTGCCCGTCGCGGACTATTATGCTGCCTGTCATGTTTTCGAGCACCATATTGGTATATAGCACTTTGTCCATTTTGGCGTTCATAACCATATCAATGTTGTTCGGTACAGCAATAACCTCCATAGGGGTTTCAGCGGGCGGGGTGCCGTTTGCAGGCGGAGGCATATCGCTGAGCCATTCGTTGGTATCGAACAGGGGCGAAGACATGCTCATGGTACCTTTCAGGGTTTTGCCGCTCAGGAACCAGGCAATGTAATTGCTCATGCTGCCGGTTGCGGTAATGGCGCTCTTGCCGAGCGCCCCTTCGAATTGGTTAATTGTAATCTTTTGCGGGTCGAAGGTGAGGGCGGCGTAATTTATTTTAACGGGTTGCGCCAAATCTTTTGAAGCGTAGGTAAATGCAGCTAAAGACATGTTGCCGCTTGTGGGCAGGCGGTCGTATCGGCCTGCTGTTACATCGCTCATTTTGCCTTTTGCAGCTATATCGGCCTTCATAAGTCCGCTGATGGCGCTGCCTTCAACCGGGTATATTTTGGTTATTTTAGCCAGGTCAATATTGCCTTTTACTTTAAAATCATAAGTGTAGTCATCGAAGTTCTCTACGTATGCGTTCATGGTAAATGGTTCGCCTTCAAGCATCATGCTGAAATTCTCAACATGCACCTTGGTATCTTTCATTTGCCCTGTAGGGTTATCGGCCTTGGCGCTGAAATTGATTTTTTCGAGGGGGGCCGGGAAATCGGCAGATTTAACATAGCCATCAATCATATCGGCCATGGCGGTAACTGAAGGCATCAGCTTTTGGGCGGCATCGTATTTACCCTTTGCTTTTACATCCACATTAAAGAGTCCGCGCAGGCTTATGCCTTCTACGGGGAAAGCCTGAGTAAGCTCGGCAAGATTGAGCTTGGCTTTCAGGTCGGCATCAAGATCATAAGCGGTAAGGCCGGTTACTTTCAGGCGGGCATC
>JAZKBN010000040.1:0-30409 GCA_040388605.1 Bacteroidota bacterium | reverse complement strand
ATTTTTACCAAGGTCTATGTGGAACTTGCGCACATCGGTGAGTGTATGCTCCAAATTCCCGTCGGGGTTGGTTACCGACATATCAAGCGTAAGATTGGTTATTGCCGAAGGCAGTTTGGGGTATTGAATCATGCCCTTATCTACTTTCAAATTCAGGCCGAAGGCGGGCATGGTGGTGGCATTATATGTGCCTTTGGCATAGCCGTCGAAACCGAGTGTGCCGTCGGTTTTTACATCCTCGAAACCTTTTTTAAACACGCCGGGAACAAGCGAGATCAAGCCCCGGATGCTGTTATCGGTGCTTTTGAAATTAACATCGGTAATAATGTTGTCGCCTTCCATAATCACCTTGCCGCCGAAGGCGAGTGCAAATTCATTCAGCTTAATGCTGTTATCCTTAAACGTATATGCCGATTTCGGGAGGTTGAGCTCCATGTTCAAAACGGCATCCAGTTTTTTGTTGGCGAGGTATTCGGTGCTGTCGTATTCAGCCGTGAGCGATGCTATAGTAGTAGTCGTTTTCAGATCCACAATATCCTGTGTAAAATCACCGCTTCCGCTGTGGTTGAGGCCCTGAATAGCGGCAAATGCAGGCAGCATGGCATCTGAGTAAACAACTTCGCCGTCTTTAATTTCCCATTTACTCACTTTTATGCTGAATTGGGAAGGCTGCGTTGAGGCCGGGGTGGCAGCGGCTGCGGTATCCGGAATGCTGATATCCCAGTTCGCGGTGCCATCCTTCAACCTTGAGGCATGAATGCGCGGACCTTCAAGCAAAATTTCTTTAACCTTAATTTGTCCGCCGCCAATCACGCTCATTATATCTACACCCACGCGAAATTTCCTGATGGATGTAAGTGTATCTCCTTCAAAAACGCCTTTGCCTACCACACCGAAATCTTCCAGGGTAACGGTAATATCAGGAAAGCTGTGGAATAATGTAAGATCGAACTTATCGGCGCTGAAATACACATGGGCATTAACTTTTGAGGCAATTTCCTGGTCTATCCTGGCCTTAATATCGTCTTTATAAACGTATGGAAGAATGAGCGCGGCTGCTAACACAATGGCTACCAGCGAAAAAAGAATGATAAACAGGTTTTTTACTATTTTTTTCATTTGCCTGATGTTGGCCTGGGATTAATTAAAAACCGAATTCCCGGTTTCAGAAGAATAAACGTCGGAAGGTAAGACGCGGTATAATGCCTAAAGTAAAATACCGGACTTGCAATTGAATGCTGAATCAGCCAATTAAACGAAGGCCTAACTTCTGAACTTTACAAATGCTTAGTCTATAAGATGCACTAAGCAACATTACCACCCGCGTGTTCGGGGAATAAATTAAGCCTGGTTGTTGATATTAAGCATAATTGGAGCAATGCGCCTGCTATTAACCTGCAATTTAGCGGGTATATAATTAAGACAATATAATTTTTCCGGGATGCTGCAAAAAGCGGGCCTTAAACAAAGAGCCCCAATTATTGAACCGGAAAAATAAGCGTACTTTTGCGGAAAATATACTGTCCCTGTTTAATGTACATGCCCCGTATGTTTCGCCGTTTATCAGCGAAACCAAGAGTAACGCTGCTTTCAGCAGCCCTGCCACTTTTTTTTATCTGCCTGCTGCTGAGCGGCTGCAAAAAAGAAAAACCAGCCGGTGAAAACGCAAATTCTGAAACAGGCCAAACGGCCGTTGTAACAGAACCAAAAACCGATTCCGCTACAGCAGCTGCCGCCGTAATAAACGAACAATCTTCCGGTGTAAAAGCCGTTTCAGACAGCGCCGGCATTTTAGCCGATAACACCGCCCGCGTGCTTGCAGGCATGAAAGCCATAGATACTGCAGGGGTTAAGCCCGGTAAAGGAAAAATTCTGCTTGCCAACTGGAAACGTTTCAGCGCAAAAAGCGAGAGTACATGGCGCACCTTCAGCAGCAGGCATCTTGAAAAAGTAAGCGCATGGAGCAAAGAAGCCATGCCCGATGTGCAGGCCGCAACCGATACCCTCTTTTACCCTTTCAGCGGTCCTGATTTTGTGCATGCTGCCACTTTCTTCCCGAACGCCAAGGTTATTTACATGTTCGGCCTGGAGCCGGTAGGCATGCAGCCTGACCTCAGCCACCCCGACAGCGCCCGCATGCGCGGCACTTACGGCGCTATAGACAATTCACTGCATGAAATACTGAACCTCAGCTTCTTCGTAACCAAGGAAATGCTGAAAGATTTCCGCAGCAATGATTTGCACGGCAACCTGACCGTGCTTACCCTCTTTTTGGTGCGCACCGGCCATACCATTCATACTATGCGCTTCGTGCAGCCCGACAGCTCAGGCATTTTGCAAACCGTAGCCCCCGCCAACGATAAAATGGCCAGCAACCACGGCGTTGAAATCACATTCTCAGGCTCCGACGGGCAGGCCCGCACCCTCTACTATTTCTCAGTAGATTTGGCCGACCGCTATCTTGTTAAAAACAAAGCCTTTATAAAATACATGGCATCCATACCTGCCGGCCATACAACCTACCTGAAATCGGCGAGCTATTTATTGCATTACGATACATTCAGGCGCATGCGTAAAACCGTGCTTGATAAAAGCCGATACGTTTTCCAGGACGATACCGGTGTTCCGCTCAGCTATTTCTCAGGCGGAAAATACGGCAATTGGGAGCCTACCTTTTATGGCAACTATACCAAACCTATCCCGGTTTTCAAACTGCAGCCTGAAAAAGATCTCGCCGCCATTTACGCCGGCGACAGCCTTGAAAAACCTGCACCATTGCCCTTTTTCATTGGTTACGGGCATCGTAAGGAAAGCAACCTGCAAATTTACAGGCGCAAGCCTTAATACTTATTGAATAACGAGGGCATTCAATTTGAATGCCCTTTTGGTTTACAGATACTGTGCAACAGGGCAATAGCTTTGTGCAGCTTAAAATTATGGCAGGCATTTATTTACATATCCCTTTTTGCAAGCAGGCCTGCCATTATTGCGATTTCCATTTCAGCACCAACCTTGCGCGTAAAACCGAGCTGGTGCATGCCATGCATCAGGAACTGCGCATGCAGCAGGCTTATCTGAAAGGCGAAACTGTAAGCACCATCTATTTCGGCGGCGGCACCCCAAGCCTTCTAAGCGCTGAAGAAATTTCCGGCTTGCTGAATACTATACGTGAACGGCACGCGGTTTCTGAAGACCCGGAAATAAGCCTTGAAGCCAACCCTGACGATCTTGATGAAGCGAAGCTCTATGCCCTTGCATCGGCAGGTATAAACCGACTGAGCATAGGCATACAGAGCTTTCATGATGCCCACCTGCTCATGATGAACAGGAGCCATAATGCGGCGCAGGCGGCGCAATCGGTTGCCTTGGCGCAGGCGGCAGGAATCAGCAATATCAGCATAGATATTATTTGCGGCATTCCGTACCCTGATCACAGCGTTTTGCAGTCTGATTTGAAGCGGGCCCTTGCCTTGGGTGTTCCTCATATATCGGTTTACTGCCTTACTATTGAGCCCGGCACCGTTTTCGGGCGAAGGCATAAAAAGGGAACATTTGCAGCTGCACCTGAAGAGTTTGCCGCCGAGCAATTGGAAATGGTACGCGCCACGCTTGAGGCTTACGGCATTATGCAGTATGAAATAAGCAATTACGCAAAGCCGGGAATGGAATCAAGGCATAACAGCGCTTATTGGCAGCAACAACCATATTTGGGCATAGGTCCATCTGCGCACAGCTATAACGGGCATGAAAGACAATTTGATATTTCATCGAATGCGGGCTATATACAGTCAATATCTGCCGGAAAAATTCCCGCAACCATTGAGCCTCTGAGCCCCGAAGACCGCATTAATGATTACCTGCTCACCACCCTGCGCACCCGGCAGGGCTGCAATTTAAATTATCTTAAATCGGTTTTTGATTATGACCTGACAAACCTTAAAGCAGGCTTCATAAAACGCATAACAGAAAGCGGACAGGCCGAAATTGAAGGTCATTTTTTAAAGCTCAGCCCATCGGGCCGCCTTATTGCCGATTACATTACTGCCGAACTGATGGCAGGCGAAGAATAAAGCGTATTTTTCCGTCCTGATTTAAGGGCAAAGCTTATTACCCTGCTTCAGCATAAAAACCGATGCCGCAATTTTGCCCGTTGGTTATTTTCGCAAAACATAAGGAACCTGTAATATTAATAACAGGGTACCCAACTACCGCCCATGAGTCCCACGGTTATACTGGCAATTATAGTTGTCTATTTCGCCATTCTCTTCCTCATTTCCTTCCGCACAGCCGGCAAGGCCGACAGCGCCGCATTCTTCAGCGCCAACAAGGAAAGTCCGTGGTATTTGGTGGCCTTCGGTATGATTGGCACATCGCTCTCCGGGCTTACGTTTATATCGGTGCCGGGGCAGGTGGGAGCCAACTCATTTTCTTACCTGCAGTTGGTAGCCGGGCAACTGGTTGGCTATGCCGTTGTGGCTACTGTGCTCATGCCCATGTATTACCGCATGAACCTGGTAAGCATTTACACCTACCTCGAACGCCGATTCGGGTTTTTCAGCTATAAGACGGGGGCCTTTTTCTTCCTGCTGTCGCGCAGCATAGGCTCGGCAGGGCGGTTTTACCTGGTTATTGGTGTGCTTCAATATGCGGTGTTCGACAGTTTTGGGGTGCCATTTTGGGTTTCAGTTATGCTGGCAATCGGGCTTATCTGGCTCTATACCTTCAGGGGCGGTATGAAAACCATTATTTACACCGATACCCTGCAAAGCTTTTTCATGCTTGTTTCCGTAGGGCTAAGTATTTGGTTTGTGGCATCGGAGTTGCACACTTCGGGGCCGGGGCTGGTTACAACGGTATTACAAAGCAAATACTCCAAAACAATTTTCACCGATTTTAAAACCGCCGATTTCTTTCTCAAACAATTCATTGCCGGTGCCTTCATTGCCATAGCCATGACGGGACTTGACCAGGATCTTATGCAGAAAAACCTGACCTGCAAATCAATAGGCGAGGCCAAGAAGAACATGCTTTGGTTTAGCCTCACGCTGTTTTTAGTGAATTGCCTGTTTATGGTATTGGGCGCATCGCTGTACCTGTACGCCACTGCCCGCCAAATACCATTACCGGCCAATTCCGATGAGCTGTTCCCCATGCTCGCCCTTAAATACTTCAGCCCGGTTGCAGGTGTGGTGTTCATACTCGGTATAATTGCCGCCACCTACGCCAGCACCGACAGCGCCCTGACCGCACTCACCACCAGTTTCTGCATAGATATTATTGATTTCCGCAACCGTCCCGAGGCAGAGCAAAACAAGCTGCGCTTTCGCACGCACATCGGTTTTTCGGTGTTGCTTTTCATCATAATCATCATATTCCGGGCATCAGACAGTGCCGGGCTTATTAAAACCATACTCAAACTTGCAGGCTATACCTACGGACCTTTACTGGGTCTCTACGCCTTCGGACTCTTTACCCGTTTCGCGGTGCGAGATAAACTGGTGCCCCTTATTGCAGTAGTCGCTCCCCTGCTCACCTATATGCTCAATACCAACAGCGAGGCATGGTTTTGGGGCTATAAGCTGGGTTTCGAGATATTGCTGATTAACGGGCTGATAACCTTTATTGGCCTTTTGGCAATAAGCCGAGGCAAAAGCGCGGCCGAAGCAGCAGCGGCGAGGCTGTAATTGTGCTTTTGAAAATTTGTATATTTGTAGGTAAACAATTGCCGCTATGCTTACTGAAGTTCCAAGAGGTTGGGATCACGATCCTGATATTTCAAACAATATTCCTGAAAACCTGCCCTTTAAGGTAGAGGATGTAATTTACCGTGAGCGCATAGATTTTGAAGGTGACCCGGTTTTTGATGTTGTAATAGTTATGCCTGAGAAAACAGAACTAAAGCTTGGCTGGAAAGACAGGATGATGCCTCTCAGAAGATTCCTCTGGCAAAAGTTCGCTGAAAAAGATCCTGAACGCGTTCTGTCTACTGATTTCTTAACCGTAAGTGATTTCCCCCAATATTTAAGGCAATGAGTTTTGCTTCTGATTTATTGTCCCAAGCCAGGCACTTGTCTAAATTAGAGCCTCGTAGGCCTAAGCAATCAAGCATACGGCGTTCGGTTTCAGATGCATATTATTCAGTATTTCACCTCCTGGTAGAAGAGGGAGGCCAACTGCTTTTCTCCGGTGCAACTGTAAAAAAAGATGTTCGGGATTTAGCATCACGCTCATTTGGTCACGGCCAAATGAAAGAAGTTTTTACAAACATTGCCCGGCAAAACAGGAATATCCAAAATCATAAATTCAACAAATACTTTCCGGGTCCAATACCTTTCGAAATTCGGGAAATAGCAATAATTTTTATAGAGCTGCAAAAAGCCCGGCACGATGCTGACTATAATACAGCAGTAAACCATAAACGCAACCGTGCTTTGGATGCAATTGAAAAAGCAGAGTTTGTTTTTTCGCACTGGAACAGCTTAAAAGTAAACAACCAGGCAGCTGCAACTAACCTGGTAGGGCTCCTGCTTTTCCCGGAACGCAATAAATAATCGTTCTCTATTACCCTTCCAACCCCGCAAAATCACTTACATCAATCTCATGGGCGCAACTGAAATGCCCCAGCGGACAGGTTGCATGCCCGTGCAGCCCACAGGGCCGGCAATCCAACTTTTCCTTTATCTGTACAATATGGCTTACCGGGCTTAGGGGTCCGAAACCGAATGCGGGCACAGTACTGCAATAAACTGCGGTAACCGGAGCCCCAAGGGCAGAACAAAGGTGCATGGGACCTGAATCATTCACATAATTCATAACCGCCCCGGCCATTAATGCCGCCGATTGTAACAGGCTCAGCTTCTCCTTTGCCAGGTTCATACATCGCCCGCCTGATGCAGCTGCAAGCTCATCACAAAGCAGTATTTCAGCGGGGCCGCCTATGAGGTAAATTTTATATCTGCCGGGTATGCGGGCAATAAGCTCCAACCATTTTGCTGCCGGAAAGGTTTTTGTAAACCATACCGAGCCGGGAGCTATACAGACATAAGGCTCATTTTGATATGGTTTTACGCGTTCAGTATCGGCAGGTAAAAGGTACAGGCGGGGCATGGCAGGCTCTGGGCCGCATAGGTCTGCAATAAGTTGGTGATTGCGTACAATTTCATGAATGCCTGAATTTGTTTCATGCGCGAAGCTTTGTGAAAAAAGGCGGCTTAAAGGGTTCTTTTTAAAACCCCTTGTTTCCTTTGCACCCGATAAAGTTGTTAAGAGTCCGCTGCTGAAAAAACGCTGCACATTTACCACCAAATCATAATTGCGGCTTCTTATAGTTTTAGCCAGCCTGAGCAGGTTCAGGTATCGGCTTTTGCCCTTATCCCATACATGCACTTCCTCCAAAAAAGGATGCCCTTTTAAAAGCATCTCGTTGCCCTTTTTCAGCAAAAAGCTTATTGCGGCGGAAGGAAATGTTTTGTGCAGGGTTTCTGCCAACGATGTAGCCAAAACCACATCGCCCATAAAGGCAGGCTGAATTACCAGTATCCTTTTTGGCCTGTTCTTAAGTGCGCTTTCCTTTTCCGTGTTAAAAAAATCTGTTGCCATTATTGCGGCACATTTTCAGGCTGCGGATACCGAACCTAAGTCAGTTGCCCGATAGGTAGCGGAAAGGAATAAACAGTAATATTAAATGCTGCCCGGAAAGCACAAGCCGGTATAATACAGTAAGCTAAGGACTTGAGAATAGCGCTTATTAAATAAGCTTGCGTTCCGGTGCCGGGGCGGCGGGAATAGGCATTATCTTACTGTCTTTAAACGTGCTGAGTATTACAATAGATTGCATATCGTCAATCTCAGGTATCTCGCTTATTGTTTCAAGTATCAGCTTTTGGTAGCTGGCTATATCAGCGGCAACCACTTTAAGAATAAAATCTCCGTGGCCGGTAATATGGTGACATTCAACAACCTCCGGAATTTCTTTTATTCGCTTAACAAAAGAGGTTATGTAATCTTTCTTATGCCCGAGTAAGGTTACCTGTATAAAGGTGCTTACCCCAAGGCCAATTTCAGCGGGATCAAGCTTGGCGTGGTAGCTTTGAATTACACCTGCAACCTCCAGCTTTTTCACACGTTCTAATGTGGGTGCCGGAGACAGACCTATTTCCTTGCTGAGTTGGGCATTGGTAATTTTGGCATTTTCCTGGAGAATCTCCAGAATCTTGCGGTCTGTGGCGTCGAATTTGTAGTTGGCGCTCATTGCTTAATAGGTGGTTCGGGTTGTATTACCTGCGGGAAATCTATTTTTGAATTGCAGTATTTCTGGCTGTAATAAGCTCATTTCAGGGCTAACAGTATTTTGCAGTTCAAACTGATTCGGTACGGGTATAACGAAACAGGCCAAACAGTACAATATACTACATTTTGCCGTGACTACTTAATAAAATTACTGGGATTTTTTATTTTTCGATGCAAATATAAGGTAAATACCCGGCTTCACAAATTATTTCTTTTCCATGAAGCCGTTTATGATTTAAGCAACTGACTGCCAAAAACCTGAATATGCATTTGCTGCCATGAGCAGCAAAACTATTTCACTATAATTTTCCTGCTCTGAATCTGGCCTTCGTATTGGAACATAATGTAGTAAAAGCCCGGCGGCAGAATGTTCTTAGCAAGTATCAGCTCTTTTAAACCGGCTGTTTCAGTACCTTTCCAGGCTGTGAAAATGCGCCTGCCCATTGCATCAATAACACTTACATCTGTAGCGCCGCCTGCAGGCAATGAGTAGCTGAGCACTATATTTTGCTCGTGCGAAGGTACGGGATAAACATCGAGTACTACAAATTTATCGCTTATGGCAGCGCAAAGGCGGTTGTTCAACAGGTCAGCATCAGGGCCGGTGCCGGCAGGCATCAGGGCATTTACACAAACCGTGTTAACACGCAGGTTATTGGTATCTGCCACGTAGCTCCTGAAGGTATATTTCTGTGGCGTTCGTGGCAGCAGCGAACCTGTCCAGCGTTCAGTAAAGCTGTAAAGGCCGTTTATTTCCACGTTTAAATCCAGGGATTTAATTTCTATGTTGCCCGGGTTATAGAGCTCAGCCATAAGGCTCAGGCTGCCGCCGGTAAGTGTTGCGTTCACTTTTGTAATTGCGGCATCGGGTCGCGGCACATCAATAATATTTACACTGTGCCTTACCGAATCAATGCAGGCGCCGCCATTGCTTACAATAAGGGTAACATAATAAGTGCCTTCCCTTTTATAGGTATGTACCGGGTTTTGCAGGTTGCTTGTTGTGCTGTCGCCAAAATTCCAATGCCAGGTTGTTGCAAATTGCGATGTGTTTTGGGGGCTGATAGTGAATGGCTTTGCCGTTATTACGCTGTCAGGCCCAAGACTGAAAGATGCTTTAGGCGGCGACAGTATGCTGAAGCTGTTTGTTGAAAAGGAGCTGCAACCCTCGTTTGAAAAGCGCTCTAACCTGTAACTATATGTTCCGGGGGCCAATACAACAGATACCGATGCATTGGTATCTGTTTGGTTGTTAATTATCCAGCGGCGTTTGCCGCTGCGGGAATAGATGCCGCCTATTGTGCTTGAATCAATAAACAGCGATGCATGGCCAAGGCAGCCAACAGCCACTTTTGGCAATACCATTATACGGGGCCTGAAGACCACTTCTTTTACAACAGTATTGGGGCAGCCTGCACCCCGAACAGTGAGGGCTACATGTACCCTGTCGCTGTCAGATGGGAAGGTAACGGTGTTCCCGTTTTGGTTAGAGCTGCTGCCGCTGTTCCCGAAATCCCAGAACCAGGATTGTATTCCGTTGCCGGCACTGTCGCCCTGTGAGGCATCGGTAAAGGTAACAGGGTCGCCGGGGCAAACGCTTGAATAAGTAAAGTTTGCCTTGGGCGATGTATTCACCTGCACTGTTTTGGTAACAAAGCCGGTGCAGCCTGCAACATCAGTTACATATACAGTTACAATATAAGTTCCGGCCTTTTTAAAGGCATGCAGGGGCCTGCGTGCTGCAGATGTTTCCTTATCTCCGAAATCCCAGCGCTGGCCTGTAATTTGGCCGTCAGCGGTGGTGGTATAATTAAATTCAGAAGGCGCATTGGCGCAAACCTGGGCAGGAACAACAATTGAAGGACCGGGTTTACGCCCCACATGCACCATTTGAGTTACAGAAGATGTGCAGCCTGAACTGCTTACAATTTGTAAGGTTACAGGGTAATCTCCATTTCTGCCAAGTACCACATTTTGTCGTTGGCCGCTTCCGAATGATGTCCCGTTAAAATTCCAGTTCCAGGAAGTAACTGTTACACCGCTTGCAGCAAGTGTGGTTGCGCTGAACTTTACGGTGTCGTTCTCACAATTTGTACCGAGAGCCCAGGTAAATGTAGGGCGTAAGCCCAGCTTGCCGGGGTGGAAGAACTTTTCAGCGCTTGTTTCACAACCGCTTGTACCTGTAAATACAACGCGCACCTTGTAATCTGTATTACCTTCGGGGAATACGAATTTGGGGTCACGGGCAAAGCTTGTATCTATTGGAGTATCAGGGTTTAAGGTTGAGATGGTCCAGAACCATTTGCGTGTGGTATCCCCGTTTTCAGTTATGTTGCTGAAAAACTGCAGGCTGTCGAAAGTGCAGCTTGAGTTTCTGTCAGGCATGGTGAAATCAGGGAGCGGCCTTTGGAAAATATGCAGGCGTATTGTATCCGCACTGCTGCAGCCGCCGGTTGCACCTTCGCTTACCCTGAGTATAACTTGATAGTCGCCAGGCCTGGTGTAAGTATGTGATTCCGTTTCATTATTACCTTGTACATCGTCAGGGTTACCGCTCTCGCCAAAGTTCCAGCGTCGGTTTATTACCCCTGTTGCCACGTTGTAACGGCTTATATCGCGGAAAGAAATTGATTGGCCGCTGCAACGATTACCTGAGAATATAGCAGCTGCGTTTACCGGGTCGCGCACTAAAACTGAATCCTGGTGCACATAAACATTACCCAGGCTGTCGGTTAAGGTAAAAGAATATTTCTGCCAGCCGGCGCTCGTAAATGTAATATTAACAGGGGCAGGGCCTGCGGAAGTATCACGAGATACTTTACAATTATTTTTAGGCATAAAATCTGCCCTGAAAATAACCTGCGGATTCACCTGGCTTCCCAACAAGCTCCATTTACCATCGTTAAGGGGCAATAGGGTAAAAGAGTTTATATTTTGGAAAACATTGCCCTTAACATTCATATTAGTCGGCTTACTGAATGCCGTATTTATAATGCTTGTTCCCAGTGAAATACGCTTAATGCGGTTATCAATGGGCTGGGTTCCGGGGAAGGTTGTTACAAAAACATAATATTTATCGCCGTCCTGCACCAGGCGCATGGCCTGTACACCGGTCAGGCTTACAATGCTGTCCGGCGAGCTTGTAATTTCAGGCTGTTCCGCAAGCCCTTTCCTGAAAACCATTTTAATAAGGTGCCCGTTTTCCTGCGCTAAAATGCCCGCCCAGGTGTTGCACTCTTTAAGTATGCCAATCCCTTTCAGGCTCGATGCATTCGGTATAAGTATGGAATGTACCATTGGCACATTCTCAGGCGAAGAGCCGAAATCAAGCACAGTAACCGCAGCATTGCCATTGTTTGCTATAAACGCGTAAAAATGCCCGTTATCATTTATAACTTCCAGTGATTTAGGGTTCTGCATATAATTACCCAAACCAATTACCGACATCTCGGGCGGGGTTGGGTTTTCACCGGGGGTAGCTGTTGGCAGCTCGCCGCGGAACTTAATCAGGGTTGCATAATTTAAACTTTGCAGGTTAGAGCTCAGCACCAGGCCGTACCAATTACCGTTGGCTTTAAATACTTTTATGGCCTGCGGATAATCTACTGAGAACCCGGCCGGTGCGCTTGTTTGCGGCGTTGAGCTTATATCACCCTCGGCCGTTTTTGTAAAGTTTAATACCTGTAAACCGCTGTTAGCCACACCTGACTGGAAACTGAATGCCAGGTAATTTCCGAAACTGTCCCTGATAATATCCAGGCCGGTTTTACCGGGAAGCAATATCCCGCTTACCGAAGTAATTTTTGCAGTGTCGGTTGCCAGGCCGCCTGTGCACCAACGCCAGGATGCCCTGCTTTGAAGGGGTAATTCTGCGGAAACAGGCACAGTTTCACCCACACAAACACCTGAGTTGCCAGATGTATTAACAACAGGCACAACAGTGCATGCAGGTACTCCGCCGCCCTCACCCACAACAACTGAATCAAGTAATTGTGTTACTGAACCTGAGGTATCTGTTCCGGTTAGGGTAACATAATAAACCCCGGGCTCCGACCAGGAATTATTTACAGGCGTATTTCCGGTAGTATTCACTGCCGGCACGCTTGCTGAACAAATGTTCGGGAATTTCCACCTGAATAAACGCTTATCTGCGCCTTTCTCAGGGCTAAAGCCAAACCAACGACTTTGATGCTTAAAGAACTGCATGCCCAAGGGGCCACCCGCACCTGAATTAATACCATTATTTGTCAGGTTTTGAGCACTTGTTATACCGCCTTCGAAACCATGTGCATATTGAATGCGCACCAGCTGGCCCAAATTATTATGCATCATTGCATAAATGCCTCCTGCTTCGCGCAGTAAATTCAAAGAAACCACACCGTTAAAAGAAGCATTTTCTCCCATTTTAAGCTCAATATCTCCGTCTATCTGCCTTATCTCAGGCTTAAAGCCCGGTGAAACGCCAAAGTCGGCGAGCCATACCTGCCCGGTAGATGAAGCCAACATGGCGTATCGCTTACTGCATTCAGTTATGAACGATATATTACTTATTTGCCCTGAGTTAAATGCGCTGTCTGAAACGGAAGAGAACGCCGGTGTGCTTTCTGCCGATGTTCCGAATTTCAAACGCAGTAATTTGCCCTGTGGGTTGGTTGAGTTGCAGGCCACAAAAGCAAACAATGAATCACCTGAAACAACCACATCCATTGCCAATGGCTTAACCATGAGCGTGTTTTTTAATTCTGCGCCAAATGAAGGAGTATCTCCGTAACTGTTTGCGAAATCATACCTGATTATACTGCATATACCTGAGGATGCATTTATAATGTTCATTACAAATGCATATTTTCTGCCGTTAAGCTGAACAAATTTTATGGCCTGCGGTAACACTATATTCTGGAAAGTAACCGGCGGAAATCCGGTAATAATATCGGGGTTTAACCCGCCGTTATCGAAACCAATTCTGTAAGACGGAGCTGTTGCATTGTCATGCATCATGAAGCCATAAACTTTCCCTGCTTCCTGCACAAAACCAATTCCTGTAGGGTTAACTGCTGTAAAGTTTTTAGTTGCAAGCGTAGGTATTCCCATTAAATCTCCTGCACAAAAATCATATTCGTAAGTATTAGATATATTTCCTCCTGTTGGTTCAGCAGTAACTTCGGTATTTGTACCCACATTCCTGCTGCTCAGGCTTGCCCCGAAGCTGATGCATTTAGAGAGTATGATGATGTTGAAAGATGTGTCTTTACGGCAGCCCTGGCTGTTGGTTACAGTTAAGCCTACTGTATATACACCGGGATCGGCATACAGGTGAAAAGCATTCTGCCTGTTATCGCTGCTGTCGGCATCAGGCCCGCCGAAATGCCAGGTGCGCCCTGTAATTTGCGAGAAGGGCGAGGTGCTTAATTCCCTGAAGCTGACCGAATCACCTGCAAGGGCAATAAATTGCCTTGCCAATGTAATGCGCGGTAGGGGGTAAATACGCAGGCTGTCTCGGACAACAGACCTGCACCCTGCCGAATTGGTTATGTTCAGTGTTGGAAAATACAGGCCGGGGTTTGCATAGGTATGCCTTGTTTCCGATGGGTCTGATGAGGTCGCGGTATTATCTCCAAAATCCCAACGATAGATGGTTGGCGTAGCGCCTGGCTGATATTCGCTGTTATCAGTAAAAAGCACCTGCTCACCAAAGCACTTGTTTACAGCAGTAAAACGGGCGCGTATCCCCGGCGACACGGTAAAGCCTTGAACCAAGGTTGTATCGCAGCCGCTTTGCCCGCTCAATTTTAATGATGCTGTATAGCTGCCCGGATCAGAGAAGTAGAATTTAGGGTTTATGGCTGCAGATGTCCTTCCGTCGCTTAAGGTCCAGCGGTAAGCGGTAATTACATCTGTTCCCGGGTTTCCTGTAAAAGTGAACATAGCGCTGTCGTTTCCACAGGCCAGTGCCGGTATATTGAAATCAGGTTCCGGTAAAGCTGCAATACGCACCGAAACTGCCTGCGATTTAATAATACAACCACCGGACTCATGAAGAATCATTCTTACCAAATAGGTGCCCGGCCTTGCGTAAGAATAGGTTACCTGCGTACCGCGGGCCTGGGCAGTTGCGGTATCTGCAACGTCGCCGAAATTCCATTCAGTTGTCCACGTTGTGCCTGCAACAGCAGGCTGGCTGGTATCAGTAAATGTAATAATGCTGTTGTGGCAATAATTGCCTGAGAATCTGAAACCCGGGGTAACAGGCGCTTTAATGCGAATTATACCTGTAGTAACACTTACGTTGCCTCCCGTATCTGTTGCTGTTACATAAACCGGGAAATTACCGTTAGAGGTATAGTTCACAGTATTATTAATATCACCCTTAAATGATTGCGGCCTTGCCGTACAGGGCGAAGAAAACAGGATCCTGTTCAGTGTTCCGGCAGATGCATTTACCATAAATGCAATCCATTCTGTGCCTTGCTTCTGAATATTAAACGAAGTTGTATTATTAGATGATGCACCTGCCGGCAATGTAAATTGGGTTACACTAAAACCTGAAGTGCTTCGCAGGCTGTTTCCGATACCCAGCTTCATTAAATTACCGGCACTGTTCAATATTAAGGCATACCATTGATCAGCATCATTAACCAATTTTATATTCGCCGGCACTCCTAAAGCAGGTGTGGCAGGTAAGGTAAGCTGAAAAATTTCAGGCTGAGCATCCAGTCCGTTAAGGAAGCTGAACCGGGAAACTGTTCCGGCATTTTCAACAAAATAAGCTGTCCAGATATTGCACTCACGTTTGGCGCTCACTTTTGTAAACGCCTTGTTAGTTTTAATTAAGCGTACAACGGGGGTATTCAACATTGAATTTCCGAATGAAAAAACAGCAACCTGGGCGCCACCTGTTGTAACAAGCGCATAAATTTTTCCGTTATCACGAATAATCTCCAATCCTTTTGAACTCGCCCCTGAAAACACCCCGTTTGCAGCAATCAAATTTCCGGTAGGCTGGCTTTCAAGCCCGTTTGTAAATGAAAGCAGCGAAAGTGTAGATATTACGTTTTGCTGAGAATTAACTGCAAGGGCATACCATATTCCCTTATCTTTAATTGTCTTAATATCTGTTGCATTACCAATGCTGTTATTGGGGTTACCCCAATCACCTGCAAGCAAAGGAAAATTCTTTAAGTCATTTCCATAGCTGAATGTAAGTACTTTGCTCACCCCGCCTTCTATGCCGGTTTGAATGGCGTAAAAATTATCACCGTCAGCAAATGGCTCATGATTAAATACAGATTGCTGCGTAACAGTTCCTGCAATATTCAATAAAGTCGGATTCCGAGTAAAATCACCTGAACAAAGGTCCCAATCATATTGAGTAATATTTGTACCCGTTGCCGAAACAGTAAAATCGGAATTAATACATACACTCGCAGGTATATTTAAAACAGGAGCAGGGCAAATGGCAGACAAAGGACTACCTGCTGATACTGATACAGATTTAACACTTACTGCTTTGCAGCCGCCTGTATTTACAACACTTGCGCCTACACCAAATACCCCGCCGTGCTGATAGGTAACAGATACATTGCTGCCGCTCGCGTATGCGGGTGATGCATTGCATAAATCAGGGAATCGTAAAATATGCCTTGCCTTGGTACCGGCACTGCGATCTGCTGTGAATGCAAACCAATCAGAGTTTTTATGGTAAAGTGTAATTGCTAATAAGTTACTTAAGCCGCCATAAAAGCTATATGCCCCTGCCGCTGTAGGCGGGGAGTTGATTCCGTTAGCAAAGGAAATTCTTGATATAATTGATGGAGCCGTACTCGTGCAAATGAAAACATTCCATCTGCCGCTGTCGAGGCCTGCGGCTATTCCGGTTACAGATAAAACAGCATTCGGCGTGGTACTGAAAAAATCGTTCAGGGCGTAGCTGTTTACACTGCGCGATGTTATTCTGCTGCCAAGGCTCGCTCCGAAATTCATGCTGAATAATTGGCCGTTTGCTGCAACTATCAAGGCATGCCATGCACAACAATCGCGAATAAGGGTAAGTGAGCCAATGTTTGAAAAGTTCCCGCTCATTACTGAATCGTTAAGGAATTCAGAAACAGGCGCATTGCTTATACTTGTACCGAAGCGCAGCCTTACGAAATTATTAAGAACATTTGTGTTGTTGTTGGTGATAAAAGCATAAACCGAATCACCGTCGCGCGCTACATCAAGGCCCAAAGGCCTGTTCAGTGTTCCCGCAGGCAGCGTTAAGGTTTGTGCAGAAGTTGGTGAGGAACCTATACCGGCTCCGAACCTTAAGCGAATAATTGTATTTGAAGTATTTTGAATAGCTAATGCATACCAAATGCCGGCTTCTTTCATAAAGCGCAAAGCCACCGAGTTTCCGCTCATTAAGCCTCCCGGGTTGCCCAGCAAACTTTCACGGGGATTGCCCGTTAAATCTGTACCAAAGTCAAATCTTGAAAGGTTATTGCTGGCATCACTGTATGGCATAAAGCCATAATAAAGAATTTGTCCCGCTATTGTATCAGATACAATAGTCATTTGCCCTGCACCGCTAAAGGTTAAAGGCGAAGATTTTAAGGTTGGTAAACCGGCCAGGTCACCCTCACAAAAATCCCAATTTACTGTACCCGCGGTTGTGGATGCACTAAAATTCAAGGTTTGTCCGCTTACACCGGCTGCCGACCCTGTTTGGCTGATTGAAGGGCATTGATCGCCCACTGAACTTACGCGGTTTCCGGAATTCACAGGCCCGGAAAGAGCGAAATCCGAAACCGGGACGTTAAAGGCCTTATTTTTCTTCCTGCCAATTTTAGAGTCGGGTTGGCTAAAAGAAAGTCCTGCGTAAAAAAAGCCGACCAGTAAAAAGACAATAAGTTTTGCTGTAGAGGTGCGATACATAAGCGGTATAGGGAACCAAGCCAAATTTAAGTAAAAAACGGGGCTTTGTGAAAGCCAGGACAATTATGTATCCACAATTGATATGCTAAGCTATGTAAGCCTGAGCAAGCAACACATTAATGCGCATAACCAAAATAACGCAAAACCCCTTAACATGCAAAAACCCGGCCGAAGTGTATATACACAAAACAAGGCGAAGTCATCAAACCCGTTATTCATGGCCAAATCATATGCAGGCAACAACCAATATAAGGTCCTAAAGGACCCTTGGTACGCCTGCCGGTAAAAGAGAAAAGTATAAAACAAAAAAACTCCGACAGTTCGCACCATCGGAGTTTTAATTTCATTACAAAGCAGCGGTAATTACCAGCTTGCTTTAGTGATTCCCGGAATTTTACCGGCCGAAGCCATTTCGCGGAAAGTTACACGGCTGATACCGAACTTACGCATGTAGCCTCTTGGGCGACCGGTAAGCTTGCAACGGTTGTGCAGGCGAACTGCAGAGCTGTTACGCGGAAGAGCATCAAGGGCGACCCAATCACCGGCCTCTTTCAGTTTCTTCCTCCTGTCGGCATATTTGTCAACCAGGGCCTGCCTTTTGCGCTCACGCGCTTTTACGGATTCCTTTGCCATTGCTTAGTCTTGATTGGATTTGTTTTGGTTAGCGAAAGGCATACCGAAAGCTTTAAGTAAAGCGAGGCTTTCTTCGTCGGTTGTAGCCGTAGTTACAAAGGTAATATCCATACCTGAAATTTTAGTCACCTTATCGATGCTTATTTCAGGGAATATGATTTGCTCTTTAACGCCGAGGGTATAATTGCCGCGTCCGTCGAAACCTTTATCGCTGATGCCGCGGAAATCGCGTACACGTGGCAATGCAATGTTTACCAGGCGGTCAATGAATTCATACATACGGTCGCCGCGTAATGTAACACGGGCGCCAATAGGCATGTTCTCGCGCAGTTTGAAGTTAGATATCGCTTTCTTGCTTTTGGTAGCAACAGCTTTCTGGCCTGCGATGGTGCTGAGTTCTTCAACTCCAACATCTACCAGTTTCTTGTCAGCTACGGCAGCGCCGATACCTTTGTTAATGCAGACCTTGGTAATCTTAGGAACCTGCATAATGGACTTGTACTCAAACTTCTCCTTCAGCGAGGGAACTATCTCGCTCAAGTATTTATTTTTTAGTCTGGGGCTTGCCATCGGGAATTAATTCTTTAGTGGTTTTAGAATAGCGCTGCAATTTACCGGCGTCGTTCAAACGACGGCCAACGCGTGTAGGTTTCCCGGTTTTAGGTTCAACCAGCTGTAAGTTGCTGATGTGAATGGGAGCTTCCATTTTGCTTATACCTCCGGCCTGCGGATTCTGAGCAGTAGGCTTGGTGTGCTTGGTCACCATGTTAAGGCCTTCAACAATTGCACGATACTTATCGCGATCAACTGAAACCACCTTGCCTGTACGGCCTTTAGCATCGCCTGCTATCACCATAACCGTATCTTCGGTTTTGATATGCAGCTTTATTTTCTTTTCCGTTTTCATTATCTCAGAGAACTTCAGGTGCCAGGGATATGATTTTGCTGAACTGCTTTTCGCGCAGCTCACGAGCTACGGGGCCGAATATACGGGTACCGCGAGGCTCATCGTTGTTATTCAGCAATACGGCGGCGTTATCGTCGAAACGGATATAAGTTCCGTCTTTACGGCGCACTTCTTTTTTGGTGCGCACCACTACTGCCTTGCTTACCGTACCTTTTTTCAAACCGCTGCTGCTAAGCGCGTGTTTTACGGTAACCACAATTTTATCCCCAACGGATGCATACGCTTTGCGCGTTCCGCCGAGTACGCGAATAACAAGCACTTCTTTTGCGCCGCTGTTATCTGCCACACTTAATCTTGATTCCTGCTGTACCATTGTTTTTGGCGTTTACTTTGCGAACCCTGTTATATGCTTACCTGCTGCATCGGCATAAAACCGATACCCAAGGTAAGCCGCCCAGGGGGGCCGCAAAAAACTATTTCGCTCTTTCTATTATTTCAACCAGTCTCCAGCGCTTGCTTTTGCTCAGGGGGCGGGTTTCAGCAATACGAACAATATCGCCCGGCTTGCTGTCATTGGTTTCATCGTGGGCCATGAACTTGGTAGTCTTGTTCATGAATTTACCGTAGGTAGGGTGTTTCACTTTCCTGTCTACAGCAACCACAATAGATTTAGTCATTTTGTTGCTTACCACTTTACCAACCCTTTCCTTACGGAAGTTACGGGCATCATCGGTATCAGCAGCGGCAGCTTTTGAAAAGCTGGGGGCAGACCAGGCAGCTGCAGGTGCAGCGGCTTCAGGTGCTTTTGCCTCAGCAGCCGGCGCCTCAGAAGTTTCTTCGGCAGCAGCTGTTGTTTCGGCAGTTTCAGAAGAAGTCTCAGCTTCGCTGCCCGTTTCTTCAGCAGGGGTACCTGCGTTCAGTTCCTCGTCGTCTATGATATTGCTCATGTTCGTATATTAGGCTTGGGTCAGCTTGCGGGCTGTAATTTCAGTTTGAAAGCGGGCCACTTGCTTGCGAGCCTCGCGAATTTGGCCGGTGTTTTCCAGCGGGGTAATGGCATGGGCGAACTTCAGCTTCTGCAGGCGTGCTTCCTCGCGGGCGAGGTTTGCAGCCAGATCTTCTGCGCTGAGCGCTTTGATTTCCTGATTATTCATATTGATTTCAGATCAGCAGGTTCAGACAGTTGTTTCAGTGTAGTCGCGACGTACCAGGAACTTGGTTTTAACCGGCAGTTTCTGCGAAGCAAGGCGCAATGCCTCCTGGGCTAATGCCAAGGGCACGCCTGTGCTTTCGAACAGTATGGTTCCGGGCTTGATACAGGCCACCCAATATTCGGGAGCACCTTTACCTTTACCCATACGAACCTCTGCAGGTTTCTTGGTTACGGGCTTGTCCGGAAAGATGCGAACCCATACCTGGCCCTCGCGTTTCATGGCGCGGGTTACGGCAATACGGGCTGCTTCTATCTGGCGTGCTGTTATCCAGCCGCCTTCCAGCGATTTGATGGCGAAGGAACCAAAAGAGATATCGTGACCTCTTGTGGCCAGACCGCGAACGCGGCCCTTCTGCATTTTTCTGTATGTTGTCCTTTTAGGCTGTAACATGGTTCTGCTGTATTCTTTCGCCTCCCGGCGTGGGCAGCATAGCAGCGCTGCCTGATAATACTGTTTCGGGTAAGATTTTGCCGGAACAAACCGGCTTAACCTGTATCGTTTGCAGCCTGCCTTTCTTATTTGAAAAGCAGGCCGCTTTATTTATTTGATGAGGAGCAATGTTCTTAAATCAGACCGGAACCTTTACAGGTAAACCGATACTAAAACTGAAGCTCCGAAGTACTATGCTTAGCTTATGACTACCTGCGAGGTCCGCCGCCGCCACCGCCGGGACGGTTTCCACCGCCACCACCGGGACCACGATTGAAGCCGCCTGCTCCGCCGCCACCGCCGGGACGATTACCGCCCCCGCCCTGGCCGCCGCGGTTTCCACCGCCGCCTGCACCGCCACCGCCGCGATTACCGCCACGGTCGTTTCCGCCTCTGCCATCGCCGCCACGGTCATTTCTGCCACGGCCCCTGCGATCATCGCCTCCGCCCCTGCTGTCTCCACCGCCTGCGGCAGTAAGTGCATTCTGGCTTTCGGTTAAGCCGGCATTCGGGCTAAGGTCACGGTTACCGTAAACTTCGCCTTTGAATACCCAAACTTTAATACCGATTTTTCCGTATACAGTTTGTGCTTCGCTGAGTGCATAGTCAATATCGGCACGCAGTGTGTGAAGAGGAATTCTTCCTTCTTTGTACTGCTCGGTACGCGCCATTTCAGCGCCGCCTAACCTGCCTGATACTTTTACTTTTATACCCTGTGCTCCTACGCGGATGGCAGCCTGGATAGCCTGCTTCATTGCGCGACGGTAGCTGATACGAGCCTCAAGTTGCTGGGCAATGCCCTCGCCAACCAGTTTGGCATCTATCTCAGGACGTTTGATCTCATAAATGTTGATCTGAACGTCTTTCTGGGTAAGCTTCTTAAGCTCTTCTTTTATCTTATCTACTTCGGCACCGTTCTTACCGATAACAACACCCGGGCGGGCGGTGTTAATAGTAAGGGTGATTCTCTTAAGCGTGCGCTCGATAATTACTTTCGAAATGCCGCCTTTAGGTATACGTGCCGAAACGTATTTACGAATTTTGTCGTCTTCAACCAGCTTGTCAGCAAAGGTCTTTCCGCCATACCAGTTGGAATCCCAACCGTTTACAATACCAAGCCTTAGGCCCGTAGGGTTTACTTTCTGTCCCATTTTATGTTATCAGTTGTTTCCCCCTGACACTGACGCCCGGGCATTTTTGGAATCTATTACGAGCGTAATGTGGTTGCTGCGCTTGCGAATGCGGTGCGCACGGCCCTGAGGGGCAGGGCGTAAACGCTTCAACTGGCGACCGCCGTCCACGAAGATAGTCTTAATGAACAGGTCGGCGTCTTCTAAACGCTCTTCCGGATATTTAACACCCCAGTTAGCTATTGCGCTAAGCAGTAATGCTTCAATACGAGCGGCGCCTTGCTTAGGCTCGAACTTCAGCACGTTCAGTGCATGAGATACGCTTTTGCCGCGCACCAGGTCGGCCACCAACCTCATTTTCTGAGGCGAGGTAGGCACGTTCCTTAATTTAGCTGTTGCTTCCATTGCTATTTAATTTCCGTTGTCAGCGGCAGATACTCGACTGTATATTGAATATTCAGTAAACCTGCGTGATTGCGGCCTCTTGAATTATCGTTTTCCTTTATCTTTTTTGGCAACGTGGCCGCGGAAGTTACGGGTAGGGCTAAACTCACCGAGCTTGTGGCCAACCATGTTTTCCGTTACGTAAACCGGAATGAACTTATTACCGTTATGCACGGCAAAAGTATGACCGATGAAGTCAGGAGATACCATGCTGCGGCGGCTCCAGGTTTTAACTACGGTTTTCTTGCCCGAGGTATTTAACGCTTCAACCTTCTTATCGAGGCGAGCGTCAATATATGGTCCTTTTTTCAGCGAACGTCCCATTATTTTTTCCTTCTGCTGATGATGAGTTTGTCAGAATACTTTTTAGAAGAGCGGGTCTTCAGACCTTTAGACAGCAAGCCTTTACGGCTGCGTGGCTGACCACCGCTCGCGCGGCCTTCGCCACCACCCATCGGGTGATCAACAGGGTTCATTACAACACCACGTACACGGGGGCGAACGCCCAACCAGCGATGACGACCGGCTTTACCCAAACGAACGTTCATGTGGTCTGAATTGCCAACGGAACCAATGGTTGCGTAGCAAACAGCCAATACCATGCGCATTTCGCCTGAAGGCAGTTTCAGTGTGGCATACTGACCATCACGAGCCAGCAATTGTGCATAGCTGCCTGCGCTTTTGGCCATTGCGCCTCCCCTGCCGGGTTTCAGCTCAATGTTGTGTATAATAGTACCTAGTGGTATAGCGCTCAAAGGTAATGCGTTACCAACTTCAGGAGGTGAAGAAGGTCCGCTTTTTACCGTTTGACCTACAGTGAGGCCGGTTGGGGCCAGAATGTAGCGCTTTTCGCCATCTGCATAAAACAGCAGGGCAATGCGGCTTGTACGGTTAGGATCGTATTCTATAGTTTTTACCGTTGCAGGAATATCAAGCTTATCACGACGGAAGTCAATGATACGATAGCTTTGTTTGTGACCGCCGCCTATATAGCGCATGGTCATTTTACCTGTGTCGTTACGACCGCCGGATTTGGTTCTGCCGACTGTAAGCGACTTCTCCGGTTTGGAGGCAGTTATCTCGGTCAGAGCGGGCGCAATGCGAAAGCGCTGTCCGGGAGTTGTCGGTTTAAGTTTCTTGAGTGCCATTGTTGTTCTGCGTGGTGCGGATTAGCTAAGTTCGTTGTAGAAATCGATAACCTCGCCTTTGGCCAGGGTTACTATGGCCTTTTTGTAGCTTTTGGTGCGGCCGGTCATTACACGAGATTTGCTCATGCGGCTTTTGAATTTGCCCTGAACATTCAGTGTGCGGACTGATTCCACGTTTACGCTGTACATAGCCTCAATGGCTTTGCGTACTTCTATTTTGTTAGCCTTGCGGTCCACAACGAATCCGTACACGCCGGTTTCGTTCAGCTTAGCGAACTTTTCGTTAATAATGGGCTTCTTAAGTGTGCTCATAATGCCGATGATTTATTCGCGTGGCTTAAGCCAGCAAAGCTTCTATTGTTGCAATTGAATTTTCGCTGACAAGTATGCGGTCGGCATGCAGCAGCTCGTAAGAGTTAAGCGCGTTGGCTGTAAGCACGGTTGCGTTAGGCAGGTTGCGGCTGCTCAGGTAAACCGATTTTTCCATTTCGTTAACAATAAGAACAGTTTTCTTGTTCTCTGCGTTAAACGCTTTCAGGAAAGCTAAATAGCCTTTTGTGCTTGGGGTATCGAAAGTAAAGGCTTCCAGAACGCTCAGGTTGTTTTCAGCAACTTTGGCGCTGAATACGCTGCGGCGGGCAACCACTTTCAGTTTTTTATTCAGCTTGAAGCTGTAATCACGCGGGCGAGGTCCGAAAACACGGCCGCCGCCAACGAATAAAGGTGATTTCTTGCTGCCTGCGCGGGCGCCGCCTGTACCTTTTTGCTTTTTCAGCTTCTTGGTGGTGGCGTTAATTTCAGCGCGTTCTTTAGACTTGTGGGTGCCTTGGCGTTGGTTAGCCAGGTACTGTTTCACATCAAGCCAAACAGCGTGTTCGTTCGGGTTTACTCCGAATACTGCGTCAGAAAGGGACACTGTGCGCCCGGTTTCCTGACCGTTTTTGTTTAATACTTGCAGTTGCATCTCGCTTATTTGGACAGGGTCAAAGTTACCGTTGAATTTTTTGCACCCGGTATAGATCCGTTCACCACAATAAGGTTGTGTTCAGCTATAATACGAAGTACTTTCAGATTTTGAACCGTTACACGGTCGTTGCCGGTACGGCCTGCCATGCGGGTGCCCGGGAATACGCGACTTGGGTATGAGCTTGAGCCGATAGAACCGGGGTGACGAAGACGATTGTGCTGACCGTGCGTTTGACCGCCAACACCTGCAAAACCATAACGCTTTACTACGCCCTGGAAACCTTTACCTTTAGAAGTACCGGTAGCATTAACAACATCACCAACATTGAAGGCTGTTACATCTATCTTGTCTCCAAGTGCAACGCCATTCTTAAAAGGAGTAAATTCTACAAGCTTCTTAGCAGGACCAATGCCTGCTTTGGCGCTGTGGCCAATTTCCGCACGGGTGGCGTTTTTCTCTTTCTGCTGACCGAATCCCAATTGAACAGCTTCGTAACCGTCTTTTTCAACGGTGCGAATTTGTGTTACGGTGTTTGGGGTGGCTTCAATTACAGTGCAAGCATGGGCTTTTCCATCCGCGTCGTACACGGTAGTCATTCCGACTTTCTTGCCGATGATTTTTGACATTGCCTTTTAAGGATTAAGAGGATATCGTTTTCCGGGAAAACAATTCCGTTCCGGATACTCCCTTGTGGAGCTTCCTCTAAAACGGATTGCAAAGGTAGGGTTTTTGTTTTACTATACAAATGCGATTGTAAAAAAAATATTCAGAAAATTTATTCGTTATATATATATGCCGGGGGTTTCAGGCTCTGTATTGGCGTATGAGGGCCCGGAAACGGGCCTCCCCGGCATTTTTAATCCTCGAATATTTTTTGACTTCCGGTTAAGTTTTTAGTTAATTGGTTTTTATACTTCAAATACCGCTTCGTTAATGCGACTAATAAGCCTTCGGAAGGTGAGTTTCCGAATAGTGTTATATGGTAAATTATTTTGCGCCCTGCCTCGCAGCAAGTCTGCCTCCGGTATATACGATATTAAATGGCACCTGACTTGGGACGTCAATTTATTGCTCGGAAGTTCCAAATCATCCTGCGATAAATGAAAACTGAACCTGTCATCTGTTCCATTGGAGGTCATCATTGCACATAAATAAATACTGTCATGCGCGTAAACTTTGTCGCATGAAATAATTACGCATGAGTGGGTTCTCCATTCACTTGTACCAGGCATTACAAAATCAAAATCTATAATATCTCCTTGCTTAAAGGGCATTAAATCTTTCCTTTTTCAGTTAACTGAAGAATACTGTTTCTGCGTAATGCAGCCATTGTATCCTTAACGTATTGCGGTGTTTGCTCAACAGGCGTGTTTTCAGTTATTCTCCTATGAAGTTTTGATTCGTACTTAAATATTGCTTTTGTGAACCGGAAAAAACTGCTTTTCAAAATCTCGCTATCCGATTGTTGTATCAACTCATCAAGTTTATAAACAGTTGATATAAGCTCCTTATGTACATTCATTACCGCTATAGCCTTATTAAGGCTAAGTTCCTGAGCAGCCTCACTTATTTGGTCAAAAAAATCGGCCCTTTTTCTGAAATCCGCAGCAATGTACGCATCAATTCTGCACGCGATATACCTGGCAAATCTTCCGGAAATACTTTTTGCAGAGTTCCCAAAAAAATCTGCCGCCTTCAAAAGCGGCAAATGCCATACCGAGGCACTCCTGTAAACGAATAGTGAATACATAATTGGCGTTTAAACACGTATGCAAATATACAAAATTTCCGGCTTGCGAGTTTTATGTAATTACTACACCAAATTTTCGGCCATTATCTCGCTAACCATCAGGCCATAATAAAAAATGCGCCTTAACATCCCGATATATTAGCAAGAGTTTCAGGCACTATACCAATTTCATTATAGATAATACATACCCTGTATGATATCCCTCATGGTAAAAGAGGAATTCCAGGGCATCTTCTATATTCTTTAATTCAATTCCGTAAGTGGCCTTTACAAATTCAGAAGGCGTATAGGTTGAAAAATCAAGAACCAGCAGGTCTTTTTCAAACCGATCTATGGCTGAAATAAAATGTCCTTTGATGGTTTCAATTAACTGCTCATCAATAAAGGAATCTGCTTTAGTGCCGGGAGCGAACAGGGCTAACCAAGGTTCCTGTAGGTAATTCACCAGGCCCGAACGTCGGTAGCAGATGTTCTGTTGGGCTAAAACCAAATGCCCGATATTCCAGATTATACTGTTATTGAAGCCCTCAGGCCGCTTGTTCAGCTGTTCGGTACTTAAACCGGCTATTTGGTTTAAAAGGTATTGCCTGAGCTGCTTAATTTTTTCTGTTTTATTATTCATCGGGAAAGCTTCGGTGTTAAAAAGCAAAGCGCAGCACTGCAAAAACCCCGTTCGGAGCTTTGCTGACACTGTGCTATTGCCCGCCAAATTTAGCGGTTTAACTTATGATGGCTTATATTCTTCCCGGAAATTAACAGCTAATCCCGGTAACCGACATTAAACAGCTCCCTTAACTATGGCATCTACCACACCGGGATCGAGCAAAGTGCTTATATCTCCCAGGTTGCTTATATCTCCCTCTGCTACCTTCCTGAGTATTCGGCGCATAATTTTACCGCTGCGTGTTTTCGGTAAACCGGGAACAGATTGAATTTTGTCGGGCTTTGCAATGGGGCCTATCATTTTGCTGACAATGGCATTAATTTCGGAACGCATTTTTGAAGGGTCTTCATGCAGGTGTGTATCCACAATTACAAAAGCATAAATCCCCTGCCCTTTTATATCATGCGGGTAACCAACCACCGCCGACTCTATAACCATGGGATGCTCATTAATGGCATTTTCCACCTCGGCAGTACCCATGCGGTGCCCGCTCACATTAATTACATCGTCTACGCGGCCCAGAATGCGGTAATAGCCGTCAGCATCACGTTTGGCGCCATCTCCCGTAAAGTACTTTCCGGGATAAGTGCTGAAATAGGTTTGTCGACAGCGTTCATGATCGCCGTAAGTTGTGCGCAGCATGCCGGGCCAGGGGAAGGCTATGCAGAGATTGCCCTCAACTTCATTGCCCTCTATAATATTACCTTCCGCATCAACCAATACAGGATGAATTCCCGGCAGCGGAAGCCCCGCAAAACTTGGCTTCTCCGGTGTAATTTCAGCAAGGCCTGAAATCATGTGTCCTCCGGTTTCAGTTTGCCACCAGGTATCGCAGAGGGCACAGCGGCCTTTGCCTATATTATCTTTATACCAATGCCAGGCTTCGGCATTTATGGGTTCGCCAACGGTGCCCAAAACCCTGAGCGATTCCAGGCTGTATGGTGTAACATACTCAAGACCGTAAGCTTCCAGTGAACGGATTGCTGTAGGCGCAGTATAGAATATGTTCACCCGGTGCTTATCTATCACCTGCCAGAAGCGACCGGCATCTGGCCATGTGGGTATGCCCTCAAACATGAGGGTAGTAGCCCCGGCCAATAAAGGGCCGTATGTGAGGTATGTATGCCCTGTTATCCAGCCGAGATCAGCGGTACTCCAATAAATTTCACCATCGCGGTACCCAAATACGTTTTTAAAGGTGTACTCGGCCCAAACCATATAACCGGCTGTTGTATGTACTACACCTTTAGGCTTACCGGTGCTTCCGCTGGTATATAATATGAAGAGTATGTCTTCGGCCTCCATAGGCTCGGCAGGGCAGGTTTCAGGCATACCTTCAAGGGCATCTTCCCACCAAAGGTCACGGCCTTCGGTCCATTTTACAGGGGTATTGGTGCGGCGACTGACTATGCAGCGGGTTACACCGGGCCAAAGGGCAAGTGCATCGTCTACTATATCTTTAATTTTAATCACTTTGTCGCCGCGGTAACCGCCGTCGGAGCAAAGCACAAGCCTGCAATCAGCATCCTGAATCCTGTCGGCGAGCGAAGTGGCTGAAAACCCGGCAAATACTACAGAATGTATGGCCCCAATGCGGGCGCAGGCTAAAACGGCCACCATGAGTTCGGGGACCATGGGCATGTAAATGCAAATCCTGTCGCCTTTTTTTACGCCTTGCGAGCGCAGGGCATTGCCAAATTTACATACCCTGCTGAAAAGATCGGCATAGGTAATGTGCTCAGCCGGGTCAGCCGGGTTGTTAGGCTCCCAAATTACAGCCGTTTGATTAGCCCTGTGCGGTAAATGCCTCTCGAAAAGGTTTTCGGTAATGTTCAGCCGGGCGCCGGGGAACCATTTAATGCTCGGTTCGGTAAAATTCCATTCCAGCACTTTGTCATGGGTACGCATCCAGGTAAAAGCGGCAGCCTGACCTTCCCAATAAGCTTCGGGGTCTTCCAGGCTTTGCTTATAGGCCGCAGTATATTCTTCGAAAGTGCTGATGGGTTTAATCATGTGGGTTAATATTTGGTGCGTTCAGTATTCCAGGTAAAAAGCTGTTGCCCGAAATAGAGGTAAAATTTGGTGTAGCAAGTTAAGCGTTTTCAGGCATGCCTGCTATGCGCCCTCAGCCTTAAAGGCATGCTTTTATACGAAGGATACTATTGTGTTATTGTATTTGCTGCTGAACAGCTAAAACTCCCCGGCTATGCAGGCGCTTCTGTCTTACTTTATACCGCCGGTAGCCCGGTGGCAGGCCTGAAACCGGAAAAAGCCCTACCTTTGATTAAATAAGCCTGCATGGCATGGCTTACGGATTTTTGGCCTGAACACCCGTAATCCAAAGCCCCGGCCACAATACACCCTACATTTTGACCACACAGTTCCGGATTTACCAAGCTATGCACCATGGCAAACAAAGCAGGCATGTCGCCCTGCTTTTCATTTTTTCGTTTTTTAGCTTTAATTGTTTATTGCAGGCTCAAAGCCAAAGCCGCGATTCGGTGATTGCAGAGTTAAAAGGCTCACCCCAAATGGATACCTCTTTTTGGTATTTCGCCGGAAAAGCACACCTTGGTTCCACCCTCGCCATTCCACCAATGCCGCAGGACCCGAAGCTGAAAGATGAGCTCATACTTACCGACCCTTTAAACAACCAAAGCGGCGCCGCATTTTACCGCCGACCTATAGATATAAGCCGCTGCCGCCGTTGGACCGCCGAATTCGATTACCGGATTTGGGACGGAAACGGGGCCGACGGCATCGCCTTTTGCTTCCTGGCCAACCCGCCTTTCGGGTACGTAATTGGCGGGGGACTTGGCACACCGCCCCAGCCAAAAGGCATCATGGTTCTGCTGGACCCCTGGCCGAACGGGAATTGCTACGGGACTAAGGTGCCCAAGCTGGAAATAGCTTACGGTAAGGGTTTTGGGAATTACGAAGAGTGTCCGCCGGAGAATATTAAGCAGCCCACTGCCGGGCCGCTCATGAACATACGCAGCAGAAACTACAACCATCTCACCGTTAATTACGATGACGGTACCATTGAAGTAAGCATTAACGACAGCCTCATTCTCACAGGCTATTACAAAGTAACCTTTAAAGCCTATTTCGGTATAACGGCCAGCACGGGCGGGTTCAACGACAGGCACAGCATAAAGAATTTCAAAATTACCGCTTCGGCCAAACCACAGCCACTGGAGCTCAGCGCGATCACCGACAGCACCCTGACCCTGCTCAACTGGAACGGCTACGAAAGCTGCCGCGAAAACAGCCTGAAGCATTACCAAATATGGCGCAAGCTCAATAACGGCGATTCGGTATTAATAGGTATTACAGACCCGGAAACCACTAATTGGGAGGCCCCAACAGCCGATGCCGGCCAGGACCAATGCTACCGAATCCGCGCTGTTGAAAACGATGATACCACCACAGGCAGCAACAGCAACGAAGTTTGCGTGCATTTCGATTATAAGCTTGATATAAAAAACGTACTCACACCCAACGGCGACGGCCTGAACGATACATGGCGAATACCCGGCATTCAGCAATATCCCAACAGCACTGTAGAGGTTTTTAACCGATGGGGCAAAAAAGTATTTGAAAAACGCGCTTATTCAGAAGACTGGGATGCACCTAAGCTACCGGCAGGCATGTACTGGTACATTGTTAAAATCAACACCGTGCTTATGGGCAAAGGCTGGGTAGATGTGGTTAGGGAAGCCAAAGAGTAAGCACAATCCTGATAATCCGGGATCAAATAAGAAATTCTTTCTCCTGTTACCAATCAATAAAAAACCGCGACCGAATATTATTCGACCGCGGTTTTTGGTTTTTGCGAAGGATATTTCTCCGCTATTTATCAGGCCTATTCAATCACCATCTTACTCACAGCCACACCGCCTTTCAGCTGTGCTTTGGCTG
>JAZKBN010000039.1:0-1362 GCA_040388605.1 Bacteroidota bacterium | reverse complement strand
TGTCTGGTCCTAAAAAAAGTTGACCGGATTTAGAAAGTAAAGATTGAAGATTTTAAGGACTTACAGGTAATCTGTAGGTCCTTATTTTTTGTATTTGTTGCCCATGCATCTGTTCCGGTGTCAGGTAGCAATTGCTGTAGTGGGGGCGCATATGGTTATAAAGGTGTACAGCCTGCTTAACCTCAATTTTTGCCGAGTCAATGTCAGGCCATTTGCGTTCAAGGCCGAACTCCTGTTTAAGAATTCCGTTAATGCGCTCGGCCACCGGATTTTCATACGGGCTTCCGTTCTGGGTTGAAGAACTGCATATTCCGGCTCTGCCGAGACTTTGTGCATAAGCTTTTGATAAATATTGCAGCCCCCGGTCGGAATGATGTATAAGCGGGCCGATATAAACCCTTTGAGTCACAGCCATTTCCAAAGCATGAACGGTGCTTGTCGCTGATAAATCTTCAGCCAGGTGCCAACCCATAATTTTCTTTGAATAGGCATCGGTTACCAAATGCAGGTACAGCTCGCTGCGGCCGCCCAAATAAGTTATATCGGCCACCCAAACCTGGTCCGGCACACATATGTCAAGGTCTTTAATTAAATCCTCATATTGGCGTTGCCAATGTTTGCTGTCGGTGGTCTTATAATAGCGCTTACGCGCCTTTATCAGCAACCCGTTGCTGCGGGCAACCCGAAAGAAAGCATCACGTCCCGCTTTCAGGCTCTGCCCGGTTTCATTCGTTTTGCTCAGGTAATGTACCTTACGCATGCCGCAAAAAGGCAATAAGTGCCTTACCGTCTGTATACTCTGCAAAATGGCAGCATCACGGCTGTCGTGTTTTGAGAAGCTTTTGTTACGTTTGTACCAGGCCTGTTTGCTGTAGCCAAGTCGTCCGCACCATTGCGAAACGGTGCTGCCTGCATGAGCTTTTGTCAGCTCTCTGACGGCTTGGCCCCATCCTTTTTTACCTTTATACCCTCACGCTCGGCTATTTCTATAAGCTTTTCATAAGCAAGCACTTTCAGCTCAGCTTCCCTGCGCTGTTCGCTTTCACGTTTAAGAGCGGCTTCAAGCTCTTTAATGCGTCTTTGTAAAGGGTCCATAAGAGGTCTTCCGTGTTTTCCTTCATCACGACCGGAATGACTCAATTTACCGAATTTTCGACACCATTTGACAATGCAGCCATGGCCGCCTATGCCGTACTTCTTTTGAAGGTCGCCTTTAGTGACTCCCCCCTTTTCAAACTCGGTAACTACCTTACGTTTAAAGCTCTCACTGTACTTGCGAAAGGGCGACTGATTGGTACTGTTAATATGTTCTTTTCCCATAGGTTAACGTTTTACGGTCAACCTTTTTTTAGGACGGGACAA
>JAZKBN010000038.1:88374-121348 GCA_040388605.1 Bacteroidota bacterium | reverse complement strand
ATCCTAAATGAACTCAAATAGCATACGTAACTTGGGAGAGTTACAGATTAATAAAATGCTGTCCGCAGAATTATCGGGAAAAGGAAGATGTTTTGTGCTGACAGGAATGGTGCCCTTAAATGCCGGGTAAGCCGCCCTTGCCCTCTTAACCGATATTTCAGTATGAATCTCCGGGTCATAAAAATCACATACAATAAGACGGGCATCAGGGTATTTAATGGCCAGTATGCTGCTTGTTTCATCGAAGCCGGCATGTATATTAATAATGGTGTGTCTTTGCCCGGTTTTGTTAAGTGACTCACCTGCATTCAGCCAATCAAAACTATAGAGGTCAGTGAAATCATACACATAAAAAGAAACGGCTAATGAAACAGCAACTGAGCCGGTAACTCCTATTATGAAAACATAGCTTAAAGCTTTTAGTCCCGGCATTGTGTGTGGTATGCATAAAATGAGCAGGGCAATAGCTATCAGGGCATATAAATAAAAATGCCAATTGAACCTTATTATGTTCCGTACGCCTTGCAAAGGTTTTCTTATAGGGGCCATATTTCAGTTTTGCCGCTTTTCCACCAATAGGGAATGCTGTTGATTATAAATGCGTTTGCAAGCACCAATCCGGGCAAATTCAAACCATCAAGAAAGGCAAACTGATGGCTTAGTACACTAATGGGCTTAGGCAGCCAGTTTTGCCTGACGCCTTCTATTATAAGCACTCTGCGTTTTTCGGGCTCATAAGTAAATGTAAAGGGGAGCGGACCTGCAAAACGTCGAGCCTGTTTCCAATCATCAAAAGGAGAACCTAAGGGCAATGCTGTGCTTTCCTCATTGGTGTTTATTTTTACTGAAAAGGCAGATTGTTCAGATCGTATTGTTGTAAATTTTTTAGACTTATCAACTGAAATATCTGTAGTGCTGTAGTTATAATGGGTAAAAATATTGCCCAAAAACTGCATTTTCAATTTATCGGTTTCCGATTTTATAATGTAAAGGCCTCGCAGGTTTTTGCCTGCTGTATTGGTATAACGTACGAAAATGCGATAGCCGGTTAAGAAAAAATCATTGCCTAAAAAAGCAGGGAATCCTTTAGGTCTCAGATTTTTAGTTTGAACCATTGCCACTGCAATAAAAGCCCACTGATCATTATAGGTATCCAGACTTAGGCATGGCGGAATCATGCTTTGTAATTGTTCTTTAGGCACCGCAAAAGTGAGCACTGTTGAAGACTCAAAAAAAGCCTCCACGGCAAAGGGGTGGTTTTTCAGGAATGAGAACATTAGTGTACTGCCCCTGCAGGTTTATTTATATGAAACTTATTGTAGTAAACAAGAAAGGCAAAAGCTACTGCAACCAAGGCGTTCAGCCTGCCGAAAAGAAGTAAGCCCGGTGCAAGAATGAACTCTAAAATATTCATTAAGAGCACAAGGGTAATGGTTGCAAGGGCTGCATACTTCGGCTTGATTGCACTCAGTATCCAAACCGACATGAGAACCTCTGAAACACCTATTAGTGTTGTAAGCAGGGTGGCATGGGCTTCGCCCAGAATTTCCGCAACAATTAATCGGTGCCTGGGTACAAGGTTAAGAACTTTGCAAAAAAGTCCGTTTATGAGCCATACGGCAGCTATGGCAAAGTTTATGATTTTATATACAGAAGCCCGGTTTATCATTCCTCTTAATCATGAAAGCATATATAACATTCCTCAAGCCGCATTTGCCGTTACAATAATGACCAATGTTAATCAAATGCCGGAAATTTACAAGTCAAAAATTAACTGCCGACAGTTTATTGAACCACCCGGCTTTTTTACAAGCTGAAACGCCGGTACCTTCATCTGATTGGTTAATTTCAAGGAACCCTATAAACGCAAAACCCCGCTTAAGAGCGGGGCTTTGCAAATATTCAGCTATCTTTTTTGGCGATTTATTTCACCTTGTCAACCACGGCTTTGAAAGCTTCGGGATGATTCATGGCTAAATCGGCGAGTACCTTACGGTTCAGTTCAACACCGGCTACAGTAAGCTTGTTTATCAGGCGGCTGTAGCTAAGGCCATGCTGGCGTGCGCCTGCATTAATACGTTGCACCCAAATGGCGCGGAAATTACGTTTTTTGGCTTTACGGTCGCGGTATGCGTATCCAAGGCCTTTTTCAACAGCATTTTTCGCTACTGTCCAAACGTTCTTGCGACGGCCGAAATAGCCTTTTGCAAGTTCTAATATTTTTTTTCTCCTCGCCCTTGAGGCTACGGAATTGACACTTCTTGGCATTGTTTATTCTGTTTTTTGGAGCAAGGCGGCAGGGTTTATGCTGCTCTTGGATGCCATTACACCGGGTTTAACATTTGAACCTGCCGGTTATATACCGACAAATACAGGTTTTATTTAGAGGCTAACCTGCAAAGGCCCCGGGTAATTTGCTTTGGGGCAAATTATGCAAGCATTAAGCTTACTCTTTTTTGGTCTGCTTCAGATACCAGGCCGCTGTGAGTAAGGTTGCGTTTGCGCTTAGTAGATTTCTTGGTCAGGATATGGCTTTTGAAAGCGTGCTTGCGCTTTATTTTGCCGGTACCCGTAAGCGCGAAACGCTTCTTAGCACCCGATTTGGTTTTTATTTTGGGCATTGCGTAAGGGTAATTTATGAATGAACGTTAAGGAAATATATTTGATTGCTGAATGCTCTCTGAAGAACCGCCCTTTGCTTATAAGCAACAAAAAGCAGCTTTAAATAAGCTGCCCAGGGTAATTCTGTATTTATGCAATTGCGCTGATGAATAAGTCTCAGCATGCAATTGTTATAACCATGGCCCGGAATAAACGGCTTCTTATTTTTTCACCGCTTTGGGCGAAAGCATAAGGAACATTCGTTTTCCTTCGAGCTTGGGTAACTGGTCAACTTTAGCCCATTCTTCCAAAGCCTGTGCGAAACGGAGGAGCAGGAATTCACCGCGTTCTTTAAACACGATGCTGCGGCCAACGAAGTGAACGTATGCCTTTATTTTATCTCCTTCTTTCAGGAAATTTTCGGCATGTTTCAACTTGAAGTCGAAGTCATGGTCGTCGGTATTAGGGCCGAACCGGATTTCTTTAACCACTACCTTGTGGGCTTTGGCTTTAATTTCCTTTTGCTTCTTCTTCTGTTCGTACTTGAACTTGGAATAATCCACTACACGACAAACGGGCGGATCAGCAGTAGTTGCAATTTCCACGAGATCAAGGTTTTGAGCCCTTGCTATTTCTATTGCCTGCTGAACAGTATACACGCCGGGCTCAATGTTTTCACCAACAAGGCGAACATTGCTCACTCCGCGTATGCGCTCATTAATTCTGTATGGTTCTTCCGGTCTGCCGCGCGGCGGTCCGGGGTATCTGGGTTTTATGATAGCTGCCTCCTTTTTTAATTATAGCCCAATAATATGAACTTAAGCGGTTTCAAAGGCAAATGTACAAATTATATTTTATATTTGCTGAACCGGGATAATATAATAACCGGCAAAATGCCTGAACAATCTCCGGATAACGGCTCAATAATCATCGCAGGTTTCCGGCATCCAATGCCCGGGGCCTTTTTTGCTTATGATTTACTGATGCCCTTTTTATCAGAAAACCCTGCTGATGCAGATAGTTTGCCCTTTTCAGGTAAGCAAATACATACTTTCGGAAGGCGAATAAACATGTCCCTTTTCGAGATTTCGTTATGGAAAAGGGCCCGCAAAGGTGATCTTATTCATTACCTGTTTCCTGAACAACATTATGTTTTAGGTGAAGGTTTAAGCGATAAAATTATTAAAGTGGCAACCTTACATCGCAACCTGCAAGCTTACCTGCCTGAAAACGCCCGAAATCTCCGCTTAAAAGCATTGGCATCGCGCAGGTTGGCTGCTTTGAAAAAGTTCGACGGCATAATAATTCATAATTCTGAAGAGGCAGAAGATTTCCGCAAGCTGTTTCCTAAAGCGAAGGTTAAATTTATTTTGCCGGGAATACACAGTAACGCTGCGTATTTAAAACCTGTAACCGCAGGCCACAGCCGCCATATTTATACTTATGCAGACAAAGATACGGACATTCACACCTGGAAGGATGTTGTTCAGGCTGCAGCCGGCATTTTTCCGGACTGGGTTTTTAAAACAGGCGGAAACCGGAGAATTGCCGAGGAAATGATTGAAGGCTGTGAAAATGCAGCTTTTGCCAAGGCTGAAGATTATGAAAGTCTAATGACTGTTTTCGGTAAAGCTGATATTCATTTTATGCCTGCCCTGCATGCCGGACCATCAAGCCCGATGTTGGCAGCCCATAGCTGCGGTGTACCAACACTTGCATCTGATATACAAGGTGTACGTGATTATGCAACCGCTACAACCCGCACTTTCAGTACGGCACGTGAAGCATTGGTATTACTGGAGCAGGAGTTAAAATTTGAAGCGCATAAGCGTAATAACGTTAAGCAGAATACGCTTATAAGTGCCATGGATTTTTACTTTGAAGAAACAGCAAGGCATTATTTTGAGTTCTATGAGGAGCTGTTTGCTGACCGTACAAAAAAATAAGAACACCCATGACCGAATATTTACACATCCTTGTTTTTGCCGCACACCCTGATGATGCTGAGCTTGGTTGCGCAGGCACCATACTTAAACATGTGGCCCTCGGGCAAAAGGTTGGTATTATTGACCTTACCCGTGGAGAGCTAGGCACACGTGGAACTGCTGAAATCAGGGACAGCGAGGCGGAAGCTGCAGGTAAAATACTTGGCCTTTCGGTAAGGGAAAATATGGAATTCAGGGACGGTTTTTTCAATATCGATGAAGCCCATAAATTGGCATTGATAGCAAAAATCAGGCAATACCGACCTGAAATTGTAATTGCAAATGCCCTTTATGATCGACATACAGACCATGGCAGGGGAGGGACCCTGGTAAGTGAGGCCTGCTTTCTGTCAGGCTTGGCAAAAATTGAAACCCTAGGTCCGGACGGTTCAGCTCAGCAGGCCTGGAGGCCAAAAGTGGTTTACAGGTACATTCAGGACAGGCATATAACTCCTGATTTTGTGATTGATATTACCGAGGTTTGGGAGAAGAAAAAGGAATCGATTTTGGCTTATGGCAGCCAGTTTTTTAACCCGAACAGCACCGAGCCCGAAACATATATAAGCGGCAGCAATTTTTTAAAATTTATTGAAGGCAGGGCAATGGAATATGGCCATGCAATAGGCGTTACTTATGGTGAAGGTTTTAATGTTGAAAGAAAAGTTGGCGTAAATAACCTGGATTGCCTGATATAAGTAAGCAGTAAAAACTTCAATCTTAACAATACCAGGACGAATAAGCACAATATGTTGCTCACGGAGCTAACCGGAACATAGACCATGTTCCGTCTCCATTTTTCCTGTACGCAATTCTGTCGTGCAGGCGAGACGGCCTGCCCTGCCAAAACTCAAAGTAATCAGGAATGAGCCTGTAGCCACCCCAGTGGTCAGGCCGGGGAACATCGGGGCCGGGGTATTTAAGCTTAATTTCTGCTTCCTGTTTTTCAAGTGCTTCCCTGCTTTCCGTAATATTGCTTTGTGCCGATGCCCAGGCCCCTATTTTACTCCCGTAGGGCCTTGAAGCAAAATAAGCATCTGATTCCTCGGCAGAAGTTTTTTCAACGCGACCTTCAACCCTTATTTGGCTTTCAATATCTTCCCTGAAAAAGTTGGCCGAAGCAAACGGGTTTAATTCCAAATCATGCCCTTTTTTACTTTTATAATTGGTATAAAATACGAGCCCCCTGTCAATTTCCTTAAGCAGCACAATGCGGCCGGATGGCCGGCCTTCAGGCGAAACAGTACTGATACACATAGCAGTAGGATCTTTTAAACCACCAAGCAAGGCTCCTTCAATCATTAACTTAATTTGAATAATAGGGTCAGGGTTCATATCTGCCTCATTAAGCTGCTGTAGTTTATATTCCCTCCTTGAATCGGAAATTGCCGAACTTTTGGCTTCAGTTTTAGGACCGGTTTTCGGGTCGCTGCTTTGATTATTCAATTCTTGCATACCCAAAGGTAGGAAACATTAATTTTCAGCTGATTACCGGTTCAAATAAAAAAACGGCATTTTTTGCATCACTATTTGCAGATTTTGCAGTTTCCCGCTATTGTTGTTGCCCGGCTTTAAATATATGGCCAAATTACAGCTATGAACCTTGAAAGAGGCGTTTTACTTATCTCGGAACCCTTCCTGAACGACGGTCACTTTGACCGAAGCGTTATACTTGTTTGTGATCATAAGGAAAGCGGTTCTTTTGGCCTTGTGCTGAATAAGCCTACTGAGCATGTTCTTGAAGATGTACTTTCAGAATTGGCCGTATTTCCGGCAACAGCAGGATTGCCACTATATTTAGGCGGCCCGGTAGAACAAAATACTTTGCACTATATTCATACTTTGGGCCCTGCCTTGGAGGGAAGCGAATATATAGGCGAAGGCTTCTATTTAGGCGGAAGCTTTGAACAGTTAAAAGAATTACTGCGATCTGAGCCAATTGAACCCGGGCAAATCAGGTTCTTTTTGGGTTATTCAGGATGGCAAGCAGGCCAGCTTGATAAAGAATACGAGGAAAAAACCTGGATTACAGGCAAAAATATACCGGAAGATTTACTTGAGATTGAACCTGCAGCCCTTTGGCGCTCGCTCTTATTAAGATTGGGCGGTAAGTATAAAGAATTAGCTAATTATCCCATTGACCCGCGTTTGAATTAATTACGGCGATATTTCAGGAAAAACTGTAATTTTACAGACTTTATTCAAAATCAGGAACAAAAAGACGTAACCCTCCGGTAATTACCACCGAGTTGGCTAAGGCCAAAGTTTTTCATGGAAAACACAGATACACAGCAACAAAACCAAAATCTTCCTGATCAGGAAGAAAACAATTTGGCAACTGATTCAGGCAGCACTGCCGAGTCAGGAAATTCATTCACTGACAGCAACGGGGCAGATATTTCTGCATCAGAAGCTTCTGCCGATGACACGATAGATGAATTGGCGGAATCTCGCAGAAAACTGCAGGAATTAATGGCAGCAGCAGGCGTTTCTGCCGATGAAGCACCCGAGGCTGAATTGGCAGCCATTGCAGATGATGCCGGAGCCGAAGACCCTGAAGGCAATGCAGCTTATGTTGCTGAGCTTGCGCATATGCATGAACTTGAAGACGAATCTGCCGAGATTGCAGAATCAAAAACCACCTCGGACGCTCCGGCTGAAGAGCCTGTTGCCGCCACACCAATTGTAACTGAAGGTGTTTATTCAACTGATTTAGCCTCAGGCGAAAGCGCAGAAGCTGACCATAGCGAAGATGGAGGTGAAGAAGAAGCTGACCATGCTGAGCCGGTTGGAGGTTACGACAGCCTTGACAGGGCCGGTCTTGTTACCGCACTTGAGCAAATTCTGAAAGACCAAAGCTACCTGAAAAACACCGGCAGCCTTGGCAAAATTCGCCAGGCATACGATGCTATATTTGAAGGTGACCGTGCAGCGGCACTCGCAAAATATACCGAGGAAGGCGGAAATCCTGATGATTTCAAATACCGCAGGGATGACCTGGGTAATAAGTTTGAAGATATATATAGGCAGGTGCGCGACAAGCGTCGCACATTTATGCAGGAGCAGGAAAAGAATAAAGAAACCGCGCTTAAGACCAAGACAAACCTGCTTGATCAGCTGCGTGCCTTGGTAGACGGCGAAGATAACCGAAACAGCATGAACACCCTGAAGAAAATTCAGGAAGAGTGGAAAGCTGCCGGACCTGCTGATGCAGCAAAAAATCGTGAGCTTTCGGCCAGCTATGGCGTATTGCTTGATAAGTTTTATAATAACCGCTCAATTTATAATGAGCTTCGTGAACTTGATCGCAGGAAAAATACAGAAGCCAAGCTTGATGTAATTGCCCGCGCCGAGAAATTGCAGGAATACACTTCTATAAGCAAAGCGCTTAAGGAGCTTAATGAACTGCATGACGAATACAAAAGTATTGGCCCTGTAAATAAAGATGACCAGGAAGCGTTTTGGCAGAAATTCAAAGCTATTTCTGATACCATTTACACCAAGCGCCGTGAGATGACCGAGAAGCTTTCTGCGGAGCAGGGAGCCAACCTTGATGCCAAAAACATCATTCTCGAAAAAATGGAAGCCGCTGTGCGCATTAAAACTGATCGCATTGATGATTGGAATAAGCAAACGGAGGAGCTGAATGCGCTGCACCAGGAATGGAAAGCAATAGGTCCTGTTCCTAAGGAAAAAACATCGGACCTGAACAAACGCTTTACAGGCATTGTTCGCGGTTTCTACGCCGATAAAACCAAGTTCTTTAAAGATCTGGATGCTGAGCGTCGCAAGAACCTTAAAGCACTTCAAACGCTTACTGAGCAGGCTGAAACACTTAAAGACAGCGAAGACTGGGATACAGCAACAGCAGCAATAAAAGATTTGCAGGCTCAATGGAAAGAAACATCCGGACCTGTGCCCTTTAAACTGCGCAACCCGCTTTTCGACAGGTTTAAAGTAGCCACTGATGCTTTTTTCGAGCGTAAGCGCGAGAAATTTGCAAGCGGCGGCGGCGGACAAACCAATTATGCTGAAAACCTGAAAGCGCGACAGGATATCATAGCTCAAATTGAGCAGCATGCTGCCGATAAAACCGGCGATCTTGAAACATTAAAAGCATTAACAGACGAATACATGGCCGTCGGCTTTGTACAGCGTAAAGATGTTGATGCCATTCAGGCTCGTTACAAAAAAGCTATTTCTGATTTACTAGCCAACAGCGAATCTATTTCAGATGCTGACCGCAGCAAATACAAATCTGAAACGCAAGGTGCCCGCAGGAGCTTCGATGGTCCGCGCAGGGATAACCAAAGCGCAGGTTCTGCCGGCGGCGATGGTCCGCGCAGGTATGAGCACAGCAACCGCGGAGAGTACCGTGGCGGCGGTGGCGGAGGCGGTAACAGCAACAGCCCCGAAATGCAGCTTCGTAAGAAAATAAACAACCTGGAGAACCAGATTCACCTTTGGAACAATAACCTTGCTTTCTTCAGCAACAGCCGTAATGCAGATGCATTGCGTAAAGAAGTTGCCGGAAAAGTAAGCGTTTTGGAAGGTGAATTGAAAGACCTGAAAAGTCAGCTGAAAAATTTATCAAATTCTGAGGCATAGGACTTGCGGGTAATTAATTTTTAATTACCTTTGCACCACGTTTTCCGGAACAGGGAAGGCCTCCTTAGCTCAGCTGGTAGAGCAATTGACTTGTAATCAATAGGTCGTTGGTTCGATCCCGACAGGAGGCTCTTTAAAATCAAGCACTTACGATGAAAATTGTAAGTGCTTTTTTCTTTTTGATACACAGTTTGATACACAGGCTATGCAGTTGCACACGGCCAAACTTCGCATACCGCCTTTATTTTTCTTTTGCGGTATTTTTGCCGTTGATTATACAATACCCCCAATAGCGCGATAAATGCCCCTGAAGGGGTATTCTGCATTATATAGTAAGGCTTATATACGTCTTTAAATGCCTTTGCGTTGTGAGGGTTGTTTTTGCCTAAGACATCGCGGAATCCCTCGTAACTTTTACTCTGTTCCGAAGGCAATGTCGAAACTTTCCACCTTTGGGATTATGGTTTATTTAAACCCAAATTTGTATTGATGTGCAATAAAGGCGTTCACCAATATTGCCACAAAAGCGGCATTGCTCTTATGCGATATTCGGGCTCACTACTTCGATCTGCGCGTAATCCAACTCGTTGCTATCAGTGAACAAGCCAACAAGCAGGATTTAAGGTGGTTTACACCTATACGGAGCTTACATTGTCCAGTTTTCTGTAAGGGGCTGACACAGTTTAATTTACACTCCCAAATGCAGTAAATCAACATTTACTGCTATGGCAAATCGTCGAGAATTTCAGGATTGTTATCCTTAAAAATCTGCTTGATTTTAGGCGGCTCAGAAGATATTTTACCTTCAGCAGATATTCTGCTATCGATGATTTTTCGGGTAATACTTTTGGGCACAATCTGGTCAGTCAGAAATCCGTTAATGACCTGGGTTTCTGTCACCGTAAATGCAACACTATCTGCAAACATAAGGTTTGTATTAAAAACTGTCATTGCATCGCCAACCTGCTCCCAAAGTACTTCAGCCTCGTCGATCTTAGTACCTGCTTTGGTGAAGGTAGTCAATAGAGCCCTTAAGCCCCCATTTCCGGCTTCACTGGTAGATAATCTATACAACAAGCCTACGTAGTTTTTAGTCGAAAACCTACCTATATAACAGCATTCGTTAAGGGCCAGTTCAGTAATGGGATAGTTTGTTTTCGCATAGCGTTTGGCAAGCCCATATTCTTTCACCAGTAAAGTATCAATTAGTTTTTTTTTATCGATATCAGAGCTTAACGCAATTGAATCGTTCAAGGTTAGAGGAAAGTGAATTTCAGGAAAACCCTTACAGAACTCAATAAAATGGAGTTCTGTGGGATTAGCCTTAGACGCAGGTTTGCAACCGGAAAGGCCTAATAGAATATAGCATAAGGCCAGTACTGAATAAATCGGGTTATTTCGCATGATCAGCACCTTTTGTGACATCAATAATATAAAGGTTTTGTTTAGTATATTTAGGATCAAAGGTACTAGGATCAAGGGTACCATTTTTTGGGGAACCGTGTCCCGCTCAGTGCAACACCATTATGAAGCTATACTCCGCTACTTTAATAATAAGAGTATTCACGAGCGCAGAGCGCGAAGGGAACGGGCGTAGCCCGCATCGGCAGAATCTTTCAATGCTAAAATCAAAGGCTTCAGGGCAACATCCAGGGGAGTAAGAGACATACCGTTCTTCCTATATCGCCTCGCCAAGATTTATGCTTAAACAAGAATGCCCACAGAAATCTCACTTGACCCCTGAAATCTCAATTATAACTACTCAGATCATATGCTGCCATTGGGCATACACAATAAATATGCTCCTTATTGTATAACAGGTTATAAGTGTTATTCCCTGTTTAGATTATCTTTTAAGAATGGTTTTCAGGGTTGTTAAACTTGTGCCCATATCATTTTCAAACGGTGCAGGCGCAAACCATTGGTCAAGCAGTTCACTTTTGGTGTAGCAGTCCCATACCAAACGGCAGTCTGCCATAAATTCACGACGGATTGGAGTGTGTGTTTTACTTAGTCGGCAACAAAATCAAACTGCAGGTTTCTGTTCATTATTTTTAATGGTTAATAATAGCTGATCAAGTTGATTAAAACGGCTTTCCCAAACTTTCCTGAATTGTTCGAGCCATTTGTCAACATCCTTCATTTTATCTATTTCAAGTTTGTAATATATTTCCCGGCCTTTATGATCGGCCTTAACCAACTCACATTCCGTTAATATCCGCATGTGTTTTGATATGGCTTGTCGGCTCATTTCAAAATGGTCGGCAATTGCGGCCGGCGTTAATGTCTGTAAGGCAATTAAAGCGATTATCGCCCGCCGTGTCGGGTCAGCTATGGCCTGGAAAACGTCTCTTCTCATGGGTAATGATTCACCTGTTAAGTCCTGATTAATCGCCTATAATCGGGCGATACCGATTCCAATTATCAGCGATTACCCATCCTATAACAGCAATAATTATTATTACTATCGGTAAGGCTTCAGGCGACATGTTGATTGTGGCAAGCAAAATACCGCATAGGACAGGAACAAGAATAATAGCGCCCAACGCCCTTGTCTTTTTGAAAATAAGCAGCAGACCGCCTACCAATTCTGCCGCACCCACCAATGGCATCAGCCAGCCGATGGCCATTAAGGCCGCACCTGCTTTTGCAGCCTTTTCAGGCATGTCTGTGGGTACGGGCATGTAGTGAAAAAATTTGTCGAGGCCGGCATTTATAAATAATGCACCAACAAGTACGCATAGTACGAATAGTATTTTCGCTTTCATAATTATAGTGTTTTAAAAGGTAAACCAAACGGTTGCAAATATATAGTAAACCGAACGGTTGCGCAATGCACTGTAAAAAAAATTGGCTTAAAGCCGGTCGGCCTGCTTTGTAAAAAAGTCAAAATTAGGAGGCCGTAAATATTTCAGCCAAACTTAGAAAATTTATACCGCCCCCCAAAATTCCGGACTGGTCCCCAAAAATTCCCGACTGCTCCCTAAAAAAGGGCATAAAAAAACAGTCCAACCGCATAACGACCAGACTGTTCGAACTACCTATTAATACACCAAATTAACCAAAAAAAACTTTTATGCTGTAAGAGAAGGATTCGAACCTTCACAGGGCAGTTAGACCAAAGCCGAAGCAGAGATTTTATCCTGTTACTCCCTGCCCCCGAGACAGGAGGGCACGGCTACCATTTTCGTCACCTTACAGTAGGAGGTAAGTTTTTCGCTTTCGCCTTTCTTACCCGTTTTGATATGACAAAGGTAATAACGGAATACGTATCTTACAAATTTAATATCAAACTTAATTAAAATTTACACTATCAGCAATAAAAAACATTAATTATTGCGGATTAAGCAATTTACTACAATTTCATTGCCCTTAAATTTTGAAGTTCATAACGGCATAAATCGAAGTAAGTAAAACGTTTAAGCAAAGGAAAAACATTAAATTAAACAATACCGATAATTAATTTCACTTATACAGTTTCAGCTTTGCATTAGCGCGATCAGATTACATGTAATGCTGAAAACCCCGGGCTATAGTGTTGCCGATACAATTGTACTATTTCAGCCGGTTCCAAAGCGGTTCCTGTTTTAAAGTCAAATGGTATATGGCACAATCAGTGGTATGCGCACCTGGAAGAATGCCTATGCTCATCAGGAATTCGTTTACAATTTCACCGCCGGTGAATCTGAAGGTCTTCTTAAACAGCTTCACCCATTCGGCCTTGCTGAGCGGGTGATTCTTTTCAAGCCATTTTTCAAAGGAACCATGCTCAGCCTGCAGGCCCTGAATGGTTTTGGCGTTCTCTATAGCCGCATTTATTTTGAGCCTGTTCCTGATAATGCCTGCATCGGCCATAAGCCGGTCGCGGTCTGCCTGGTCGTAAGCAGCAATTTTTGCTATGCTGAAATTATCGTAAGCATTCCTGAATGTAGCTTCTTTTTTCAATATGGTTTCCCAGCTCAGGCCGGCCTGGTTAATTTCCATAATCAGGCGTCCGAAAAGTTCATCATCGTTATGAATGGGAAAACCATAATGTTGGTCGTGGTAGGTTTTGTGGAGCTCTTTCTGTGCGCCCGCCATGCTTTCAATTACCTTGCAATAAGACATCTTAAATAATAGTGGCTGATAAGATTAATTCGAACTGCAATTTGGTTTTTTAGGTCGAGAAAAGGGCATAAAAAAACAGTCCGACCGCAAAACGCCCAGACTGTTCGAACTACCTATTAATACACCAAATTAACCAAAAAAACTTTTTATGCTGTAAGAGAAGGATTCGAACCTTCACAGGGCAGTTAGACCAAGGCCGAAGCCAGGGCTTTATCCCGTTTTCCCCGCCCCCGAGACAGGAGGGCACGGCTACCAATTTCGTCACCTTACAGTAGGAGGCCCAAACGTTTCTGAGCCCTTTCGATAATGCAAAGTTAAACAGAGATATTCAAATTAAAAATTTAATATGTATTATGTCAAAAATTTAGATAATTTTTAATAGCTTTGGGTAATTATTCAAAATTTCAAAATCTACCCCTGTTCACATGAACGTAAATTTAGAAATTGATAACATCGACCTGAAGATTTTAGCCCTTCTGATGGAAGATGCCAATATGCCCTATACAGAGATCGCCAAGAAAGTTTACGTTTCCGGCGGAACAGTACACGTGCGCATGAAAAAGATGGAAGAGATGGGTATTGTAACCGGTGCCCAGCTGCGCATTAACCACAGTAAGCTTGGCTTCGATATTGTGGCTTACTTAGGTATTTACCTCGAAAAAGGCTCTTTGTACCATGAAGTCGCCACATTGCTTACCCAAATACCTGAAGTTGTAAGCCTGCACTATACAACAGGTGTTTACAGCGCTTTCGCAAAAATAGTATGCCGCGATACCAAGCACCTGCGCAATGTGCTGCACGATAAAATACAAAGTGTAAAAGGTATTCAGCGCACCGAAACAATAATTTCCTTAGAGGAAACCCTGGAACGCAGCGTTAAGCTCGATTTCTAAAACCGGGGCAATACCTGCCTGAATTGGCAGCTGCCCCGGTTTTTATTATTAATAAGCACGGCTCAGACGCCGGCTTCGGTACCGCTTTTTTTATTGCTTTCGCCTGTATTTCCTAAAATGCGATGCCCCATTTTGTCGCGTTTGGTTTGCAGGTAATGGGCATTGTGCTTGTTGGGCACAACTTCAAGCGCAACATTTTCAGTAATCTCAAGCCCGTAACCTATTAAGCCAACGCGTTTTTTAGGGTTATTGCTGATGAGCCTTATTTTGCTGATACCTAAGTCTCGCAGTATTTGGGCCCCGGTGCCATAATCTCGTTCATCTATCAGGAAACCAAGCTCAAGATTTGCCTGCACAGTATCGCGGCCCTGTTCCTGCAGCTTATAAGCTTTAAGCTTATTTATAAGGCCAATGCCGCGCCCTTCCTGGTTCATATAAACTATAACACCTTTTCCTTCTTTTTCAATAAGCTCCATGGCACGGTGTAACTGCTCGCCACAGTCGCAACGGCAGCTCCCAAAAATATCGCCGGTTACACAGCTGCTGTGCATGCGAACCAAGACAGGTTCATCAGGTTCCCAATGGCCTTTAACAAGGGCCATATGTATATCGCCGGTATTGGTTTGCCTGTATGCCAATAATTCAAAATTGCCGTAAGCGGTTGGCATATCAACGCCTATTTCCTGTTGAATCAAACTTTCGTTTTTCAGGCGATAGGTGATCAGGTCACGAATACTTACCAGCTTCAGGTCAAACTTATCGGCATATTCACGAAGAGCCGGAAGTCGGGCCATGGTTCCGTCTTCGTTCAGAATTTCTACCAATACACCGGCCGGACTGAAACCTGCCAGCCTTGCAAAATCAATGGCAGCCTCGGTATGCCCCGCCCTGCGAATTACGCCTTCGCGGCGAGCTTTAAGCGGGAATATATGGCCGGGCCGGCCAAGATCCGATGGCTTTGTGGCAGGGTCGGCAAGGGCAAATACTGTTTTAGCCCTGTCATGTACAGAAATTCCGGTAGTGCATCCATGCCCCAATAAATCTACACTTACAGTAAAAGGGGTTTCATGCAAGGCGGTATTGTTACCAACCATCATATCGAGCCCAAGCTCAACGCAACGGTCCTCAACAAGCGGGCAGCAAATTAAGCCCCTGCCTTCGCGGCTCATGAAATTTATTATTTCAGGGGTAATGCATTCCGCAGCGCAAATAAGGTCGCCTTCATTTTCGCGATCATCGTCGTCTACCACAACAATCATTTTTCCGGCTTTAATAGCTGCAATGGCATCTTCAATAGAATCAAGTTTTATTGCAGCGGCATTTGCGCTTACTGTTTTTTCTTCAGCAGGCAGTGCGGAGGCGGCTTCACGGGCTTTGGCGGCAGATTCGGCAGGAGATTCTGCAAACATTTGTTCAGGCATGATTCAAAATAAACAACGGAAAGGAAAATTCAGGCTACAGATGAATAGCAGCTATTGGTATAACCAATACAAAGTTAAACTGTTTTTTCCGCCTGCAGCCCAAATTGGTTTTTATCGATAAGCGGGTAAATCATTAGGGTATTCAGAAGCACACAGAAAACAACTCCGGTTACCCTGTTCATCAGGCATTCGGTAAACAGGCAGGTTATAAGCAGGAGAATAAGCGCAAAAGCAAGTAAGCTCCTTTTCTGCCAGGCTAAAATAAGTGGTACCATGAACATGGCCAATAGGGCTGCAAGCCCTGGAATACCGTTGCGCATGATATCTTCAAGGTATTGGTTATGTGCATTAAAATAGCTTTCCTGCCAATATTTACCTGCAAGCTTATAGGTTTTGTTCATGGTATCAAGCACATCGCCGGTACCAACTCCAAAAAGCCAGGCATCGTTTTTATTGAGGGTATATATATACAACCTCCAAATCATGTTTCTTACATCGAGGCTGGTAAGCGGGTTATAGGCAGTATTCTCCCGAACCAATATACCGCCAGAAGCTATAATACGCGCTTTAACTATAAGCTGAGGGGCATATAAATAAACACCGAAAGGTATAATAACTGCCAATGCAATAATTCCGCGCAGCGCTTTTTTTCGACCCTTGCCTGCAAGCCAAAGCAATGTTGTTCCCATTGCAACTAATACCAAAGCAAGGGCAGCCATTTTAGCTGCAATCAGCCAAATGAACCAAAGTAAAACGCCAATTATAAAAGCACATAATAACCTTATAACAAGCCGGGAATCAGAGGCAAATTTTGCTGCCAGCATGATTATGCAAAAATCAATATACATACCGAAGTAAACCCGGTGCATGAGTATTACCCTTTCGGCATCAAGCCTGAAAGCGGTAAGGTCATTCATAAAGCCGAAGCCGTTTCGGAAACTGAGCAGGGTGGCCGCAATAGTGCTTATAACCAAGGCCCATAGTGTATTACGAATAATTTTCGGACTTGTATCTGAACCCAGAATGGTAAGCGGCAGGCTTAGCACGGAAAGATGCAGGGTAATAATCCGCCAGCCGTCTTTCATGTTTTCTGTATGCAGCATGCCAATTAAGTCGACAATAAAGGGCAGAATGAGCATCCAAAAAATCGGCCTTTCTTTAATACGCTTCAACCTGCCCGGCAGGCCCGGGAAAAGAACGAAATTGGCCGCGAGGGCAATTAAGGCAATACTTGTAACCTTTGGTATGTGGTTGCCTATTGACCATTGCAGAAAAGGGAGTCCGGCTGCTATGCATGGCAGCAGAAAAGCATGAAGCCAAATGTTAACTTGCCGGAGTTTATCAATCATTTTTGCCGAAGACAGGTGTTTTTATGGCTTCTTGTCAGGAAACAGGGTAATTTGCTCAAAAATAACGCAATTCTGAAGCACAGTCTCAACATAGTTTACCTGCATCAATATTTCCAAACGCCCGATGAAGGAGGTGCGGTAAGATCCTGGCACATTGCCAGGGCCCTTGCTGCAGCGGGGCATACTGTAAATATAATAAGCGCAGGAAATACCAATGATAAACGCATAGTATCGAACGATGGCTTTACCGTTCATTACCTGCCTGTAAAGTATGATAACGCTTACTCCCCAGCCCAACGTATTGCCGCATTTTTACGCTTTATGCGGGCATCTTTTAAGCTGAGCGCCCAATTAAAACCTGATATTATTTATGCCAGCAGCACACCCTTAACCGTTGGCATTTCAGCCCTTTGGATGAAATGGCTTTATAATGTACCATACATTTTCGAGGTAAGGGATTTATGGCCTGAAGCGCCGGTTCAACTTGGGTTCCTGAAAAACCCAATATTGATAAACCTGTCGCGATGGGCCGAAAAGCTGATTTATAAAAACGCTGCCCATGTTATTGCCTTATCAGGCGGCATGAAGGAAGGCATTTTAAAAGTATGGCCCGGAGCCAAAGCAAGCACCGTTCCTAACTTTGCCGACATTGAATATTTTAATAAGCCCGAGAACACTGATCACAAACCTGAATTACCCGGCAGGTTTATCGGCCGGAAAATAATAAGTTATACAGGTAGTATCGGGTTCAGCAACCGGGTAAGCAGCCTCATAGATTTTGCGGCATGGTGCCATAGCATAGGCGATGAATCTTTTGCCTTTGTAATTGCCGGCAAAGGCGCCGAGGCCGAAAAGCTCAAAGCTGCCGCCGCTAACTTACATAATGTTGTGTTTTTAGGGCACTTAAACAGGCATCAAACAGCCGGACTGCTGTCAGTAAGCTCCTTCAGCTATGTATGTTTCGGGCTTTGGCCTGTTTTACAGACCAACAGCCCTAATAAGCTCTTCGATGCGCTTGCGGCCGGGGTGCCCATAATTGTCAATCAACCCGGTTGGATGCAGGAACTTGCTGAAAACGGATGCGGAATATTTGCCGAGGAGGGAAGGTTTGCCGAGCTTTATTTGCAGGCATCGGTATATGCCGACCAAAACAAGGACACCTTGAAAGAGCATATTCTGAATACAGCCTGGGAATTCAGACCGCAAAAAGGTACTGCGGTAATTGTTGGAATAGTAAACAGCTTAGCAGCCGGGTTTTAAATCGGCAGATCTTCAATATTTTCGAATGGTGCAGCCAATGGGTTTTGGTACAGCACCTTACCTACCACTTGAATATGACGACGCAGGCCTTCATGCTTAAGATCATGCATGTAAACGGTATCAATGGTCCATATAATGTATAGATCATCAAGCTTGTTCCAAATTTTTGTGCGGCTTCTGTCGGGTATATCACCAAATATTGCAAGATCAATATCTGAGGCAGGTTTGAAATTACCTTTAGCCCTGCTGCCGAAAAGGACCAATGCCTCCACTTCCGGAATGGAAGATATTATAGGGATGATCTTAGCCCAATATTCATCTTCTATACCAAAATGAAGCAGATTTTGAATATCCATATTTTCATGAAATGGCTGCCGCATATTTCGATAATTCCGCTAAATATATGCTCCTGATTTTTCCAGCAATTAATTGAGCCGTTTCATCATCGTATGAAAAACAGGAAAGATTCCAGCTTTCAAGCATTTTCATCCAAATTGGTCCGTTTGAAATATACCCTGCTTTAAATGCTGTTTGAATTGTAGGCTTGGGACTTGGCTGAAATAATGCACAATCAAGCTGAAGGCGATCTTTTAAACACATCCATGCTGATTCAAAGCTTAATTCAAATGCTTTTATTAAAAGAAGCTCAATATCTTCGAAAGGGCTAAGCGCAACAACCCTTTCAAGTCGTGCAACAGCCTTCAGAAAATTTTCCTTACGCCTTGCATACCTGATTTCCGGAGAAACTTCTGTCATAAAATGCGCTGATAAAGATTATTCTTTTTCCAAAAACGGGTACTTATAATCAGTAGGAGGGTTAAATGTTTCCTTAACCGTTTGCGGACTCACCCAGCGATAGAGATTTAGTATGCTGCCTGCCTTATCATTGGTTCCGCTTGCGCGTGCACCGCCGAAAGGTTGCTGGCCTACCACAGCCCCGGTTGGCTTATCGTTGATATACAAATTGCCTGCGGCATGGCGAAGCTTGCGCTTGGCAGTTTCAATGGCATACCTGTCGCGGCTGAAAACAGCGCCCGTAAGGGCATAAGGCGAGGTGTTGTCCACCAATTCAAGGGCTTCCTCAAACCAGCTGTCCTGGTATTCATAAACAGTGAGAACCGGGCCGAAAATTTCTTCAACCATGGTTACATACATGGGATCGTCGGCACGAATAATGGTTGGCTCTATAAAATAACCCTTGCTTTTATCGCAATGTCCGCCGTGAATAACTTTAGCCACAGGCGAGTTTTTAGCGCCCTCTATATAAGCCTGGATACGGTTAAATGCCTTTTCATCAATAACAGCATTTATGAAATTCCCGAAATCCTCGGTGCCGCCCATACTTACCGTGGCAAGCTGCGCCTTCATGCTTTTAATTACCGTTTCATACATAGATGAAGGTATGTAGGCACGGCTTGCAGCTGAGCACTTTTGGCCCTGGTACTCAAAAGCGCCGCGAACAAGGGCAGTTGCGAGTGCAATCGGGTCGGCGCTGGGGTGGGCTATTACAAAATCTTTGCCGCCGGTTTCGCCAACAATGCGCGGGTAGGTTTTATACTTCCGCAGGTTGTTGCCAATGGTCTGCCAAATGCTTTGGAATACAGCGGTGCTGCCTGTAAAATGGATGCCTGCAAAATCAGGATGCTCAAAAATCACTTTGCCTGCTGTTGGACCATCAACATAAACAAGGTTTATAACACCTTCGGGCAGGCCCGCCTCAATAAACAGCTCCATTATTACCGATGCCGCATAAATCTGCGTATCGGCCGGCTTCCAAACCACCGTATTTCCGAGCATAGCCGGGGCCGAAGGTAAATTGCCCGCTATAGCCGTAAAGTTAAAGGGCGTAAGCGCAAACACGAACCCTTCCAAAGGCCTGTATTCTAAGCGATTCCATATTCCGGGGCCGCTTTCAGGCTGCTGGGCGTATATTTGGGTCAGGTAGCTTACATTATATCGCAGGAAATCTATGAATTCGCAGGCGCTGTCTATTTCAGCCTGGTAGGCATTTTTGCTTTGGCCAAGCATGGTAGCGGCATTCAGGCGCGCGCGCCAGGGGCCTGCCAGCAGATCAGCAGCTTTCAGGAAAATGGCAGCCCGGTTTTCCCAAGGCAGGTTCTCCCAATCCTTTTTGGCATCAAGAGCGGCATCTATAGCCTGCTTAACATGGCCTTCATCGCCGCGGCTGTAATAGCCAAGGGTATGCCCGTGATCATGTGGCGGACTCATTGGTATTCGTTCATCGGTAAAAACCCTTTCTCCGCCTATGTACATTGGAATTTCTGCCTTATGACTGCGTGCTTCCTTTATTGCGGCCTGCAATGCTTTGCGTTCGGCGCTGCCGGGTGCATAGCTTAATACAGGTTCGTTTTTAGCTTGTGGAACTGAATAAATACCGTTTGACATAAAGAAGGCTTAAAGCAGGTTGTGGGTGTGTATTTTCGGGAAGTCCGGGAAATATTTTGGATGAACAATAAAGGTTCAGGGGCAAATATACTAAAGCGGGTAAAGAGCAGCTTATATTTATTGCTGCTTTTACGCCTAAGCCGAAAAACAGGGCTAATTTTGCATCAGAGTTCTGCTGATAAAAGCGGGAATCTTATTCAAGGCATTCCCCCTGGTTCATTAACAAAAAACCACCGCGCCGGTTCTAAGCATGATTGAAACTGTAAACACCAATAACCTCGGCTTTAACGAGGCCTTCGAGATACTACAAAGCGCGTTTGCAATCAGGAAACTGGTTTTTGTAACCGAGCAGGATGTACCTGCCGATGAAGAATATGATGAATTCGACATGCCGACAGCAGCCAGGCATTACCTTGCCTTTGCTGATGATATGCCCTGCGGCACCGCAAGGTACAGGCAAACAGAAAACGGCATTAAGCTGGAGCGTTTCGCTGTGCTTAAAGACTACCGCAGCAAAGGAGTAGGCGCTGTAATACTCCGCGATATACTCCTTGATATTGATGCCGACCCGGCCCTTGAAGGCAGGCAAATTTACCTGAACGCGCAGGTAAGCGCCATACCTTTTTACGCTAAATATGGCTTTATACAGGTAGGTGATATGTTTCAGGAATGCGATATAGATCATTATAAAATGATTTTTCAATCCGCATAGGCAGCACGCGTATCTTTCTAAACACATTCCAAGCCCGAAAATTGTATATTTTAGCTATTGAAAGTTCCTGTGACGAAACATCGGCTGCCGTAATTGGCAATACCGGGGTGCTGTCTAATATTATAGCAACACAGGAAATACATGCCGCCTTCGGCGGGGTGGTACCTGAGCTTGCCTCACGCGCACATCAGCAGCAAATAGTGCCCGTGGTTCACCAGGCTTTGCAAAAAGCGGGTATAAGTAAAAAGGAGCTGAGTGCTGTCGCATTTACTTCAGGCCCCGGCTTAATGGGCGCTTTGCTGGTCGGCAGCAGCTTTGCAAAAGGCCTGGCATTGGGCTTAAACATCCCGCTTATAGCTGCAGACCACATGAGGGCGCATATTTTGGCCCATTTTATAGAAGCACCGGTACCTGCTTTCCCCTTCCTTTGCCTCACAGTAAGCGGCGGACACACCCAAATTGTACGCATAGATTCCCCTATGCAAATGACAATTCTCGGCCAAACACAGGATGATGCAGCAGGTGAAGCATTCGACAAAACCGCCAAATTACTTGGCCTTCCCTACCCCGGCGGCCCATTAATAGACAAATATGCAGCTGAAGGCAATCCGCATGCATTCCCTTTCCCTATTGTAGAAATGCCCGGGCTGAATTTTTCTTTCAGCGGGGTTAAGACTGCTTTTATGTATTTCTTTCGCAGTAAAAGCCCTGAATTCCTTGAGGAAAATCGCAATGATATATGCGCATCGGTACAATATACATTGGTAGAAATTCTCATGCGCAAGCTCAGAAAAGCAGCTACGGAAACAGGCATTAAAGATATTGCTATTGCCGGGGGCGTTTCAGCAAACAGCGGACTTCGCAAGGCACTGGCTGCTGAAGCCGAAAAATCAGGGTGGAATACCTTTATTCCCCGTTTCGAATACTGTACAGATAATGCTGCAATGATTGCGCAAACTGCCTGGTTTAAGTATCAAGCCGGTGAATTCAGCACCCAGGATGCCGCTCCGAATCCTTCATTGGCATTCTAACAATCAAATTACGTACTGCTTCTTTTACTTTAGCTTATGAATCTCAACACGCATTTGCCTGTAGTTCGCGTCGTAAGGGTATTGTTGAATTAATTGTAAAAGCCATTTTTCTGCAAGCCTAAACTCCTTCTTTTGCATCAAAATATTAACCCTGTTTTCAAGCGCCGATTTATTATAGGGGTTTTGAACAACAGCACGTTGTGTATAGACTAAGGCTTCATCAAATCTACCCATTTCAAGGCAGCACCAGCCGGCATTTACCAATGCTTTTTCTTCAAAAGGGTTAAGTTTTAAAACCTGCAGGTATTCATTCAGCGCGGCAGAGGGATTGTTTAATTCATCAAACGCATCACCCAAACGGGTTCGGAAAAGTAAATTTTCGGGGGCAAGAACAACAGCTCTTTGTAAAAACGGCAAGGATGCCCGCACACCGACAGGGCTAAGGGCTTTCAGACCTGAATAATAAAATGCAGTATAAGCATCTGTTTGATTTTCAGCACTTTCACGCAATGGCCCCAGCAGACCGGCATTATTACTCAGGTATGCGTATTTAACCTTCGAAGAAGGATCGAGCGCATTTATATATTTTTGAATTTCAGCTAATAAGGCCGGATTTTGATCTGTAGTTTCAAAATAAACTAAGGAAGCCATTGCTTTTTCACGCTCCGAAATATGCCCGGAACTGAAATTCCTGAAAACAGGTAATGAATTCCCGTCAATGGTTTTAAGTTTTAAATCCGACTTTACAATCTTTCTTATAAAATGATCTGTAGAGCTAACATGCGGAATATCAGTAACCCCGCTTTTACCCATGTGGCAGCCAATACAGCCTTTGGGTTCAGCCATTTGCTTCTTTCCTGAAATGGCACAAATCTTATGTCCGGACTTATGGCACTCCATGCATTTTGAATTATAAACCAAGAGTGGTTTTTCGCTTAAAGACTCATGAGAACTATGGCAGGTTATACACGTTAGTTTTCCACCTGATGCAATAAAACACTTGCTTGTCTGCAAACGTTCTGCATGGCTCGCGAAACCAAAATCTGAACTGTCGGGACCTGAAGGAATAAGGACCGAAATAAAATCAGATAATGGTAACCCGGGCCTGTAATCCTGTTGGCGTTTGCCCTTTACAGGAACTACAATACCTTCAAGGTGGCATTGGCTGCAAATATCAGTTTGAAGGGAATAGCCCAGTCGTGCCGGGTTAACAATGCTGTAATCAGGAGATTCAGAAGTGTCGGTGAACTCTTTTGCTTCCATAGCTTTTATATGGATACTGCCGGCACCATGGCATTTTTCGCAACCAATATTCTGCCCGACTGAACTGTACCTGTTTAAGCTGCCCTCAATATAATTCACATCGCTGACATGGCAATTAAGACATGCCTCGCCTATAGGCCTGTTAAACCTGCTGTTATTCCCTTTTTCATAACCGGGACTTAGATCCCAAATTTTCCTGCGTGAATACCAGGTAATCGGCATCTCATATAAGTACCCGTTAATTTCGCAAATGTAACTGCGCGTCTGGTTACCTGAGCCGATTACATATTTTACTTCCCGTTCAAGATAATGGACAGTATCATTACCTGAAAGCCTGAATTCAGCTATAGAAAATACGCCATTTTTATACATTGGCTTGTAACAGTACTTCTTATAACTGTCGTAAACCTGACCGACAGAAAAATTCTCCGGTGCAGTTTTAATATCAAACGTGCTGAATGCCCTGCCCTTACCGGTATGAGCATAGCTGTGACTGACCTTTGTATGGCAACCCGTACATGATGCTGAGCCTGCGTAATTAACATTTTGGCCGACATTTAAAAAAGGAGATACGCCAGTATTTAAATCATTCTTTAGATCAGATTTCTCCTTATTCCCTGAACAGCAAACAAAAAATAAGGCTATTGTAAAAACAGTAATTGAAATACCCGGAAAAGTAAATCGCTTAATAAAGCAACCGGCTAATTTAATTAAAGGCATTCCATTGATCCGTTTCAAGGTCAAACATAGTCAAAATGAACACTATTTATAAAGGCAAATAAAGCAATATGTATTCAGAATCATATTTAACATGAAATTGATATTGTTTATTAGCTCTGTCAGCGGGTCTGAATAGTAAAATAAATAAATCAGGGATCAAAAAAAGGGAGCTGCAATTGCAGCTCCCTTCGATTATTTCGGTTCAGAACCGAACAGATTAGATTAGTTGATAACAACCTTCTGTACCATTTTCTTGCCACCTGCGATGGTAGAAATTGTGTACATGCCATTTTTCAGGTCTATTCCAAGTTTCTCTTTCAAAGAACCTGAAGTCAGGTTAAACACTTTGGTTGCCACAACTTTACCTACAACGTCTGTAACAGTTACAGTTGCAGTTTCAGCTTTGAAACCCAGCATTGTAAGTTCAGCATCGTTGCTTGAAGTTGGGTTTGGAGAAACCATGAAAGAAGAAGCGTTAACATTACCCTTGGTTCCAAGCACTTCGTACGGAGAAACAATGATTTGGAAACGATCTTTTCCTTCGCTTGCAGCATCACTGGTTACCATGAAAGAGTAAGCATTTTCAAGGGTAAGGTCTTTCAGGTTGTGGCTGTAAGTATCACGCAGGTAAACACGGAAACCATCTGCCATCATTTCATCAACACCTTTGAAGGTCAGGGTATGAGCTCCTGTAGTATGTGATGTGAAGAACATTGGTATTTCAGTGTCAGCCTCAGGTAGAGAAGTACGGTTGATAACAAGTGTTTTAGCGTCAGAGGTAATGGTACCAACGTTAACACCGGTTCCGGACAGTAAAGGAGCGTCAAGTGAACGGTCAAATGCTGAAGTAGCGCCGCTGCTGCGGAAGTTCAGAATTGCTTCGCTGTTATACTGTGATGAAGCACCTGTAATAGCAAGGTTGTAAGAACCTGCCATACGCTGTAAGCCTGGGTAAGGTGTGGTACCTTCTACTTTTACATCTTCACTGGCTGTAAGAGTACCGGCGCTCATTGCGTTAACAAAGAAAGCCTGTCCGCTTGCAATAGTTGAAGTACCACCGTTAACTGCCGCTTCAGAAGAGTTGTCAGTAGGGTCGTAAGTATAAGTAGAATAACGGTGGTTACCTTGTTGCCAAATGTAAATGCTGCTGCCTACATTTGAACGACCTCCCCATGAACTTGATTTCCAGGAAATTTCAGAAGGAACAGGGTTTGCAACCAGGTTCCAGCCATTAGTTGTGTAACCAACAGCGCAACCTGAAGCACAATACTGGAGGTCAATCGGGTAAGTAAGAGAGCTTGGTAAAGTTCCTGATAAGGCGTAAGTACCGCCGCTTCTTACAAATTGACCTGAGAAGTAAACACGTGCACCTGTGCCAGGGTTCATTGCATCATTTATGCTGGAAGGTTTAACCCATCCGCTGTTTTCGCCTGCATCCAAAGGATTGTAGAACCAAACAGAAGTTGCACCGGGAAGAACATTCGGGTTATCCTCAGCTCCGGGGAATCCGAAGAACATGTTAGAAGGAGCCTGGAAGTTAGACAGAGTTTGTCCGGTTACAGGTGAACCTACCATTACGTTAGTTCCTGCAGTTATTGGCATTAGAGATTGCGGAATATTGCGTTCAGCAGTTAGCCTTCCGGAATATTGACCGGTAGAAGTAAGCTTGCCTAAACGAGCTGTACCGGCTGCATTTGAAACCAGAGTTGTAGTACCGCTGTTGGTGTATTTACCACCTGAAGGCAGGCTAAATGTATTTGTTACTTTCACTGTGCTACCTGACTGGTTAGTAACACCTGTTGAGTTTGTAACTTCGAAGTTGTAGAAAGTACTTGTTCCACTTCCGCTAATAGATTGAGCGCTTGTACCGGCCATACTAATTTTTGTTCCGGGAGCCGAAGAAATTGTGCCGCCGTTATTAGTAAAATCACCGGTCAGTGTTAAAGTTCCGGGGAACTCAAGGTTCAGCTTACTGAATTGAGCTAAAGTCAGGCTTTTCGCTGTAGTAGCTGATGATACAGCCGGTACATTACGAACATTGGCTGTAATAACTATAGCATCAGTTGATGTTGGAACCAACCCACAGTTCCAGTTACTGGCATCCGTGAAATCAGTACTTGTACCACCAACCCAACGTCCGGGTGCCTCAGCAACCAGTGTAACATTCTTAGTAGCGCCGCAATTAGCACCATCTGTTGCAGTTACAACATAAGTATATGTACCAGGGTTAATCGGGTGGAAAGTTACAGTACCGGTATTGGTAGCGCTTAGCAAAGCTAAAGGAGAAGTTGCAGGATTTGCAGATGTCCAGTTATAATTAACAGCACCACCATATAATGTAATATTTGGCCTGTTATTAGTAGCTGTGGCAGCAACTGCACCGGCGCCGCAACCTGTGGTTGAGTAAACAGCATTTGCAGGGGTAAGTGTTGTAGCTTCAACGAAATCGTTGTTACCGCCTGCTACAGCTGTTGTGCTGAAGCACATATCAATAAGAATATTGCTTGTACCGTTCCACTGGAATGGAGTTGTAAAGTTAATCTTATTCACACCCAATACAGTTGTAACTGTGCCGGTATACACTATTGTAGAGCCGGCTGTAGCCAACAGGCCTGTAGCTGCAGACAGAGAATCGGCAGATGAGTTAAGAATTTTAATAGCGAAGTTTGTAAACGGCGCTGTTGAAGACTTAGTTCCAACTTTCAGCGCAAGGGCGTTAATAGCAGTGCTGTTAACAAATCCCTGAGCGTTCATTTCAGCCTTGGTATAAAGGAATTGCGACCTGATATTAGTATTGGTTGCAAAGAAAGGAGCTGAACCAGAAGCGGTACCTGTACCAATTTTCAAACTCGCAGAAGAAGAGCCTGATGCAACGATACTGTTATCGTTATTAGTACAAGGTGTGGATGAAGATACCAGTGTAAGTGTTGGTACGCTGTTTACAATCAAGGGAATAGTTACAACCTTGGCGCAACGAGCAATCGGGTCAGGATTTCCGTCATCAGCTGTGAAGGTATAAGTGGTTGTAGATGAAGGGTTAAGCGTAGCTGTAGTTGAACCGGGAGTGTATGTTACACCGGTTGTTGGAGCCCAGGTAAAATTGGTATATCCGGTTGAAGATATTGTAGCCGTAGTGGGTGAACCGGCGCACATAACTGTTTTATTTACAGAAACAGAAAGGCTGTTGCCCGGATTATTTGTAACGGTTGCAGTTACAGGCTGAACAGCGCTGTAGCAACCATAGGTAACGTTCCAGTTATAGAACATCATGTAATAAGTTGGCAGCAAGGTTGGGGCAGCTGAAACCGGTGTATTGTTTTGAATACCATTGGTAATTTTAACAACGCCTTTCAATGTGAATGGGAAAGCATCCACACCTGCGGTAGTTCCAAGAGTACGGTAGTAACCAAAGCCGCCTGCATACTGAGGTGCAATAATTCTGTAACCGGTTCCTGTTGGAATGAATACATCTAAAGTCAGAGTTTGGAACACTCCTCCTGCTGCTGTAGTAACACCTGTTACGTCAGCAAAAGTGGTACCGTTACTTTTTAAAATCCTGATTTGATAAGTACTGCCGGCAGCGCCAACAGCAATTACATCAACAGATTTTAACAGCATACCTTCCGGCTTAAGTACGTCGAATTGGAGACCATAGGTTCCGTTCAGGAAATAGCCGTCGGATGATCCTCTTGGCTTACCTACCTGACCAGATTGCTCGTTTGAACCTGAGAATACACCATATTGGGTAGTAGATGCAATTGTAGGCGTAGTAAATGAACCACCTGTAGCCAAAACATGACCACCAACTGCATTATCTGTCCAACGAATAGTACCGGTTCCTGTAGCAGTAAAAGGTATTGTGCCTGTTCCGCAACGAGTTAAGTCGCTTGCTGAAACAGTAGGGTTATCTGCCTGTACCGCTTTAAGTGCATTAGATGCAGCGAAAAGTGAGCTTGAAGGACATGCAGCCTTAACACGATACCATGTAGAGGCGCTTATTGACGCAATTTTCAGCTTAGATGAAGTGGCACCGCCAATATCAGAATAATCGCCATCAGCCGGAGTTGAACCTGCGTCAAGTGCCAATTGCCATTGAAGCTGACCGGTAGTGCCGGTAGCATTAATAACAACGCTATCATTTGTACAAGTAATGGCCGGTGTTGCAAAAGCAATTGTAGCAGCCGCAGGAGGATCCTGAACTGTTATATTTACTGTATTCGAATAAGTACAACCACCTGCTGATGCGGTTACCGTGTAAGTCTGAGCACCTCCGGCAGTAGGGGTAACAGTTATAGCTGAAGATGCAGGAGTACCGGTTGTGATGTCGGCAGTTGGTGACCATGAGTAAGTTACAGGGCCGCCGCCTATCTGAACACGCGGACGACTTGCAGTTGCAGCTACGTTAGTTGTTTGAGCACATCCGGTATAATAGAAACCTGTAGTTGAGTTGTAAGGTAACAGAGCTCTTGCAGCAGAAGAAAAGCTTGCAGTTGCAATGTTATCGCCACCAACATCGGCCACTGTATTATTAAAGCAGAGGTCGAAAACAAGGCTGGTAGTGCCATCCCAAACAAACGGGCTGCTGAAAGGTATAGTATTCCAACCCAGAGCGGTAGTATAACCTGCGTTGTAAACAGTAGTAAAGCCTGTTGTTAAATAGGCTGTAAAAGCGGTAGCTGTGGTAGTACGCACTTTTACTGTAAGCGCATCATACGGAAGAGTTGTTCCTTTAGATGTCACAAACAGACCGAGGCTTGACAGAACATTTGGTGTGCTTGCACTGAATCCAAGCGCCTGCAGCTCTGCAGCTGAGTACATGAATTGGGTGTGAACAGTTTGGAACGGCGCATACAGGTAAATGTTAGAAGAACCTGTTTGTGCTCCGCCAACAATAGTTTTGGCAGTGTTGAATGCGCTCGAAGTAAGAGTAATGGGTGTTCCTGAACATACAGGACCTGAAACGCTTGAAGATGCAGTAACGTCAATACGCGGCGTTACAGTTACAGTTACTGTTTGAGGTGAGTTACAACCTGTTGCATCTACGTGGCCTACAACTGTATAAGTTGTTGTGGTGCTTGGATTTGCAGTTACAGTAGCACCTGTTGTGGCACTAAGTCCTGTGGAAGGAGACCATGCGTATGAATCGAATCCGGCGGTGGCAGTAAGTGACACAGAGTTGCCTTGGGCCTCACAATATGTTGTTGCACCACCCGGAGTGATAGTCATTGAAGGGGGAGATGTAATAGTAGCAGTAGCTGTAGCAGCACCGCTAAGCGTGGTAACAGGGCTAAAGTTAAGACCGTAGAAACCAGGTACACCAGGATCCCATCCTGTATTGCTGGAACCGGTAACTGTTACGCCTGCAGCATTTGTGAAAGGGTATCCCAGAGGAGAATCGCAGGTACGGAAGCCACCGGGTGCAACAGTCAAAAGATATACATTATAACCGGTACCCTGAGGAAGAAATACATTAATAGGAGCAGCATTTATATTACCTGCAGCTACTGAAGTAGTATTTGTAATGTCTGCGATTACTGCACCGGTTGAACTTGCCACTTCAATTATGAAGCTGCCGCCAACTGCGCCGCCAGGAATAAGGTTTATCGAGTTGAAGATTACACCATTAGGGTTAGTTACGTTAAACTTATAACCCCAATTTGCGCCTGCGAAATATGTTGCATAATAATTTCCGTTGGAAGCGGCACATGCAGTTGACGCATCGTTACCAACAGTTGTAAGAGTACCATGGGATTCTTCAAATACTTTATAAGTAGTGGAAGTTGTAAGAGAAGGCGTATTGAATGTTGCCCCTGTACTTAATATTTTACCTACAATTGGGGTTGTATTTGCAACCCACCTTAGTGTACCTGAACCTGCAGCAGTTGCAGTAAGTGCTACTGAGCCTGTTCCGCAACGGTTTCCGTCAACAGCAGTAGGTGCAGCGCCATCAGGATTAAGAGTGAGTTTGGCGCCTGCTGAATAGTTGGTAATTCCGCCCACAGTCATACCCAAACGATACCAGGTGCTTACAGTAGGGCTGGCTGTGAAAGAGCTTGCCGTTTGAGCTATATTGGAATATGCACCTGCAGAAGGTGTAGAACCTGCATCGGCCACACTTTGCCATTGGTAAGTTACTCCGGCGCCATAGTAGGCTCCGGCAGTGCTTACAGTTGATGAAGCCCCGAAACCTGAACGCAATCCGGCCGGAGAAATTGAAATGGCAGGAACCTGAGCGGTTGCCGGGCCAAAGCTAAGCTTAACTATAGGAAGGAAAGCATAACTAACAAGCGGAGTAAAATCAACCTGGTAGCTGGAACTGAAGGTTTTACGTGCGCGGTCAGTAACAGCACTGTTGCCACGGGCAAGAATTACCGGTGCAGCAGCCTGAGCGCCGCGGGTATAAAAGAACTGCAGACCTGTGCCGTTATACGTAAAAGGCGTGGTGAGCGGTATTTTAACATACCCGTTAACATCCATTCCCTCTGCAACGTCAACATTTCCGCTGAATACCAAAGTATAAGTGGCAAGGTTGTCGTTAGGGGTGTTGTTCGCTAAAGTGGTGGCAGAAGTATTTTTGGCATACAGCTGCACATTGGTATATGTGTAAGCAGTGGTTGGAAATGTGTTTAGATCTCCCAAAGGGAAAGAAACAGTGTCGATACGGGTTTGGGTACCACCTGCGCCTATTTCAGAAGAAAGGTATAGCCATTCCTGGCCACCTTGGTTTTGGTTCGTGCTTAATCCGCCGCTTCCAAGATTGGTAGTGAACGTTCCGCCAATTGTGGCTGATGTTTGCGCCCTGACCCCGAAAGGTATTAGCAGAGGAACCATGAGCAGCAGTGCTGCCGGGTACCTGAAGTGGCGAAGCAATTTGTAAAGTTTGTTCATTATTGGAATATTAGTTAGTGATTGAGATGGTTAGAGATTATGAAAGATTTATTTAAATTGTAAGATTGTTGGCTTAATGGATATTAACTGCCTAAAAAGATTCCTTATGGATTGCATGTTTCATATCAGTAAGCAAAAATTTTTAGTTGCGTCCAAAAAAAGGCCGCCCTTCGTATATCTAATCCTTCAGTGCAAAATCAATATTTAGGCACCGACTCAGTTGTTGCGTGGGACAAATATATATATCGTCCAAATTATTAGCAAGTAAAACCTTTAAATACGTGATAATATTTGTCCATATTCCGAATTTGCCATATCAACAACATTTAAAAAACTATTGCTTATGTACTCCTTTGACAGAAAACCAGCTTTCCGTCTCATTAGAAAAATACAATTAAACTTTTCTTATTTTTCGGCCGGCCGCATTGCAACATTACAATGGCCAACATATTTTGCAGGAAACACCCTAAATATCTCTTAAAAAAAACCGTGCAAAAACATCCAAAATTGCAGTTCAAGGCCTCTTAATTATTCTATAGAATAACCAAGTGACTGTTTTAACTTAATCCCCACGTAGCTACAGCACTCAGCACGGCTATTCAAAAACAGGCTTAGTTTACAATTCCAAATATCGGCAATCTTAGTTTAGTGAAGTTTTCATTAAGGAGGGGCTACAAAATTTAACCTTATCGGAATATCGAAATTCTTAATCCTGACTTTTTGAAACCTTACATAAGAATCGGTTTTTCAGTTTCAAAATATACCATTTCGCTTAGATGGTTGCAGCAAAATCTATAGACAAGCATTACTTTTAGATTGAAACCGGTTGGTTTTATACCAAAATCGGCAAAAAAGACGCCACTTTAATAAAAACTTAACATCTAAAATTCTTAGCCGGGTTATGCTGAAAATTCAGGTGGCAATCTATATATAAGAAACTCTTCCCGGGTAGGCAAAGCGCAGCCTTCCTGTATCCGGGCTGCGCCTTGCCGACTGTTGCCAACTAATTTACCCAATGTGACTTTTATAGGCTTTGGGCACTAAAACCGGTTAGCCCGATACGAAGTCAACTGATATTTCAATCTGATTCAATGAGTTATGAAGTAAATTTCCCAAACTCAGTAAGAAAAGCATCCAATCTATCTAAATGCTGCCTGTTACCCTCAATAGCGCCATGTTCAACAGCCACCCTTTGAAGCTCTTCAGCAGATTTAAAGGTCATTCGCATACGTATCTCAGTTTGGTTACCTAAGTCCATGAAGTCAATTTCGGCAAAGTACAACTCGGGTTCTCCCGGCATGTCATACCCGTTAGTGTAAGAGAGGCGTACCGGGGGAATCACTTCCCTGAAAATGGTTTTATTAGGATAATCTGTTCCGTCGGGCCCGTGCATGATATGGCGCCATACACCTCCCGGTTTTGCCGAAAACTCAATATTGGTAGTTGTGAAACCTGTGGGGCCCCACCATTTAACAAAATGTTCTGGGTTTGTCCAAGCCTCGAAAACCAGGCTTATCGGAGCATTAAAAACCCTGGACGTTTCAAAGACATTGCCCGAAATTTTAATCGGGTTCTTTTCAGGTACTGTTTGTTGGCTCATGGTATTATGAAATCTGCTTGCTATTGTTAATTTTTCACCTTTGAATAATGCTTACCGGTTTTCACTAAAAAACGGCCGGGGCAACATGCATGTTTATGCAGAAATGGTTTGCAGGTAAGTCTCCAGCTGATCT
>JAZKBN010000038.1:8946-88364 GCA_040388605.1 Bacteroidota bacterium | reverse complement strand
TAAGGTACCTTTGAAGCCTTGCTGCATACCGGCATGGTTTTCTGAGAACGTTTTTATTTCAGTCTCATTTGCGTTTACCGGGCCTCCGCGTAGGGTAAGCTTGGTTTTGCCGTTGAATTCCTCAAGAGTAAGCACATTATAAACCTCCAAAGGCCAGGTGTCGCTCATTGGGTGGCGTGTTAAATTCCCTTCTTTATCAGAAAAAGAGTTAACAAAAACCAGCTTATCGAAAGGAGACACTTCTTTGTAAACAAACTTGCCCCACATTTCAATTCCGTCGGTGTTTTTCATGCTGTAAAGAAAAGTGCCGCCGGGGCTAAGATCCATTTGTGCCACACCCAGGGTAAAGCCTACCGGACCCCACCAATGAGCCAGGTGTTCAGGTTGAGTCCAGGCTTTAAATACCAGTTCTTTGGGGGCATTAAATTCACGGGTAAGAACTAAATCAGTTGACTCTTCAGATTTGATTGTTTTTTCAGATGTCATGGCTTAGGGGGCTTGGGTTTGTTATGTTGTTTTCTGATTGTGTGTTTTTGCTTTGAAGCTCAATAAGGTACTTTTCAAGCGAGTCGAATTTATCGGTCCAGAATTTTCGGTATTGCTCAACCCAGTCTGATACTTCATTTAGTTTTTCAAGCCTTGCTTCGCAAAACCTTTCCCGACCCTGTTGCTTTACCACAACCAAGCCGCATTCAGTAAGTATTTTCAGGTGCTTATAAACTGCAGTTCGGCTTACTTCGAAATTTTCAGCCACTGCATTTACGTTAAGCGATTTATACGCCAACATATTTAATATCTCCCTGCGTGTGGGGTCTGCAATTGCCTGGAACGAATCTCTTTTCATATATGAAACCTTATGGTTGCAAATGTATATGAAACCTTTTGGTTTCACAACAAAAGAGCCGTTTTTTTATTCAGGCCGTAAAAAAAACACGCTTAAAATTTAATTCCTGAATTTTATTAACAGGAAAACAGGTAATTAACAGCAACAGTGAATATAATTTTTTTGGTACCAACCATACTTTTATATATTTGAATCGCGCAAACGTCAAATGAACGATTCCCGCAGTTCCGGGTAAGGATGTTTAATCTAAAACACATCCGAATGATTAGGTGCCAAAGTTTTATATCATTGATATTTAATACTTTATAAAAATTACGGCTTTTTGCCCGCAATATTCTAAACAGATATTTAAATCTTAAGATTAAGCATCGGTTAAAATTGTACAGCGCCCGGCCCCGGTTTTAATTTATCAGGCAACCTGCAGGCATTATACATTGTCTGTTTTCAACAGCATTGCAATTTTATCAGGAGTTTATATCGGCCAAATTATTTAAGCATGAGAAAAATATACTTTCAGGCATTTTTGATTTCTATTATCCTGTTTTCCTGTATTAAACCTGTAGTATCGCAGACACTTAACTGGAACGGGAACAGCTCTTCAGATTGGAACACCGCCCAAAACTGGACACCGGCGCGCGTACCAACAGCATCTGACATTGTTATAATAAATTTTTCATCCAATACGGCAACTGTTACTTCGGCTTCGTTTTGCGATTCGCTCTGCATTTTAAGCGGAAGGCTTAATATTGTAGGAACAGGGAAAAGCCTCTCAGTAAATCGGGGCATGCAAATATCTGCCGGCGCCCTGCTGAATATGGGAAGCGATGTTTCCGCAACACAGTCAGGCAGCATTTTAGAAGTAGGCTCAGTTTGGAATAACCTGGGCGGGGAAACAGGCTTTAGGGCCGGGGGAGGAACCGTTGTATTTAAAGACCTTGATAATTTATCGACAAGCGGGCGCAGGGAGAGCTTTTGGAATCTTAACATTGACAACCCTATCGCAGGCCTTACCACGCTAAACGATTCAATATATATTAACAACCAAATTACATTTACTAACGGATACCTTGATGCGCAGGCTTTCCCGGTAGTTTTTACACCTTCAGCAGAAAACCCGGTTGTTTTAACAGGCGGCGGCTATATTTTCGGCAACGCAGTTGTGTTAACAGGCGGACAGCCCTATTCAATAGATGTGCCTTTAGGAGATTTGAGCGGAATGCTCAGGCGCACAGTTAATTTAAGCTACGGGACGGGCAGAGCCGAAAAGTTCAGTGTTAACTACTTTAACCTGGACCCGAATGCCAACGGTTTCAATACCAATCTCACTTTGCCCGGTCTTGAGACTATATGTTCGGTTGAAAATTCAGAATACTGGAAAATTACATCGCTGACCGATAATGCGGCACGTGTAAATGTGCACCTGTATTGGGCGGGAATGATTAATGCAAACAGAATTGCAAATGCGGCCTCCATAGCTTATTACCAATTACCTGCAACGGGAAGCGAAGGCTGGACATCGATAGGCGGTTTCGGTGTGGGTGATGCAGAGGAAGGAGATATTATTGCCGATTTGCCGCTAACCGTATCAACGACTGGTACACCTTTGGCATTAGCATATACTGCTCCCCTGCCCGCCCCTGAATTCGATGATTATGAATCCTGCCAACAAACGGCCGGGGTACCGGACACTATAATGATATTTCCGCGCGCAGGAGCGCTTGACCTGAACTGGTACAGCTCGGCAACCGGAGGAAGCCCGTTTTATACGGGGCAATCTCTTACATTACCCGTAATAGCTGATACAATTATATACGTATCTAACTATGCCGGAGCATGCGAATCTCGCAGGCAACCGGTTAAAATCCGGTTTTACCCGGTACCCGACTATATTTATACTGATACCCTGCATATATGCGATTCAAACCGCGTGGTACAGGTTCAGCTGCCTCACCTTGAAGGATTCGACTATTTGCCCCAGCTTGACTACAGGGACCAAAACAACAGGCCATCTACCATTCATTTTGCATCGGCCGATACCTTCAGGCATAAGTTTGTGAATGATGGTGTTATTACGCTTCGCGTTGTCAGGAAAGGCACCAATTGCACAACCACCTCACCCTTCCCGATGGTTGTGAAAATGCATAAAAAACCCAGCCGGCCTATTACCGCAGACGGCCTTCGATGCAACCCGGGAGTTATACAACTAAACGTTTATACAAATGATACCGGCAGAATTAATTTTCATTGGTACTCAGATTCAGCCCTGACTAACCTCATTCCGAGCATTACCACTGCCACTTATATTGATACATTCAGTATAAACAAAACTTTTTATGTTACTGGGTATGTTCCGAAAACAACCTGCGAAAGCAAGGCATCAAGAATAAGGGCAATAATTACCGGTTATCCTGATACTGTTCCGGCATTAGTAAGACAGGATTCAGTATGCTTTAAAGGCAGTGTTAAATTTGAAACCCACCCAATATTAGGAAGCCTCTTATTGTACCCGGATTCAACTTCAGATACAGAAGTTGCCACCGGAGGCAGCAGTTCAATTTATACACCTGAAATTACCACAACCACAAAATTCTATCTCAGCTACACAACTGATATAGATTGTAAATCAACTGCCAGGAAACCGGTGTATGCGGTAGTTACTCCGTTGCCCGGGCCCATTTTTTTACCTGATACAGGAATATGCAGCCCCAGGGTTGTTCGCCTGGTGCCAACCATAGATACAACAGGGGGCATATACATTTGGTTTAACGACAGCGCAGCAACTGATACCATTAAAATAGCCGGCAATACCTATTCTCCCCAGATAGTTGTCGACAGTAAATTTTACCTGAGATATCGTTCCAAAATAGGATGTGAATCTCCTGTTCAGCGTGTAAATATTACCGTATTACCTTTAGCCCCGGCCCCACAGGCTCATAACGATTCAGTTTGCGTTGGCGGCACAGCCAGGGTTAGTGCAAGCGGCGGAGACCCTGATGAAGAATATTTCTGGTTCAATAACTTTAACGATGATACGCCCTTTGCATCGGGCGCGCAGCTTAACATTCCGGGAATTTCAAGCAGCCGGGTAGTTTATGTGGCTAAGGGAAACATTAATTGTTTCAGCACCAAGGCTTTGGCAACTATTTCTGTTTATCCTATACCAGGCCCCCCGGTTCTTATTTCTGATACTGTTTGCGATGGTTCCTCGGCCACTATTAAGGTATTGAACGGCACAAGAGGCCATTATTATAATATTTACAATTCAGCAATCGGCGATTCGCTGATTGCTGAATCTGTTTCAGGTGTTTATATTACGAAGCCGCTGAACCGCATAGATACATTTTATGTATCTGCTCTTTCCGGCCTCGACTGTGAAGGACCTCGTAAAGAAATTATTGTGCAGGTTCTGCCTAATGTAGCCAAACCAACAGCCCGCGATACAATCATTTGCGGCAGCAGGCAAATAACCTTACAGGCTTCCGGGCTTCCTGCCGGCGCTACCTATCGTTGGTATAACGGCGACATTGGCGATTCTGTAATACATGAATCACAAACAGGAACATTTACAGTAAATGCTAATGCAAACACCTCTTATTTTGTAAGCGGACTCATTGAACACGCCTGCGAAAGCGGCCGAATTCGCCTGCATGTGCAGGTAGATTCGCTACCTGAAAACCCCATTGTGCGTGATACAACTATCTGCAGCGCAGCTGCACTCACAATAAGTGTACAAAACCCCGGACCCGGCTTTATTTACGAATGGTACGATCAACCTGTTGGCGGCAGCGCATTAGCTATATCAGCAACACCAAGCTACACGCTGCAGGTTTTGGCCAACCAGAGGCTTTATGTTTTGGCCCGAAGCGGTGAAAAATGCACCAGCGCCCGGGTTCCTGTAAATCTTACCCTGATTAACCTGCCGCCGCCGCCTATAGTTACTACGGCCACACGCTGCGGGCCGGGCAATGCCGCTGTTTATGTTAACGCGCCGGCAAACGCAACAAGGTTTTTACTCTGGCAGACAGCAACTTCAATTGAACCCATAGCCACTTCACTTACCGATACCATAACAGGGCCCCAGGTAAGCGGGAATACGCAATGGTTTGTAAGCTATCAGATTGGCCCCTGTGAAAGTCAACGGGTTTCGGTTTCTATAAGCTTAAGCACACTCCCGCCTTCTCCTACAGCCCCTGACACTGTTTTCTTCTGCAAAGCAGGAACAATTACGCTAAGTGCGTCGAGCAGGCTTAGGAACAGGCGTTTCATCTGGACAGATAACCTGGGAAATGAACTGCCAAACCCTTCAGATTCAGTTATTAATGTAGCAGTAGGCGGCAGCGAAAATTTCCTGGTAAAAGTAGTAAATGATATTGGCTGTGAAAGCCAAACCGCCGAGGTGCACGCCATTTTTAAAACCAATGTGCGTCCGCCATCAGAAAATACAATACTTGTAAATCTCTGCAACGCGATTGTGGGCAATGCTCGCATACCCGTAAACCCGGGTGATAATTTATGGAACTGGTACCTTAACTACGACTCCGACTCGGCATTTAATTACCATGGGCCTGCCTTGCCTGTTACACCAAACGGACAGCCCATGCTGTATTACGTAAGCAATGTGCAGCAAAGCTGCGAAAGCCAAAGGACACCGGTAATTGTAAGCCCTATATATCCGCCTAACGGTCCTGTAATTGATGAAATTACAATGCCTTGCATAGGAGGCAGCGCCGGTAACATGCGTGCAAGCTTCAGCAACATGAGCAGCGATTTTAGCGGCAATTTCTACCTGCACAGAAACGACCTGACCCCGGCATTATCATTTACGGTGGCACACATGCAGTACCCTGTTACAAGCACCGATACCGTATTTTTTGCTTACGTTAACAGCGCCGGCTGCGAAGGACCAAGAATGCCTGTTTACATAACCGCATTTACTGCACCCGCAGCCCCCCGTGTACCTGTTGACACCCTGATTTGCGCAGGAGCAAGGGGTCGCATTGAAGTAAGGCCCGGCAGCACGCAAATACCGGCAGGCTATATTTGGTACCAAAAGACAGGTATCAGGCTTGACTCCATTGGAGATACCCGCGAACCGGTTTACCAGTTCACGCCCCGCGATACAATTGATACCCTGTACGTATCTGCTTACAGCATTGCCGGGTGCCCCAGCCCAACATCGCGCATAATTGTAAGAACAACAGTTTTAGAGGTTCCGCAGGCCAATTCCATTGATGCATGCGAAGGCGCAGGGGCATTCCTGGAGGTGCTTAGCCCCCGGCCTGATTATAATTATGAATGGGCCGACAGGAACGGGCAACTTTTGGGAACCGGCATAAGGCCCTCAATTACGCTCTCTGCCGGAAGGGGCTTTTATTACCTTACATCCGTAAAAGGAACCTGCCGAAGTACGCCGAATATTATTGAGGTTAATATAACCGCCAAGCCTGTAATAGACAGTGTAAGAGCAAGCTACCTCTGTGAGCCCGGGCAAAGTATTATTACAGTATGGGGCCTGAACGGCACAAGCTATAACCTTTACAGCCAGCCAACCGGCGGAACCCTGGTAGCCAACAGCAGGTCAAGCATATTCCCTGCCCCGGTTGTACAGGGTACAACTGTATTCTACATATCGGCACTGAACGATGGCATTTGCCCAAGCACCAGGATACCTGTAACAGTAACCGTGTTGGGTGCCCTTACACCTGATGCAGGGCCTCCAAAAGCCTCATGCAACGGCGAGTCAATCAGGCTTTCGGCCTTAGCTGCCGAAGCGCCAAGGATTGGCAAATGGAGCATTGTAAGCGGCGCAGGTGGCTCATTCTCTGATATACAGGATAATAACGCCCTCTTTACCGGTACCCCCGGCGCCGTTTATAACCTCAAATGGACATATACAGCACCCGGTAATTGCCCTGCCCTTTCGGCAACTGTTGCAATAACAATTGGCAGCATGGTTCCCAAAGCAGGGCTCACTACCCAACTTGTTTATTGCGGAAATGAACCGGTAACTTTATTTGCATCCGGCGGATCCGGTAATGAATACAGGTGGCCGGCACACCCGGGCATTACATCAGACCAAATTTTCTTCGGCAGATTAGCGCCGGGCAATTACAGTGACTCTGTTTACATTGAACGCCTCGGCTGCCGAGGCGAAACAGTTAAAGTTAACTACCGCGTTAACCCTGCCGTAAGTATAGCAACTGTAGGACCCGATCTTTCAATTTGCGGCGGAGGCGGAGCCCTGAACGGTAGTTTTCCTGAGCTTGGTGAAACAGGCAAGTGGACAAGCGACCCGATAACCGGCGGAACATTTATTAATGATGCCGACCCAAAAACAACGTTCTTCGGTACAGCCGGGGTTTCATACAAGCTTACCTGGACAGTATCGAATCCGACCTCAACCTGCCCGCCAACCTCAGCATCCCACAGGTTTATTTTACAACCCACTTTGCCTGAACCGGTGCTCCTGCTTGATACCAATGCCTGCGCCGACCAAAGCCTAAGTGTTTCAACACCAGTACAATCAGGTGTTTACTATAGTTGGCACCTCAGAAGACCTGATGACTCTTTAATTATACTTGATTATACATCTGCTTCAGTTAACCTGGACCAGTGGATAAACAGGAAAATTACCGGTGTTTGGAAAATAGAAGTTGCCGGCATAATATCTACGTGCCAGGGCTTGCGAAGCAGCAGGAAATTTACTGTAAACCCAGATCCGCATGCTGATGCGGGTCCTGACACTGTAATTTTCTCTGACCATATAATTAAACTCCCCAATGCCGGAACCGACACCGTTATCTGGACTCTTTCCGGCGCAAGCGGCAAGTATAATATCACCCAGAAATCGCCGTTTGACAGCGCTGAGTTTGTTGCAGACGAAGGTGTTTATGAGCTTATTGAAACAGTAAAAGGCAAGGGCGGCTGCGTTTCAGAAGACCGTTTAATAATTACAGTAGACAACAAAATTGACCTGTATAATGTATTTACGCCCAATGCCGATGTGGCAAATGAGGTTTGGAACATAGGCAAAGTGCAGCTTTACCCTGAATGCATGGTAACCATCTACAACAGGTGGAATGAAACCATTTTCGAGTCGACGGGCTATAAGGAAGCATGGGACGGTACCTATAAGGGCGTTAAGCTGCCATCCGGCGGATACCTGTATAAAATAGTTTTAAAACCGGGCGATGCCCCCATTGTTGGAACCATAACCCTGATAAGATAATGCGTAGTCTGCTCATAATATCGCTCTTATTTGCCGCATGCGCATCTTATGCTCAACAGCGGCCATTGGTTACACAGTATAACCAAAATAATTTCCTGCTAAACCCGGCACTAAGCGGGCAAAACTATGGTTCAGAGTTCAGGCTGGGCGGCAGGGGGCAATACAATATTGCCATAGAAAATCCCGCCGAGAGCTTTTACCTCACAGGTAATTTCAGCTTCAGGAAGCGTGAGCAAAGTGAGACCTACGGCTTGCCCATACGTGGTAAGGCAGGCGAACAGGCACTTAAGCTTAAAAAAGCCGTTCGTAACCGCGATTTAAGCTTCAGGAGCCACCATGGAGTTGGTTTCGTGATTTTGTTCGACAGGTTTGCCGGTCTTGGCTCAACAACCGGGCAGCTGACTTATGCCTATCATTATGCCATTAATGCCGATTGGCAAATTTCAGCGGGCACAGGTTTAGGGGTAACGCAATATGCCCTGAATTCAGCCAGGCTGAAGCCTGAAAATTATAATGACATTATGCTGAACGGGAACCCGTCTGTAATTCAGCCCGAGATTTCAGGTGGCGTATGGCTTTCAGGGAATAACTTCTATATGGGGGTCGCCGGGCAACAGCTTGCGCCTTCGGGCTGGAATTTTACCGACAAATCAGTAAAGCTGAATAACCTGATTTACCCGCATATATATGCAACAGCCGGATACAATATTGCAGCCACTGACGAAATAAGCATTGTACCAAGCGTAATGCTGCGAAGCACCCAAAGCGCAGACCCAAGCTTCGATTTAAATGCAATTGCACGCTACCAAAACAATTATTGGATTGGCGGCAGTCTTAGATTTGGAAACAGCGTAAGCATAATGGGCGGACTAAATATTTTGCCCGATTTAATGCTGGGTTACAGCTACGACCAAAACACAAGCGGTTTAACCATGCAGAGTTTCGGAACCCATGAAATTGTTTTAGGATACAGGCTTAAAGGCTATATGCATAAATCTTACGACCAGGGTAAATTCTGGAATTAAAGCCAATCAGGCTGCAGCTGTAGCCTGATTCTGCTGTTTTATATTTATTATATTATACGTCTTGTATATACACCCTTCCTTGTAATTGAAATCCGAGGAAAATAACGGTAACCCGTATGTATAAAATTATTTTAAGCTTGCTGCTTGCCGCCTGTGTTACACAAACGGTAAGCGCCCAAAAATTCAGCGAACGAAAACGCCTGGGTTCTGATTTTAATACCGATGCAGATGAGTTGCAGCCTGTATTTACACCCGATGGTAAAACCCTCTATTTTGTACGCGGCCTGTATTCAGAAAACACGGGCGGAAAAGAAGGCGGCCAGGATATTTGGGTAAGCCATATTGCGAAGAAAAATGTTTGGGAAAAGCCAAAGGCTATGCCTTCGCCAATAAATAATTACCAGGACAATGCCATTTTCCATGTATCGGCCGGGGGGCGAATGCTCTACCTCGATAACAGGTACTCGCCTAAGCCTAAGCTGATGGCGCCGGGGGTTTCTTATTCAATGAATTTCGCAGGAAAATGGTCGGTACCGAAGGTAATGAAGGTGGAAGGTTTCAGCCCGCACGCCGGGTATTCAGGCTATTGCATGGGTGCCGATGAAAGCGTTTTGTTTATCAGCTGCCCCAAAGTAATTGCAGTTAAAGGCGCACCCGGTTCCCACATATCTGCTTCATCAAAGCACTTTAATCCTGTTCAGGCCAACAACGAAGACCTGTATGTGGCATTCAAAAAAGACACCGGCGGTTATACTATACCGTTTTCTTTGGGCACCGTTGTAAATACTGCAGGAATAGAATTCGCGCCCTGGATGGACGAGGATGGTATAACCCTTTATTTCTCAAGCACAGGCCATAAGGGTTTAGGCGCCGCTGATATATTCAGGACCAAGCGGTTAGATTCTACCTACAGGCACTGGAGCGTTCCTGAAAACCTGGGACCCAATGTAAACAGCACCGGGTTCGACGCGTATTTCAGAATTGCCCCCAATCGCCAATATGCCCTTTACTCATCTGACAGCGGCAGCACAAAGGGCCTTTGCGACCTGTTCAGGGTAACCTTGAGCGATGCCGATGAAATAGCTGCGCTTGAACGTAAACTGGACAGCCTTGTAACTGTAAAGGCCCTTGCTAACAATATTCCCTTAAAGAACGACAGCGCCAGGCAGGCATTCAGGCAAAGCCTGAGCCATTTTACTCCTGAAAAGGCAGCTGTACCTGTTCCGGATATTTTACATGACTGCCCTGATACCGCTTTTGTAAAAAGCCTGCGCGAAGAAGTTTCAAGGCTCAGGGCTGAAAACCTGAGGCTGATGAAAGAGCACGTTCCCGGCGAAAAAAGCGACGAGGAAAAAGTGTTGGAAAAACGCCCTGAAAATGAGCGCAAAGTTTATTCAGAGCATCTCTATAAGGCATTTCCCAATGTAAAAGGCAATTTCCGGATATTGTTCCCCTTTAATAAGTGGGATTTAAATAAAGCATCGGAAAAAACAATGACAGGCTTGCTGGAATACCTGAAATTAAGACCTCATGCCAACCTCTTTGTTTACGGCCATACCGACAGCATAGGAAGCGCCGATGTAAATGAAAGGATATCGAACCTGCGGGCGGAAACAATTAAATCCTGGCTCGAAAGCAGCGGCATTGAAGCAGACCGCATTCGGACAATTGGTAAAGGAATGCAAAATCCGGCGGCGGCAAATAAAACAGCTGAAGGCAGGCGCAGGAATCGCAGAACAGAAGTTGAAATAAGGGAAAAATAATTAATTGCTGATTTGCCGAATTACAGAAGGTTTAGCAGGAGCAATCGACTACGGATATGAAACAAAAACGAATGTGAGTTTAAACTCATTTTCGACATAAGCATCTCATTATCAAACTGATTAAAAAAAGCGGATTGCAAACTGATATTTCAGTGCAATCCGCTTTTGCGCTTAGTAAGCAAACAAACACAGGTTTAGAATCGCAGCCGATTTTCCGGCTCAAAGTCCCCGTATCTTCGTACAACTTTGAGTACAGAAGCAAGCACAAAATCTGGAATATGGGTCCGGGGTTAGTTGCTGTTTGTTTTAAGCGCGGCTTTTCGCGCCCTGAATCTCTTAACAGCATATCCTATTCCGGATGCTGCCAATATGCTTGCACCGCCGTCTACAGGCACGCCTGCCGGGCTTGCAGATGGAGTGGGACCCAGGTCGCCGGGATCGCCGGGCTCCTGGGCAAAGGAAACATTACAAACAAGCACTAAGTAAACCGCGAACGCAGCTGCAAGGTATTTTTTAATATTGTTTTTCATTTTTGTGGGCTTTGGTTTAAAAACAGCCCCGGCTTTTACACCGGGACTGCTGTTGTGCACTAAGTATGTTACTGTTTAACTACTTTATATACGCTTGTGCCGCTTGTATTCGTGCAGCGCAGCGTATAAATACCTGCCGAGAAAGCCGACAAATCTATTTGCGTTGTATTACTCATTTCAATCTGCATTACGGTTTTACCGGCTGCATCGTTCAGGCTCAGGCTGCTTTGGCCGGGCATGCTGATGCATAGCCTGTCTGTTACCGGGTTGGGATACATGCTCAGCTTAGGTGCAAAGGCCTTAATGCCGGTTAAGCTGTTGATTTTAACAAGCTCCAACCTGTTCTCGAAGCGACCGGAAACGGTGCTGAAGGTATAAGGCATATCATGCAGACGCCCGTCGTAATGGTCAAAAATAAGCCAGGGCCCGTTGCTTTCAATGGCTGAAATCGTATGTATTTGCGTTGCCACAGCCGAGTAAGCCAGCCTGATACGAATCTGCGCGGCATAGGCCATAGCAGCGGGTAAGCCATTTATGCTTAGGTTATGCCCGTCTGAACCTATGCTGTATATGGACAGGCCGCCGGCATGTACTTTTCCGGCATCGCTGCCCGCATCGAATGACTCGGTATTGCCGTCCTCGAAATAGACTGTGGTCTCGTCGCCTACGCTGCCGGGAGTGCTGATATGCAAGCGTACCAAATCAGGGGCCTGGCTGCGGTTAAATGCCGGGTTGGTATAGGTGGTAAGCCTTGAAGCATTTGTAAACAATACGCTCGCAGAAGTAGTTCTTCCGCGCACAAAAAAGCCCTGCATGCAAGCTATTATGGGGCTGCCGCCATTATTGCTTACACCGTTAACATAGCTGGCATACCTGCCTGCATATTGGCCGGTGCTTTGGGCTACATAAATGGCATCATCCACATCGGTTTTAGTCACCAATCGCCAATCGATTGGTGAAGGGTAGGGGTTGCCGGCGAGTGCCCAACCGCTTGATGCAACACCGTTGCCGCCGAACCCGTAAGTTGTAGAGCCGGTAACCAATGAGCCGGTTACTTTCAATGTTTGGTCGGCGGGGATATTTACGCAAAAGCCTACTCCGGTATACGCCACATCATAAGGCACGTACCATCCTTGCGAAAACGGATCGGATTCCTCATGAATCCTGTTCAGGTCGTACCCGAAAATATTCGGGAAAGGCGTTACCGAACCCGGAACTTGGGCGGTATTGTATGCGCTATTCAATACCGGGGTAAAGCCACCGGATACCGAGCTGAACCCGCTTATAGGCATATTCCTGACAGGCGATGAGTAATGCCTGTAGCCCGCACCGGCATTAATATTCGGGCTTATATAGCGTTGCACTGTTACATTACCCGTTGATGTGCCGTTCACATTCACAACCATTGCCGTACCTGCCGAATTCGATACCAATGTCAGCTTATCGGCCGTATTCAGGTTACCGTTGGTAAGCGTAAGCATGTGTGTTAATGAAGTCACGCTGCTAAGCGTCAGGCCGCTGCCGTTATTCAAGATCAGGTCTCGCACAGTGGCAGGAAGGCCTGAGCCCGTAACCTGCGAAGATGTACCGTTGTACTCATAGTTAGCGCCTATGCTGAAGCTTCGGGTGCTTGTTTGAATTGACCCTGTATTGCCTGATTGCGTAATGCCGGCTGTGTTACAAATTTTAAGCGTTCCACCGGCTTCCAGTGTAAAGCTGCCTGTGCCGCTTACCACATTGCAATTGGTATTAAAGGTTACGCCGTTGGCCACGATAATGTTACCTGATATGCTAAGGTTGCCGCTTAGGGTAACGGTTGGCGTACCGCTGATGGTTATATTACGGTAGTTGCCGCTTATACTTTGGTTACCTGTAATATTGAGGTCAGTGGTTGAAGATGTGGAGGCGGTTAAGGTAACAACCATATATTGTGGATTACTTACACCGCATGACGATAAAGCTTTTACATACAGTACACCAGTAGTGGCTGTCGGGGCAAAAGTTACCGTAACGGTTGTGCCCGTGCCTGATATGGTTGCACCGGTTCCCCCGCCGGCATAAGTCCATTCATAAGAGTCAGCGCCTGAAACCGGGCGGATTGAATAGGTTTGTGTGCTGCTTTTTTCGGCAGTCGCGGGGCCTGTAATTGCACCCGGCTGCGAAGGAATTCCCGGCAGAACGCTAACAACAATGGTGTCGCTCCACTTCGAGGGGCATCCGCTTGCATAATTCCTTACGCTATAGCTGCCGGCTTGATAGGTTTGTACCGTTATGGAAGCAGCCACGGTGCCATTGCTCCAAATATTTGTCCCGGTTGCAGTAGTGCTTAGTACTATTGAATTACCCGGACAAAGAACGCTGCTCCTTGAAGCCGATATCGGGGGTGCGGCCGGCAGGTTAGATACTACTACTATAGCTGCTGAAGCCTCGCTTGTGCAAGTCCCGCTTATGGTTTGAACGGTATAGCTGCCCGATATGTTCGTGCTTAAGGTGCGGGTTGTTTCGCCATTGCTCCACAGGTAATTCGTTGCAGAGGGGAACTCAACAACTTTTCTTACCCTGTTGTTTAAATCCACTACGTAAATGTTCCCAAACCTATCTACCGCTACGTCCTGGGGATAGTTAAACTGGGCAACAGATGTATTACCATCTACATAACCTCCTGATAAATTGCTTCTGCCCGCTATAAGGCTGACAATACCGGCCGGTGTAATTTTTCTTATGGTATGGTTGCCTTGGTCTACTACATATAAGTTATCTGCAGCATCCATACTGAGTCCCAAAGGAGTGTTAAAAGTGGCAGATGCAACAGGACCGTTAGCAACGCCTTGGTTACCATTGCCGCTGTAGGTGCTTACAGTTCCGGAAGGGCTTATTTTTCTTATCCTGTTTGTAAGTTCAGCCACATAAACATTGCCTGCGGCGTCGGCAGCAACATCATAAATATTGCTGAATTTCGCGGCTGTGCCTTCGTCATCCACCTCCCCGGAAGTTTGCTGCCCGGCTAATGTGCTCACAATTCCGTCGAGGCTGATTTTCCTTACCATATTGTTACCATAATCTGCAACGTAAAGATTTCCCGTTACATCGAAACATAAGCCCTTAGGCGAATTGAATTTTGCTGTGGCCCCGTTTCCGTTTGCAAAACCGCCGCCGCCGCCTGCAAATGTGCTCACTATACCCGCAGGTGTAATTTTCCTGATTTTATGGTTGCCCGCTTCAGCAACATACAAGTTACCCGCAGCATCAACCGCAAGGCCTGTGGGATAAAAGAATTTGGCACTACTTATCGGCCCGTCTACATTACCGGATGAACTTCCGGCATAAGTAGTAACCACTCCCTCAGGGCTTACCTTACTAATTCTGTGCGCATAGAAATCAGCTACATAAACGTTTCCTTCCGCATCAGCGGCAATATTCTGGGGCCCGTTAAACTGTGCAGCTGTACCTATTCCATCTGCCTCGGCAGCCGTGCCGCTGCCGGCAAGCGTACTTACAATCACTTCGCCCCCGTTTGTTGAAGTAAGCGTTACGCTATTAGTAGCCCCGCAAAATGTTAAGGATCCCGATGCGCTTACTGTAGGCTTATATGGCGATTTCACAGATGTGACTGCTACTGCCGCGCTTGCAGCCGAAGTGCACCCCGATGCACTCACTACTTTAAGCGTATAGTTGCCGGTTATGGTAACAATATTATTTTGTCCCGTTCCGCCGTTGCTCCAGATATATGCTTCAGCTTCCGGGGCCACAAGCTTAACGCTTTCGCCGACACAAAAGGTGGTATTGCCTATTATGCTGATGGTCGGGGTTTCCACACTACCGGCAGTAACCGCCATTGCTGCACTTACAGCCGATGTGCAGCCGGTAATGGCCGTATATACTGAATAATGGCCTGTATCGCTAATGCTTATGCTTTGGGTTGTTGCGCCGGTGCTCCAAATATTGCCTGTTGCAGAAGAACTTGTAAGTGTTACAGGTGCGCCGTTACAAATAACAGAGCCGCCTGAGGAGCTTACGGTTGGAGCAGCAGGTACTGTAGCCGTTATTGCTACGGCTGCTGAGACGGCGCTTGTGCAGCCTGCGCTTATAGTTTGTACAGTATAATTGCCGGAGGATTGTACATTAATTGTTTGCGTTGTGTCTCCGTTGCTCCATAAGTATTTCTCAGCAGCGGGGTCAGTATATATTTTTCTGAGGTATCCTTGGTTTTCAATAAAATTGAATGTTCCGAAAGCATCAATAGTGATGTCGTAAATATTGGCGGTTTTGGCAATGCTTAAGTTCCCATTAGTAAGACCGGAAGTTCCGGTGCCCATATAAGTACTTACCACACCCTCAGGCGTAATCTTCCTGATACGGTAATTGGAGAAATCGCATAAGTATATATTTCCGGAAGCATCAGCACATAGGCCATTAGGATTATTAAATAAAGCTTCCGTACCTGTTCCGTCTGCAAAACCGTCGGTACTTCCGCCTGCAAGCGTGCTAACGGTTCCGCTCGGGGTAACTTTTCTTATCCTGGTATCATCAGTTACATAAATGTTGCCTGAAGCATCCACACATAAATATGTCGGATTGGTAAATTTTGCAGCTATTCCCTGTCCGTCAAGGTAGCCACCTGTAGCCTGCCCTGCCAAGGTGGTAACAATGCCTGTCGGACTTATTTTACGTAAGCGTTTATTGCTTGTTTCGCAAACATAAAGGTTGTCTGAGTTATCAATGGCTATATCGCTCAAGCCGCTGAATTTTGCTGAAGAGCCTGTCGCATCAAGGTATCCTCCTGTACCGCCCGCAAAAGTGCTGACAACGCCGGCAGGCGTTATTTTACGTATTGCGCTGTTATTAAAATCAGCTACATACAGGTTTCCTGCCCTATCTATTGTAATGCCGCTCGGAAAACTGAATTGCGCAGATGTTCCCGTACCGTTTGAGAACCCCATTGTACTTCCGGCGAAAGTTGTAATTATTCCGGCAGGTGTAATCTTTCTTATTAAATGGCTACTGTATGCGCATACATAAGCATTGCCCGCAGCATCGGTTACTACGCTGCGAGGCCCTCCCATAGACGTGCCGGATCCGTCTCCGGATGTGCCGGTGCTCCCCCCGAAAACACTGCTCACAGTAACTGAGCCGCCTGATGTAGAGCTCAGCGACAAACCGTTACCACCCAAGCATATAAACTGCGGGCCGGCTGGACTGATTACGGGTACCGACGGTGTATTACCCACAGTAACCACCGCCGGGCTGCTTGGTAATGAAGTGCAGCCGCTTGCTATTTGGGAAACCGTATAGCTTCCGACAGAACTTACAGTAATGCTCTGCGTTGTTGCCCCGGTACTCCAAAGGTTACCAATTGCTATACTTGAACTTAAAACAACTGTTGAGCTGCCACACAAATTAAGCGGGCCCGAAGCACTAATTGTGGGTGTGGGAATGGTTGTTACAACAACCGAAACTGGATTCACCGCTGTTGATGTGCAGGTGCCCGAAACAGCTCTCACATTATAGAAACCTGATGCTGTTACGGTTAATGCCTGTCCGGTAACTCCGTTACTCCAAATGTAAGAATCGACGGCGGCAGGTAATGTTATTTTGCGGATGCGGTTATTGGCATAATCTGCAATATACAGGTTGCCATAAGAGTCTATTGATATACCAATGGGTTGGTTGAATTTGGCAGCAGTCAAGGTGCCGTTGGTAGCACCTGTTGAAGATTGGCCTGCAATTGAGCTTACTACCCCGGCAGACGTAATTTTACGGATACGACTGTTATCGCGATCTGTTAGGTAAACATTATCGTCTTTATCACATACCAGCCCCTTTGGGTTGTCGAATTTGGCGGCGGTTCCGGTAGCATCCTGGAAACCGGCTGTGCCTGAGCCGGCAAAATTGCTCACCAGGGCATCAGGTGTTATTTTTCGTATTTTGTTGTTTCCCTGGTCCGCAACATACAGGTTGCCGAAGGAATCGAAGGTCAGTGAATTAGGGCCATCGAACCTGGCTGCTGTGCCCGTACCATTAGATGTACCGGTTGTGCCTGAAGTTGAGCCGGCAAAAGTGCTTACCACCCCGGCGGGTGTAATTTTACGGATACAGTTATTGCCGAAATCTGCCACATAGACATTGTCTGCAGCATCAACGGCTAAACCGCGGGGTGTATTGAACTTTGCACCGGAGCCTGTTCCATTGGTAAAGCCTGAACTGCTTCCGGCCGGTGTACTTACAACTCCTGAACTTGTTATTTTCCTGATACGGTTTCCGCCTGCATCCGAAACAAAAATATTGCCCTGTGAATCCATGGCCATATTGCATGGCCCGTTAAAGGCTGCACCTGTACCGGTTCCGTCGGTGCTCACCGCAGTTCCTGAACCGGCAAAAGTACTTACAATACCATCCGGAGTTATTTTACGAATGCGGTTATTGCTTTGATCTGTTACGTAAACATTATCTGAGGCATCTACCAAAACATCTACCGGATCATTAAACTTCGCATCTGTGCCTTCGCCGTTTGCGAAACCTGAGCTGCCACCCGCAAAAGTGCTTACCTCAGCCGGATTTATTACTGCCGTAAGAACCGTGCTGCCTCCATTACAAAATGCAGTTGAGGTACCTATTCCTATTCCCGGTGCCGGCGGCGGATAGCACGGAATGCTCGTAACTTTAATGCGTGCCTTTTTAACCAGGCTTACTGCGGTTCCGGAGCTTTGAGTTGTTGCTGAACCCGGCACATACCTGACCTCAGACTCTCCGTTAAAGGCTGAAGATGCCCTATACAATATATGCTCTTTGCCCGGTCCGGCCGATTTGTTATTGCCGGATGCCCTAAGCAAGCCCGGTACAAGGGTACTTGCAAAGGCGGCAAGGTAAATAAGATAGTAAGGTGTAATTTTCATAAGCCGGTAATCCATTTTCGCGATGTTGAAGGTTTTAAATGAACCTGCCTCGACAATATTTCGACCGGGTTGGCCGGCATTGCCTTATCAGAAATTATATGCTGCGAAAGTATGGCTGCCTGCTGCCGACAACATTAAATCAACCTCTCAATAAGTAAGCATCAGCTGAAAAATTATTGCTATTAAACGAAAAGGAACTTTGCTTAAAAAGCAACAAATTCTTTTTTATTTAAGCGGTGTGTTATATCCTGTGTGAGCTATGTAAAAATCAATTTATTTACATTCAATCAGTTAAAAGCAGTTGTCAAAGAATAGTGTGAGTTGGATTATTGCTTTTAATAAGCCTGCTTCAGTGTTTTTAAACCTGTTTAAAACCTGATGCAAGGCCGGATAATTTTAAAATTGTACTTATTATATGTTGCTTTACATTACCTGCTGATTTCAGATTTGCCGGTATATGTCGGTTGAGGCTTTATTTGTCTCGTTTAGTTCCGGCAGCTTTTCTTGTATTTACATATAACCTGCGAGCAGCTTAGGCCTCGTGCTTCTGATAATGTCCTGATGGTAAAAATCGGCCCGGCAGCAATGTTCATTGGATTTAGGAGCCTAATGCTGCTGTTGCTTTTTTTGTCGGCAGTGCCGGCGGCAGTTGCGCAAATTGCGAAGCATGGCAACGCCAACGAGATAAAGGCACCAAATAAAAAAACCGACAGCCTGGATAAGGCCCTCGCAAATGCCCCGAACCCCAAACTGCATATAGCCACCCTGCTTGCATCTGCGCAGTACTATAACAAAACAGGCGACAGCACAAGGGCATTTTCTTTCATGCGCAGGTCGGTTGCCGAATCTCAGCAAATCAACTCTGATTCCTTATTGTCGGTTTGTTACTGGTGGTATGCATTTATGCTGCAATATTACCAGAAAGATGCCGAGGCCGCAGCATACCTCAGCCGCACCAACCCTAAGTACATTACTTTTGAAAAAAATGCTGCCGGGAAGCTCAGGCTGCGCTGGGGAGGCTCATTACACCGGCTTGGTAAGTTTAATGAAGCCACAAAGCTGTACATTGAAGGTCTTAAGCTTAGCACCGATACCACTGACCATATTGGACTAGGATTACTATTCCGCAACCTGTCCTTTTCGGTAGGTGCAAACGGAAACCGGGAACAGGCCATTGAATTCAACAACAAGGCCCTGAGGGAAATGGAGCTTGGCGGTAATCCCTATTACATTGCCGGCGTACACGTGGCAATGGCCACCGTAAGCGATAACATGGGCGACACCCTTGGCAGCGACAAGCACATGCTTACTGCTATTAAGCTATTCAGGCAGGGGAAGTACTATTTAGGCTTAAGCAACGCCATGGCTAATTATGCCGTTACCCAAACAGGGCGCGGGCATCATAAAACGGCATTAAAGTACATGCTTGAGTCCTTAAAAATTCGTCGTGATTCAATTGTGGGCGGGCCTCAAACGCCAAACGACTTAAATATACTCGCTAATATCTATACCGAATTGCATGAATACAATAAGGCCGATTATTACCTGGATAGTGTAATAACCGTAACAAAGCAAAACCAAAGCAAAGCCATTCTTGCCCTGGCCTATAAAAATAAAGCACGTAATTACAATCTCGCCGGTCGTTTTAAGGAAGCCTGCAAATACCAGGATATGTATATTCTGCTGAACGATACGCTCTTTAATACAGAAAAGGAAACCGTTCTGCAGGATGCATTGGTAAAATACCAGGCCGAGCTTAAAGAAAAAGAAAACACGGTGCTGCGGCAAGACCTTGAAATTGAAAGCGGCAGAAGGCTGTTCCTCATAATTGGTATTACGGCCTCCTTGCTGGTGCTGGCATTGCTTTCGGTAATCTACTTTATACGCATACGACTGCTGGCAAAAAGGCGCGAATTACTGCAAACCCGGCTCGACAGCGAGGAGCAACGCGCCATGGCACTCATACGGGAATTAGAATTGGAAAGCAAGGCAGCTGCAGCGGAACAAAGCCGCCTGCTTACCAGGCAGGAAGCGCTGAATGAAAGCCTCGAACAAAAGAATGTGCTTTTAAGCAACCTTACAGCCTATATGGTTCGTAAAAACGAGCTGATTACCGCAGTGAAAGAGAATATTGAGAAGCTGCCGGAAAAAGATGAGAACCTTGGCCGCGTGGTTGAGCAGCTTGATGTTTTTGTAGATATTAAAGCGGAATGGGATGAATTTTTACGTTGTTTCGAGGATGTAAACCCCGGATATATTGACAGGCTTCTTGCCCGTTGTCCGGATATTACCCCTAAAGAAATCAAGATGTGCAGTTATATACGTATGAACCTTGATGTTAAGCAGATTAAGCACCTGCTTAACACAACCGATGCCAGTGTGCACAGCTTCCGTTCAAGGCTGCGCAAAAAGCTGGGCCTTGAGCCTTGGGCAGATTTGAATGCAGTATTGCTAAGTTTATAACCAGGTGCAATAAAAGGCTGCCTTCATAATATCCGCAGCTTGTTCACAGAGCGCAAAGTATGAACAGTATGAGTACCATTGCCATTCGCCTTAAAAGCAATATCACACAAACTGTATTCCTTTCCGCCACTGATTTGAGTGATTGGACTGAGCGTTTCAGCATCTTTATTCGTGATGATAAAAACGGCAGCATGCAGCCTGTTAGCCGCGATATGCGCATTGCTTACCCGCTGACTGCAGGCACCATTTACAACCTGGCTTTGGTGCTGAACCCTGCATCAGCCACCGGCATATCCGTTAAAAAGCTGCCGAAATTGAGCATATACCCTAACCCGGGCAACGGCTCAGTTACCTTAGGCGGATCGAGTGAAATGCAATCGATACAGGTGTTCGATAATATCGGCAGACTTGTGCATAACCAAATATTGAGCGGCAATACACAAACTATAAATCTTACCCTGCCTGCAGGTATCTACACAGCTAAGGTATCTATGAAGACAGGAATTATGGTAAGTAAGCTGGTGTTAGAATAATTCAGTATCAGCTTATACACAATCGGAATATTAGTATCGAAAACCAGCCGGGTAATGCTCGGGTGGTTTTTTGTTTTACTGCAGATTTAGCTAAATAATTATGTAGCGCAATTTACAGTCGCTGTCAGACCCTAAAAACTTACCGGATTTGGGATTGCAAATACCCGGTAACTCCTTATTCTCCCCCCGCATACCCTCGTTTCTTTTATAAGCATTGGCACGTACCAGGTCAGGATGCCTGCATTCAAATTGCCGATGCTGTGCTATGCTTTGAAAAGTAAGGCACCGGCATTGAAGTTCGATATAGCTTATTTATGACCTTGAACAGTTCTGAATATAGTATGAAATGTTCATTCCTGCCTGATGAAAATTGCATTTGACTGTAAAATACGAGTACCCGCTTTACACTAATTGAACGAATGCCTGAGTGCCTATAGGCGCCACAACTTCTTCTTAAATTGATAAATTTATTTGAGGAAATACAAACCAATATAATTGCATTTTGACTTTTGAACTCTTGTGGCATAAAAACAAATGCTATGGTAATACAATAGTAATATTAAAGCCTGTTCTAAAGGTAAGGATATAAACCCGGATGTCTTACCTTGCGAAACTATCCATTATTTCGGGCTTAAAACGCTCATTTTCAATTGTTTTATTGGCTAAGCCATATTAATTATGAAAAAAAGTTTATTTAACATTTTTGCCGCCGGTCTGTCGCTCTTTGGTATTGCGAGCGCAGGGCAGGTTTTTGGCTTCGGGCACGAAAAAAACAACACGGAGGCCGGTCTGCTAGCTGCCTCGCGTGTTAGTGCCTGCCCAAAGCCAACTATAAGCAGCAATGGTCCGCTTTCATTTTGCACAGGCGGAAGCGTAACGCTCTCGGCACCCTTGAGCGGCGTACGTTCATCGGAACTGGTCGCAGCGCGCGGTAAGGTCCTTAATCCCGGGGGCATGGTATTCGACGGTATGGGCAATATGTATGTGGCAAACACCGGCCGCAACCAAATAACCAAAATCACACCCGGCGGCGCCGTACTGAACTTTGCCGGCAACGGCATTTCCTTAAGCGGCGACGGCAATGCGGGCACCGCAGGCTTTAACAACCCTGCCGGCATCGCAATTGATGCTGCCGGAAATATTTATGTAGCCGACAGGCTCGGTAACACCATACGCAAAATAAGCCCTGCAGGCGTAACAGTAACGCTTGCCGGTTCAGGCCTGGCAGGCTCCGCTGACGGCGCAGGCACAGCCGCAAGCTTTAACAAGCCTGCCGACCTCGCCCTTGATGCATCAGGCAATATTTATGTAAGCGACTCCGGCAATAATGCCATTCGCAAAATCAGCCCGACCGGCAATGTGAGCTCACTCGCAGGTAATTCCGGCCTTTCAGGCTCTGCCGATGGTCCGGGTGCACTCGCTACATTCAACATGCCGGCAGGCATAGTTGCCGATGCTGCAGGCAATATTTACGTGGCCGACATGGGCAACAACAGCATACGTAAAATTCTGCCTAACGGCAATGTAAGCACCCTTGCAGGCGGAACCTTAGGTTCGGCCGACGGCACCGGATCGGCAGCCTCATTCAGGGCCCCGGCCGATTTAGTAATTGATGGTGCCGGAAATATCTATGCAACAGACAAGGTTAACGGCCGTATCCGCAAAATCACTCCCTCGGGCGATGTGAGCACCATAACCTCTACCTTTTTCGCCCAGGGCTCATCAACCGATGAAGCTTATTTCGCAAACCCTAACACACTGGCAACAGACAGCGAAGGCAATTTATTCATAGCATCAGACAACTCGCTAATTAGCAAGCTCAGCATAAACGAAGTTATAGATGCTTATATATGGAACACCGGTGAAACCGGCCAAAGCATAACCGCTGCTGTTACAGGCAGCTATACCGTTCAAACGGTTTCTGCCGGCTGCACATCTGTTCCGGGCGATGCTATTGAGGTATCTGTAAACGCATCACCTGCAAGACCAACTGTAACTTCAGACCATACCACAGATATGTGTACCTCTGATTTTACATCGGTACAGCTTACCGCAAGCCCTGCGGCAGCCTACTTATGGAATACCGGCGAAACCACGCAAAGCATTACCGCTTCCGAAACGGGTATTTATTCCGTACAGGCAGTTGCCGGGGCATGCAGCTCATTGCCGAGCAAGGCAGTTAAAGTATTTATCAGGAACCCCATAGCGCAAACCATTACCGCACAAGGCCAGACAGAATTTTGCGGCGGCGGCATGGTAACCCTCGAGGCTGTTGCAGTTACACCTGACGCGCCTCGCGCATCAGAGCTTGCCGGCAACGGCACACCCGGGCATTTCGACGGCACCGGTAATGCGGCCCAATTCGGCAATGCCACAGGCGTGGCAAGCGATGTTTATGGCAACCTGTATGTAATTGAACACGGAAGCCCTGAGGCGGGAGTACGTAAAGTATCTCCGGCCGGTGCTGTAAGCACTATTCATGGCTATACCGATAACGGCACAGTGAAAACGCCTTTCGGCTTCTCTAATGCATTCGGAATTGCGCTTGATACAGCAGGCAACATATATATTTCTGACAGCGACCGAATATGCAAAATGACACAGGCCGGTCTTGTTACCATATTAGCCGGCGGAACAACCGGTTATTCCGACGGAATTGGCACAAATGCCCGCTTCAACGGACCAGCCGGTATAGCCCTTGATGACTCGGCAAATGTTTATGTGGCAGATTCGCGCAATAACAGGATAAGGAAAGTAACAGCTGCCGGCAGGGTAACAACCATTGCAGGCAGCCTTGCCGGCAATCTCGATGGCTATGCGCCTTCGGCCAGGTTTAATAACCCCGAATATGTAGCCATAGATGCCGGTAAAAACATCTATGTCTCTGACGGAAACAACAGCGTGCGCAAAATATATTACTGGGGTTACGTATCAACCATATACAATTTCGGCTTCCCTTATTCCCGTCCGCGCGGCCTTACAATAGATTCCTTGTCTAATGTTTACGTTGCACATTCGGGAAGCGCATCCATATTCAAAATATTACCCTCAAACATTACCACACTGTTCGCCCGTGGCGCATCCGGGGCCGGCACCCCAGATGTTATTGCCAACCTTGTAGCACCCGCAGGCCTTGCAATGGATGCCCTTGGCAACATGTACGTTACAGATACCTTAACCAATACGCTGGTAAAAATCAGAGCCGGATCGGCCGATAAGTTCCAATGGAGCAACGGGGAAATTACCCGTACAATTAACGTAACCGCAGGCAACAGCTATACGGTGCAGGCCGTGGCAGGCCGTTGCTCATCTGCCCTTAGTGACCCTTTAATTGTAACTGTAAATACTGTTCCGGTGCCCGGAATGTCAGCATCGGGGCCAATATGGTTCTGCGAGCCGACCGGCAATACAGTAACACTTTCCAGCACTGAACAATATGGCAACAGGTGGAACACCGGCGATACTACTCAAAGCATTCTTGTAACCACCGGCGGTTATTATTCCGTTTCTACATTCAGCATGGGATGCCAATCTCAGTATGCTCCCTTTTTATATGTTAACATGGGCCCGCCGCCCAAACCCGTAATTTATTCCAACACAGGCTCATTTACTGCCTGCGAAGGCATTGGCTTAACGCTGATAGCTACCAATGGAGAAGGAAACATTTGGAATAACGGCGAGACCAGCCAGGTTATAACTGTTAACGTATCAGGTAAGTATGCCGTGCAAACAATTATAAACGGCTGCTCTTCCGAAGTATCGGATACAATAGTGGTTACCATAATACCTGCGCCTCAAACACCTGCAGTTACTGCCTCAGGCCCTACCACGTTCTGCTCAGGCGGAACTGTAACACTTACCTCTTCCATTACCGACGGGAATGTTTGGAGCACTGGTGAAAACACGCAATCAATCACGGTATCAGTCTCGGGCTCATACTTTGTCCGTCAATTTGATGGCACATGCTATTCAACTCTGTCTGATCCGATTAATGTAAGCGTGACTTCCGCCCCGGCCCCTTGGATTTATACTGCCAACAGCGCCGTAATCTGTAACGGGCAGCCCGTAGATATATATTCCAACTACACCACCGGCAACATTTGGAGCACCGGCGATACTACCTGGTATATAACCGTAAGTACGCCCGGCTCTTATTATGCAAGACGTGTAACCGAAAGCTGCACTTCAGAAATTTCGCCGGTTGTAGTAATAAACGCTGTAACCCCTGTAGCGCCAACAATTACCGTTATGGGCAGCACCACCATGTGCAGCGGCGTAACCGTAAACCTGGTAGCTTCCCAGTCTGAGGCTTATTTTTGGAACACAGGTGAAACTACACCATCTATAAATGTGAGCGCAACAGGCACTTACAGCGTGATGAGCTATACTTCGGGCTGCCCCAGCCCTTTCAGCGATGCTGTAAGCATACTGGTAAGAGATTTGCCGGCTGCAGCAGGTGCAATTGCCGGTTTGCCGACTCCTGTACGTAACACATCGGAAACATACAGAATTGATGCCATACCCAATGCTGAATCTGTTGACTGGACCTACTCAGGCAGCGATGTATCGCTTAGCCCCAACGGGAACGAAGTAACACTTACATTTGGCCCGTCTGCCACCTCCGGCAGGCTGGTTGTAACAGGTATATCATCCTGCGGCAGCGGCCAATCAAACTTTGTAGAGCTTTTGGTTCAATCTGCACCACTCCAGGATTTGGTTATCAGCACAGATCAAAGCATAAGCGGCGAGTACAGGAACATTACAGTTACAGGCAGCCCTACCGTAACGCTCAACGGCAACCTGTTCGTTGCCGGGGCAATGAGCATACCGACAGGGGCCACGCTGGTTACGGCCTGTTACACTATAACCGGTCCCGGCACATTCTCTCTGGAAGACGGCGGCAAAATACTGATATGTGATCCTGCCGGTATTGAAGCTGCAGGCCCGCTCGGAGCAGTGCAAACTGCAGTTCGCAATTTCAGCACACTGGCTGAATATGTATATAACGGTACGGCATCGCAATTAACCGGCAGCGGCCTGCCCCAGTCGGTTGTGAATTTAACAATAAACAATCTTTCCGGTGTTGCACTCATCGGTGCTTCAGGTGTGACCAATACGCTTAATGTTGTAACCGGCGATTTCAATATGAATAACAAGCCCTTTACGCTGTATTCTACTGCTGCCCGCACTGCCCGTCTTGAACAGGTAAATGCGGGTGCGTTCATAACAAATGCCACCGCATTTACTGCCCAACGCTGGCTCGACCCTGCCGCAATTCGTAACGATGCCGAAGGTTTCGGCGCATATTACATGCTTGGCAGCCAGGTAGTAGGGGTTAACGTTGATTCCTGGAATACTGCAGCTAACCCATACCTCGCATCTACTTATGTATCTGCGGCGCCCGGCGGCTCTGTTTACCTTTACGCCAACAATGCTTCCGGCGACGGATGGTTTAAGCCTGATAATGCGGCTGTTCCCATGCCTGCCGGAAAGGCAGCAAAAGTTTGGTTCGGTAATGATTTCTTTACTAACGGGGCTACTGCCTCGCTTACAGGTCCGCCGGTAACCGGCGACTTCACTTTACCTGTAAGCTATTGCACAGCAGGCTGCGCCGATAACCTGGTGCCTAACGGCTGGAACCTTGTAGCAAACCCTTACCCAAGCGCCATAGATTGGGACAATGCCGCATGGACAAAAACCGACATTGCAGCCCCTATTTATGTTTACAGGCATAATCAAGGTGTTTATTCGGTATATGTGGGTGGTATAGGGCTTAACAGCGGCAGCAACCTTATTGCTTCCGGGCAGGGCTTTATAGTGCGCGCAACAGCTGCAACTGCACTTTTAAAGGCTGCCGAGGCAGTAAAGACCGATGCATCTGCAGCCATTCTGCGTACAAATGCCCTAAGCATGCTGCGCTTAAAAGTTGAAACCGCTGATCGTTCCGACGAAACCGTGATTGCGGAAAGGCCGGGTTCCACCCGTGCTTTCGAGCTTGAGTACGATGCCGAGAAATTCATGAACCCCGGCATCAATATCTGGTCAGAGCCTTCAGGGCCAACAAACAGGCAGGCAATTGCCAACCTGGTACCTGCTATTGGCGATACCATTGCCCTGCGCCTGCGCAGCAGCACTGCCGCCACACTAACCCTGAGCGCTACCGAAATGAGCGATTGGGCCGACCGTTTCGGATTTATAGTTCGTGACGATATAACAGGTACAGATATGCCATTTACAGCAGCTACCCGCCTTACTTTCAGCTTAAACGCCGGCCAAACTTACCCGCTGACACTTAAATTGAGATCACCCCTTGCCATCAGCCCCAGGGCTGCGCTTAGCCTGAATGTATCTCCGAACCCGAACAGGGGCTCGTTTACCATTACAGCAGGCAGCGAGATTAAAGCACTTAGCGTTTTCGACAACCTCGGTCGCCTGGTTTACACAAAAACCACATCCGGCAATACATCAGAAGCATTAAGCCTCAACCTGCCTGCCGGTATTTATACCGCCAAGGTATATGTTGCCGGCGGTATTGGTGTGAAGCAAATTGTTATTGAATAACTCGCTGTACAGCCCGGCTCCTTAGTGAAGGAACTGAGTTGAACGGATAAAAAACAGCCCGGCCGCTTTATTGAGGTCGGGCTGTTTTGTTTTATCGAGTAACAGGCTTCATTAAAATTCAGGCGTTTACCGTTCTATTACCCGCATTCCGGCGTAAGCCCGTCCCGGGCTAAAAACACATTGGGCGGCAGTGCTGGCTGCACTTCGGCATGGCGGCCAAGGCGATTGCTTATATGGGTAAGGTAGAGCCTACAGGAATTTCTTTTCAAAGCCAAAACGGGCCAGCCTAAGCTCTGATTCAACCCGGAAAAATTAAACTATTTATATTTCTGATATTCCGTTTCCTGGTGCACTTATTGCACTCCAATTTTTAATTAAGCAGTGTGTGATGAAATAAGTTCTGAACAGAATACTGTTCATACACACCTGTTTTGATTTTAAGAAACGTAAAATGGAAAACCAAATACCGGGCCACAGCCCAATTGAACATCATCCTCTGCTTGCGCAAAGCATAGGCAATTGGCATGCATTTATTGACCTTGCAGGAACTAAAGACCATATTGTTGTAGACGGCGAATTCCCGACAAACGGTGAAAAAGTTGGTTTTAAACTTGAAACGGCAGAAGTACAAGGAATAAACCAAACCGAGCTTATTCTTGAATTAACACCCGGAAACCTGGTACATGAAGGTGGTAAGCATACAGGAAAGGCTCACTATAAGGAACTTACAAAAGAAGGCCCTTCGTATAAAACCATTCTTGTTAAAGACATTGAGAAGAACAGGGTTATTGCAAACTTCAAAGTAGGACAGGAATAATCTTTCCGGATCCAAAAAGATTGGCAACAGGCATTTTAATCCGCTGAAAGGAATTCAGGTAAAAACTGATTAATCGCAACCATTTACTAAATGGTTGCTTTTTAGTTTAATGCCTGTTGCTTATAGAAAGTGAATCTCCGATAATAATAATGCTGAGGCTGAGTATATGGAACTTTTGTTGCAAAGCACTCAGCACTCCCCGCATTCAAGCGTAAGCCCGTCCCAAGCCAGGAAAACGTTAGGAGGCAAAGTTGGCTGTACCTCAGCGTGGCGCCCAAGGCGATGGCTTATATGGGTAAGATAGGCCGCACGGGGATTAATATCGGCAATAACGTCAAGCGATTCCTGTAAGGTGAAATGCGAAGGATGCGGCTCTCTTTGGAGGCCGTTCAATACCATGATTTCCGAACCTCGTATCTTATCGCGCTCAGCGGGGTCTATGCGGTTGGCATCGGTTATATAAGTAAAATTGCCTATGCGGAATCCGGTTACGGGAAGCATGTGGTGCATTACCGTAACGGGAGTAATTTTTACACCTTTAATTTCAAATGGCTCATCGCCGAATTGGTATAAATCTATAAGAGGTACGCCGGGGTATTTAAAAGCTTCAAAAGCGTATGCAAATTCAATTTTTAATTGTTTACAAACACGTTCAGTGGCATAAACCGGCATGTTCTCTTTTTGGGCATAATTAAAAGAACGTACCTCGTCGAGCCCTGCAATATGATCTTTGTGTTGGTGAGTAAAAACCACTGCATCGAGACGCTTCACCCGTTCACGCAGCATTTGCTGCCTGAAATCGGGCCCTGTATCTATAATGAAACGAACAGAATTAACTTCAATGAGTACCGAAGTGCGCAGGCGCTTATCACGGTAATCAAGCGAAGTGCAAACGGGGCATTCGCAGGCAATCATGGGTACGCCTTGCGATGTACCGGTTCCCAGGAAAGTAACTTTCATTTATTGCCGTTATTTAAACGGTATTTATCCGATAATTCGGAATGAAATTAGATGTGAACGAATAATATGTAGCTTACACTCAGTTTGCAAAAGTAGGAAGAAGCAACAAATATCTATTTTTGCCAAACGCATCATTTCAGCAATTAAGCCATGCCCTTCTCCCCCACCCTTCCGCGCCTGATTGCCGACGATCCGGAGCTTGCTCCTTTTAACGCTCAAATTACCGACAGGCTATACCGCTGGCGGGGAATGATGCATTATGTAAATAAGAATAACGGAAGCCTCTATAACTTTGCCGAACTGCACAAATACCTTGGCCTGCATTACAGCGCCGAGCATAAAGGCTGGTTTTACCGTGAATGGGCCCCTAATGCCTTTGCGCTCTATCTCACCGGTGATTTCAACTGGTGGGATCGCGAATCTCACCCACTGCACCCGAACGATAAAAATGTTTGGGAAATTTTTCTTGATGATGCCACTTACGGGCAAACCTTTGTGCACGGCAGCCTGTTCAAAGTGGTTGTTCACAGCCGAACCTTAACTTCAGAACGCCTGCCTGCCTTTGCGGCACGTGTGGTGCAAAATGAACAAACCAAAGATTTTTCCGCACAGGTGTGGAAATCTGAACCTTATGACTGGAAATTCATAAGCCCGGCTGCGGAAGAAATTAAAGAAGTTTATATTTATGAAGGCCATACCGGTATGGCACAGGAAACTTACGGGGTTGGCACCTACCGTGAGTTTGCCGACAATATACTGCCACGCATTAAAGAAGGCGGCTATACCGTTGTTCAGCTTATGGCGGTGCAGGAGCACCCGTATTACGGCAGTTACGGCTACCACGTTTCCAACTTCTTTGCGCCGAGCTCAAGGTTCGGAACACCGGAAGATTTGAAGTACCTCGTTGATACCGCGCACGGCCTTGGCCTCGCCATTATTATGGACCTGGTGCATTCGCACAGCGTTAAAAATATAAATGAGGGCCTGAATATGTTCGACGGCTCAGGCGATCAGTATTTTTACCCCGGCGAGCGCGGCGACCATCCGGCATGGGACTCTAAAGTATTCAATTACGGTAAGTGGGAAGTGCAGCAATTCCTGCTCAGCAATGTGCGTTATTGGCTCGAAGAATTCCGTTTTGATGGTTTCCGTTTCGACGGCATAACATCCATGCTCTACGAAAACCACGGCCTGAATATGGACTTCACCGGCCTGCCAGATTATTTTTCGCCGAACACAAATGCCGAAGCGGTATTGTACCTGCAAATGGCCAATAAGCTTACGCATACGATCTTAAAGCATGGCATAACAGTTGCCGAGGATGTGAGCGGTATGCCCGGCCTTTGTCGCCCGGAAGACGACGGCGGTGTAGGATTTGATTTCAGGCTGGGAATGGGCTTGCCTGATTATTGGATTAAGCTGATAGAAACCAAGGCCGATGAAGATTGGGATATGGGCGAGCTGTGGGGTACGCTCATAAACCGCCGTCGCAGCGAGAAAACCATTGCTTATGTTGAATCTCATGACCAGGCATTGGTTGGCGACCAGACAATTGCCTTCCGCCTGATGAAAACCGCCATGTATACTGATATGGATAAAGGCGCACAGAACCTGGTGATAGACCGTGGCATGGCCCTGCATAAAATGATAAGGCTTATCACTTTATCGGTAGGCGGTGAGGCCTGGCTCAATTTTATGGGCAATGAATTCGGCCACCCTGACTGGATAGATTTCCCCCGCGACGGCAATAACTGGAGCTTCCAGTATGCCCGCAGGCAATGGAGCCTTGCCGATAACCCTTTCCTGAGGTATGGCGCGCTGGCAGATTTTGATTCTGCAATGTTGCATGTATCAAAGGCAGGCGAATGGCTGAGCAGTCATGATATTCAATTGGTTACTGTAGATAATTATAACAAAATTATAGCCTATATGCGGGCAGGTATGTTGTTTGTTTTCAACTTCCACCCCTCGGCCTCATTCACCGACTATGGCCTGCAATTAAATGAGCCTGCGAGCTATAAAATCATTTTAGATACCGATGCACCCAAATTCAGCGGATATTCCCGTATAAATGCTGATTTAGAATACTTTACCGATGCAAATGGCTTAATTAAAGTCTATTCGCCCAGCAGAACAGGTCTTGTATTCAATAAGGTAAAACCGTAATCGTGTATTATATTTGCAGATAGCTGTTTATGGCACTACTACCCGAATAATCAACTTATTTCCGAACATAATTATAGTATATTTGCCATTAGGCAGTATCAGAAATTCATTTTAATAAATTGAATTCGAGCTAAGCCAACTTCCGGAAAATACTATGAAATCTAACGAAAAGCTTCACCCGCCCGGCAGCGACAGGCAAGATGAAATAAGCGGGGAAGCAGATAAAATAAGGTTTTTAGAGGATGAAATAATCAGGCTTCAGAAGCAGCTTGAAATCGACAGGCGTAATGCCGGTCAAATTTCGCTGCTTATTCAAAAAACGCCTATTATTATTCTGCATGCCAATGCAGCGGGAACGGTAATAGCGGCCACAGGCTACAGCAGCATGTTTAAAGGGCCTGCCGAGAACTTTTTCCTTGATAAGAACCTGTTGGAAATATTTTCAGACCCGGCTGAGGCTGCCGAAGCTGCCAAAGAGGCCCTGAACGGCAATTACAGCAAACACAGTTATCCGCGCGGGGACTTTTATTATGAAACATGGTTTTCACCCGTTCTTGATTCAGAAGGAAAACCCGACGGGGCTTTAACAATAAGCGTAAACATTACAGACAAAGCGGAAACCGAGCGCAACCTTGCACTTGTCCGCAGGTATTCTGAAGTGGCATTCGAAGCAGGAAAGCTGGGTTATTGGGAGCGGGATTTTAACACAGGCAAAATCCTCTGGACCGAAACCATGTACCGCATCTACAACAGAAACCGGTACGACGACCAGGGTAAGGAAATTCCAATCCTGTACCTTTCATCTGTTCACGGCGATGATTTCGAAGAGGTGTCGGCAGAATTGAACAAGTCTATTTACGGAACTGAGAACGAATACCAACTGGAATACCGCGTACTGCTGCCCGATGATGTACCTCCGAAATATGTGCGGGTAGAAGGGAAGATTACAAGAAATGCAGACGGCAGCCCGGCTAAGGTTTTCGGCATAGTACAGGATATTACAGTTCTCAAAATACAGCAGAATGCTGCCTTGCGGGCGAAAGACAGGCTGAACAGCATACTTTCAAGCATACGCAGCGGCTTTTTTGCCGTAAACTGCAATTGGGATTTCGTTTATATAAACAGGCAGGCCGAACGCAATTTCAGGCGTAGGGGCATAAAGCTGCAGGGAACTAATATTTGGGATATTTTTCCTGATGCCAGGAGTACCGAGGCTTGGGAAAAATTGAATATGGTGATGACAAACAGGGTTTCGGCCCGGTTTGAATATTACTATGAAGCCCTAAGCCGTTGGTTCGATATTAACGCTTACCCCAGCGAAGACGGGCTCTCGGTTATGATGACCGATATTGATGATCGCAAAAGACTTGAAATTGAGCTCAAACAGATAAACAAAACCAAGGACAGGTTTTTCAGCATTATTGCACACGACCTCCGCAACCCGCTTTCGGCAATTATTGCGCTTACAGAGCTAGCCTCTAACCCTACGTTTAACAACTCGCCCGAGAAGCTTACCGAATATATGCGGTACCTGAACCATTCTGCAAAAAACGTAAACAAGCTGCTCGATAACCTGATGCAATGGGCTCGCCTGCAAATGAACGAGTATGAAATTAAAGCAGGCATATTTGAAATAAAGAAGCTGGCCGAGTTCAATATGGAGCTTTTTGAACCCGTAGCCCGGGAAAAGGGAATAAGCCTGAAAATGAACCTTGAAACAGGAGCCCGCTTCAAAGGGGATAAAGATATGGCCGACACTGTTTTAAGAAACCTGATTAGCAATGCCGTAAAATTCACCGGCAGTGGCGGCAGCATTACCGTAAACTGCCAAACCGAAGGCGCTTTTTTGAAAGTATCTGTAATTGATACCGGCACAGGTATGCCTGCACCGGTTTTGGAAACTTTATTTGATTTAGATACCCGGAACAGTGTGAAAGGAACATCAGGTGAAACAGGAACCGGTTTCGGGTTAAAGCTTTGCAGGGAAATGTGTGAGAAAAACGGCGGAACCATTTATGCTGAAAGTACTTTGGGTAAAGGAAGCACTTTTCATTTTACCTTGCCAAATGCCTGAAATATCAGGTATAATATTATTTCACCCTGAAACCCGTTTATAGTGAATAATAACAGCCTTAACATTGCATAAGGGCAAAATGCCATTACATTTTAATATTAACAGAACATTGCTGCAAAAGGCAGGCAATTGCAGTTCCGCAACAGGAAGATTCTGTTGAAATGAACCCGGCCCTGAATCAACCAATGTATCCCGGTTTAAAACTTAATTTCACTATTATTAATTTAATACATTCTTTTTCAACACATTACACATTAAAAACCTTTTAATATGTGCAAAATATTCAAACAATTTATGTGTTTAATACCGCTTATTAAATTACACCTTTTGCCTGCTTAAGGCCATACCAACAAACCTGCAATATCAAATTAAAGTTATACTTTTGTTAAATCCTGTCTGTTCTGTTTCCCGGACCGATAATTTTCCATAGCCTTACATCGTGAACATGCACCTCCGGTACTTCACCTTCCCAATATTTAAAATTGCTGCGGCTTTTGCGCTTAGCGGCGCGGCATTGTTTATACCCGGCCTTAGCCTGGCAGGCTCTTTAAAAGGAACTTTAACGGAATCGGCAGGTGCGCCGGCGTTCATTTACCTGTACACGCATTTTGGCAACGAGCTTATTAAAACCGACAGCGCAGCAATAAAAAACAGCGCATTCGAGTTTAAAAATAAAACCTGGCCCCGCGGTTTATATACGCTAGCCTTTACGCCCGATGCCAATCAAATAACCTTGGTTTTAGGTGAAGAAGATATTGAACTTTCTTCAAGGGTCAGCGATTTGAGCGCGGCACATATAAGCGGCAGCCGCGAAAATGACGCATGGAATGCTTATAAGCAGTTTAAGCTGAACATGAATGTTAAGCTCCAGGAATTCCAGGGCCAGGCCCAACGCCTGCCCGCCAGAGATAAAGACCCTGCTGCCTTCGATGCTTCTATGAATCGCCTGAAAGGTAAGTTTGACAGTACACTCAGGTCATTAGATGTTTTTAACCTGAGCTATGCCGGCGACCATCCTAAGCTTTTTGTGGGTAAGATGGCCCAATTCCTGGCCATTCACCCTGAAACCAACCGAAAAAACTATTGGAAAAAAGAGGATTTCAATAACGATGAAATGTTGCGCGGCAGCATGTATGCCGATAAAGTAAGCACCTTTTTCCAAAAATTTGTTTCGGAAAACCTGGATGAGTACATGAAGGCTTCTGAAGAGCTTGCCAACATGCCGCCTGAAAAAACCCAAAGCCGTGAGCTGATGCTCATTAGCCTCATTGATTTATTTAAGCAATTTGAATCAGGAGTTGCTTACAAAATGGCTAAAAGATATGCTGCTGAATTTCCGAAATCAGCAAGGGCAAAAAACCTGTTGGCTTCATTTCCGCCTCCTTCACCTGAGCTTGGCGAATCTGCTCCTGATATTACACTGAACGACCGCGAGGGAAAATCTTTTTCACTTTCGGCACTTAAGGGCCAGGTTGTTCTGATAGATTTCTGGGCTTCATGGTGCGGCCCGTGCCGCATGGAAAACCCCAACGTGGTGCGTGCTTATGATAAATACAAAAGCAAAGGCTTCACAGTTCTGAGCGTGTCGCTTGATAATAACCGCGACAAATGGCTTGCAGCTATAGAAAAAGACGGGCTGAAATGGCCTAACCACATCAGCGATCTGAAAGGATGGCAGAGTGCCGGCGCTCAGCAATATAAAGTTAACAGTATTCCTGCCACTTTCCTTGTTGGGAAAGACGGCAAAATAATCGGTAAAAACTTACGCGGCGCAGAGCTTGAAATGAAGCTTAGCCAGGTGCTCGACGCTAACTGATTTCGGCAGGTTAATACCCTGCCCTTTTCGAGTCCGGGCATTTGATGCTGCAAAATAACCCTATGACACGAACAGCCAAGGCTGCACAAAAAGTGCTTATTGCCGACGATGAACCGGATATACTTGAAATGCTGCAGTATAACCTTGTTCGGGAAGGTTACGAAGTGAGAACGGCAGAAAACGGCCGCAAAGCGCTTGAAATAGCCCGCGAATTTCGTCCGCAGCTGATTTTGCTTGATATTATGATGCCCTTTATGGATGGCGTGGAAACATGCCGACGTATGCGCGAGCTGCCGGCCCTTAAAGAAGCCTTCATCATTTTTCTTACGGCAAGATCTGAAGAATACAGCGAGGTGGCTGCATTTGAAGCAGGCGCCAATGATTTCATAAATAAGCCCATAAAGCCAAGGGCCCTGCTCAGCCGAATTTCGGCTTTTTTTCGCAGAATGACCCCCGAGGCAGATACCGACAGGCTTACTTTCCCAAACCTTATTATAGACCGTACTTCCTTTACTGTAACTGTAAACGGTCAGCAGGCGGTATTGCCTAAAAAAGAGTTTGAGCTGCTTAGTTTCCTGGCCCGCAACCCCAACCGGGTTTTCAGCAGGGATGAGTTGCTTCAAAACATTTGGGGTACCGATGTTTATGTTTTGGCCCGCACAGTAGACGTACACGTGCGCAAAGTGCGTGAAAAAATTGGCGAAGGCTATATTACAACTGTTAAAGGTGTAGGCTACAAATTCGAGGAATCAGAAACTTTAACAGAATAATACCTGTACAGTTCTCCCGGCAATTAAGGCAAATACTAAACTTCCGGGAATTTCGTTTTTTTTCAGAAACAGGCTATAATTAAATTTAACATTCAGCCTATGCCACGGCAGAACTATATGAAAAATTTAAAGCCCTGCAGCAAAACTGTTTGTAATCCGGCAGCTTTTCAGTATCTTCAATTTCAGACGTAAAATACATTACAAAATGCTGTTAAATTCAAGAGCTGTTGCTGCTGTACTGGGCCTGGTTACAGGCGGAATAACCATGCTTTTCCTGGGTATGGTAACCAAAATGCAGCCTGCCGCTTTGTTTTTTTCATTCGTTGTTGTGTATTCTGTAGCAGCGCTTTCAATTTACATTACTCTTGAATTTCTTATTTTCAGGGAGCTTAACCGCCTTTACAGCATGGTTGAGCGCATGAAGAAAAAAGATTATAAAGAAATAAAGCGCACCTTTAAAAAGTACAGCTTTCGCCCGATTAACCGCTTAGGCGACCAAATGGTGAAATTTGCTTCCAGGAAAGAGGAAGAGATAGACGAGCTTAAATCTTTGGAAACCTACAGGCGCGAATTCCTGGCAGATGTGGGGCATGAATTAAAAACACCGGTTTTTGCAGCCCAGGGCTTTATTGATACCCTCATTGACGGTGCTGTAGACGACCCCGAGGTAAGAGATAAATTCCTGAAAAAAGCATCTAAAAGCCTTGATGGCCTGAAAGAGCTTTTAGAAGAGCTAGATACCTTAAGCCAGCTTGAACTAGGCGCCATTAACATGCGCCCAATTAGGGTTGAAGTAAGAAGCCTTGTGAATGATGTATTTGAGCAGCTGGAAGACAGGGCTGCTAAAAGAAATACGATATTAAAATTTGAAAGCCGGCCCGACAGGCCCATTTTCGTGCTGGCCGACCCAATGAGGATCAGGCAGGTATTAAACAACCTTGTTGAAAACGCCATTAAATATGGAAACGACAACGGCCGTATAACCATTAGCCTTGATGCAGAAAAAGAATTTGTAAACCTAAGCGTGCGAGATGATGGTCCGGGCATTGCCGGTGAACACCTGAAACGCATTTTTGAACGCTTTTACAGGGTGGAAAAAAGCAGGAATAAAAACATGGGCGGGGTTGGGCTTGGCCTTGCCATTGTTAAGCACATTGTTGAGGCACATGAAAGCAAAATAACAGTAAACAGCAAGCTGGGCAAAGGAACCTCTTTCTCTTTTCGACTTAGGAAAGCTAAAGCAGAGCCTTCAATTACGGAAGCAAAAGAAAATGAAGTTTCAGGAAGGCCCGGATTATAACAGGATGGCTTATAAGCCGGTATGGGCTAACAAACCATCCTTGCTTGCTAAATAATAAAGGCTTGGGTAAATAACGGAATCAGGGTTTTCAGCATCTGCACCGCCGGGAGATACAAAAGCACGTACCCAACCTTTTTCAACCAGGTTTTGTAACCTTTCGATCAACACTTTGTCATCCAGGCCTGTTGCTCGCTTCAGCAATACGAAATCAATAACAAAATATAGCTCATCGAGCAAATCGTACTCTTCGTCTGTCATGCTTGTTTTTGTTTTTTGAAAACAGGAACCGTGCTGCATGGTTCGCCATACATAATTGAAGAAGCAACGGGGCGTAAAACCCGGCAAATATCGGTATAGGCAAAAACCGGAACGGGCTTATCGCTGCATCCTTTAATTACTATTTTGGCATCTGCATAATCTCCGGCATTGATTCCGGCAATGGCTCTTTGCCAAAGTGCCTGCTCCAATGCATCTTCATTCCCGAAGACGAAATAAGCCGCATAGGGTTCTAATTGGGCTGCTATAAGCATGTAGGCCCAAACCGGAACAATGGCATCTGCAGAACAAATAACAGCCACATTTTTGCCGCTATAAAAGTTCCAGTCATGTACCTTAATAAATTCCCTGAAATCTTTCTCGCGTAGCAGCAAACCCATATACAGCTGCGGTGCTATGTCGAGCACTATACGTTCGCCTTCAGGGAATATGGTTTCCAAATCAAAAGAAATAAGGGAACTTCGTGCAACCTTGTTTACAATTTCAGTGTCTTGCATGTAGATAAAACAGAATTAAGGCCCTGATGTTTCACATTCCATATCAGGAATAAAACAAAGGGTAGCTGCAATATAGCAGCAGGTTCCTGATTCTTCAATTGAAATATTACCGTCTCTTGATTTCTGTTCCGATTTTCGCCATATTTGCGGAGCTAAGTACGGAAATAAGATAATTTCCTTGAGACATGTGGGCAAATTAGCCCCGGCTTAAAGGAAAAGTATTAAACCAGTTCATTTCCGGCAATAAACCAGTGGATGTGCCGATTAAGCCACCAAAGCAATGAAGAAATTTACTTTTATTTATCTTCCCGTTTTTGCAGCCATGCTGCTTTTAAGTTCATTTACAGTAGGCCTTAACACATTTTCAGCAGTTTACCAGGTAAGCGGCAGCATTCGTGTTGACTGGCAGGTTGATTCTGATGATGTTACCAATTTTGAACTGAGCAGGAAAAGGGCCGGCGATGTAATTTTTACCCGCATAGCTGTAATTCCGGCCAATGCCAATAATTTCGGTAACTACTCTTATGTTGACTCTGAAATTTATAAATCGGTTGAGTCAGGCGGTGAATTGGAATACAAGCTGCACTATAAAACCGCTTCAGGTTATGAAGATCTTTTTACCCATACAGCTAATGCCCCCACTGCCGCCCAAAAATCATGGGGCAGTATAAAAAGCATGTTTAAGTAATAGCAGCAATCTGCCTTCTTAAGCAAATATTCTCCGTTTCAGCATAGCATTGTAAGCACAGGACTGATTCCGATTTCTTCTATCTGCTGTTGTTTCCATGCTTTGCTGCGCCAGTTTTTTATTCCGGCCTAAACAAGGCATTTAGCCTCTTGCAATGCCGTTAAGACTTAATTTCTTTTTTTAAGCAAAAACAAGCAGGACAGGAAACAAAAAAACTGATTCTGCCAGACCCCTGTAAGCTCCGGTATGTATTAACCTGCTTCTTCGGCCAAGCATTATACCGCACAGCCACATCGACATAGCAATAATTACAAGCGCAAAAAACCGGGCAACAAATGAGACTGATATTAGGAAACCTGCGGCGCCGGTTAATATAACAACAACACCTAATCCATAGATTAGGTGAACAGCATGCCCCGTTCCAATTGCGGAAACCAAATTAAGAAAGCCTGACTTTTTATCCTGCTCCATTTCAAACATGCTGATTATTAACAGATTTTGCATGGCAATACCGGCATAACATATAAAAATTAAGCAACCGGGCAATTCAAGTAAAGTTTCGGGGTGAACAATGCCGCAAATAACCAGGCTGTACAGCAAGGCAATAACAGGTTCCTTATAAATTTTAGGCCGGGTTAATATGGTCTTTTCCTGCTTTTTGTTTTGTGCCAGGCCGGCTGAAATCAGGTAGACTACAGACGCTGCCCCTGTAGCTATGCCAAAATAAAGGGTTTCAGCGGGCAGAAAGAAAAGTGTAGCTATCAGGGTAAAGGAGCAAAGTGCAAGCAGGTATTTTAATGCAGGCCTGTTCCGTTTAAAAAATATTCGTCTTTCTTCCTGCAATTGCTCCGGTGTCAGCTTTGCTGCATCGCTGAAGTGATCTGCTGTATAAATAAACAAAACAGCAGCCATCATAGCCGCATAATGAGCGATTGAAACCCCTGCCCGGTCGGTGGCCTTACAAACAGCATACATGCCCGCACAGGCCCCAACAGCCACATCAAAAGAGAGATATTGGAGACTCCTGATAAGATTCAATTGCTATACCTGATTATGCATGATTATGCAGCCGGTGTTTATGGAATTTTTCAGGGGCATCAGCATCGTAGCTTACTCCTCCGAACCAAAAGAGGTAAAGCGCCCTTGCATACCTGTAAGAAAAAGGGACACTCAGGAGCACCACAGCGGCAACTGCCAACATATAAATCCAGAGGGGAGGATCATTGGCTAAAAAATTTAAGCCTATCCAAACTGCGGCAACCGCACCTACACCAAAACCATAGCTCACATACATTGCCCCGTAAAAAAATCCGGGTTCAACCTGGAATCTTAAACTACAGGATTCACAGGTAGGGTTCATCTTATCGAAACGACCGGGAAGCCAGCCAAGGATTCCGGAATATTCGAATATTTTACCTTGCCTGCACCTTGGGCATTTAAGATTCGCGACCGCGGCTATTGCTGATTTTTCTTTCCCTGAGTTCATCTTGTACAAGTTTATTTTTACGGCTTTTGGAATACCACATGTACCCTAAGAAAGCAAAAATCATATAAGGCATTGCCATCAGGTAGAGTATGCCTTTGTTTAAGCCGGCAGCCGTCCTGGTATTGCCGTTATTGGCATTTGTTTCTACCGAGGCCCTGCACATAGCACATTGTGCCGATACAGGCTCTGTTGAAATAAGTATTAAAAAAACAACCAGGAGGGCAGCAACAAGCATCCAAGGCTTAATGCTGCAGGAAAAGTAATTAACAGGAGGCTGACCAATTCCTTTCATAGTCTTACTAATTTAAGTAATACGGACTAATCATGAGGTAAACAATTACCCCGGTAACCGATACATACAGCCAAAGCGGGAATGTCCAGGTACTGATGCGGGTATGCTTTTCAAACTGGCGGCTCAGGCCGTAATAAATGCTCAGCAGAACCAAGGGTACAATGGTTGCAGCTAAAATAATATGGCTGAACAGAATTATGTAATAGAGTATTCTTAAGCCGCCTGCGGCGCTTGCTTCGGCATCGCTTATTAAATGATCATGGTTCAGGTCACCAAATTTGGTTGCAGCTACCTGGAAGTGATACAATACATAGCTTACTAAAAAAATGCTGCCTAAACCGAATGCTATAAGCATTGAGCTCCGGTGAGCATTGCGCTGCCCCGATTTGATGAAGTAATAACCTACTGCCAGCGCGAATGCTGTAGCCGTATTTAAAACAGCGTTTAAATGAGGCAGGAAGGAGAAATCAAGATCACCGAGCTTGCCGGTTTGGGGAAGGAATAATAATACAGCTACAACAACAGGTATTGCTATACCTAATATGGTAATAATGGTGAGCCATTTACCGTCGTTCTTTTGTATTTCAATAGAGTTACTCATATTTCTGTTTGTGCTTTAGCAGGCAGATGCCAAGGTTATTCACCGTTGTTATCCTGCTCCTGTAGTAATATGCGTGTTTCAAGAATAAGGGTATCTACCATTACAGGGTCGGTACCGTTATAGAAGCCGCGAATACGGCCTTTTTTATCAGCCAAAACCACTTTGTCGCTGTGGATGAAATCGGTTTCACCACCATCACCTTTCCCGACAGGCAGAAAATACCCATCCCTGGCAAGGCCATAAATTACAGGTTTGGGACCGGTAAGGAAATACCATTGGCCGTACTTTGCGCCATATTGGGCGGCATAGCTATTTAAAACTGCTGCACTGTCGAATTCAGGATCAACGGTGTGGGATATAATAATAACATCTTTATTACCGGCAAATGTTTCCTGGAGGCGCGTAAGCTCATGAGTCATTTTCGGACAAATGGTTTCACAGCGGCTAAAAATAAAATCAGCAATCACTACCTTGCCTTTAAGCTGTTCCTGAGTGAAAGTCTTACCATCCTGGTCGGTCAGGCTGAATGCCGGTATCGACTTAATACTACCGTCTTCACCGGTCAGGAATTTTTCCTTATTCGGCATCCGGCGAAGCTCATAGTGGTTCCTGCCGAAAAACTTGAGGCCAAACACTAAAAAAACCGGCACCAGGAGCACAGCTACCAGAATGCCGGTTTTTATTGATTTACGCATTTTATATTCTGCCCCCGAAAGGCTCTGATTAGTAATAAACCGGTAACAATACCCGGGGACTCCGGGGCTAAACCGGTAAAGGCAAAATATCGAATGCCAATCGCTTCATTTACTATGAAGACTAATTAAGCCATGTTCCGTTAATACTCATGCCGGAAACAATGCTTACGGATATTTAACTGTTATTCCGAATAATTGTTTGGCAAATATCCGGCAAGGCCGGGAAACAGGGCTTACTAATAAAATTCATGAACAGCTGAACAGCTGCCCCTTGAACTATCAGTAATTTAAACGGGAGGAAAGACCTGAGCCGCCTTCATAAAGAAGCGCAATAACCAGCCATACAATAAACATAGTTGGTATTACAACCGACCATATTAATGTTTTAACCTCGTGCTTCAAGTGCATAAACTCACCAACTATATAGAAAGCCTTAACAAAAGTAAGACCTACGAATACGCTGATACGCAGCATTGGTGAAGAAACGGTGAAGGCAATCAAAAACTCTACGGCAGTAATGCCCAGCAGAATCCAGAAAGTACGCCAGATTGCAGCGGTGTTAGCCTTTGGTATTTCGCCCGTTGCTACGGGAGCATGTGATGGTGATGACATAATTTTAATCGTAGGTGCCCGGTATATATAACCGAGGGCTAATGATTTATTAATTTATGAATTCAGTATGAAATCAGATTAGGTAGAAGAAGGTGAATACGAATACCCAAACCAAATCTACAAAGTGCCAATAAAGGCCTACTTTTTCAATCATTTCATAGTGTCCGCGTTTTTCGTAAACCCCCATTGAGGCGTTAAAGAAAACCAGGAAGTTCAATACCACACCTGAAAGAACGTGCGTTCCGTGAAAGCCGGTTATAAAGAAGAACAAATCGGCAAAAAGCGGCGGGCCATATTGGTTACGGTGCAGGTTTGCGCCATAAAACATCTGGCCGTCGATAAGGGTACCAATATGTTTACCATGAATAAAGTGGGTCCATTCCCAAGCCTGGCAGCTTAAGAAAGCAATACCGCCAAGAATAGTCCAAAGCATCCATTTCTGAACGTCTGCGCGGTCCATACGATGGCCGGCTTCAACAGCCAGTACCATGGTTACAGAGCTCATGATGAGAATAAAGGTCATTATACCCACAAACACCAGCGGAACGTGCACGTTGAGGAACGGAACGCCGTCGAATACCTTATCGGGCACCGGCCACCAGGCTGTATTGAAAGTGAATGCGTCTAACTTATCGGCATAAGCCGGGTGAGAAAAACGGCTCATACCGTAGGTAATGAGCAATGCTGAGAAAGTGAAAGTATCGGAAAGCAGGAAAAACCACATCATCAGCTTGCCGTAGCTGGCCTTCAGCGGCTCCACTCCGCCTCCCCAAATATTCTTAACAGGTTTCTCTTGTGCTATAGCGTGTGCCATTCGTTTTCGTAAATTCCGCCTGGTCGCGGAGTTGATTTGTTGGGTAATTGCTTTGTAATAATTAGCCTATCCGGGCCGCAAGATAGTGCATGAGGCCCGATTTTTTTAGTGGTTGATGAGCAAAAATATAAATAAATATATCCATAAGCCATCCAGGAAGTGCCAATAGGTGGTGCACATCTCTATACTGACCAAACTTTTGCTGTTTACCTGCGAGCGGTAAGCCTGCCATAAAACAATGAGCAGGAAAACCATACCGCTGATAAGGTGGAAAGCATGGAGTCCGGTAATTACATAAAGGAAAGATCCGCTCGGGTTACCAACCAGGTAAACCCCTACATCTACAAGGTATTGCCACCCGGTAAACTGAAGATATACAAACAGGGCGCCCAGTAAGGTTGTAAGAGCCAAAGCTATGCGCAGCCTTCCGAAATTATTGTGCTTTGCTTCAATATATGCCCAATGCATGGTTACACTGCTCAGTAAAAGAACAATTGAACTTGCCCATAAAACCGGGGGCAGGTTGAATTCCGCCCAATTGCCGTCATCACGACGAACAAGGTAAGCGCTGGTCATTGAGGCAAAAATCATTACTATGCTCACAATAATAAGCCATAGCGCAAATTTCTTAGGGTGCATGCTCAGCACCGGGCCGGCTTGCGATTCATCAACCGGGACAGGGTTAAAACCCGGACGGTCAATTGGTAATATAGGGGAGGTGTTTTGCATCCTTATTTCAGAACCTGCACGTGCATAAATCAATTACGCGAAGCTCAATTTGAAACCTGATTCGAGTTTAGTGTTGGTAATAGCAGACTGACAGCTGCTTTTCTAAGCAAATCACTTTAAGCAAATATTCTAAACCCTGTCAAGAACAAAAGCAATCTGGACAATTGGCAGGTAAAGAAAGCTGCCGAACATTATGCTTTTAGCTGCTTTGTTGCTGCAGCTTGCCATCAGGCTGAACGTTTGGAAAAGAAACAGGGTACCGCAAAGCGTAACCACCATTGCCGACATTGAACCGGTAATTCCCAATTGGAAAGGCATTAAGCCCAAGGGGATAAGGAACAGCGTATAGCTCATAATCCTGAAAGCTGTTTTAATATCGCGGCCGCCGCTGCTTGGCAACAGGCGGAAACCGGCTTTCTTATAATCATCATCAAGCACCCATGCAATAGCCCAAAAATGCGGGAACTGCCATACGAACTGAATACCGAAGAGAATAAGTCCGGGAATAGTAATTTGGCCTGTATAAGCAACCCAGCCGATTAAGGTAGGCAATGCGCCGGGCACTGCGCCCACGGCAACGGCCAACGGGCTGCGTTGCTTCATTGGTGTGTACACAAACCCATACAATACCAAAGACAGCATAGTGAGCAAGGCAGCCATTAAATTTACATTCAATGCCAGAACAGCAAAACCTGCAATACCCAGGAAAGATGAATATGAAACAGCCTCAGCCACGCTCATCCTTCCCGTAGGCAAAGGACGATTGCGCGTACGCTTCATAAGTGAATCTATGTCGCGTTCAAAAACCTGGTTAATAATATTGGCCGAGCCGGTAACCATAAAACCGCCTAAGACCAATAACCAAAGTTTAGAATACTCAACATTCGGGCCTGAAGCTAAGAGGTATGTCATTCCGGAGGAAAACACCACCATGGTGCTCAAACGGAATTTTAAAACCTCGAAGTAGGGCCTTATGCGATCTGAAAATGAAATTGAAGCAGTATTTGTCTCCATTTGGTGCTGCCGATTAACAAATCGGAAGACTGTTCGGTTTAAACCGAACATGTTTATTTAATGATTAATGCTTTGGTAATAAGGCCTTTTATCAATAGCTGAACCAAAAACTCAGGAAACAGCTGTGCCGGCCATTTTACCGGCTACTGATGAAAAGGCTTCCGATTTATCGAAACCATATCCTGCTTTAACAGCAATATAAAGCACAAGACCAATAATGATTGTTGCAAGGGTAAGGTGAACGGGTTGGAGAAAAGCAGGCAAATCAAATGCAGCCATACCAATACCCACCAAGGGTTCGAGCAGCAAAAGTACGAATAATATCCATGCCATGCTGCGCATACTGTGCCCCATAGGGTAACTAAGCCTTATTGCCCTGACAACCCCGAAGCATGAAGCCAGTACAAGTACTGAGAATGCACGGTGAACAAGATAAGAGGTACCTAATCGGTACATTATATTATTGTGGCTACCGCCCGAAGATGCGGTAATAATATCCACTTCTTCGCGAACATCTGTACCAATCATCACCTGGATGAAAGTAAGCGCAAATACAAACCACGCAGCGAATTGAACCTGCCTGAGTGGCGCATTGCTTTTAACCCTGCCTGTGCCGTGTTCAGCACGAGCAAGGGTATAAATAATCAGCCAAACAAGTAATATGGCTAAAGCCATGTGCAAAGTCACAGTAAATGGCATCAGGTTGGCAGCTACTACAATTGAGCCAATCCAGCCCTGAAAACCTACAAGAGCCACACTGCCTGCACTGAGCAGAACAATGAACTTATCTGTTTTCCAGTAGACAAAGCTTAATGCAAAGGCAGTCACAATGAACAAACCGGTAAGCGCCCCTGCAAGTCGATTAATATATTCAATCCAGGTTTTAACAACATTGAAGGGCTGCTCCTGCCTGATTGAAGGATCTGTTCGCAGGATATAAGCTGTATTCGTAAAACCCATACGCTCCAGCATATTGGCTATGCGAACGCTCTTCTTAACCCTTTGCGCAGTATAGATTTCCTTAAAATGCAAAGGAAGTTGGGCCTCACCGGTAGGTGGTACCCAACTTCCAAAACATTTAGGCCAATCAGGACATCCCATGCCTGAACCGGTGCTCCTAACAATGCCACCGGCAAGAATTACTATATAAACAACAACAAGGGTAAGAAATCCAAAACGCCTGAAGAGCCTTTTCTTATTAGTATTGGATTTTTGACTTGCTGCCATTTTTATAAGTACCTGTTAATTTAAACTACCTAAGTCAAACCGGTTAAACCGATTTAACCATTTAAGGCAGTTCAATTAACTATACTTTTTCGTTGATAATAAAGTCTTCAAGAGATTCATTCTCTTCAGCAATTAATTCAGTCTCCTCGGGGAAATTACTTTCCGGGGTTGCAGAATAAGGTACATTTTGAGGAATGAAATCTTCATAAGCGCCGGGCTTGCTGTAATCATAGCTCCAACGATATACATGAGGAATTTCGCCAACCCAGTTGCCGTGGCCCGGATTGATTGGAGTAGTCCACTCCAGGGTATTTGAACGCCAGGGATTCATTGTTGCCTTACGACCTTTGAAGATGCTCCAGAAGAAATTGAAGGCAAAAACAAGCTGAGCGGTGAAAGTCATTATAGCTGCAGCACTGATAAACATATTCAAATCAGTAAAGCTTTGGAAGGCATCAAATGATGTAAAGCTGTAGTAACGACGCGGGAAACCGGCAATGCCCATATAGTGCATCGGGAAGAATACAGCGTACACACCAACAAAAGTTACCCAAAAGTGTATATAACCCAATTTCTCATTCATCATTTTCCCGAACATCTTAGGGAACCAGTGATATACACCCGCTACCATGCCGAAGAAAGATGCCGAACCCATTACAAGGTGAAAGTGAGCTACAACAAAGTAAGTATCGTGAAGCTGTATATCAAGGGCAGAGTTGCCAAGTATAATACCTGTTACACCACCTGAAATAAACAGGGATACCAGACCAATGCTGAACAGCATTGCAGGCGTAAATATGATATTACCTTTCCAAAGAGTGGTAATATAATTGAATGCCTTAACCGCAGAAGGAATAGCGATTATCAATGTCAGGAACATGAATATGGAGCCCAGGAAGGGGTTCATACCGGTTACGAACATGTGGTGAGCCCAAACAATAAAGCTCAGGAAGGCAATGAAGATCATTGAGCCAATCATTGCACGGTATCCGAAAATAGGCTTGCGTGAATTGGTGGCAATGATTTCAGAGGTAATACCAAGTGCCGGAAGAATAACGATGTAAACTTCAGGGTGCCCAAGGAACCAGAATAAGTGCTGGAACAGAATCGGGCTGCCGCCTACACGGTCAAGAGCCTGTCCGTTAATATAGATTTCGCTCAGGTAGAAGCTGGTTCCGAAACTGCGGTCGAAAATCAGCAACAGCGCTGCGGAGAACAATACTGGGAATGCAAGCACACCAATTACCGCAGTCAGGAAGAATGCCCAAATAGTAAGCGGCAGACGTGTGAAGGTCATACCCTTGGTACGCAGGTTAATTACTGTAGTAATATAGTTAACACTACCGAGCAGGCTGCTTACAATAAATACCGCCATGCTGCACAACCATAAGGTCATACCAAGCTCAGAACCTTTGTGCGCCTGAGGCAAAGCACTTAATGGCGGATAAATAACCCAACCACCTGCCGCAGGACCGGTTTCTATGAAAAGCGACCAAAACATAAGTACGCTGCTCAGGAAGAAAAACCAGTAGCTCAGCATATTCATAAAACCTGAAGCCATATCCCTGGCGCCAACCTGTAATGGTATGAGCAGGTTAGAAAAGGTTCCGCTCAGGCCTGCAGTAAGTACAAAGAATACCATGATGGTACCGTGCATTGTAACCAAGGCAAGGTAAAAATCCTGGCTCAATTTACCTTCCTGAATCCAATCACCAAGAAGAAAGCTTAACCAGCTTAAATCAGCGTTAGGAAAGCCCAATTGCAAACGGAAGATCAATGAAAACAAACCGCCGATGAAAGCCCAAAGTAAACCTGTAATCAGGAATTGCTTTGATATTGTTTTATGGTCTTCGCTGAAAATATATGTGCTCAGGAAACTCGCTTCATGATGGTCGTCATGTGCGTGGTCATCGTGATGAGCATGCGAATCATTATGTCCGGTACCGGCAGCGTGATTGTGGTCGTGCGATGCGTCGTTGGGTGATTCGTGTAAATCCTGTGTAGCCATGTCAGTTAAACTGCGTATTTAATCTGTATTTTCTGTGCCCGTAAGGGGCAATATATATCTGATGTGTGAACCTGAAGCTTATACAATTACAGGCCTCAATGCAATATTTAATTAGGGAACCAATGAAGCCACTTTAGCAGGAGCAGCAATTTGCTCCATCGCCACAGCCTTCAGGTTATCAGGAACCATAGAGATATACTGTGGATTCTTGTTTATGAAAGACTTTTGCTCATTGTACCACTTATCATATTCACTCTGCTCAAGCACAATAATGGTCTGCTTCATGGCGAAGTGGCTTTTTCCGCAAACCTCTGCACAAGCTATAGCGTAATCGAACTTAGAATCGTTCAGCTCGGCACGCATTTCAGCAGTTGTTTTTGTTGGTGTAAACCAAAATTGGGTTGGCATACCAGGAACAGCATCCATTTTCTGACGGAAATGGAAGGCAAATACACTGTGCAATACATCGCGGCTGCGAATCTTGAAAAGTACAGCTTTGCCTTTAGGTATATAAACTTTATCGGCCATGAAATCATCCATGCCTTCACGCTCCGTAAAAGCTAAGCCAAGAACATTAGTACCGTCTATCTTACGGAAATCGTGCTTACCGAATTTATGGTCTGCACCGGGATAGCGTACCATCCAGTCAAATTGCTTACCAACAATTTCAAGTTCAACGTGGTCAGCAGGTGCAGGACCGGTTATTGAACTCCATTCTTTCCATCCGCCAATTACCAACAGAGCAAGTACAATTGCAGGTATAACAGTCCAGATTAATTCCAGCTTGTTATTATCAGGAAAGAAAGTTGCTTTATGTCCTTCACGGAATTGATAGATGTAAGGGAAAATAAAGAGCAAAATATGGGTGGCAATAAATACGAAGGTTACAACGTATATACTCTCCCAAAACATTTTGTCGGTTACTTTACCATGAATGCTGCTGGCTTCGGGCAGGTAAAACTGCGAGGCATAAATGCTGAACCAAACGAAAGCAACTGTTCCTACAATAAGGAAAACAGGAAATAAGGCTGCGTTTACTTTATTGCTTAAAGTCTCGCGCTTATGGTGCGTACCACGCAGCACATCTACCATGCCCTGGATCTTCAGCAGAAGGCCCAGAACAACCAGGATAAGCACCGCACTTATAGTAACTATAATAGTCATGGAATCTTGATTATCAGGAGTATTTTAAATATCGACAGATGAATGGAGTATCAGAACCGCAAACATGCCAATAGATATAGCCTATATTTATATTTCGTGGTAAACGCTTTCTTCTAACATTGGGTGGTTCTTAGGTACCAAAGGCGCCTTAGAGATGGCCGATGAAACAACCCATGCAAACAGGCTGGCGAAAATCATGAACGTACCCAATTCTACAAAACCGAATCCGTTGTGCTCTTTAACAACACCAGGCATAATCATCAGGTAGAAATCAAGGTAGTGACCAATGATAAGGCCTATAGCCGCAATTTTCATAAACAACACATGACGCTTAGCATCGCGGGTCATTAAGAAAAGGAAGGGGAAAACAAAGTTATTAATTACGTTGAAGTAGAACAGCCATGAATATTGACCGTTAAAGCCATCACGACGCTGAATGAAGTAGATAGCTTCCTCAGGAAGGTTCGCGTAGTATATGAGCAGGAATTGAGCTGTCCAGAGATATGTCCAGAAAATGCTGAACGCGAACATAAACTGACCCAGGTTGTGCAGGTGGTTAATGTTAACCGATTGCAGGTAGCCTTTTTCTTTAAGAATAATGATGCTCAGCGCTATCATGCTCAAACCTGAAACCCACCAGCTGGCAAACATATACCAACCAAACAAAGTACTGAACCAGTGCGGGTCAATAGACATTACCCAATCCCAAGCCGACATGCTTTCGCTTACAGCAAAGATTACAAGGAAAATGGCACCGGTGAAAATACTCTTGTTATACCATTTTACAGAAGTGCCGGCCTCTTTATCCTCAGCCAATGAATATTTGCGCATAATGAAATGCACAGTAATCCAGGCGCCAAAGAAGAAAATCATACGGCCCAAATAGAACGGGATATTCAAATACCATTCCTTACCTACAATAATTTCGTCGTATTGGGGGTTAGCAGTCTTATCTGCTAAAAGTGGCTGATGCAGGTAATCATGCGTCCAGTGAAAGAGGTCATGGTGGCCAAAAGCGAACAAAACAACCATTAATACACCGGCGAAAGGCAGCCAAAAACCGAAAGCTTCAGGTATACGCTTAATCAGCGTAGCCCAGCCTGCCCATGCAACGTATTGAACGCACACAAAGAACAAGCCTATAAGGGCAATACCTGCAAAGAAAACATTACCCAACCAAAGATTTGCCCATACGCGGCTCATCCAATTATAGCCGTGGTGCTCACCTGCTTCAGCATGATGAGCAGCAGGCGCTGTACTTACTGATGATGAAGAATGCTCCCCTGTTTGAACTGCTGAAGGATGTTCTTCAATTGTTGATTCAACAGCATGGCTGTCAGGAGCGTTTCCGTCTACTTTTTGAATACCTTCTGTATGACCGGCAACAACAGTGTCAGCTGCTGCGGCATGCTCTTCTGCCTTATGTTCAGCATCAGCTGCGGCAGCATCATCATGTTTCTCTGTTGCAGCGCCAACGTGTGCGCCTTCACCGGGCTGCGAGCCTTCATGGTGGGCAGCGCCAACCTGGTGGGTTGCAGATACATGACCATGCCCCCCTCCGTGCTCGTCTTCTGACGCGAACCAGTTTTGGCTCAGGCCAATACAGCCGATAATAAAGAAAACTATACCGAGCACTAAGGTAAGCAGAATACGACTTTTTGCCTGTGGGCTAACGCTGTACTGCTCGTCTAATACTACGTGTTCGTGGTGATGAGAACCCATATCAGATTTATATATCTTTTAATCCGGTTTTTGCCAATTAGCTGAGCCGAGGCTCAGAATAATATATGGCGAGATATTTTAAATAATTCATACGCAACCCGGCCTGAATACGCCGTGTGCATAACTTATATTATTGAGGAAGCTTTTGCAGTGTTTGTACAAACTGCACAATTTTCCAGCGATCTTCAGGGTTAACCTGTGAACCATGCGGATACATACGGCCTTTACCATGCGTGATTACATGGAAAATATGACCCTCAGGCATATTTGCATAAGCCCCGGCATTATAACCCGTAGGGACACCTTTATATATTGGAGCTACTTTACCATCGCCCTTGCCTTCTGCGCCATGGCAGTGCTTGCAATAACGACCGTACAATACTTCGCCTTCCTTCAAAACACCTTCGTTATGCGCTAAAGGGCTTTTTAGAACTCTGCCGGCCAGCGCAAAGCTGTCAGCAGGAATATTGTCATAAATATACAATTCCTTTGCCACCTCGGTACGGAGCTGTCCGCTGTAAAAGCGACGGAAAACAGTGCCCTTTACAGGTTTACGCTGGTTGGAACGAATAACAGATTTATCGTTACCCTCGTTGTTATAAGGAATGGTATTGTAAAATTCGCTGGCAGTGTCAACTACCTGGGTATAAGGCTCGTAAGGAATGCTGTGATACATCTGCGGAGCGTACTCAGTGCCTGTGTCGTTGGGGTCACGGGTGCATGAGGCTGCCATAAGGCCTATAGCCAATGTGCAAACCGGAAGCAGGTAATTCTTAATGCTCATCAGTCTTTAACTTCTTTCAGGTTTACTTCAGTAGCGCCGTTAGATTTCAACAGCTTGGTTATTTGCTCTGCGCTGTGGCCGTGGTTTTTATCAAGCTCAACGGCAAGAATAAACTTGTCGTCAGAGAAGCGGGCATCGAATACAGTCTTAGTGGAACCGGGGAAAAGGCCGCTTGCCAGCAGGAAAGTTGCCACCATTCCAAGAGCGGTACATAGTACAGTTCCTTCAAACGTAACCGGAATAAAATCCGGAAGCGGAGCAAATGGCTTACCGCCAATGTTCATAGGCCAATCGTAACCCAAGGTGAGCCCAATTAGGCTGCCTGCACCCAGGAAACCGCAGCATCCGAACATGAATGCCGCAATATCAAGGCGGGTACGCTTATAACCCAAGGCATCATCAATGCCGTGAATAGGGAATGGTGAATAAACTTCGTGAACACGGACACCGGAGGCACGTACACTGCGTACGGCATTCAGTACCACTTCATCGTCGTCGAATACACCAACCAGGAATTGTGAAGAATGAGACATTTATGATTTGCTGCTTTAAGCTGCCTGTTATTTAATATGAGCAACCGGCTGTAACAACCAATTGAGATTGATTCTTAAACCGTTGTGGTTTTTGCCGCATGAACGTCAGCCGGCTTGCTTTTCTTATCGCCGCTGCTTTTCAGGATCATCTTTATCTCGAACATGTTAATAACAGGGAGATACTTGGCGAACAGGAAGAACAGGGTAAAGAAGAAACCGAATGAGAATATGTAGTCACCAATGTCGAAACGGGTTGGGTGGAACATTGCCCAGCTGCTTGGCAGGTAATCGCGGTGCAGGGAAGTAACAATGATTACGAAACGTTCGAACCACATACCGATGTTTACTATAATGCTCAGTATGAAGGTAGCTGTAATACTGGTACGAATCTTCTTGAACCAGAACAGCTGAGGGCTGATTACATTACAGCTCATCATGCTCCAGTATGCCCACCAATATGGCCCGAAAGCACGGTTGATGAAGCAGTAGCTTTCATAATCAACACCTGAGTATGCAGCAATAAAGAACTCGGTGATATAAGCCACACCAACTATAGAGCCGGTAAGGAGTATAATCTTATTCATGGACTCGATGTGGCCCATTGTAATATAATCCTGCAGCTTAAAGGTAACGCGGGTAACCAACATCAGGGTTAACACCATGGCGAAACCTGAGAAGATAGCGCCTGCTACGAAGTAAGGAGGGAAAATAGTGGTGTGCCAGCCCGGTATAACCGAGGTTGCAAAGTCCATACTTACAATGGTGTGAACCGAAAGTACGAGTGGGGTACTTAAGCCTGCAAGAACAAGGCTAACAGCCTCGTAACGGCTCCAGTCTTTAGCGCCGCCGTTCCAACCGAAAGCCAATGTACCATAAACAAAACGGGAAATGCTGTTTTGAGCGCGGTCACGAATGGTTGCAAGGTCAGGAATAAGGCCAATGTACCAGAATACTACAGATACTGTAAGATAAGTCGAGATTGCGAATACGTCCCAAACAAGGGGTGAGTTGAAGTTAACCCAAAGTGTGCCGTAAGTATTTCCAAGGGGAAGGCACCAGTAAGCCAGCCATGCACGACCGGCGTGCATCATGATAAAGCTTGCTGCGCAGAGTACTGCGAAAATGGTCATTGCTTCTGCCGCCCTGTTAATTGAAGCTCTCCATTTTTGACGGAAAAGCAACAGTACTGCAGAGATAAGTGTACCGGCGTGGCCTATACCTACCCACCATACGAAGTTGGTGATATCCCATGCCCAGCCAACGGTTTTATTCAGGCCCCAAACACCCAAACCTACCCACCATGTATTATACAGGCAGTAGATACCGTAAGACATAACAATTACCGAAATGATAAATGAAATGTACCACAGGCGAGTGGGTTTACCCTCCACATGGCGGGCAATATCGTTAGTAACATCGTGAAGGGTCTTGCCCCCGGTTACCAATGGTTCCCTTACGGGTGATGTAACTTGCATATTCCTGCTATTCCTGTTGCCTTAGAATATATGTATATTTAACAAACCTTTATTTTTCAATCACTTACCTCGAATTGCTTCGATTTAAGCGTGAGCTTTTTCGGCTTTATTTCTTATTTTGGTAAGGTAGCTAACCGATGGGTTAGTATTGATTTCTTCAAGCACGCGGTATGAACGCATCTCGTATTCCGTTTCCATAATCCCGGCAATACGGCTTTCAGGGTCATTCATATCTCCGAATACTATGGCATCGGCCGGGCAGCTTTGAGAGCAGGCAGTTTCAATTTCACCGTCTTTCGGGCGGCGGTTGTCACGTTTTGCAGTAAGCTTGCCATCCTGGATACGCTGAACACACATGCTGCATTTTTCAATTACACCACGGGCACGAACAGTTACATCAGGGTTCAGCACCATACGACCAAGGTCGGTTTGGGCCGGGTTGATGGCGAAATCTTTATTATCAGGGTAGCTGAACCAGTTAAAGCGACGTACTTTATAAGGACAGTTGTTTGCGCAATAACGTGTACCTACGCAACGGTTGTAGGTCATTTGGTTCAGACCTTCGGTGCTGTGCGTGGTAGCTGCAACCGGGCAAACTGTTTCGCAAGGCGCATTGTTACAGTGCTGACACATCAAAGGCTGGAATACAACTTCCGGATCATCAGAAGGTATTTCCAAAGCGCCCGGCCTGTCAAGCACACCAAGGGCAGAAACGTCGTTGGTGCTGTAGTAGCGGTCAATACGAATCCAGTGCATTTCCCTGCGGTTCAGCACTTCCTGCTTTCCTACAACGGGTATGTTGTTTTCGGCCTGGCAGCTGATAACGCATGCGCCGCAACCGGTACATGCATTAAGGTCTATGCTCATACCCCAGGCGTGGTTAGGACGCTCGTGGCGATTCCAAAGGCTGAAATCAGTAGCTTTTTTAGGACCTTCAGGTGTGCTGATCAGGTGAGATACATGACCGGCAGATGGATCTTTCTTGTAATCGGAAAGGGTAGCCTCCTGTATAATATCGCGGCCCATAATGGTATGGTGCGTTTGTACGTGTGCTACTTTATATTCCTCACCGGTTTTTTCAAGCTTTACGCCTGTTACCAGGTTGCTTGCATAACCGTTTGCAGTGCTAATCCAGGGGAAAACGTTTTTACCAACGTTTACACCGGCTTTGCCTGCAACGCTGCGGCCATAGCCGACAGCAATTGATATTGTATTCTTGTTTTGACCGGGCTGAACCAATGCCGGCAGTTTCATAGAAACGCCGTTATAGGTAACATTCAGGAGGAAAGTATCTCCTTCATCAACAACCACCCCAAGTTCCTTGGCAGTTGTCATTGATATAGATACGAAGTTTTCCCAGCATGAACGTGAAATCGGGTCGGGGAATTCCTGTAGCCAAGGGTTGTTGGCACTGCGGCCACTGCCCATACCTACAGATTCATAAAGTACCAGATCAAAACCTGATCCTTTTGCTGAAGAGCTGATGGCTGAAGTTACTGAGCCCAGGTCTACGCTGAATCCTTTAGCAGATGAAGCAGGAGCTTCTGATTTAGCAGCTGTTTCGCCATGAACTAAGCCGGAAGGCTCGGTATGAGAATCAGCTTCATGGCCGGTTACAGCAGGAGCTGCGGCGGCATGTGTGCGCCAATCGGCGTTCTTAGGTTCAAAGATACCGTCGTGCAGGCTGTAGGTCCAGAAATCGCGGAAATTATCACGAACTTTTTGCTGGGGGTACATGTGCGCCTTCCAGTATTCCTGCAGATATGTATAGAAATCAGCTTTAGCCGATGACCATTTCAACAAAGAATCCTGTGCCTGGCGGGTTTTAAACAGCGGACTTATAACCGGCTGGGTTAAAGAGTAATATCCTTTCAAAGGCTCTGCATCGTTCCATGATTCCAAATAATGGTTATCAGGGCAAACGAATTGGCAGGCTTCGGCTGTTTCATCAGGGCGGTCAGCGAAAGAAACGCTGAGCGGCAATTTGCTGATTGCACCTTTCAGCGCAGCGCCTTGCGGGTAATCATAAACAGGGTTAACACCCCAAAATATAGCAGCAGATACAGAACCTGCGCCTAATTCTTTCACAAAGGCTGACATTGCTTCGTCGTCGCCTTGTTTCATATTGCTTGTGGCCTCGGTACCTACTGTGGTGCCAATGTTGCCTACAAGATTGTTAATTGCCAAAACAAGCAATTGAATGTTAAAATCGTTGCTTCCGCTAACCACGAGGCCTGTGCCTTTGTGGTGAACTAAGTCAGCAGCAGCTTCATCAATAAATTTGGCGTTTGCAGGGGCAGCCACGCTGATGGTTGCGGCACCGGTCAGCTTAGCTACCGCATTGTATAATGCAGCTACATATTGGCCTTCTTCGGTAGGGCGAATTGCGTTACGGTGATCAGCATTAGCAGATGTAAGCGACATAGTACCCTCGAAAGAATACAGGCGGCTCATATTGCTGTTGTGCTTGTTCACTTTACGTCCGCTTACCCATTGCTTACTGAATTCAGCCGGGCTGATCCAGGTTCCAAGGAAATCTGCGCCGAATGAAACCACTATGTTTGCCTTATCGAAACGATAGCCGGGAACGAAAGATTCGCCGAAAGCTATTTTGCAGGCTTTAGTAAGTCCGAAAGCACTGTTGGTATCGTAAGTAACGTGTTGGGCACTTGGGTAAGCTGCCTTAAAATCAGCTATAACCTGCTTAGAAGCAGGGCTTAGTAAAGAGCCTGTTACAATGCGGATTGCGCCGTTTGATGCAGAAATTTCTTTCAGCTTGGCAGCAATCTCATCATCGGCTTGTGCCCACTGAACATTTTTGCCGGCAGCACGAGGGCCGCGGAAACGCTCAGTATCATATAAGCTTAGAACAGACGCCTGAATACGTGTTGAAGTTCCGCCTTTTGTAATTGAGGAAAGTGTATTTCCTTCAATTTTTATAGGCCTGCCTTCACGGGTTTTAACCAGGATTGATGCATACTCTCCGTCTTCAGCATAAGTTGAAGCGTACCAGTTGGCTACGCCCGGTTCGTATTCTTCAGGCTTGTTCAGCAATGGAATTGCTTTCTTCACAGGAGCCTCGCAGGCAGCCAGGGAAGCAGCAGCAATGCTGAAACCCATCACTTTCAGAAAGTCGCGGCGATGAGAAGAAAGTTCCATACCGGAACCTTTTGCTTCGTTATTCGCATGCGAGGGGTTGGAGAGTCCCGGAAACTCTTCATTCGCATTGCGAACGAAGCCAGTTTCATTGGTTAGCTCTTGTGTGCTTCTCCAGTACCTTTTGCTGTTTTCAGACATGGGGTAAAATAATCAGTTTCTGAATGTAGGGTATTTGTAATTTTTTTAGGCGGCTGTTGAGCCTGCCTTAATATCTTTTGTGCCGGTATTAATAGTGGCACTTAGAGCACTCCAGGCCGCCGATGTTAACAACTTTAAGCGGGTCGGAGGTATGGGTATTGTGCATTTGCACCAGCTTATCGTAGTATGCGTTGCCATCGGCTTTCACAACTGTTTCGCGGTGGCAGTTAACGCACCAGCCCATAGTCAGGGTGCTGTGCTGTTCAACAACCTCCATTTCCTTAATAGGGCCGTGGCAGGTTTCACATTCAATACCGCCCACTTTAACGTGCTGGCTGTGGTTGAAATAGCTCAAATCAGGCAGGTTGTGCACGCGAACCCATTGAATAGGCTCGTTTGCACGAATTTTCTTGTACATGGCCTGCATGCTCGGCGACTGCGTTTTAATGCTGTTGTGGCAGTTCATACAAATGTTCAGGGAAGGTATGGTAGCATATTTACCCCTGTTAACACCTGTGTGGCAATAGTTACAGTCAATTTCGTACATACCTGCGTGCAGCTTATGGCTGAAAGGTATTGGTTGGGTTGGTGCGTAACCCTGGTTAACACCTACTGCGTAAGTCTTATCGAATGCAACTTTAGTAAGGCCCAAAAGGAAAACTATAGCGATTGTTGCTTTAAAAATGCTTCCGGAGAATATAGCATTCCAATCTGTCTTTTGATTAATGAAGTCTTTGTCATCAGCATCCAAATCCTGTTTTGAAGCCAAAGAGTTATTAATAACGCTTACTAGGAGCAGTAAGGCAATAATAATAAGCGCTAAAACTAAAATGAAACCGGCAATAAGCAGGTTAAGCGTGGTACTGTCTACAGCACCGCCTTCTGATGAAGCACCGCCGCCGGCAGTGGCAGCCGCAGCTTTTGCAGTTTCAACAGGCTTAGCAGATTCAGCTTTTATATAAGCTATAACAGCTTTAATATTATCGTCACCTAAGCCATCCCAGTTGCTCATGTAAACACCATATTTGGTGTACAGGCCTTTGGCATAAGCATTGCCGCCGTCTATGGTTTTTTGAGGATGCTTGATGAACTCCATCATAGCAGCTTCTGAAGGCCAACGCTTGTTTGCATCCCTTAGGGCCGGACCAACAACCTGCTCATTAATAGCGTGGCAGTTTTTACAGTTCTGCTCGAAGATGCCTTTACCTTTATCGGCAAGTTCATTGCCTGCGGCAGCAGGTGCAGCTGCAGCAGGTGCTGCGGCTGTTGCCGGCGCCGGATCCTGAGCTGTCGCAATTACCGGGGTAAATATCGGCGCAAGCGTGAAAGCTAAGAAAATCAGTGCGGCTGATAAAGCATTTTTTGAAGCAACCACTGAAGAAAACACTTGCATTTGTACGCGGAGAGGGGTTTTAAACGAGTGCACAAAAGTAATTACGGCAGTTTACTTTAAAAACTCCATTTACAATCATTGTTACGTGGCAGGAATGCCACAAAATGAAAAAAATTCAGTAACTAACTGAATAATAGCATATTAAACACCTTAAACTATGTGGATAACTCTTGTTTAGAATTATTTTAAATTAGAAAGAATTACCATTGCCAATCAATGCAGACCGCAGGTACTTAAAATTACATTTACCTATTCGCATATACAAATACGTAATGATGTAAAGAGCAGTTTTTTACTAAAATTAAATTAACAACCTATATATCAGTAATTTATATAAATATTAAGAATTAAATTACTTACATGAATAATGCAAAAAGCCCGGAAATTCCGGGCTTTTTGCATTATTCTCTGTTTCAGGCACAAAACCTATATGGTGTAAATCCAGCCGTTTACATCTTCGGTTTGGCCCGTTTTTATGTTAGCCATTTCCTCTTTTACCCTACGGCTAAAGGAATTGGAGTCGTATGGAAGCTCATAATTGGTACCCTCAAAGCCTATTACGCTGATATGCGCTATTACTGCGGCAGTACCAACGCCAAAGGCTTCCTTCAGCTCACCATTCTCAAGGCCCCTGATTATCTCTTCAACTGATACACGCCTTTCTTCAACGGGCATTCCCCATGCTTTGGCTATCTGCACCACGCTGTCGCGGGTAACGCCTGCCAATATGCTTGTGCTAAGCTTGGGTGTAAGCAAGGTATCGCCCATTACGAACATCAGGTTCATGGTGCCGCTTTCCTCGAAATACTTGTGATCCCGGGCATCGGTCCATAGTAATTGGTGGTAGCCTTGCTGCTGGGCCAGCTTGGTTGGGTACAAAGCACCTGCATAATTGCCCGGCGTTTTTGCATAACCCATACCGCCTTCGCAGCTGCGGCTGTATTGTGTTTCAATTTTAACACGAACCGGCTCAGTATAATAGGCGCCTACCGGGCAGGTGAAAATCACGAATTTATATGTATCAGACGGGCGAATACCAATAAAGGAATCGGTAGCGAACATGAAAGGCCTTATATACAGCGAGCTGCCGGGGGCATCGGGCACCCAGTTCTCATCGAGCTGCAAAAGCGCGGTAAGGCCGCCCATGAATACATCTTCCGGAACCGAGGGCATACAAAGGCGCTCAGCGCTGATGTTAAACCTTTCAAGGTTTGCATAAGGACGAAATACCCTAACGTTACCATCGGGTCCGCGATGCGCTTTCATACCTTCAAATATGGCCTGACCATAGTGCAATGCCGAAATACCGGGGGTAAAAGACATTGGTCCATACGGCAATATGGTAAGGTTCTGCCATGACCCGTCAATATAGTCGGCTGTGAACATGTGATCGGAAAACTCTTTTCCGAATTTCAGGTCGCTGAAATCTGTTTCGGCACGCCGTGAAACTTCAACGCGATTGATGTCAATGGGGAGGACGTCTGTCATGAGCATATTAATCAGTGCTTTTTTAAGCCTATGAAATTAAGGTGTATTAATGGTGACCTGAAATTACGATTTCTTTTTTAAATCGTAAAATCATGGCGGTTCAGGTGCCATCCCAATAACTGAGAAAAGCGTCCCAAAAGCTTTAATTATGCCTTAAACGGCCTTTTTACGCTTGTTCATTTCCGCCGTACCGCTATCCAGAAATTTTACGAATGTATCTGCATCCAGGTCGTAGGCATGGGGCGGAACCAGTATTTCACCTTCAGGCGTAAGCAGCACATACAGGGGCTGCGCATTGGCGTTGAAGCGCGTAATCTGGAGATCGGCGTTCTGTTTGCCGAGTGAAGTTTTCTGCTTCCCGTCGTATTTGCTAACATACCATTCCTTTTCCGGAAGCTCGGTTTTATCATCTACATACAAGGCAGCCATAACGTAATTTTCGCTGAGCTTATTTTTTACGCGTTCATCAGACCATACCCGGCTCTCCATTTCGCGGCAGTTAACACAGCCGTGGCCGGTAAAATCAATAAACACCGGTTTACCCTGTGTTTTGGCACAGGCGAGTGCTTCTTTCAGGTCGAAATATGCATGGTAAGGCTTGGGAACAAGCGGAGACAGGAAGTCAAAGCGAACTTTTGAATCACATAAATTGCTCTTAGCCGGGACCGACCCGCTGCCCTGCCCTGCAGATAAATTAAAATCTATAGTTCCTTCAGGCGGCAGGTAACCGGCCAATGCCTTTAAAGGTGCGCCAAACATGCCGGGCACAAGGTAAATCACGAAGCTGAATACAGCAGTTGCCATAACCAGCCTGGGAACAGGAATATGGGTCATGGGGCTGTCGAGCGGCATGCGTAGCTTTCCTAATAAGTAGAAGCCTAATAAAGTGAATACGGCAATCCAGATGGCTATGAAAACTTCGCGGTCGAGCAGGTGCCAGTGGTAAGCCTGGTCTGCAATGCTGAGGAATTTAAAGGCAAGGGCCAGTTCAAGAAAACCGAGAACAACCTTAACAGAATTCAGCCAGCCGCCGGATTTAGGCAGGCGCTGCATATATTCAGGGAAAACAGCGAACAATGTAAAAGGTATGGCAAAGGCCAGTGAGAAGCCGAACATGCCTATAATGGGTTTCAATACCGCCCCGCCTGCTGATTGCACAAGCAAGGTGCCCACAAACGGACCTGTGCAGCTGAAAGAGACCAGGGCTAAGGTAAATGCCATGAAGAATACACCATAAAAACCGCCTTTATCGGCCTGACGGTCGGCGCCGTTTACCCAGGAAGAAGGCAACTCTATTTCAAACATACCCAAAAAGCTTAGGGCGAACACTATAAATATACCAAAGAAGAGCAGGTTAGGAATCCAGTGAGTGCTCAGGAAATTAGCTGCTTCGGGGCCGTTGAATTTTGCCACTATGGTTCCTATTAAGGTATAAATGGCAATAATGCTGAAGCCGTAAAACAACGCCATGAATATTCCCTGGCTTCGGCTTTTATAGCTGCGCGTAAAAAAACTTACCGTCATGGGAATCATGGGGTAAACGCAGGGGGTAGTAAGCGCAATAAGTCCTGCACCGAATGCAGCGAGCAAAAAGGTAAGCAGGCTTTCCTGCGGAACACTTACAGGTGCTGCAGCATTTGCGCTAGTTCCGGATGTAGTGGCCGCTTCACCCGGTGCAGCTGTTTTGTCGGCAGAGCCGGCTGCTGAAACAGAGTCCGGGTTTTGGAGAGCAGACTTTGCTTCTGCACTTATTGAATCTTTTTGTGAAGTTTGTACCCCGTCTTTATTGGCCAGCTCAGCCTTAGGATTAGCAGAAGATGCCGGGTTTGCAGGATTAATCTCATTTGGTTTGGCTGCATTGCCTGCATCACCCAAAACTTTTAAATCGGTTATTTTGAAGTCTCCGCTTACCGGTATGCAGCGGCCGTTTACCGATGTACAAACCTGCCCTTCATAGGTACCTTCAATAACAGGGTTCTTTCCGGTTATTTTTATTTTCTGCCTGAACTCTGCAATTTTATCAAAGGTGCTTACGTCGCCCCCGAAAACATCGTCGAAGTGCTTGTGAGCACCAATTGATTTTAATTTACCTGATAATTTAAACGAGGGCGATGCCTTAAAAACGAAAACAGTAACCGTGGGCCCCAGATCCGGATCCATATCGTTTCCGGAACCGTAGAGGTACCAGGTGTTATCAAGCTTAACGCGGGCAATAAAATCTATCTCCTCGCCAATTTTCGCGTTGTTTTTGCTCAGCGAAAAAGACCATTTGCTTGGCGTTTCAATTTGCGCCGATAAATAAAAATACCCGGCCATGAAAACGGGTAAGCAAGCAAGAATCCTGAGAAATTTTAGCATTTGATTGTTAACGCACACAAAGGGTAATTTGTTTTACCAAAAATCAGGAATAGCACAATATATTATTACTTAAAGATAAATATAGGCTATTCTTATATGATTGCATGCAATTTACCTGTTTATGCCAAATTGTTGCCAAAGCGCTAGCAGCCACAATTCAGATAAAAGCAGGAAATACAATTATTTTTACCTATGTTTAGTCTCAATATTATAGGCAGGTAATTTAAAAACAGTCTTTGCCCGGCACTTGCAGGCCGGCTTTAATTCATTCCCTGTTTATACTGCAGGTTCCCAAAAGCATTGCAAATACTGTACGGACCGATCAATATTTGGTTCCTCACTCAATACCCTTAGCATCAGATTTCTATAATGAACCATTATGATTTATGCGTTATTGGCGGGGGGCCCGCAGGTTTTGCGGCAGCCATGCATGCGCTTGATTTTGGTAAGCGCGTTCTGCTCATAGAAAAGAAAAAAATAGGCGGGGCCGGAATATATGACGGCGCCCTGGCCAGCAAAACCTTTTGGGAAATATCAAGGGAAGCATTGCAGGCTCGCAAACGCGCATTTAAATATGGCAGCCCTTACAGCGGCATTCCTTTCGAGCAGGTTTTGCAGGAAGTAAATGAGGCCGTTGAAGAGCGCAGCGATTACCTGGAAAACCATTTGCTTGCCGTTTCCCGGCACAGGAACCATGCTAATTTCGAACTGGTTTTTGGTACCGGCCGAATGGAAGATGCCACCATAATTGAAATTACAAACAAGGAAGGCAAAAGCACCCGGGTTAAAGCAGATTATACTGTGCTTGCTACAGGGAGCCGTCCGCGAATGCTGCCGCACATACCGGTAGACGAGAAAATAATTATTACCAGCGACGGTGTAACCTCTTTAACCGATTACCCCGAAAGCATAGTAATTCTTGGCGCCGGCATTATCGGCTGCGAGTACACCACTGTTTTCAGCAACTTCGGGCGCAGCAAGGTAGATTTGGTAAGCAATACCAACCGCATTCTTCCCTTCGAAGACCAGGATATAAGCAATGTGGTTGAACGCATTTTTCAATCGAACGGGGTGCATATTCACAGGAATGCCGAACTGGTAGAAATCCTGGTTCGCGATGGCCGGGTGCATTACCAGCTCTGCTTCGAAAAAAACCTCTGCGAATGGTTCAGCGCCGAAAAGGCATTAATATCGGTAGGCCGGGTGCCCAACCTTGAAAACCTTGGCGTTTATGAGCTTGGCATAAAGCTTACTTCCCGTGGCTTTATAGATGATATTGATACCCAAACCAATATACCAAACATATACGCCGTTGGCGATCTTACCGCCGATGTGGCCCTTGTAAATGTTGGTGAGCTTGAAGGCAGGCATGCCGTTGAAAAAATATTTGCAGGCAGCGCAAAGGAACTGGCCCGCAACAACATCAGCACCATTATGTTCCTGAACCCGGAAACGGCATCGGTAGGCATAAATGAGCAGGATGCGCAGAAACAAGGTATTCCCTATCGTGTGGTATGCCTTGAATATAAGAGCATTGCCCGTGCGGTTGCCATGCGCAATACAAAAGGCTTTTTCAAAATACTGGTTACCGACGATGAAAAAATGCTGGTGCTCGGCATGCGTGCGCTTGGTGAGCATGCAAGCAGCGCCATACAGGCTGTAGCCCTGCTTATGGCCGGACAACGCGGTATAGAGGAGCTTGCCGAAATGATACATCCGCACCCATCCATTACCGAAGGGGTGCAGGAAGCCATGCGGGTTTTATTGGGCAACCCAATCATAAGGCCCCTTGGTACCGATGATTGCTGCGTACGGGCAGGCGTATGGCGCGACGGAAAATACTCACCCATTAACGGCAGCTATTTTTCAGAGTATCAAACGCCTTCATTTAATGACTGACATTATATAGAGGCTATAGAAATAACGGGCTGCTATTGTATGCTGCTCAGCTTATTCTTTTTCTCTTCCGAAATCTTCCGAAGCTTATCTATTTCTTCCAGTGCTGTGGTTTGCAACAGGCGGTTTTGAGCGCTGTCGGTTTTAAGCTGAACTTTTTCGTTGATGTTAATCATCATTTGCTGTTGCAATTTCAGGTTATCTGTTTGGTTGCGCTCTATTTGCTTCATAAGCGCCAAACCCGATTCCTGCAATTTATCATGCTGGCGCACAGCGCCGTCAACTGCTTTATCAGCTTCTTCAATCTGCCTGTTTAAATCATCGCGGTAAACCTGTACAGCGAACTCGTGCAGGAGCTTTTTAGCCTCCTCGAACTCCTTCTTTCCCTGGGCCGCATATTCACTTCCGAGGTCTATTGCCCAAAAAATGGTTGTTCCTTTTACATCTGCATCTACCCTGCTGATAATTGTAACCGGGGTAGCAGCAATGGCCGGTACTACCTGAGATTTAATGGTGTAAATACCTGACTTACTTTCATATTTACCTAATTCCCTGAACCTGTGCAGCCAGGCCCTTTCAACCGTTTTTTTATCGAGCTCTATGGTGGTGGCCATGCCCTTGCGCTGCATTTTATCTATTTCACTTTCCTCGGCACGAACGGTAACTTTTTGGGCCCCGGCTATGCCTGCTGTAAACAGGAAAACGGCCGAAAGAATGAATTTAATGAAGTGTTTGTTGCTTAACATCAGTTCCCGTGAGGAGTAATTTTCAACAATATTAGCACTAATTAAGCTTATCATACAAAAACGAAACCCCGCATTCAAACAGAATACGGGGCCCGAAGTATTTTATGAGCAATTAAGAATGCAGGTTAATACCTGATTACTTTGGTTCGGGCAACGCCATCGGCACCGTTCCAGGCAATTTTAAAGAACCCGGCACAGCCTGATTCAACCGGTGAACCCAAGGCGTTTACGCCATAAGTAAGCGTAATGTTATGCTTGATTCCGCTGAAAAGCTTTACCCCTGATTTAGGACGCCACCAGCCGCATAGGTTGCCTGACACTACCGGGGTTGAGACCTGTACAGTGTAATCATCGCCAAAGCGGTTTGTGCCTACTTCTGTAAATCCGCTAACGCTGTTAATAGTGGTATCGCCTTCAAGTGTGCTGGTATAGTTGAAAACGCCCTCACGGGCAAAAGTACGTTTACGGTAAACTTTCCAGCTGCGCTTTACAGTCCCGTTATCGAAATTAATGCTCATGTTACCACGTATTTTCCAAACAACCGGGTTGCTTACAGTCAGGCTTGCAAGTTGACCGCCATTTACGTTTTCAACGGTATGTGTGCCGTTGAATTTGAAATTCCGGGTGCTGTCGCCAATGGTACGCCTTACATTGTAATCAGTAAAGGTTAAAGACAATACCGAACCGGCATCACGAAAGTGATTACCCGTTGTAAGCTTTACCTTAATGCTGCCTGAGCGAATTTTATTGGCACAGATGCTTGAATTGTCGAAAGTAATGGTAAAACTGCGGTCAGCAGAATCTTTGGTAATTGTGCCGCCGCAAACTGAAACTGCTGCCAATCTTCCGCCATAATAATTAGGCATTTCGGCAAGAACGGTATCTGTAGCCAATGCAATGGCATCGTCAGATTCTGCCTGTAAGGCACTTTCATCGGCAGCCTGCACACTTTGCTTACTGATTTCAGCATTAATTGTAGCCTGGTCGGGCTTGGCAGAATCATCGTCCTTATCTTTTTTACAGGAAAAGGTAAGCATGCCCACACTTAACAAAAGCGCGACATTAAGTACAAGAAATGATTTAACAGAGATAGCTTTCATTGTTGCTTTAAATGGGCAGGTTAATTTTAACAGAGCTGCCGGAGTACATTTTAATTTTGAAGCAGCCGGAAAGCTTAGTTGCAAAGTTTATTTATTTCCGAAAACTGTTCAATTGTTACTACAAATGCAAACGCATTTAGTAACCTTAATTTACCGGGCCTTATTGGTAAGCGCCAATATCTGCATTGGTTTCTTTCCTGGCACTGTCGCGTAAATCTTTTTTGAGCAAAGATTCAAAAGCATTTATTGTTGGCGCTTTGTAAGTAAGCGCTTTTCCGCGACCTATAAAAGTAGTATCAGGCATAAAATTATACCTGTATCGGCCGGGAAGGCTTGAAATATCGTACCTGACGAAAATATTTTGGGCTGTGTTGTTGGTTTTAAACAGGCCGGTATCGGCAACCGGTAATTTAAGAACGTTGTTATTCAGGCCGTTCTCATACACACCCAGGTTGAAATTGCTTTTGCGGCTTACAGCAATTTCGGAATCAGCGCTCCCGGTTACAAGGTTATTAGTAAAGCCGAGCACAAGGCTGTCATAAGCATAGCCTGAACCGTCACCGTTCCTGTCATAACTATCGGCAAAAATAACGCAGGGGTCCCGCCTTATTAAAGCCAGGGTATTGGTATAAGCCATGGTGCAATGCACGAAGAAGTATTTCCCTCCTTCAAGGCAGTAAACAAGGCCTGTGGCACAATCTGTAACCAAGGTATTGTAGCAGTTAACTACCCCGCCAAAACTGAATATGCCAATGTCAGACATGTTCTTAATAACGGTATTGCCAATTTCCACCTCGGGCCGCATATTGGTATATGTATTTGGGGTATCTACCTGGATACCTCGAACACCGTTCTTAATAATGCAGTAGTTAAACCTGTTGCCTTTGCTTGCCCCTACAATTAATATTTGTCCCCATTGCCCGCCGGTGTTTTCGAACCATGATTCAAGCCGGGTGCCCGCAAATGTGATGGGCTTATCGAAAGTGCCTACAGCGTTAACTGTACCCCTTACATAAAGGCCGCTGTTTTGGTATGCCAGTACACGAACTCCCGGTTTAATAGTGAGCGTGCAGCCCGGTTCAACTGTAGGGAAACCGTACAAGACATAAGGGCGTTTTAAATCATCCCAAACTGAATTGCAGGGTAATAAATTTTCTTCAAGTACATAATGTGCATTGGTGCCGAAGGCAAAGAGGTGTATTTCCTGGTCCCGGGCAATACCTGAAGTAGTGAAAACCAGCTTGTCTTCAATAAACAGGGTTTCGTCTGAGTCGGTGGTATCGGGCGTAACGGTAATGAGCACCCAAAGGCTGTCGTTCCCGCGCAGGGTCATATTGGTTATGGGCCCGTTTCTGGAATCGCGGCCGTTTACAATAAAATGGTAAGGTGCATTGCCCGGTTTTGTAACAGATGTAATTAAAACCGCTTCAGAATTTGGGTTGTACACCTTCAGGCGGCGGGTGGCGCTTAGCTTACCGGTTAATATAAACCCGAATTTAACTGAGTCTGTTGAGCCTGAAGAATCCCATTCGCTGGCAAATTCAAGCTTTTTGCCGGGGCTATGGGTAATACGCTCATCCTCAGGCTTGCAGGAGCTAAGAGCAGCCAATGCCGCAAAAGCCAAAAGGACAATTGACCACAAAAATAATTTCACAGGTAAGGGGATATTGGTTTCGACGAAAAAACGCAGGTCGCCCGATTATATTACGAACGACCTGCGAATTTTAATTTCTATAATCTAAAGCTTAGGCATCAACAAGGCCAACCTTCAGCTTTTCGGCATTATCTGCAACGCGCAGGTTTTCGATAAAATCACCTATGCTTCCATCCATAACCGATGAAAGGTTATAAACCGTCATACCTATTCTGTGATCGGTAACGCGGCTTTGAGGATAGTTATAGGTACGAATCTTATCGCTGCGGTCGCCGCTGCCAATCATTCCACGGCGCTGGGCGCCTACTTCATCGTTATGCTTTTGCAGCTCAAGCTCGTAGAGGCGGCTGCGGAGTACCTTCAGCGCCTTATCGAAATTCTTGATTTGAGATTTTTCGTCCTGACATTGAACCACAAGGCCCGAAGGAATGTGTGTCAGGCGAATGGCCGAATATGTTGTGTTAACAGACTGCCCGCCGGGGCCTGATGAGCAGAAGGTATCTTTACGAACATCGTTCATATTAATATCAACTTCAACGTCTTCCATTTCGGGCAAAGCCGCCACACTTGCTACGGAAGTGTGAATTCTGCCTGCCGTTTCGGTAAGCGGAACACGTTGCACACGGTGCACGCCGCTTTCCCACTTCATCATGCCGTAAACATCATCGCCGGAAACAGAGGTTATTATCTCTTTATAGCCGCCGCTGGTGCCCTCGGTAAAGTCAATCAGTTCCATGCGCCAGCCGCGGGTTTCGGCAAAGCGGGTGTACATGCGGTATAAGTCGCCGGCAAAAATAGAAGCTTCATCGCCGCCTGCGCCTGCACGTATTTCAAGAATAACGTTTTTGCTGTCGTTGGGATCTTTGGGAATGAGCATGTTACGAAGCTCAGCTTCCATTTCATCAACCTTTGGCTGCAATTCTTCAAGCTCGCTCTTTGCCATTTCACGAAAATCAGGATCCTTTTCCGTTTCCAGCATTTCGCGGGCGCTGTCGAGATTACTAATCAGGTCTGAAAAGATTTTGTACTTCGATACAATCTTTTCAAGCTCCTTATATTCTTTGCTGAGCTTGCTGAAACGCTTCATGTCAGACATGGCGTCGGGCTGAACCAACAGTTGGCCCACTTCATCAAACCGGCCCGAAATGGCCTCCAGCTTATCAATGATTTCCATACACAGTGGCTACAGAAAAATGTATGCCGATACAAAGATACAAAAAACCCGGCGGACACTGTATTTTCTGCAGATTTTAAGCGAAAACCAAAGAAAACCGGTACTTTAATTAAAACAGGTTTAATAAGGCTTAAATACCGGTTAAATCGGAATTATATTACATATTGGTCTGAACTTTGTGTATTAATATTTGGTTATATTTGTAAACATGCTTGTGTTGGCACCGGAAAATGAACCGGTAAAATCTGCTGAGCCTGTTTGCCCGCGTTATTAAATTATTAACAAACTATTACAGGCCGCACTTTAGCATAGCTGCCTGCAGTATTCACCCAAGTAGCGAAAGGCCATGCAAATGCTGAACTATTTCGTATTCTGTACTTTTTTTATGGGTTTGGCGGCATTTGTAACCGTGCAGATTCTTAAAATTCGTCCCGGTAAGCCGGGCCGCAGGGATGATAACAATAACGGGGGCTGGGATGCAGACAGCGGGTTGCCCGTTATTAATATGCCCCCGGGAAGCACCCTGGACCAATGGCTGACCGATAAGCTGAATAACCGCGATGTTCCACGCAAAAAACGTAAGCAGGTACCTGATTAAGCAGGAACAGAATTTACCAACCAAAGAAATACCGGGAATAGTTTTGCAATGCAGCTCTGCCTGTCATTTGTGAGGCTATTCCTGTTTGTTTTTCTCGGCAGCAACAGTTGCGGCAACCAATAAAGCAGCAAGCAACAATACCCCTGCACCTTCAAAAGGCAGCAAATGTGTCGACATAAGTTCAATACCTAATTGACGCAAAGGTGATGTGTACGCAACAGTTTGCGGAGCGTATTCCAATCCCAATTTTGAATTTTTAGTAAAATCTGCAGAAAAAACACCATAAATCATTGCCGCCAACAGAATAACAGCCAAAAAGGTACCTCCTACCCGGTTGTAAGTTCCGCCGTCTTCAGAATCAGATTTTTTTGATCCTATGAGCATTATTCCGAAAACAAGCAGCACTACCACACCGCCGGCATAAACCATAATTTGGGCTACGGCTGCGAGCTCGGCGCCGCAGAGTAAAAATACAGCAGCAACTGAAAGTAAAGAAAGCAAAAGGCCATAAGCCGCATAAGCCACCTTCTTAGTTAACAAAAGCACAAAAGCACCTGCCACAGAGAGGAATGCAAACAGGCAAAAAAGAACAGCAGCTGTCATGCAGGTTGTGGCTTATCAGTATCCGGGTTTTCTCCCTGGTCCGGTTTGGAAGGTTTCCTTGAGAAGGGTTTAAATGCAGGTCTTGGAGATACAGCAGGCCCGGGGTTCGGAGCTTCTGCCTTTGCCTCGTTAGTTTTTAAGGCCGTATCATTAACTCCCCCGGGCAAGCGCTCTTCAAGGTTACCGGTAATAATTTTATCTTCAGGACCAGTTACCCCGGCAGGAGCTAAGGTATTTTGACTCGTTAGGTTATCGACGGATAAATTGTCGGAAGTCTTTGGGGCCGGCTTTTTAAATGGTTTAAAAACAGGCTTCGGCTTTACAGGCTCGGCGCCGGGAACGTTATCCTGTACCGGTGAAAGCTTACTGTCAGTAGCAGGTTTTTCATCTGCCGGCTCTAAAGTATCAGAATCCGGGGGAGAAACAGTGCTTGTTGACGGCTTTTTAAATGGCTTAAACACCGACTTAGGTTTTAATTCAGTACCTTCTGAAACAGGCGGGGTAAGCTGAACAATTTCCTTTGAAGCATCACTTATAAGTTCAGGTTTCTCTTCAGTTATGCCTGTTGACACCGGCTTTTTAAAGGGTCTGAAGCCGGGTTTTGAAACAGGGGCCATAGCTGCTGAATCTACAGCGCCGGAAATTTCGGGATTAACAGCTGAGGTTTCAGATAGTTGTAATGGCGTTGCTTCAGCCTTTGGGGCAGGTTTTGCCTTAGCAGCCATAGCGGCTGCATATTCTGCCTGCTTTTCAGCCGCCTCTGCTTCAGTCAGGTTGCCAAACGGGACATTCATTTGGGCCATATCGGTTACGCTGATATCGAACTCCCGTGTCATGGTCAGGCATTCTGTGGGGCATACCGTGGTGCAAAGGCCGCAAAAGCAGCATTTTGCCATGTCGATATTAAACTTGGCGGCGTACAGGCGTTTTGCCGTACCGTCAGAGGTCTTACCGAACTCTGTTGCCGATTTTATAGGTTCTATTTCTATGCAGTCTACCGGGCATACTTTTGCGCATTTATCGCAAACTATGCAATCGTCCATTTCATTGTGAAGGGCATACCGGCCAACATCAGGTACCGGAAGCTTCTGAAAGGGGTATTCTAAAGTAACCCTGCCCGGCTTCTGAGAAAAATAGCCCGGGTCTGAAACATATATGGGTGCATTGTGCCTTCGGGCATTAAAAAGGTGCCGCAAAGTAATTCGCAAGCCGGTTGAAAAACTGAACAGCCCGCCAAGACCCTTAAAAAAACTCCTGTTCCTGCTTTCGGCCATATTAAATGTAAAGCAATAGGCAGCAAAAGCGCCACAGCTAAGGGGTTATAACAAACGGCAGAACCAATGAGCCGGAAAATGGTTATTCATTAAACTGCTTTAGGCAAAGAAAAAGGGCTTACAACCTTTCTCTTTGCCATAGCAAAGGGCAATTGCTGCCGGCAACTATTTAGCTTCCGGTGTACTGTTTTTCTCGTCCTGTATTTGGATGCGGATATCCTGGGCCAGGTTTTTCAGGTCCTGCATGCCTTTACGTACACGGGTACCGGCTGCTTGGTTGCCTTTATCAAATTTCTCGAAGTCAGCCTCCAGGGACATGACCAGGTCTCGGATTTCAACGAATCTGTTCATAATTAATCGTGCTTGGTTGGATTTAGGTGGTAGGTATGAAAGGAATACAGTAGTTTCAGTTTGTTTGTCGGGCTTATTCGGCCTTATTTGTTTCAAATGTATCAGGATCCTGTTGAAATAGAAATTCTTAGGAAAGTTTTTTTTTAGCAGGATTCCCTCTATAGGAACCAAAAATAGGCTTTTTTAATTAACAATGGCAAACAATTGCTGTTTTTTGCTTGAATTACACAGGCAATAATTTTCAACATTTGGCGTTTTCATAAGTTATGCCTGATTACACCCATTTTCAGCCGGAAAATATTTTTAAACACAGGCCGCCTGCGTACCGAGTTAAAGCGATTTATATCAACACTTTAACTCACAAAGACAGTTTAGCTACCCTCTGTTTCAGGCACCAAATTTTATAAGGATTTCACTTTAAATGAATTTCCCATTTGTAATGGTACTCTGCACCTGCCAAACAATTATGAGCGCAGAAATTTAATGGTCCGAAAGAAAAAAAACCTATTTAAATTAAATGATCGCGGTTGTGATATTTACTTTTGGCTATTCAGCTTAACCAGGCGCCTTCCGCCGCCCGGCAGTTTTTCCCAGGAATCGTATTCGGGAGCCAGCAGGTATTTTCCGCCCTTTTCCCATGCTCCCCACTTGCCTTTTTCCTTCACATAAGCAACCCTGCCTACAAACGGGCCCACTTCATCGAACCGGGGTTGGGTAATTATTATTCCGTTGGCATTTATAAAACCCCATTTACCTCCTGATTTAAAACCGGCCAGGCCTTCAGCAAAATCGGTTATGTCTTCATATTTAGGTTCAATAATAATTATACCCTGCCCGTTCATTAAGCCAAACAGGTTCCCGGTCTGAAATTTCCAAAGACCCATACCTACAAATGCCATTGAAGCTGAAAGAGGCTTAACAATTAATGTCCCGTTATCGCTTAGCAGACCGTAACCTTTCTTAGTATTTATAACTGCCGGGAATTCGGGCCAACCGGGTGCATCCAGGCTGCTGCTCATGCCATCGTATTCAGGTTTTAACACTAATTCACCATTGCTGTTTAAGAGTCCCCAGCGTACGCCTTTACGAACCTTTATACGTTCGCCTGCGGGGGCCAGCGCTTCATACTCAGCCGGAACAATAACACGACCGCCTTTTGCCAGGAGACCTGTTGAGCCGCCTTTCTTAACCCTGTACAGGATTTGGCTGCCCGCATATAAAACCTCCACAGAATCCCATTCCAACGGAACCATGGTTTCTCCCTGCAAGTTAATCACTCCCCTGCCCGAGCCGTTTTTAACTATAGCAAGTCCCTTGTTGAATACCCCTGCTTCTGAGTACCCAACAGGGAAGATGTACTTTGCCGTAACAGCATTATAGTAAAAAGTCGAGGTCTTGGTTCTATACCTGATGAAGTTCAGGCTGTCGGCTATGAACAGGGTATCTGCGGGCTCAGTAAACAAGGTTTTGCCCTTGGTATCCGTTTGCTGATAGCCTTTTTCTGTTTTAGCAAAAAGATAATCGGTACCGGGAATGCGGATTAGGTTTTTATAAGCAGGTGCAATTTCAAATAAGCGATTACTTAAATTCAGCAAGCCGAACTTAGCCTGCTTAGAAACAACTGCGAGGTTATGAAGTACCGGGCCTGCATTTTGAAAATCAAAAGCTGTTAACTCACGGCCGGTATTGCTGATATAGGCCATTTTACCGGCTTTAAGAATGGCTGCCTTGCCCTCGCTGAAGGCACCAATGCTGTCAAGATAAGGGTCTGCCACAACCTTGCCGGTCATGCTGCAAATGCCCAGCTTACCGCGTTTGCCTATGATAGCCATACCGTTGTTATAACCCACTGAATCCCAAACAGCGGGTTGTAAAATACCGCCTCTTGAATGCACCATTCCCCATTTGCCTTTCTTTTGGAAGCGGAAATGCCGCTTGTCCATTTCAAAAACCGAGGTGCATGAATCCAGTAAAATTTCACCGGACTGAACAGCCAAAATACCAAACCGATTTTCACGACGTATTATGGCAGCGCTGTCTGAAACCTGCAGAAATGCATCGAATATTGGTTCAGTTACTGGTTTTTGGCGATCTTTATTGAAAAGGCCCCAACGCTCACCTTTCTTAAGCCATGTAAGCGCCCCCCTTGCAGAAACTTCGCGGGCCTCGGTAAACTCAAAGCTTGTCATGGGTCGGTTTTTAGCATCAATAAGACCCCAATAGTCACCCTTTTTTGCCCAGCCTCGCCCGAATACAAAGGGGCCCATGGCGTCATACTGACCTTCAATAACGGTATGCCCCTCACAATCTATAAGACCGTACTTTTTGCCAATCAGCACTACCGCATGCTTACCCTGGAACGGGCGTGCTTTTATAAAGACGGCAGGCACCTTCCACTCATTCATAAAGGTCACATACCCGAAAAGCCTGGTCTTTTTATCCTGGCGCAGGAAAAGCTCATCGGCACAATCGTTTATACCGGTCTGGGCAATTGCAGCAGGCAATGAGCATACAGCAAACAGGCAAAAAACTAAAACCGCATTAAAACCAATACCACAGCGAAACAACATTGAATTACAAACTTTTTTACTTTCAGTTAACATGCAGGCTTATACAGTTGGTCTACTTTAATAATATTTTCAGAATGCAAATTACAAGCTTAACCGTTAATAAACACATGATGGGCTGTTCGGCTGCTGTAAATGAAAAATCCGGGTGGCCCATTTGATTAGGAACACCCGGATTTTCAAAGCTGTACAAAAAAACAGCCCGAATATATGCCTTCAGTTATTATTATGGAATCATGCTGCGTTGCAGCTTCACCAGCATGCCTTCATAAAGCGAAGCTCCTTCCAGGTTATTGCGGCGAAGCAGCTCTTCGGCATTAATACCGGTTGCTTCTGCAATAGAAGCGAAAGTGTCTCCGGCTTTAACAACGTAGAAGCCTTTGCGGGGAGCTGCAGGGTTAACGCTTACTTCCTGACCGGCTTTCAGGGTAACACCCTGCATGCTATTCAAGGTTTTAAGTTCAGCCACAGTAGTACCGAAAAGGCGGGCTACAGTGTATAAAGTTTCATCACGATTGCTGGTGTATTTACCACCGCTTAATGACTTTGCCGGGCTGCTCAATTGGCTGCTGCTCAGTTCAACCTCCGGCTTTAGCGAAGCTGAAACTTTTGCTGCCTCAACTGTGCTGCCGGCAATTACACCTTTATCGCCTGCGCCTTTTTTCACACGCAGGGGCTGGAAAGCTTTAAGCTCAGAGCCGCTCAGGTTATTCATTGCTTTGAGCTCAGAAGCCGACATGCCATAGCGGCTTGCCACTTCATCTACACTCTGCTGCGATGTGCTTATATAGGTAACAGTAGCATCTGACTGTGCGCGCTCCGGTCCGCCTTTAACATATATCTCAACGCGGCGGTTTAAAGAACGACCGGTTGGGTTATCGTTAGCGGCTACTGGGGTTCCGCTGCCTTTGGCATTCATTACCACGCGGGTATTGGTCAGGCCATTGGAAGTCAGGTATTCGCGGGAGTTTTCGCCACGGTGCTTGCTCAGGTATGAGTTGTAAACGTTGTTACCAATGTTATCGGTATAAGCGTTCAGCTCAAGCTGGATTCCGGGGTTATTTTTGGCGTAGCTAATTACCTCATCCAGGGTTTTAACTGCTTCCGGCCTCAAATCGTGGCTGTCGAAATCGAAGTAAATACTCTCGTAGAGGAATCTTGTCGCCTTTTTGGTGCCGGGAGTAATTTCGGGCTTGGCAACAACAGCATTGTTACGGGCTTCTTCGGCAAGACGCTTCTTCTCAGCAAGTGCATCGGCGGCAGCTTGCTTTTTAGCGGCGAGAGTCTCGGCTGCCAAGCGCTTTTGCTCTGCAAGCTCCTCGGCTTTCGCTGCGTTTTTAGCAGCAAGGGCTTCTTTATCGGCGCGTTGCTTTTCAAGCTTAGCCTGCAAAGCAGCGGCATCGCGCTCCTTTTTAACAGCCAATACACTGTCAGAATATGCTTTCTGAACTTTGGCTATGCTGTCTTTCTGGGCTTTTGATTTAGATTTATTGGCTAAAGCCACCAAACGTAATTGCTCCGTTTTCTCCTTTTTAGCCTGATCTGCTTCAGCTTTGGCAGCAGCAACAGCATCGGCTTTTTCTTTGGCGGCAGCAAGGTCAGCAGCTTTCTTTTCAGCAGCGGCACGTTGGGCCTCGGCAATTTTAGCAGCCTGTTCAGCTTTTAAGCGTTTGTTACGCTCCGCGGCTGTTTCTTTAACAGGCTTATCGTTCATTACCGGCTGATCAGGTGTTGTAACAGGAGGTACAACTTCAGTAACAGCAGGTTTAACCAACTCTACAGTATATTCATCAACAGGGAGGCTTTTTGCTTCAACTTTGCCGTCGTTATCAGACCTTGTGGTAAGCACAGTTTCTCCTTTGCTGTTTTTAACCATTACTTCCGCATTAGGCAAAGCGTTACCGTTGGCATCTTTTACCGTGGTTTTAACATCCACACTGCGTGGCGTGTTATCAACAACTGCAGGCTGAACGCGATCTGCTTTACGCGGCTCTTTCGCTATTTCAGCTTTACGTTTAATTACATCCTCAACGTAGTCTCCCACATTGAAAATATCGAAGCTGTAAACATCGTCTCCGCCAAGGCCGCCATCGCGGTTGCTGGCCATATAGCCCAGGCGGTTGCCCATAACAAATCCGAAATCGTCGCGATTGGTGTTAAAAGGTAAGCCAAGGTTTTTAGGGTTTGCCATATCCGTAGATTTAACCATGAATATATCAAGCCCGCCGTAGCCTTCACGGCCATTGCTTGCAAAGAAGAACAGGCGCTCTTTTGCGTAATAGCTTGGGGCCATATCCACAAAAGGGGTATTGATGTTCGGGCCAAGGTTAACAGGGTCGTCCCAATCTTCAGTACCGCGCTGCTTAATGGTCATCCAGATATCGTTCAGGCCCTGCCCGCCGGGGCGGTCAGATACGAACCAAAGGGTATCGCCGGTAAAGCTTACAGCCGGCTGCTTGCTGCTGTACTGGGTAGAATTTACGTTATCGTTCAGGGGAGTAGGGTCTGCCCAGTTGCCGTTTTTAAGTTCGGCAACATAAAGCTGGCAGGCTTCCTCGTTAGAGCAGCTTGTGTAATAGTATTTGGTTTTCTCAGTGTTAAATACGCCGGCGCCATCGTTTACCTTGGTATTCAGGTATTTGAAATCTGATTTCGAAGTATCGGCCACCCATGCGCCTTTTTTGCGCATGAACATGAAGTTATCTGAAAAACGCTCGCCGCTGCGGGGCTCATTGCTGCCGCCCTTTCCTTCAGGACGGTGCGATGTTACAACCACTATGCTGTCGTTTGTAAAAACGGCAGGGGCATAGTCCATGTACTTGCTGTTTAAAGGGGCAGGCAGGGCTGTAAGCTTAAAGTAAGGCAGCAGGTTTTGAAGGTCTGCATTCTGAAGCTCGGCATTGGCAAGGCGGCTGCCTGCAAGCTCAGCAGTGGCTTCTGCAGGGTAGCTCATTTCTGCCGGGCGGGTAGGCTTAAAGGAAGATGCAAAGGTTTCTAAGTAAGATTTAGACTCCTCGTATTTACCGTTTATTTTTAAAACCTGGCCGTACCTGTAATCAAGCAGGGGTAAAAGTGCACCGGCATCTAAAGATTTGGCTTTTGCATAAGCTTCCTCGGCCTTGGCATATTGGAATATGTTGCGATATGCTTCGCCCATTTTCCACCACCCGTAAGCATCATCAGGTTTCTTGCGTACCGACTTCTGGTACTCTTCAATGGCCCTGGTGTATTCTTCCAGATCAAAATACTTATCTGCAAGCTTATCAGTGGATGATTTCACCAGCCTAACGGGCTTCTTACGCGCAGTTGTGCCCGTAGGGGCCTGCGCCTGGAGGCCAAGAACGGCCAATGAACATGTAATGGTTAATATAAGCCTGAAGCTCAGTAAGTTTCTCATAATGAAACCTTTATATCAGCTCTTGCGTTTGGTTGAAAGTGTTGTGCGGCAATATGACGGATCCTTTGCCATAGCATTGGCAATTGCGCACTCTGCAAAGCTATGAAAAAAATTACCGCCTTTATCATTTTACCATGCCTTAAATACCGAATTTGGCAGCTTAAAGCCGATTTTGAGGCTTGAAATCTCTCTTTTCAGGAAATCAGCAAAATTTTAACATGAACTATTGGCTCATTAAGTCAGAACCCGAGTGCTACAGCTGGGAACAATTCAATTCCGACGGCCATGCCGATTGGACAGATATCAGAAACTATGCCGCACGTAATAATATGCAGGCAATGCAAATTGGTGACCTGGCCCTTTTTTACCACAGCAACACCGGTAAAGATATAGTCGGCATTGCCGAAGTAAGTAAAACAGCCTTCCCTGAACCCGGCGACGATACCGGGAAATGGTATGCCGTTGAATTTAAACCTTATAAAGCCCTTAAAAAATCTTTGGATATTGATTTCCTCAGGAAGCACCCAATACTTGGGCAGTTGGAAATGTTCAGGCTTAACAGGCTAAGCGTGAGCAAGGTAACACCTGAGCAATTTGATGCCGTTATTGCTGAAGGGTTTGGCGATGAGGCATGAGACAATCCCTTTGGCCTGTTGAACCAGGTAAAAGAGGCTGTTTTCGAATAAGCATTTCAGCCATTGGCTAAAGGAGTACGAAGTAAAAAAAAGCTGTTTACATACAAAGCCCCTAAAATGTTGAGTATCAATTTCAGGGGCTTTGTATTATTTTAAGTATTTCAGCTTCAAAGACCGTTTGGTACGGAGGTAAAGCTGATTTTTAAAAGCAGGGCATTATTTGCCCATCAGCTCAATTTTCTTGGTTATGTCCCAGCCGCCTTCCATGGTTCTTTTCACATTTCCAGGCCTGAACGTAAGTGAGCGTGCTGTGAATGCAGATTGCTGTATGTTGGCAAAAAGCCTGAGCTCCTTTGCGTAATTCATCAGCTGCGATTCAGGGTTTATCTCATTGCTGATTACAAGGCTAAGCTTGCCTTCCCTTGAGCTGCGGTCGTATTCCACTTCAAAAAAGGTTTTCAGAGGCACAGGCTCGGTTTGCCTGTCAGAAAATTTGAATTTGCCGGTGGCTGATAAAGGGAAGTACT
>JAZKBN010000038.1:5792-8936 GCA_040388605.1 Bacteroidota bacterium | reverse complement strand
ACCTCATTTCTTGGCGGCGCTATTGCAGCTTCCTCAATGGCCGGCGGCGTTTTGGGAGCAATTGGCTGCTGCCCGGCGGGTTGATTCCCGTTGCTTTTTAATGCCTGAACGGTATCGGTGAGGTAGCTTACAGTTGTTTGCAATTGTGTAATTTCATTCTTAACAAGATTGCGCACCTGGTTGGCCATCAATTCTTTAGACGCTGCCGTTTCGGTTACAAGATTCTGAACCACCGAGCCGTTTCCGCCTTTAAAAAGCGCGAACTGCGAGCCAAGCTCCGTATGCTCACGGCGAAGCTTGCTTAATGAATAATTAAGTATAAAGGTATAGAGCAGCAGGAAAACAATAATACCTACGGCACCCATTAAAACAAACTCCTGCGGCGTCCAGTTATCTGCTGTCGGGTATTTTTTCTTGATTATACCCATGTCCTTTTCAACACCGTTCACAGTAGCCTCCCATTTGTTATGGCGACGCACATCATCGGTCATTGCCTTTAAACCGGAATCAAGAACAGCGAAGGTGCCTTTTATATCGGTTCTGTTCAGGTACTCAATCTTCTTTTGATTTAATTCCTCGGGCGGAACAGGGGGCTTAGATGCCTGTAACTGTAGTGTAAAAAAACAAAGCAGCAGTAATAGACCAAGGCGCATGCAATGCGATTTGAGCTGATGAATCATATCAGTAGGTTTCAGTATAATTTCCGAAGTGTTAATTCCTTTTCGAATCAGGGTATTTGATATACCCTGCCGGTTGAAGCTAAAAGAGGAATTGAAATGTTTGCAATGCAAATTTATTCCAAAATAAGATAAACGGCAAGCTGAAAATTTGCCAATCTTTCACTGCCAAGCCCGCATTAATATACCGAGTAATCATTTGCAGGTACGAATTCAGCCTGCCATTTGTTCTGAATCAGCTTGCAAGCACCTTTTCAAGCACCGTAATGGCTTGCTTAACATTTTTAACATCGCTGATGTTAAGTACGAGTTTTTTGGTTTGCTCTTTTAAACGCGCCGTTTTCGGGTGGTTTTGGGCATAACGCAATACAGCGCCAAAGGTGTCGCTTTCGAAATAGCTTTTGTTTTCTTCGCCGGTAAAGGTGCCGCGCAGGCTGCCGTCTTTAAGTGCCAGCTTTTCAAAACCTGCTTTTTCAGCCAGCCAGCGCAGGCGAACTGTTTTAATCAGGTCAAGCACATTTGCCGGTAAAGGGCCAAAACGGTCAGCCAGGGCTAATTGGTAAGCTTCCAGTTCAATTTCATTCTTAATATTATCAAGCCTGTTATACAGCTCAAGTCGTTCGCTGATGTTGCTGATGTATTTATCAGGAATCATGAGCTCATAATCTGTTTCAATTACGCATTCCTGCACAAGGGCCTTCTTATCAAGCTCATCTTTAAAGAGCTCTTTGAACTCGGTTTCCTTCAGGTCCTGGATGGCCTCATCAAGAATCTTGTGATAGGCATCAAAGCCCATATCGGTAATAAAGCCGCTTTGCTCAGAGCCCAGCATATCTCCGGCGCCGCGAATATCAAGGTCGCGCATGGCAACCCGGAAACCGTCGCCGAGCTCGCTGAACTCTTCAAGGGTTTGCATGCGCTTGCGGGCATCGGCGGTAAGAAGGCTTATGGGTGGGGTTACCAAAAAGCAGTAAGCTTTGCGGTTGCTTCGGCCTACCCTGCCCCGCATCTGGTGCAAATCACTCAGGCCGAACATGTGGGCCCGGTTAATTATTATGGTATTCGCGTTCGGGATATCGAGCCCGCTTTCAATAATATTGGTGCTGACCAATACATCGAATTCGCCCTCAATAAACTTAAGCATCACATTTTCAAGCTTGCCGCCATCCATTTGACCGTGGGCAATGCCTATACGAGCATCGGGCACAAGGCGAAGAATGGTATTGGCCATGCTTTCAATATCGCCAACACGGTTGTGCACAAAATAGACCTGCCCGCCTCGTTTAAGCTCGGCACGTACGGCATCGCGAACAAATGTTTCTTCGAAAACGCGGAGCTCGGTGGTTACAGGTTGCCTGTTTGGTGGCGGCGTGGCAATAATGCTCAAATCGCGGGCACCCATGAGCGAAAATTGCAGCGTGCGCGGAATGGGTGTAGCCGTTAGCGTAAGGCAATCTACATTCACGCGCATTTCCTTTAAGCGCTCCTTGGTTTTTACCCCGAACTTCTGTTCCTCATCTACAATCATAAGGCCCATTTTCTTGAAAACCACATCTTTACCGGCCAGGCGGTGGGTACCAATAAGTATATCCACCCGGCCGTCAGCTACTTTAGCGAGGGTTTCTTTTATCTCTTTATCGCTCTTGAAGCGGTTAATATAATCAACGGTACAGGGCAGCTTGCCAAGGCGCTCCTTAAAGGTTTTGTAATGCTGCATGGCCAATATGGTAGTGGGCACCAACACGGCTACCTGCCTGCTATCGGCAACGGCTTTGAAAGCAGCACGAATGGCTACCTCGGTTTTGCCGAAACCCACATCGCCGCAAACAAGACGGTCCATGGGGTGTGGCTTTTCCATATCGGCCTTGGTGTCGGCAGTGGCCTTGGCCTGGTCGGGGGTATCCTCGTAAATAAAGCTTGATTCAAGCTCTGCCTGCAGATAACTATCGGGACTAAAGGCAAAGCCCGGAGAAGCCTTACGTTTGGCATACAGGCTGATAAGCTCCTTGGCAATATCTTTTACCTTCTTGCTTACCTTAGATTTTTTGGCCTCCCACTCACCCGTCCCCAGCTTGCTTAATGCCGGCGGACCGCCTTCTTTGCCGCTGTACTTGCTTATTTTATGCAGCCCGTGTATGCTTACAAACAATGAATCGTCGTCGCGGAAAACAAGGCGTACGGCTTCCTGCATGCGTCCGCCGTTCTCTACTTTTTGAAGACCTACAAAGCGCCCAATGCCATAGTCTATATGTGTTACAAAGTCACCGGGCTGCAGGGTCTTCAGCTCCTTTAAGGTAAGCGCTTTTGTCTTGCTGAACTTCTCCTTGGCTTTGCTGCGGTGAAAGCGGTCGAAAATCTGGTGATCGGTAAAAACAGCCAACCTGTTAGTACTGTCTTCCCAGCCTGCGCGCAGGGCAACGTAAAATGGCTGAAACTTAATGCTGTGATTCAGCTCCTCGAAAATGGT
>JAZKBN010000038.1:0-5782 GCA_040388605.1 Bacteroidota bacterium | reverse complement strand
TGTGCTTTTTTGTTTGATAATTTTATCGCTTTCGGAACTGATAATGGTGGTATAATGCCTGTCGTGCAGCCCGTTCAGGGCTTCAGCCACCATGTTGAAGTCTTTATTAAAATTAACCTGCGCCCTGCCGGTGAACGTTATTTCTACAGGCGGTTCTTTTTTGCTCTTTTTAAAATCAAGGAAATGCAGCCCGAATTCAAGCACTTTATGGCGGAGCAGGCTCTTTTGAAAGGCGAGGTAATCATCGAAAATCTCGGCAGGGTCGCTTACTGTGCCGCCGGTAATGGCTTTAATTTTTGAGAACTCAGCTTCGGCTCGGTCGAAAGCCTTATCGAGCACTTCACCGCAAAGGTTCAGATCTTTAACCCAGATAAGCGTGCCTTCAGGAAGAAAATCAGCGAAAGATTCTCGTTTTTCCTGGTAAAGGCGGGTTTGCACATCGGGTACTATGCTCAGGCTTTTACGCTGCTCAACCGATAATTGTGTTTCCGGGTTAAAAGTACGTATGCTCTCCACGTCGTTCCCGAACAGCTCCATTCGGAAAGGCAGATCGCCGGAGTAAGACCATATATCAACAATACCGCCGCGAATGCTGAACTGACCGGGTTCAGTTACAAACTCAACCCGGTCAAAATCGTAGCTGTTTAATACCTCCGAAATAAAGTTCAGGTCAAGCTTATCGCCCACAGATGCCCCGAATGTATTTTCGCGCAGGCTGCGGCGGTTGATAACTTTTTCGACCAGGGCTTCAGGCCAGGTAACTACGGCAAAGGCTCCGCCGGCTTTTAGTGCGCCAATAATGCTGAGCACCTCGGCGCGCTGCAAAACGTTGGCGTTTTCTATCTCCTCGTAGGTATAAGGTTTTTTGTAGCTGCCGGGGAAAAGGTGCGGGTTATCTTCCTCAAGCAGGCTTTGCAGGTCATTGTAAAAATAGGCCGCCTCTTCCCTGTCGTTCATAATGAACAGGTTGGGGCCGGGCTTCATGCCATAAAGCGCCGATGCAACAGCGGCATCCTGGCTGCCGGCAAGGCCCTTAAGCTGAAAGGCTGTATGCTTTTCGGTTAATCGTGCCTTTAAGAGCTGTACCGATGCATCCTGTTGGCAAAGGCTTATAAATTCTTTAATCTTCAAGCTGATGTTCTCCCCCTTGGTTCCTGCTGCAAAGGTCGGGTTAATTAGGGGAAAGGCAAAAGGCAGGCCGAAAATGCAGGGCGGAAAGACCTATATAAGCGGTTTTAATACAAAATAAAAAGCAGGCCTATTTGCGCAGGCCTGCTGATTTTAATCGGAATTTAAACTTAATAGATCATTCAGTTTTGACTAAAGGGAGGATTTTACCCGGAATGTGGACATAATATATGCCCGAAGGTAATGCACTTATATCGGTTTGGGTATTTGCATCAGCTTTCCCGGAAATCAGTATTTGGCCAATGCTGTTATAAAGTTCAAAGCCTGTTAGGGCTTGTATGCCGGTTATACTAAAATATTCGTTTCCGGGGTTGGGGAAGAGCTTAATTGGAGTAATAATAGTTTTAGATGAAACTGATGCCAGCTCTTCACAGGTAAGTGAATCGGTACAGATATAAGTTATCACTGCGTTTCCGGGGTAATATTCATAATCCCTTCGGGCATTAGTGACTTCAACGCCATCAAAAAACAACCTGAAATATCTTGCCGTGCAATTGAAAAATATCCCACCTACAGCAAACGGAATTCCCACGACAATAGGATCTTCAGGTTGATGAACTGCAAGAACAGGCAACGACGCCTGTGAAGTACAGGCTCCGGTTACAACCCTTACTGAGTAATGGCCGGTATCACTCACCAAAATTGATTTGGTGTTTGCGCCTGTATTCCAGATATACGAATCTACTTTTTTGTTTACTGTAATTTTGCGAATTCGGTTATTCAGGTAATCAGAAACATAAATATTGCCCAGCGAGTCTGTTATTAAATCTGTAGGACTGTTGAATTTAGAAGAATTGCCGGGCCCATCATTAAAACCGGGCACAACAGAACCAGCAACTGTGCTTAGCTTGTTCCTGGTTGTTAATTTCCTTATATTATGATTCCCTATATCAGTAATATAAATATTACCAAACCTGTCGGCTGTTATGCCAAACGGAACTGACAACTTTGCATTCATGCCCACACCGTCGGCATTTCCGGAAGTATCACTGCCTGCTACGCTTGATACATAACCGTTTAAAGACGACACTCTTATCCTATGGTTAGCACCATCTGCAATAAAAAGCCTGTCGATATAAAATACAATGCCGGTAGGAGAAGCAAAAGCTGCATTTACACCTAACCCTTCAGCAAAACCTGAATCTTTTCCGGCTATAGTACTTACATATCCGGAAGGAGTAATTTTCCTGATTCTTTGGTTCCCCCTATCGGCTACATATAAATTGCCTTCATTATCAAAAGTTAAATCATTAGGTAAATTAAAGGATGCTGAGCCTGAATTTCCGTCCTGCCAGGCAGGAATGCCATTACCGGCAAAAGTGCTTACAAATCCATCAGGGGTAATTTTCCTGATTATGTGGTTTCTTACATCTGCCACATAAAGATTACCATCGTTGTCAAGACATAAGCCCTTTGGAAAATTAAATTTCGCTGTATTTCCCGGGCCGTTCGCATTTCCTTCCTCACCGGTACCTGCAAGCGTGCTCACATTGCCCGCCGGCGAAATTTTGCGAATTACATGATTCACAAAATCAGATACCAGCATATTCCCCTGCCTGTCGAAAATTACGGCATTAGGGTTATTAAACTGTGAAGATAAGGCGCTTCCGTTATCTGAGCCTGGTTCGCCAGAGCCGGCAGTTGTAATTACAACGGGAGGAACGGCAATTTTATCATCAGTAGAAATACGGTGCTCACCGTCGCAAAACTGCATACGATCAGATGGTGAGGTTATTGGCCTGAGTGAGCAGGTATCTGCTAAAAAACTTGTGTATCGCCGGTTTTGCACCGGGCCGAGTTTTTTTGATGCTAAATGCTTTCCGGTTGCTTCAGCTCCTGAATTATTCCGGAAAGCTTTATCAGGCTTCCCATCCGGGCCAATTTGGCTTTTTTGAGCAAAGCCGGAAACTGAAAGCAGTAAACCAAACAATAAGGTAACTATTTGAAATAAAGACTTTTCCATTTTAAAATACGAGAAATAATTATAGATTAAATAATATTAAGAATCACCGGCAGGCAAGAAATTAAACAAACCTGCCTTTGGTGTATAAAGCAAATGTAAATAATATAAATTATTGCGCCTTATAAAAATTTCGGGAAATCAGGAAGAAACGAGCCTTGCCTGAATAGTAATACTTAAGCTCGGTATTTTACTTATGCCGGCACCGCCAGCTCTTCCAAACCTCTTTTCACATCTTCCATCAGCCACATAGGTGTGCTGGTTGCTCCGCAGATACCTACTTTATCATTTGGCTTAAACCAAAAGGGTTCAAGCTCAGTTTCATTTTCAATGAAGTAGCTGCGTGTATTTTCGCCTTTGCAAACGGCATAAAGCGCCTTTCCGTTGCTGCTCTTTTTGCCGGAAACAAAAACAATTACATCGTTCTCCCGGCTGAACTTGCGTAACTGGGGCTCCCGGTTGCTTACCTGCCTGCAAATGCTGTCGTTGGCATCGAAATAAGGTTTTTCTCCGTTTTCGTTGGGCTCCATGCGGGCTGCAATTTTTTCTGAGAGGGTATAAAAGCCGGCTGTACTCTTAGTTGTCTGGCTGAAAAGCTCTATCGGGCGTGTGTAATCTATGGTATCAAGCTCGCCTTCATTCATAACCACAATGGCTTTGCCTTGCGTTTGACCTGTAATTCCGGCCACTTCGGCATGCCCATGCTGGCCGTATATTACAATTTGCCCGTTCTGCTCCTCCATTTTATCGAAGGCGTGCTTTACACGGTTTTGCAGCTTTAAAACCACGGGGCAGCTGGCATCAATAAGCTCTATATTATTGGCAAGCGCAATGGCATAAGTAGCGGGCGGCTCTCCGTGGGCACGAATAAGCACCTTGCAATCACGCAGCTCACTTAATTGCTGATGGTCTATTATGCGCAGGCCCTTTTTATGCAGGCGTTCAACTTCCATGCTGTTGTGCACTATATCGCCGAGGCAATAAAGCTCGTTGCCGTTTTCCATCTCGTCCTCGGCCATGCGAATGGCATATTCAACACCAAAACAATATCCCGAGTTTTTATCGATTGTTATTTCCATAATTGCAAACTGATTGGCATTTGCAGTATCGGCATGTTCTTAGAAGCTGCAAAAACCATGTAAAATTACAGCTTTTCTGCTTTAGCTGCTTACTCTTGTTTATGCCCGAAGACCAATTAAAAATAAAACCCGGCAAAGCTCCAAAAGGTTATTTCGTGACGGCAATAAGTACCGACAGTGGTAAAACCCTTGTGAGTGCCCTGCTCTGCCGCGCCCTTGATGCCGATTACTGGAAGCCGGTACAGGCAGGCCTGCCGCGCGATACTGAAACTGTTCAGCATCTTGCTGCCTTAAATGAAACGCGAATTCACCGGGAAACGTACCTGCTGCCTACACCTGAATCTCCGCATGCCGCAGCGCACAGGGCGGGGATGAAAATTGAACAAGCTTCCTTTAAATTACCCGCTACCGAAAAGATATTAATTGTTGAAGGGGCCGGCGGCCTTTTGGTTCCCTTAAACCCTGATTTCTTTGTGGCAGATTTAATTCAGCAATTAGGCCTGCCTGTAATTTTGGTGTGCAACCTCTACCTTGGCAGCATAAACCACAGCCTATTAAGTATTGCCGAGCTAAAACGCAGAAACATTTCCATTAAAGGAATAGTATTTAACGGGGAAAGCAACACTTACAGCGAAAGCATAATTTTACAAATTGCCGAGGCACCCTGCCTGCTTCGCCTTTTCCCGGAAGCTGTATTAAATGAAAGCGTTTTAGAGCATTATGCATCTGAACTGCGCAGCAACCTTGCAAACTGATTGAAATTATAAAATGACTCATATACAGGAAACCGATGCGCAACTGGTTTGGCATCCTTACACCTCATTAAAGGCCGGCCCGCCAATCCACATTACAAGCGCCCACGGCATGTACCTGAATACCGCCAACGGTCGCAAAATAATGGATGCAGTTAGCAGCTGGTGGGTAAATATTCACGGACACAGCCACCCTGCCCTTGCCGAAGCTGTTTATAAACAGGCGCTTACAGCCGAGCACATAATTTTCGCAGGGTTCACCCACGAGCCGGCAGTTACCTTAGCGGCAAAGCTTCAACCCCTGCTCCCCGGTAATATGGCAAAGTTCTTCTTCTCTGATGACGGGAGCACTGCAGTGGAAGTAGCCCTGAAGCTGGCCATGCAGTTCAACTACAACCAAGGCATAAGCAAACGGAAAATTATAGCCCTTGAAGGCGCATACCATGGAGATACTTTCGGGGCCATGTCGGTGGCCGAGCGGAATGCATTTAATGCAGCCTTCTCACCCTGGATGTTCGATACTGAATTCCTGACCTTGGGCCCCGCCGACCGCTGCCCGGATATTCACACTTATGATGCCAACCAATGGGAACCCACCATAGCGGCCATGCAGCGCATTTGCGAAAGCGGTGATGTGGCTGCATTCATCTTCGAGCCCCTGTTGCAAGGCACTGCCGGTATGCGGCTTTACCCCGTTGAAGTTCTGGAGCAGCTTTTGGAAATAGCAGAAAAATACAATGTTATCAGTATTGCCGATGAAGTGATGACCGGCTTCGGACGTACCGGGCCGCTCTTCGCTATGG
>JAZKBN010000037.1:153775-167389 GCA_040388605.1 Bacteroidota bacterium | reverse complement strand
GTTTTTAGGCTTGTTACCAACTACTTTTGACCATTATGTCTATAATTTCCGAAGATTGCAATCTTTGAAAACTCCTGGTCGGCATCTTGTAAGAATTGCTCTTTCCTGAATATTGTATCTAAAGCAATTCGGTTTTTTTCTTTAATGGTCAGCCATATTTCAGAATCCCTGTATTTTTCTGTGTAGTTAACGCCGTCCATTTCGTAAGCCTTTGAAACATAGGTATCAAGGTACTTTTTCTTTATAGTAATCTGAACTCCCCTGCCGGCTAAAACAGTGTCAAATATTTCCGTGGTTTTCGTTTCAGGGTATATTTTATGGGAATCTGTTGTGGTACCAAAATCCGAGGCATCTTCGGAGCTTTTCAGGTTTTTTGCTGAATCGGCAATGGCTAAGTTATTTGACTCCTGTTTTTCATCGGCTGTACTGCAGGAAGCCGTTAACAAAAAGACTGCTAAGAACCTGGTAATGTATTTCATACTTCTGTTCGATAAAGTATAAAGCACTCCATACCGGCAAATTCTGGCAGGGAGTGCTTTATTCGGCAGCTATATAAAGCCTGTATTTACAGTATATACTGGCTTAAATCACGGTTACCAATCATCGGCGAGAGGCGGGTATCAACCATCTCACGTGTAATGGTAATTTTAGTATCCGGTATAATGGTGTCAGGCATATCGAACAGGAATTCATTCAGCAAATGACTCATTACCGTTTGCAGGCGACGGGCGCCTATGTTTTCAACCTCTGAATTTATCCTGAAAGCTATTTCAGCAACCAGCTGAATGGCGTCTTCTTCAAAAGATATGTCCACATTTTCTGATTTAAAAAGGGCGATATACTGTTTCGTAAGCGCACTTTTGGGGGCAGTTAAAATATGGTAGAAATCCTGTTGGGTCAGGTTATCAAGTTCCACCCTGATTGGGAAACGGCCCTGCAATTCCGGTATTAGATCACTGGGCTTGCTCAGGTGAAAAGCGCCTGCTGCTATGAACAGAATATGGTCGGTATTTACAATTCCGTACTTTGTATTTACTGCGCTGCCTTCCACTATGGGCAAAAGATCACGCTGAACGCCGCCGCGGCTTACATCGCCGCCGCTGTTTTGCTTGTTGCCGCCGGCAATTTTGTCTATTTCGTCTATGAAAATAATGCCGGTGTTTTCAGCGCGGTTAACGGCTTCTTCCTTCACATCGTCCATATCTATCAGGCGCGATGCTTCTTCCTCCAGCAGCATCTTACGTGCTTCTGCAATGGTTAGCTCGCGTTTGCGGCTCTTTCGGGGCGAGAGGCCGCTTATCATTTCCTGCAGGTTCATCATGCTCACCTCGTCCATGCCGGGCGGGCCAATAATTCCGGGTGTTGATGAGCCTTGAGTAACATCAACTTTCACTTTAAAATCTTCAAGCTCGCCTTTGCGAATGCGTTCCCTGAATTTATCGCGGGTGGTTTTATTGAGCTCCCCTTCTTCAGAATCAGGGCTTTCGCTTTTAATGGCCGGTATTATAGCATCGAGAATTATTTCTTCCACTACTTCCAGGGCCTTCGCATGAACCTCTTCCTTTTTGCGGGCTTTCACCATTTTTACGCTTTGCTCAACCAGGTCGCGTACCATACCTTCAACATCGCGGCCAACATAACCGACCTCGGTAAATTTACTGGCCTCCACTTTAACAAAAGGAGCATCGGCAATGCGGGCGAGCCTGCGGGCAATTTCAGTTTTGCCTACGCCGGTTGCACCAATCATCAGTATATTATTAGGGGTAATTTCGCGCTGCATTTCCGGGTCGGCATTCATGCGCCGCCAGCGGTTACGAAGTGCGATGGCTACATTACGTTTTGCATCTTTCTGCCCGATAATATAACGGTCAAGCTCTTCGGTAATTTGCTTTGGAGTAAGCTGTTCAGCTTTACGTTTCATTTTGGCTGTATTGTAAAAAAGGACAAGCCTTTTAAATGGTTCTCAATAGGTATTTACCAACTAGTTGCCTATTGGGCAGGAACAGGTGCCGGTTGGGTGTTAATAGCCGGATCGGCGTTAACGGGTATCGGCTCAGTAGCCACAAGCTTTTTACCAAAAATTCTGCCGAAATTGGTTGTAAGGGTTAAATAATTGCTGCCGCCCACCGGGCCGTACCAGGCATGGCTGTATGCAAATTCAAAAGCCTTAATGCGTATCATGGTGCCAATGCTGAGGCCTGCCCCGGCGCTCAGGTCGGTAAGCTTCATTTCCCGGTTAGGTAAAATAGACCAGCCGCCCATAAGCTTAAAGCCGGGACCCAAAATAAATTCGCCCCCGAATACAAAGTGCCTGAATATTTTATCGAACACAGTTTTCTTAGGGTAAACCGGGCTTCCGTTGGCATCAAGCGAGGTGGCTATGCTTCCGTCGAGATAGCTTACATCAAAGCGCTCAAGGTGTTGCAGGGTAAGTGAAAAGCGCAACGGCATGTGCTCAAGCTTATAGCTTGTACCTAACTGCACATTTAGCGGTACATAGGAATTATAAGCCGATGTATATTGGTTAAATGCAAACCCCAGGTTCCTCACAGTTAAACCTACAGTAAACTCGCGGGTAGGATGCTTAAACAATGCCCCCAAATCTGAACTGAATGCATTGGCGCTGTAATTCTCTATTGCAGAACCAATAAATTTCAGGTTCAGGCCTAATGAAAACGGGCCCTTCTGCCTTGAATAGCCTGCAGTAATTGCATAATCGCCGGCCGTATAATCGCCGGTATAATTACCTGATGGGTCATAGCTGCGAATGGTACCGTAATTGGTCCAGTTGATGCCGCCGCCGAAAGTGCCTATGTTATTAATATGATGGGCATAGGTAACCGCACTATTGGCCGTACCTGCAAACCATGGGTTTATGTTAACCGACAGTTGCGTGCTCATATCTTTATTCAGAAGAGCGGGGTTGCTCAGGAACATGTTCGGGTCGCGGTCAAGCACGCTTACGTTTACACCGCCAATACCTGCCAGGTGGGCATTCCATGGCTTTTCAAGAAATGCAAAAGTGCTGCTGCCGCCAAGAACCTGCGCCTGAACTCCGTATGGCCTTAATGCAGCAATTAAAACCAAAATAACAGCTATACCATACCGGCAGTTAAAAATGCAAGCTGCGGCTTTGTTACGGCTTATTCCCCTGAAATAATTTGGCATTATTAGTTTCTGTAACCTTGGTTGTAACGTTCTACTGCGTAATAATAGTAAAATTCATATTCCGGGCATGCATTCAGGCGCCTGAAATAGAGCGGGGCAAATGCCTTCCTGATTTTAGCAGCCTTTTCATTAAGTATATCGGCCTTGCCCGGAACCGATTCTGCGAATGCATAAGCTGAGTCCGGATCTGCTTTACCGGCTTTAAGCCTCAATTTAAAACGCTCAAGGCGCGTAAGTGTTTGCTGACAGAAAAGCAGGTTGAGCCGGCTTTGTTCAGCAATAGGCTCAATGCTGTCGGCCCCGGATCGGATTACGTGAATCAGGCTGTCGAAATGGTGCGCTGTTTCTCCTTTGAAGTTTGCCCTCACTTCCTTTCCGTCGTCAATGCTTTCAATGCATTTACTGATGCGTAATTTTGCAACTTTAATTGAGTCGTTAAGAATGTAAGCTTCTCGCTCGTATGGCCTTATATACTTTTCGGCAAGCTTTACCCTTTCCAATGCACGCTCTTTACCGCAGGCAAAGTTAAAGAGGCAAAGGCCTGTAAGTACATAAGCTAAAAGTCGCATCAGGAATCGGAATGAACTGAAAGAAATGGAAATTGAATAAGGCTTTCAAATGAGGCACTTCATTTTAGCTTTTGCCCCTGCACCGTTTATAGTGCAAAATACAATAAAAGCCTTTAATAACTATTTGATTGATTAAATAACCCTGCCTTAATTCTGATAAACTGAAACAGGCCGGGATTATTGCCCGGCCTGTTTCTGTTCAGATTACTTTTTTGCGGCTGTTGCCCTGGCCCTTCCGGTGGCAGGCGCAGCTTTGGCTGTGCTGCTCTTGGCAGCAGCTTTGGGTTTGGCAGCAGCTTTAGGCGCCGCTTTCTTTTTCTCGGCACTTGCTGAATCTGCTTTTTCAGCCGGTTTGGCTTTTGCCCCGAAACGCCTTTTGGCCTCGGGCGCATCTGCAAGTAACTGCAGGCATTGCTCTAATGTGAGTGATGCCGGGTCGGTATCTTTTGGAATTTTTGCATTCTTACCGTCGCCGGCAATGTATGGCCCCCATTGGCCTTTAAGCACACGAACATCATCGTTTTCAGGAAAAACTCTTATAAGCTTCTCTGCCTCGGCTATGCGCTTATCGGCAATAATTTGAGCCGCGCGTTCGGCCGATATTGTATAAGGATCGTCGGTTTTGGCAAGGGAATAAAACTTGGCGTCGTGGCGAACATAGGGGCCGAACCTGCCTGTACCAATTACCATGGGCTTATCTTCAAAGGAACCTGCCTGCCTGGGTAAGCGGAACAGCTCAAGTACCTGCTCCATGGTAATGGTTTCCATACGCTGGTCTTTTTTCAGGCCGGCGTAAAGAGGTTTTTCTTCGTCTTCATTTTCCCCAATCTGGGCCATTGGGCCGAACCTTCCCAAGCGAACGTAAACTTTCTTCCCGTTTTCGGGATGAATGCCTACATACCTTACTGTGGGTACTTCCGACCTGTCGATATTCGAAGCGCTTTCAATGGTGGCATGAAAAGGCTTATAGAAAGTATCAATCATGGCGTCCCATTCCTTGGTACCGCCTGCAATTTCATCGAACTCTTTTTCTACCTGTGCAGTAAAGCTGTAATCAACAACGTTGGGGAAGTGCAGGGTAAGGAAATCGTTTACGATTACGCCCATATCCGTAGGGAAAAGCTTGGCTTTTTCTGCCCCGAATATTTCCTTTTTGTCGGCGGTAAGTATTTGGCCGGCGGGCTGCTTATCGGCCGGGCCGGTAAGGGTAAGCAGGCGGAAATTGCGCTCTTTACCTTCGCGGCTCTCCTTTACCACATACTCGCGACGAATAATGGTGCTTATAGTAGGCGCATAGGTACTCGGGCGCCCTATACCCATTTCTTCAAGCTTCTTTACAAGACCGGCCTCAGTGTACCTTGCCGCAGGGCGGCTGTATCGCTCGGTAGCGGTCATGTTTTGCAGGTTTAACAGCTGGCCTATGTTAATAGGCGGCAACATGCCCGATGCCTCATCCTCTGCCCCGTCACCGTCAACAGATTCGGTATATACTTTCAGGAAGCCGTCGAAACGGATAACTTCACCGGTAGCAACAAGCGTTTGAGGCGCTGTGCTTACCGATATGGTTGCAACAGTACGCTCAAGCTCAGCATCGGCCATTTGGCTGGCAATGGTGCGCTTACGAATAAGGTCGTAAAGGCGTTGCTCATCGCGATCTGCTCCGGCTTTTTCTGCGGCGAAATTGGTGGGGCGAATAGCCTCGTGAGCCTCCTGCGCGCTTTCGTTCTTTGTTTTGTATGCCCTGGTTTTGCTGTAACGCTCGCCGTAAGCTTTTACAATCTCTTCTTTGGCTGCTGCCAGGGCTTGTTGCGAAAGCGTAACGGAATCGGTACGCATATAGCTGATATGGCCTGCTTCATAAAGCTTCTGGGCCAAAAGCATGGTTTGGGCCACGCTGTAGCTAAGCTTTAAGCTGGCTTCCTGTTGTAATGTACTGGTAGTAAAGGGGGCAGCAGGGCTGCGCTTGCTGGGCTTTGTTTCAAGGTTCTGAACCTTATAAGCAGCCGGAATACATGTTTCAAGAAACTTGCGGGCTTCTTCCTCGGTATTAAAACGTTCAGGCAGCTCGGCAACAAGCACCTTGTCGCCTTCAAGCAGGAAGCGGGCCGATACTTTATATGCAGATTTTGTATTGAATTTTTCAATCTCGCGTTCGCGTTCAGCAATAAGCCTTACAGCTACAGACTGAACCCGGCCTGCACTTAGGCCGGTTTTAATTTTGCGCCACAACAAGGGTGACAGCTCAAAACCCACCAAACGGTCAAGCACCCTGCGGGCCTGTTGGGCATTTACAAGGTCATAATCTATTGAGCGCGGATTGGCAATAGCGTTCTTTATTGCCGATTCAGTGATTTCGCGAAAAACGATTCTCTTTATTTGCGAATCGTCAAGCTTTAGGGCTTCTTTTAAATGCCAGCTTATGGCTTCTCCTTCACGGTCATCGTCAGTCGCCAGCCATATAGTCTCCGAATTGCCGGCAATGGCTTTGAGTTCTTCTACAAGCTTCTTTTTATCATCAGATATTTCATAGCGGGGCCGGTAGCCGTGAGCTATGTCAATAGAATCGTTACCCTTGGGTAAATCGCGGACGTGTCCGAAGCTGGATTTCACAGTGAAATCCTTTCCAAGATATTTCTCAATGGTCTTGGCCTTAGCCGGGGACTCCACTATAACAAGGTTTTTGGGCATAGCTTTGATTTTTCACGAAATCGGCCGCAAATCTGAATTGAAATTTGAGTAAAACGAAATTTCAGCTCAAAAAAGATCAGCAATTAGTAATTTCGGTGCCTGAATTTGCTGATAGGCACATGAGTATATACTGCAAAAGGGGTTCCGGTAAGGCCGAAACTCCAAAATACCTCACAATAAATTTTAAAACCGGAGCTCCGGCTAAAGTTCTTAATTACCAGATAACCCCGCTCAATATTTCCCTGCCTCTTTTTTCATCAGCCTTCATTGCATCAATGAGTGCTTCAAGGCTTTCAAATTTTTTCTGCTCGCGAAGGTATGTATGCAAATTAAGTCTTAAATTTTTGCCATACAAATCGCCGTCAAAGTCCATAAGCCATGCTTCAATAGTCTGCGGATTATCTCCGAAAACAGGGTTAGTACCTATACTAAGCAGGGCATTGTAAATTTCTCCGTTGCAATCGGCCTTACATGCATAAACGCCTTCGGCAGGAATTAGTTTATTTTTATCACTCAGCTGTAAATTAGCTGTAGGGTAACCCAGCTTTCTTCCCTCGGCTTTACCATGAATTACCGTGCCGCAAAGGCTGTATGGCCTGCCAAGGTATTCATTGGCTGTTTCAAGGTTTCCGTTTTCAAGGGCATGCCTTATTCGTGTACTGCTTACTGTTACTTCTTCAATATCCTGTGCCGGAATTTCCTCCACTTCAAAACCATAACGGCCGGCATTATCTCGCAGGTATTCAAAACCACCTTCCCTGTTCCGCCCGAATTTATGGTCATGGCCAATTACCAGGAGGCGGGTACCAATTTTATCGACTAAAATTTCACGCACAAAAGCATCAGATGATTTTGAAGCAAACTCAAGTGTAAATGGAATTATAACCAGCTTATCTATACCCTCTTTATGAAGCAATTCGGTTTTTTCTTCAAGAGTGGTTAACAGTTTTACCTGCCCGGGCTTTTCTGAAGGCAATACAAGCCTTGGGTGGGGATGGTATGTAATAACTACAGTTTCACCGCCTATTTTATCGGCGGCTTCGCGCAGCCTGCTAAGAATTTTGCAATGACCAATATGTACCCCGTCAAAGGTACCTGCAGTAACAACTGCGTTGTGGTTATTTTGTATTTGTTCAGTGCCGTAATAAACAGTCATTCGCTTAAGCTTACGCCTTTGCTCCATTACTTTTTTCAGCGCCCCGGTGAAAATATACCACCTTCCGGAAACCCTTCAGGTATTAATAATGAGGCTGCTTAAGCAGAGCTTTGGCAAATTAAGTGCCTATAAGGCAGAATACCTTGAATAATTATACCCATTGGCATAATTGCCCGGCCGATGTACAACTAATATCGGCCTGAGTTTCACTTTAGCAGTATCGGAAACCCTGGTTTCAATTCAGGGTTATAGCTATAAATGGTTCAATTTTGAGCCAACTTCCCAAAATGGTAAAATATTAAACCTCACAATATTAAAAATCGGCCGACAAACCTTTAAGATTCATCGGCCGATTTTATAAAGCGCTGCGTTATACAGGCTTAATAATTAAGCCCTTACTACCCGCGACCATGCATCATTGATACCATTTTACGTGATATAATGAAGAGTATAAAGCCGAATACAGTAACCACGCCGGCAATGTAAATAAACACTTTCAGCGGGCCCAGCTCGTTAATATAATCCTGTCCGTAACCTGCCAGTTTTTGGCCCATTGCGGTAGAGAAGAACCATATACCCATCATCATAGATGCAAACTTAACCGGCGAAAGCCGGGTTATCATGCTCAGGCCTATCGGGCTTAGAAACAGCTCTCCAATGGTATGGAACAGGTAAGTGAGCACCAGCCACCAGAGGCTGGCTTTAATGGTTAAGTCAGGAACAACGCTGCTTAAAGTTTCACCGCGCTGCAGGCAGGCCCCGGCCATAAACAGGAAGCCCACACCCAGCAATATCATGCCCAGGCCAAGCTTAATGGGAATAGATAAATTAATTTTATTTTTAGCTAAATAAATCCAGAACCAACCGACTACCGGACCCAGGGCCACAATAAACAATGGGTTTACAGCCTGGAAGAAACTGGTAGGAATCAGGAAGTTACCAACCTGCCTGTCAATATAGCTGTCTGTGTATAGAGAAAGTGCAGCGCCTGCTTGTTCGAAACCTGCCCAGAAGAAAATTATGAGACCACAAAGCACGAAAATTACAACCAAACGGTCTTGTTCTTCTTTTGAAAGCGGCTTATTATCGGCAGCATTTTGTGCGGCATCTTTGTTTTTGCCGGCAGGATATTTTCCAATATCGCCCAGGTACTTGTTGGCGAATGTGTTAAATATAATCTGACCCAAAAGCATACCTATACCGGCTGCCATAAAGCCATAACGGAAGCCGTAGTGAATTACTTTTATCGTACCGTCGGCTAATGTAATTTTTTCAGCCATATAATCTTCAGCCAGGTAACCGCAGATTAATGGGGCAAGGAATGCGCCCAGGTTAATACCCATATAGAAAATGGTAAAACCCACATCGCGCATCGGGTCACCCTGCTTGTAAAGCGAGCCAACCATGGTGCTGATATTAGGTTTGAAAAACCCGTTTCCAAAAATGAGCAGCCCGAATCCTAAGAAAACACTTGATGTTCCCATATCAGATGCAAGGGAAAACTGACCTAACATCATGAGCACGCCGCCTATTAATATAGAAAGGCGCTGACCCAAAAACTGGTCAGCAATTATGCCGCCAAAAAGCGGGGTAATATATATGAGCATTTGGAAGTTACCGTACCAATTGCTTGCGTCGCCCGATGGTATGCCCATGCCGCCTTCAGAAGGCAGCTTTGTAAGAAAAAGTATGAGCAAACCGCGCATACCGTAAAAACTGAAACGCTCCCAAAGCTCGGCAAAGAAAAGCAGGTAAAGTCCGGGCGGATGGCCCTTTTTAACAGGAACCTCGGCAACAACCTCTGACATATATTAGTGTTTGTGTACTATTGAAGGAATAGAATATTATTTTGCTGACAGCGCGAAAACTAACGCTAAAGTGTGCAAGATAAAAAAAAGGGCCATAAAAAAGTAGCCCCGACCTAAATTCGCAGGTCGGGACTATATACCGGTTTATCAGATTTTAAATACATGAGGCGGCATGCCGATTTTTATCCCAGCACGGTATGAATTCTGCGGAACATGTTCATTTCAAGCTCTTTTACCCGGCCGTCACATTCCATAATATCTTCAAGGTCGCTTAGCAGACCTTGTTTGTCTCCCTCTGTATGGCAAAGTTGCAGGCAGGCTTTTTCAATATTTTCCCATACCTGTGGCGGGCTGCAAACTGCAAATTCCTGTAACACCTTCTCCATCATTTTATTTATTTCTGAGGGAGCGTAGAAATCAAGACCGGCAAGCTTACGATAAATGGCTGCCTTTTCCGATGGCTCTATAGGTCCGTCGGCTTGTGCAAGGCCAATGTAAACGTAAAGCGCCGCATCGGCCATACGGGGGTTAAATGAAAAGGTAGGATGATTCAGCATAATTTCAGTGTGCAATTCGTTGGTGTACAAGGCAATTCGTAGGTATTTGTTAAGCAGCCGGCAATTTAGCTGAATTATATAAATTAAGCATAAACCGCGCTTTGATTACAAGCCATTCGAGTTTTGTGTTAATACAGGTTCAGTATATAAAGTAAACGATGAATTGCCTTCTTATTTTATATTATATACCTAGTAATGAAAATATTGTGCCGCTTTTTCTTAATATCATTCAATGTTCACCCACAACCGAAAAATCAATAAATCAACCTGTAAAAGCCTGCATGTCGGCGTGCTCGGTTTCAGACGGTCCCTTTAAAAGCTTAAAAAGGGTCAGCAGCAGTATATAGCAGTCAAGGCAAAATGATTGCTTTCTTACATACACCACATCTGTTGCAAGCCTGCGCTGCCAGCTAACCGCATTACGCCCCAAAACCTGCGATAAACCGGTAATACCCGGCTTAACCTTATGCCTTTGTGCCTGTAATACCGAATATAAGGGCAGGTATTCCGGCAGCAAAGGACGCGGACCTACAATGCTCATATCGCCTTTCAATACGTTTATAAGCTGGGGTAATTCATCTAATGAACTTAACCTAAGAAATTTGCCTGCTTTGGTTACCCTTGCTTTAACCGGGTAAAACTCCGGGTTATTTATCGGGGCATCTTCCTCATAATCAGGAACTATTACCTCCATAGTTCTGAACTTCAGAATTTCAAATAATTGCCCCTTAAATCCTGCGCGTTGCTGCTTAAAAACAATCGGGCCCCTGCCCCCGAATAAGAAAACGGCCATAGCTGTTAAAAGCATTACAGGCCAAAGCAAAAGAAGAAGAGCTAAAGCAAAAAACCTGTCGGCAAGAGGTTTAATTACCGTTTTGTATATGCTGCCCTTCATATAAGTCTGTTTAATCCCAGCTTATGCGCCTGGCAAGCAGACCCGAAAGACTGAAATAAATGAAGCAGAAAACGTATAGGAAATCAAGCCCCATCAGGCTGAACATATTGAATTTCTCACCCAGCTTTTTAGCCGCAAATAAGTAAAGTATGCTCATGCTAAGCTGCCTGGTAATTAAAGCCGCCACGGCCCAATACCACAACTGTTCCGAAAAACCAAGTACCGGAAGGCAAAGCCAAAACCCCGCATAAGAAAGTGATAAAAGCCCGAGTCTGAATTTGTCGCGCAGGCGGTAGTATTTACCAACAGAATAGTGCCTCTTTTTTTGAGTAAACCATTCTTCGAAAGTATGCTTTGGTTCCGAAAAAACGAAACTTTCCGCGCTTATGCAAACGGCTGTATTGGTTGTTGTTGCAGCACGGTTAATAAACAAATCATCGTCGCCGCCACGAATGCTCACATGCTTATAAAAGCCTTTCATATCAAGGAACAGTTGCTTGGTATAAGCCAGGTTTCGCCCAACGCCCATGTAAGCGCTACCGCGCAGGGCACAGCCAATGTACTGCATACCTGCATAAAAAGTCTCGAAACGAATGAGTGAGTTCAACAGGCCCGGATACCTGCTGTATGGCGAGTAGCCCAGCACAATTGTTTTACCGGTTGTAAAACGAGCCTGCATTTCATTCAGCCAGTTTTCAGAAACCGGCAGGCAATCATCGTCGGTAAATACAATATGCTTGTATTTTGCGCCTTTAATACCCATTGTAAGGGCATATTTCTTTTCATTTAAGCGCTCAGGCGTATGGTCTATCCTGATGTGGTAAATCAAAGGATTGTGTTCCTTCAGCTCCAGCAGGTATTCATAAACTTCATCTTTGCTCCTGTCGTCTACAACAATAATCTCGTATCGGCTGTGCTTTTGAACCAAAAGGGATTCCAGCAGGCGTTTAATATTATCGAGGTTATTACGCACACAAACCACAACTGAAACCGGGTGATTTATTTTCAGGTCTTCTTTAACAGCCTTATGGAAAGCAATAGCTGAAAAATATCGGAAGAAAAAAAACAACTGTATAAGCAGGGCAGCAAGCGCAGCCCCGGCAAACCAGAGGAATACAGGTCGGGCGGCAAGCGGTTGCAATGCCGGGTACCAAAATTCAGGATTCAGAGGATTGTAAATTTAGTGGCAAATGGATAAGCCCGATAAATCGCGTAAACGCAACTAATAAAGGGAGACAAAATTAGCGATTTTTTAGGCCTTAAGAATAAACATGTTCAATTTAGAATAACTGGCTTATGGTCAATAGAATTCGGCCAAACCACATAGCGTTCAAATATCGTACGTTGTACTTAACCTGCTAAATTCCCTTTATTCTTGCGACTGCAAATATGGCTGCAACGCTGATACAATCGGTAATTTCGCTTCGTAAAACCATTTCAAGCGCCTCAGAGAGATGTACTTTTTTAATATGTAATACCTCTGTATCATCGAATTCCGTTTCGCCCGGAGTCAGGTCCTCGGCCATATAAATAAAGCCCAGTTCATCGGTCACAGAATTCGAAGTATGGATTTTATTAATCAAAGTCCATTTTGCGGCAGAGTACCCGGTTTCTTCCTTAAGCTCCCTGCGGGCTGTAATTAAAGGATCCTGGCCTACCGGCCCTCCTCCTTCAGGAATTTCCCAGCTGTACTCATTCAAAGTGTACCTGAACTGGCCTACCAAATAAGTATAACCTTCTGCATCTACAGGTACTATACCTATAGCCAGGTTTTTAAAGCTCACCACGCCGTAAATACCATTGCCTCCGCCTGGCTTAATTACCTGGTTTTCAGTAACCGATATCCACGGATTATCGTACTTTTTTTCTGAAGACAGTGTTTGCCAGGGATTCGTTAAATCGTTTTCCAATTGAATTTCTGTGTTTTATTTTTATTGAAAGCCCGTGAGGCGGCCGAAATTACAGCCAAATAAACATGGCACTATTCCGGAATTGCAAAAGCAAAATTTGCCATCCCCCGGTATCGGGCATCTCTGAATTTGGCTTTGGCCAAATTCAGAGATGCCCGAACACTTCCGAAGAATGACAAATTAAGGGTATAAATACCGGAAATTAAAGCTTAACGCAGGCTTACTTTGGTAATTGACTTACTGCCTGCAGAAGTTACATGCAGTATATATAAACCCCTGGGCAGCTCTGCAGTACGCATTTCAAACAATGTTGTCTCAGTGCTTATCTTAGCCGAATAAACAATTTGCCCTGATGCATTTATCATTTTAAGCTCAGCGCCCGCTGCAATATTTCCCTGAATATTAAGCAGCTCTGAAGCCGGATTCGGATAAACATTCAGGCCTGCGGCAATGGCCTTATCAATGCCGAGCACTTCAACAAAGCGTTGGCTGCTTGTATCAGTACAATAGCCGTTAGATACTATTACACTGTAATTACCTGTGCCTGCAGCGCCCGGCATAGCGGCATTGTAATTAATTGAAACTGCTCCTGATATAGGGAATCCATCGAACAGCCATTGGTAGGCTGTGCCCGGGCTCGAAACGGTAAGTATGGCGCCATCGGCATTAAATGCAGCTGCCGGCCTGGGCAGCATGGTGGTGATTACCGCTACCGATGAATCGCTGTGGCAGCCGTTGGCGTTTCTGACAAGCACTTTAAAGCTGCCGGAATTACGTATGGTAATGAACTTAGTTGTATCGCCGGTGCTCCATGAGTAATGTGCCGCAAGGCCCGGACCCCATAGGCGTACACTATCTCCTTC
>JAZKBN010000037.1:149140-153765 GCA_040388605.1 Bacteroidota bacterium | reverse complement strand
AGAAAGTGGTGCCGCCGATAGCTGTAATTACCGGCAAGGTTGGGCGCGCCATTGTGGTAACGGTAAGCGCATTACTTATTCCGCTGTAGCAACCGTTGGCGCTTAAAGATTTAGCGGTATAAGTGCCTGCTGAATGTACCACGAGGCTTGTATTGCGAATAATTAAAACACCTGAAGCATTATACCATTCATAGAAAGGTCCGCCGTTTGTGGCAGTAAGCGTTACGCTGTCGCCTTGGCAGAAGCCTGAAGAACCCGTATTAACCAAAACCGGTGCTGCCGGGCTTTGATTAATATCAATGCGCATGGCAGTTCCGCTGTCGGCACAACCGGAGGCATTTTTAACTTTAACATTATAGTTTCCGCTTTCACGAACAACAATGGAAGGAGTGGCTTCGCCCGTTGACCATAAATACTCAGCATACCCGGCAGGTGCTGAAAGAATAACGCTGTCGCCGGAGCACAACAAGGTATTAACGCTGCGTGTGATTACAGGCTTGGCAGGCAAGGCGTTTACTGTTACGGACCAAAGTGCAGAAGGTAAAGCCGGGCACCCGAAACGGTTGTAAGCAATGGCATAATAGTTACCGCTTGCTTTTACTGCAATGCTCTCGGTAATTTCACCGGTGCTCCAACGGTAGTTGTCGCCGCCTGATGCAGTGAGCACAACACTGTCGCCGGTGCAGAAAGTTAAAGCAGAAGAGGCGGTAATAACAGCAGGCTGCGCTCGCGAATAAAAAGTGACAGTAGCGGGTTCAGAAGAATCGCTGCAACCTGATGCATTTGTCACTAAAACAGAATAACCACCGGTTTGCTTCGCCCAGATGCGGCGTGTGCGTGCATTGTTATTCCAAAGGTATGTGCTGTAACCATCTGGGGCTTCAAGCAAAACGCTGTCACCTTCGCAAAGATCGGCCGAACCTAATAAATCAATTACCGGTTGAGCCGGTTTGGGGTTAGCAGTTACGAGCACCGCTGTTGAAACCTGGCTTGTACAGCCCAGGCTGCTTATGGTTTGCAAAGCAAAGCTGCCGCTGCGCTTAACGGTAATGCTGCGCGAGATTTCGCCGGTGCTCCAAAGCTGGGCAAATGCAGAAGGGGCAGTGAGTGTAATACTGTCTCCCAGGCAAAAGTTTAGTGAAGAGCTGTATGAAACGGCCGGGGTAGAGGGCAATGCCAAAACAGTTACCTGTTTCACAGCAGAATCGCGGCAGCCGTTTGCATTTGTGTACGTGTAAGTCAGGTTAAAAACGCCTGCGTTATCAGGTACAAATATATTACCCGGTAATAAGGAAGCACCTTTCCAGGTTCCGCCGGCGGGGCTCGCATCTGTTAAAGCAACAGAATTAGAGCCTGCGCAAACAGCTATTGCCGCTCCTGCCGATACTACCGGTTTGGCATATACAGTTAAAAAGCTACCGTTATCGCTGCTTTGCAGAGCCGGTTGAGTTGAAGTTACCCGCACCTTGAATTGGTTGCCTGTAAGGCTCGTAGGTAGCCTGAATATGAAGCTGCCCTGCCCGGTTCCGCTGCCAAGCTGCACCGGATTTGTAAACGAGCCGCTGTTATCAGAAGCCTCAACATTAAATGCGTTATTGGCCGGGTACCAACCCGATGCGCTGAAACTGAGCCTGATGCTGTCGCCGCTGCAATAATTAGCAGCAAAAGGAATAAGGCTGAGCGCAGGTGCCGAAAGCACTGTGAAGGTTCCTGAACTGTTTACCTGCCCGAAGCTGTTGGTAAGGCTTACAGTTCCGCTTCCCAGATTTGAAGGGGCAAAGGCAGAAACAGTTGTGTCGTTTATAACTGTAAACACAAGGCTTTGGCTGTTCAGGCTCAGGCTTTGGGTTGTACCCAAATTGGTGCCGTGAATAATAATAACCGAACCCGGGGTTCCTGTATCGGGTGTAATGTGCGTAATGCCGGGGTAATGGGGCTGAACTACGTTCAGTATAAAGTCAAGCGCCTGCCCGCTGCCGAATGATGAGCAGCTTTCACCTGAGCCAACGGTGCTGCCAATGTTACGGCTCCTGATGCGTAATGCAACAGGGCCTTCTGTAACAGAAGCAGGCAGGTTCAATGATGCGCTGACCGTTGAGCCGGCCGCAGCGCCCGCGCTTATGCTTCGGTATTCAGATGCTTCAAACTGCCCGTTCCTGTTAATATCCAGCCAGCAGGCTAAAATTATAGGTGTGCCGGTTCCTGTCGTTATGTTTAATACCGGATTAACACCACTTACAATGGTGCCGCTGCTGCTGCCTGCCATTGGGCTAAGTGTGTAGCTGTTAGCACTTTTCGCTGCGCAGGCTGCTGATGAATAAGCCAGGCTTGAGCCCGTAATACCCACTCCTGCAATAAAATTGCCATTGCAGGCAGCATTACTGTAAGCCGGAGTGCAATAATTCCATGCAAACGGAACTTCAGTCAGCCATAAAGATGTTGTTGCGGTGCCGCCTCCTGTGGTAAGCTCAATACTGCCCGTACCAAAACCGGCAGGTACCTCAACTCGAACGGTACCAAAGCTGCCGGTTTCAAATGCCGCCGATAAGCCGTTAATTTTAACGCTTAATGTACCGGCCAGGTTGTTACCGGAAATGGTAACAGTATCTCCGCTTCTTACCGCATAAGGGGTAAAGCCCGTAATCACCGGCGGCGAAAGAATCAGGAATGCATCTTCGCTTTGGGCTGTTCCGCCCGGTGTTGTAAGGTATATAAGCCCTGTGCCTGCACCTGCCGGAACTGTTACGCTAATGGTATTTGCGTCGATTACTGTAAAGGCTGCTGAAACTGTACCGAATTTTACAGAGTTGGTACCGGTAAAATTGAAACCGGTGAGTTGAATTGTATTGCCCGGAACACCGCTGCCAGGGCTCACATCTGTAATTGCCGGCTGGGCAAAAACCGCGAAACCGGGTGCAATTGTATCGCTGCCGACAGGGCCGGTTACAATCAGCACCCCGCCTGTTGCATTGGCGGGTACAGTAAATGTAAAGCTTGTATTATTAACAATGTTAAAGCCTATACTTTGGCCGCCAAGCCTCACAGTGGTCAAGCCGGTGAAGTTATTCCCAGTAACAGTTACAAGTGTCCCTGTCGGGCCTTGTGTCGGGCTCAGCGATGTAAGCTCAGGGAGGTCAAGCACGGTGAAAACATTTGCGCTTTCACCGCTGTCTGAAGTGGTATATAATTTTATTGTTGCTGTAACGGCGCCGGCAGGTACAGTTGCTGTAATGGTATTTTGATTCAGCACGGTAAACAGTGCCGGCTCCTGCCCAAACATAACCGCCGATACATTGCCGAAGTTTGCGCCGATAATGGTTACACGCGTTCCTGTAGGACCCTGCACCGGCGTGAATGAAGAAATTACAGGGGGAGCTGTAACAGTAAATACCGCCGGCCCTACAGATGTACCGGCAGGGCCCGTAACACGCAGAATGCCTGTAACAGCACCAGCAGGTACAGTTGCAGTTACCAGGTTATCTGAAACAATGTTGAATACAGCTGAAATTCCGCTTACAGAAACCGAAGTAAGGCCTGTAAAATTAGTTCCGCTGATGGTAATTAAAGTACCTGTTGGTCCGCTCATCGGGCTGAAGCTTACCAAATTAGGCGGAGCCAAAACTGTAAAGCTGCTGCCTGAATTAGCAGAACCTGCTGTACTGAAAACTGATATTATCCCGGTGCCCGAACCCGCAGGAACAGTTGCGCTGATTGTACCTGCATTCAGCACGGTAAATGTTGCCGAAACGCCGTTAAATAAAACGGTTGAAACACCTGCAAGATTTGCCCCGCTGATAATTACCGTAGTTCCTGCCATGCCCTGAACCGGGTTAAAGCCTGAAATTGAAGGTTGTGGTGCGGTAACGGTAAACGGTGAAGGGCTTGCTGCGTTTCCGTATGGGTTAATTACAACCACGAAACCGGTTAACGCACCTACCGGTACCGATGCTGAAAGAACGCTGTCGCTTACCAATGAGAAAGATATATTTACACCGTTTAGCTGTACACCGGTTGTACCAATAAAATGATGTCCGCGTATAAGGAATGCAGTTCCTTCGGGGCCGGTGGCCGGCGTAAGCGATAAAACTTCCGGCGCCGCTGTAAGCACTGTAAAACTTGAAGGGCTGAGTGCTGTTTGTGTACCAACCACTACTGAAATTACACCGCTGGTTGCATTTGCAGGTACAGTTGCTGAAATAACAGTATCGCTTAGGCGATTAAAGGGGGCAACTGCGCCGTTAAACCTTACAATTGTTAAACCTGTAAAGTGCTGTCCGCGAATAAGAACTGTGCTTCCTGTATATCCTGCAACCGGCAAAAAATCGGTGATTGATGTAATCAGGGGTGTTACAATAAATGAACCCTGGCTGCTTCCCACATTGCCTGCAGTTACATTTATGAGGCCGGTAGCCGCATTTGCAGGTACCGTGGCAATAATCAGTGTATCACCGTAAACTACAAAGCCCGATGCTGCACCGCCGAAAGTAACCTGTGTGGGGTTACGGAAATTTCTGCCGCGAATGGTAACCGACGTTCCCGGAGGGCCGGTAGCAGGCAGGAAAGATGTGATAATCGGTAAAGTGGGCAGAACCTGGAATGTACCGGAGCTTAAAGTGGTTAAACCG
>JAZKBN010000037.1:35182-149130 GCA_040388605.1 Bacteroidota bacterium | reverse complement strand
TTAGCAGTAACAGATATTACCCCGGTTGTTGAGCCGGGCTGAACTGTTGCGATTATTAAAGTATCGCCGTAAACAGTATAAGTGGCTGCCGTTGCGTTGAAACGAACAAGGGTTGTGCCTGTAAAATGAGAACCGCGAATTTGTACCACAGTGCCTTCAGAACCAATTGTCGGGCTGAAATCTGTAATTACCGGTGAAACGGGTAAAACTATAAAGTTGCTTGAGCTTACTGCGTTTACACCGTTTGCTGTTACCGTAATTACACCGGTGCTTGATCCTGCGGGAACAATGGCAGTTATAAGGGTATCTTTTATAAATGTAAAAGCAGATATTGTTCCGTTAAACCGCACTGCAGTTGTCCCCGTAAGCAAGGTTCCGTGAATGGTAACCACTGTACCGGGCTGCCCAATTGTAGGCGTAAAGAATTTAATACTTGGATCTACCGGAATTACCTGGAAAGTACCCTGGCTTATGCCTGTATAACCGTTAGCTGTAACTGTTAATATACCCGTGGTTGCACCAAGGGGCACAACCGCCCTAATTGAGGTATCGTTCAGGAGGCTGAATGTTGCCGTTACGCCGTTGAATCTTACAAGTGTGGTCCCTGTAAAATTCCTGCCGTAAACCATTACAGTAGAGCCAATAACACCTGAAACCGGTGTAAAGCTTGTAATTATCGGGCTGGTGGGAATAACCGTGAAAGAACCCGGGCTTATAATGGTGTTTGCACCAACCACTACAGATATAACTCCCGTGGTGGCACCAACAGGTACTAAAGCTGTAATTAAGGTATCACCGCTTACGGTAAAAGAAGCTATAGTACCGTTAAAGCGAACTATGCTAGTATTTGTAAGCCTTACGCCGCGAATGGTTACGGTTGCCCCGTAATTGCCGCTTTGAGGATCAAATGAAGTAATTGAAGGCACATTCGGAATAACGGTGAATGTGCTGGTGCTGGTTCCTGTAAGGGCGCCTGCGGTAACGGTAAACAAGCCGGTAGTTGTACTCGGCACAATGCAGGTAATTACACTGTCGGAAAGCAAAGAGAATGAACAAACCACCCCGTTTAACCGCACAATGGTTGTGCCTGTAAAAAAGTGTCCGGCTAAAGTTACAGCCTGGCCCGGCGGGCCGCTCATAGGGTCGAAGCCCAGGATTTGCGGAGGAGTAGGTTTAACAACAAAGGTACTTGCGCTTTGGGCTGTGTTTACTGAAGTGGTAACTGTAATTACCCCGTTGGTTGCGCCAATAGGCACTGTAACGCTGATAACACTGTCGCTGATCACCGAAAAAGCGCCGGCTGTTCCGTTAAAACGAACTACAAGGGTACCGGTAAAGTGATCGCCTTTAATAATTACAGTGCTTAAAACATACCCGGTTGCCGGGGTAAAGCTTTTAATTCTTGCCAGGGCAGGCAGTACAGTAAACGAACCGGGACTTGTGGCAGTAATATTGGCAACAACTATGTTGATTACACCCGTAGTGGCATTTAAAGGAACCACCGCCGTTATTACTGAATCATTTACTACTACATAACTTGCAACTGCGCCATTAAACCGCACAGCTGTTGCATTCGTAAAGTTGTGGCCCTTTATGGTAACAGTTGTATTTGAACTCCCGCTAACCGGCAGGAACGAAGTTATGGTAGGGTTCGGCGGCTTTACAAGGAAAGAGCCCGCTGTAATTGCGGTAAGTCCCCTGGCTGTAACGCTTATAATACCTGTTGTTGCGCCGCTTGGCACTGTTGCAATTATGGTAGTATCATCAACAACAGAGAAAGAAGATACAACACCGTTAAAGCGAACTATGGTTGAGCCCAGGAAGAAATGACCGTGAAGTGTAACATTGGTACCGACAGGGCCCTGCACCGGGCTGAAAGACACTATATCAGGCGCTACAGGTATTACCACGAAGTTGCCGCCGGTTACAACTGTTCCGCCGGGTGTGCGTACAGAAATAACACCGGTGCTTGCATTAGAGGGCACAGTAGCCATAATCAGCGAATCGCCGGTAACTGTAAAGCCGGCAACCGCACCGTTGAATAAAACCTGGTTAAGGCCGGTAAAATGATGGCCTCTTAAAGTAACCACCGTTCCTGCCGAACCTGCCCCGGGTGAATAGCTTGTGATTACCGGTGCCGGGTAGCCAACAACAAATGAGCCCGGTGAAACAGATAATAAGCTGCTGCTGTAAACTGTAATTACGCCGGTTGTTGCAAAGGCCGGTACAATGGCCGTAATAGTGGTATCGTTAACTACCGAAAAGCTTGAGGCCCTTCCGTTGTAAAAGTAAACCTGTGTTGCATGACCAACGTTAGGCCCGTAAATGGTTACCACTGTCCCTTCGGGGCCAATAATGGGTGTAAATCTGGTTATATTTGGTTGGGCAGGCAGAACGTTAAAGCTTGAATTGCTTATGGTGCTTATGTTCCGGGCAGTAATGTAAAAAACTGCAGTTGAGGCAAACGATGGGATATTTAGCGTTATCGTACTGTCGTTGAGCACGTTAAAGCTACAGTTTATAGACCCTATTTTAAATATATTTGTCCCCAGGAAGTATTTGCCTTTAACGGTAACCGGGGTGCCCCATCCGCCGGAAACAGGTGTGAAGCTGTCTATTCTTGGGGCATTAAAAATAACAGTAAAGCTGCCGGGAGTCAGTGTTGTACCGTTCAGGGTTTGAACTACTATAACACCCGATGCCGTATCATTGGGAACAGTGGCAGTAATCAAAGTATCGCCGGTGGTAGTGAACGATGAATTAACACCGTTAAAACGTACGCTGATTGTATTTGTAAAGCCAGTTCCGCGTATTGATACCAAAGAGCCGGGTACCCCTTGGTTCGGGCTGAATGAGCTGATTACAGGGGCAGCCGATACCACTGCAGTGCCTGTTAACACCAGAACTAAAAACAAGAACAGCCTGAGCAGCATTCCCGATGCCGACTGTTTAAATCCGTAAAATGAATTTGGGTAAAGGTTACTGTTCATAATTTCTTTTTCCGCTTGCTGTTTACTGCCCGGTTCAATTCCGGCCTTAGGCCAAAACCCCGGAATTAGCTGTTAGCTAATTTTAAGTATTTTGTTTTATTCTTGAATTGCAGAATTACCTGGCAATGCGCATGAGCGCACATTCTGCCTTAAGATTAAGGCAGGTGTATTTTTAAATGAGAAAGGTATCCTGGTTATAAGAGGCAATAATCTTAGCACGCTGCCCGGTGTGCGGGTGGCTGTTGCTGAATGCCTGCTTATATGGAATTAATTTTCGTAGAAGAGCCTTTCAAATCCCGGCTATGAAAAAACGAAACGTTTTCAAGCTTCATTTTAAATATGAGATTATGAAAATTCTGTAATGCCGGTTGAAAGCAAATAAACTGAATCAACTGCGAAGATAATGAAATCGCGTTATACATCAATTACAAATAGATTGATTATAAGTAAACTATATATAATTTCAAAAAAAAATCGCAGCGTGTCATCTTTCAATCAATTGTATAATACCTCGGTTTTATTTACCTATACCAATCAACATTGTTGATGTATAAGATTCGCAATACTCTCCTTCTGAATATTATACAAAATTCAGTTAGTATTACCTGGACAAGCAGGCCTTCTTTCCGGCTAAAAAAAATTAAAAAACGATAATTAAAGACTCTGAATAATCACTGCCCGGTAAATTAAAAAACGATGAACCAGCCGGAAAGGCCAATCCATCGTTTTTTATTGCAGCCTTCCTGCTACTATTCTCCCTGTCCTTGGCTGTAGCCGCGAACGCCGTCGAAATAATAAAGGTTTTCAGTTTTAATCACATCAAAACCGGCTTTATTCAGCCTGTCGAGCAGGTTAATAATGCTTTGCGGGGTTACAGGTACAGCATCTACTGTAGAGGTGCTGCCTAAGTAACGGCACTGCCAATGATCGCTCAGGTAAGTTTCAGGAAATCCATCGGGCCATACCTTTACGCCGCGGTTGCTCATTTGGCGCAGGGCCAGGCCATCACCGTCGAGCAGGCTGAGCGCCTCTCCCAGGATATCGGCTCCGCTTACTTTTTCAAGGAAAATATCAACTCCGCGGAGCTCCTTTTTAACCGCAGCGCGTGGCGAAGCTTTAATTGTAAAGCCGTCTTCATTTCCAAGGCTGTTGTAGGAAGCTGCTTTCAGCTTTGTGGGCTCCTGGCCAAGGCGGGCTATTACTGCCTCAGCAAATTCTTTGGTACCTACTTTTTCGGTGCTCAGGCCTTCCTGGTAAACATCCCCGGTATGAATACCGTCTTCAAGGGTTTTAAGCCAGGCGTTTTCTATTTTGTTGGCCACATCACTTTGGTTAATGTGTACCAGCATCATAATGGCGCCTTTCAGCAAACCGCTGGGGTTAGCAATGTTTTTACCTGCAATATCAGGCGCCGAGCCGTGTATGGCTTCGAACATAGCGCAGGCATCACCTACATTGCTGCTGCCGCAAAGGCCAACAGAACCTGCAACCTCAGCTGCTATATCAGAAATAATATCGCCGTAAAGGTTAAGGGTAACAATTACATCGAAGCGCTCCGGGCTGTCGGCCAGCAGGGCCGAACCAATGTCAATAATACGGTGCTCCTGCTCAATATCAGGATACTCCTTACCTATTTCGTTGAAAATGCGGTGGAACAGGCCGTCCGTCATTTTCATAATATTGTCTTTACTGAAGCAGGTTACTTTTTTGCGGCCGAAGGTGCGGGCATATTCAAAAGCGTAACGAACAATTTTTTCGCAGCCGGGGCGGCTTATAAGCTTCAGGCATTCAACCACATCAGTGGTTTGGCGGTATTCAATGCCTGCATAAAGATCTTCTTCGTTTTCACGAACAATAACCAGGTCCATTTTATGCTTGCTTGGTACGTACGGAGCCAAGGTTTGCACCGGCCGTACGTTGGCATAAAGGCCAAGCATTTTACGGGCCGTAACGTTCAGGCTTTTATAGCCGCCGCCCTGCGGCGTGGTTATAGGCGATTTCAGGAAAACCCTTGTTGTTCTTAAAGAATCCCAGGCGCTTGGCCTTATTCCTGAACTTACGCCGCTGCGATATACTTTCTCGCCGATTTCAATTACTTCTTTTTCAATGCGGGCGCCTGCGGCGTCCAGAATTTGCAGTACGGCCTCCATAATCTCGGGGCCTATGCCATCGCCGTAAGCTACGGTGATTTTTCTCTTTTGGTTATCCATCTTTTATTAAGCCGGGTTTCGGCAGCAAGCTGAACCAAAACCCTTAACCGGGAAGCTTTTAAAACCCGGCGTACCTGTAAGTTTTACTGATGCGTTTTATATCTGATAGCGCCGGAAGAATAACGGCAGTTGGTGCATTACATAAGCAAAAAGCTTCCTTGCATAAACGTAGGCTAAGGAGCCAAAGACTTATAGCAAACCTTTAATAATATCGTCGGTGGTTAATTTCAGGTTCTCAGCGTTAAAGTTCCGAACAATGCGGTGGCGAAGCACCGGCAGGGCAACAGCTTTAACATCCTCAATATCGGGGCTGTACTTGCCGTTCAGCAAGGCATTGCATTTTGCGCCTAAGACCAGGAATTGAGAGGCACGCGGGCCTGCACCCCAATCTAAAAACTTAACTGCATCACCGGAGCCGTGGGCTGTATTCGGGCGGGTTTTGTGCACCAGGCGAACAGCATAATCTACCACATTATCAGGTACAGGTACCCGGCGAACAAGCTTTTGGAACTCCTGAATTTCTTCGGCCGAAATTACATTGCTCAGGTTGGCGCGTACATCTGAAGTGGTGCCTTTAACTATTGCCAGCTCAGCATCAAGGCTCGGGTAATCAAGCAGGATATTGAACATAAAGCGATCAAGCTGCGCTTCAGGAAGGGGGTAGGTACCTTCCTGCTCAATGGGGTTCTGGGTGGCAAGCACAAAGAAAGGGCGATCAAGCGGGTAGCGCTGCCCGGCAATGGTTACCGAGTATTCCTGCATGCTTTCAAGCAATGCAGCCTGGGTTTTAGGCGGGGTACGGTTAATTTCATCGGCCAGTACTATGTTGGCGAAAATGGGGCCTTTGATAAACTTGAAATTACGGTTCATATCCATGGTTTCCGCACCAAGAATATCAGATGGCATCAGGTCGGGGGTGAACTGAATGCGGTTGAATTTCAAATCAAGTACCGAGGCAATGGTTTGAATAAGCAATGTTTTAGCAAGGCCCGGAACACCGACAAGCAGGCAGTGGCCCTGGCAGAAAATGGCGGTAAGAAGCAATTTTACCACATCGTCCTGGCCAATAATTACTTTGCTTATTTCCTTATGCAGATCCTCGTATGCCTTTTTCATGGCGTCGGCTGCTTCCACTTCATTTGCGTATTTCATGCGGTAATTTATGTTATTGGCCGACTATGCTTTTAAAAGCATATACCCGGTGTTAAAATCTCTTTATTAAAACACTGCCTGCTGCCATAAGCCCTGCTGCCATAAGCAAAGCCCGGCGTACCGATTTACTTTTATTCAAGCTCTTTCTTAAACAGCTCGCAGCTTTTGTAATCGTCTATTACATTAATAAACACCTCGCCGCGGGTCTTTTCGAACCACTTGCTCAGTGCTTTGCCGCGCTTTTGATTGAGCGTGGCGGCATATATTTTTTGATAATCGTCTTTCAGGTTGGCCTCGTGAGGGGCAAGCTTGCCACGGTAATAAATAATACGCATGGCTTCCTTTTCATCCTGGCGAAGCAGCATGGGTGCGCTTATTTCACCGGGTTGCAGGGTGTCTATTACAAAGTAAACAACCGGGTCAAGGTTCTCAAGCGGTATACGTGTGCTGCCCGTGCCCGGGTCGGTAAAGAAACCGCCTGTGCCTTTTGTTTGCGGATCCTCAGAGTATTTTTTTGCCGCTTTTTCAAAGGTTATGCTGTCGGTAAGTATAGCGGTTCGAATGCTGTCAAGCACGCGGGAGGCTTCTGCCAAATCGGCTTTGGCGGTTGCGGGCTTTATCAGAATATGCTTGCTGTGGTATTGCTCGCCTTTACGTTCCACCAGCTTAATCAGGTGGTAGCCAAACTGCGTTTCCACCAATTCCGACATTTCTCCCGGTTTCAGGCGCAATGCAGCAGCCTCGAACTCAGGCACCATCATACCTTTTCCGGCCCAATCAAGATCGCCGCCTGCGCGGCCGCTGCCGGGGTCTTCGCTGTAAGTTTGCGCGAGCTCCTCAAATTTCTCTCCCTTCTCAATACGTTCTTTAATGCTGAAAAGCTTAGCCTTGGCTTCCAGCTTGGCAGCGCGGCTTATACGTGGCATAAGCACCAGCTGGGCCACTTCCACCTCTTTACTGAAAAAGGGGATACTGTCCTTAGGTATATCGGTAAAGAATTTCTTAACCTCGGCAGGTGTAATTTTAACGTCTTTGGTAATGCCTTCCTGTACCTTTTGAGTAACCATCATTTCCTTAACCGAACGCCTCAATTCATTCTTTAATTGATCTACCGTTTTATGGTACTGGCTTTCAAGCTTATCGCGTCCGCCAACCTGCTGCACCATATAGGCCATGCGTCGGTCAAGCTGGTCTTCAACAAGCTTATCATCTACCTTAATGGTATCAATATCGGCCTTGGCGAGCATAAGCTTGCTTATCACCAGGTTTTCCAATACATGGCAACGGGTATCCAGCCCCATGCGATCATTAGATGCAAGGGCCTGTTGATAGGCTACTTCAAGGTCAGATTGAAGAATGATGTAATTATCTACTTTGGCAATAATGCGGTCGAGCATTTGCGGCGCTTTTTGAGCGCTTGTCGGAAGAAGCGCAGCCAACAACAGCAAAACGCTGAAAGCAAAGTACTTAAATGCAGGAAAAAATCTTGCGGGCATCAGGAAGGAATTCGGCGCGGGTATGGTACGCCTGTGTAAGAACGGCAACAAGCCATATTAATTATATGGGCATGCTTACCAAAGGGCAAATGTATGATTTTTGACTGAAAATTTGCCGGAAAATGCGTCAAAATCCTAAATCAGCTCATAAGACTTCCAACCCTCAGGTCTTTCGCCGGTATACTCCTCGGTTCTCACCCCGAATTTGCGCAGGAACTCAACGCCTTCATCTGTAGCAATGCCCTTGTAAGCTGCATAGCTGTTCAGGAAAATCACCTTATCTATCTTCATGCTGTAAATAATGCGGGCGCAGGCAATACATGGCGAAAGCGTTACGTAAAGTGTACTGCCTGCCACATCGGTATTGTTTTTAGCGGCGTAGAGTATGGCATTTTCTTCGGCATGCAGGGCAAGGCTGCATGAGCCCTTGCTGTCTCGCGGGCAGCCCACACCGGGATAATCAATATCGCAGTTATGGGTGCCTGCCGGCGGGCCGTTGTAGCCGATGCTGATAATGCGGGTATCGCGGGTCAGCACAGCGCCTACGTTTCGGCGCAGGCAATGGGAGCGTCGGGCCAGGTTAACGGCCAGCTCCATATAAATAAAATCAAAAGCAGGACGGCTTTGGGTCTGCATAAGCAATCGGGCTTTTTTAGATTAGTCTTTAGGGTTGTATCCGAATTTGGCCAGCTTATCGGCTTTGCTGCGCCAGTCAGGCTCAACTTTTACATGCGTTTCCAAAAATATTTTCTTTCCGAAAAACGCTTCCAAATCCTTGCGGGCTTCCATGCCTACCTTTTTCAGGCCGGCACCCTGGTGGCCAATAATAATGGCGCGCTGACTCATGCGTTCCACAAGAATTTCGGCCTGTATAACGGTTATATCGGCCTTTTCTTTAAATGCGGTAACTACAACCTCGCAGCTGTAAGGTATTTCCTGGTGGTAGTTCAGCAGCAGTTTCTCCCTTATTATTTCCGATGCAAAAAAGCGCTCAGATTTGTCGGTAAGCTCGTCTTTAGGGAAATAAGGCGGATGTTGGGGCAGCAATTCGAGCAGGGCAGGCAAAACAGCCTTGGTATTCGTTTTTTTCAGCGCCGATACCACTATGGTGGCAGCGGGCTTGAACTCGGCCCATTGCTCGGTTTGGGCAGCTATGGCAGCTTGGTTTACCATATCGCTTTTGTTGAGCACGAGTACTATGGGTACGGTAATGCGGCGCAGCTTGGTCAGCATTTCCTCATCCGGGGCTTCGTCGGTATCGGCGAGGTCAATTACGAGGAGCACTACATCGGCATCTTCGAGTGCGGCGTTTACGAAACGCATCATGCTGCGTTGGAGCTCGTAATGCGGGGCAAGAATGCCGGGAGTATCAGAATAAACAACCTGGAAATCGTCGCCGTTAAGAATACCGAAAATGCGGTGGCGGGTGGTTTGGGCTTTAGAGGTTACAATGCTGAGCTGCTCGCCTATGAGGGCATTCATGAGCGTGCTCTTGCCGGCATTGGGACGGCCAATTATGCTGACGAATCCGGCTTTATGCGATTCGGGGGCGGAGATAAGGTCTGTTGACACGCAGCAAAGGTAAGCTTATTCACCGGGATTGGGATAAAGTAACATTGCCGGCAATTCCTTTGTAAAACTATTATAACAACTCCGCAGCCAAAGCAGCCGTGCTCCATGCAGCCTGGAAGTTGAAGCCCCCGGTTATGCCGTCGAAATCTGCCACCTCACCTGCTATATAAAGGCCCGGTATTTTTTTGCATTGCATGGTCCGGAAATCAATCTCGCCAAGGGCTATGCCGCCTGCAGTTACAAACTCTTCCTTGTAGGTTGTTTTGCCCTCCATCTTATATACATCATTACGAAGCAGGTTTAAAAGCTTATTGGTGCCCGCCTTCGGAGCCTCAGACCAACGCACATTACCCAGCCCGGCCTTCACTGCCAAATATTCCCACAGCCTGCGCGGCAGCCCGAATGCCGCCGCATTCTGCACCAGCTTACCTGATTCGCTGATGCGGAAAGCAGAAAGGCTTTGGCGTATTTCATCTTCGGTCAGGCCCGGAACCCAGCGCATCATTACATCGGCTTTATAACCACAGGCTGCCAATTCCCTGGCTGCAAAGGCCGACATTTTTAAAACCGCAGGTCCGCTAAGGCCCCAATGGGTAACCAAAACCGGGCCGCGCTGAACCTGTTTCATCCCTGCAATGCTTACCTGCGCATCGGTCACCCCGAGGCCCATAAGCATACAGATGCCGTTTATTTCATGAGGCAGGTTAAATGTGAATAATGAAGGTACCGGGGGAACTATGCTTAGCCCCATATCTGCCAGCCACTGCAAACCCCTTATGCCCGGTGAGCCGCCCGAAGCCAAAATAACATGTGTATGCCGTGTTTCGGTTCCCTCAGGTAATTCAAGCGTAAAGCCGCCGCCATGTTCCCTGTTTTGCCTGATGGCTGAAACGCCGCGACTTAAAATTAAGTTTACGCCCAATCTTTCTGCTTCAGCATAAAGGCAACCTGCAATGGTTTCAGATTTATCCGTCACCGGGAACATGCGGCCGTCGCTTTCAGTTTTCAATTGCACTCCCCTGCTCTCGAACCAGGCTACCGTTTCCGGCTGTCCGAAATTTGCCATTGGGCCGCGTAATTCTGCCGAGCCCCTGGGGTAGTTTTTCAGGAAGGCGGGCAGGTTGGTAAACCTATGTGTAACATTGCAGCGGCCGCCGCCCGATATGAGAACTTTAGAAAGAACTTTATTTGTTTTCTCATACAGGCTCACTCTTGCCGAAGGGTGGTTTTCGGCACATCGGCAGGCAGCAAAAAATCCCGCAGCGCCGCCGCCGATTATTGCCACATCTGTTTTACTGCTGCCTGAACTTTTCATGGGTTTGTTGGTTATTAATACAGGCACCTTTATTGCAGCTTAAATACTGCGATATGCTGTTTTGAAGAAAGCAGCAGGTATAAGGCAAATAGCGCCTAAGCTGCCGGTTAGTACAAATTAAAGGAAAGAAAACCGCAAGGCCCTATATTTACGTAAGTGTGGTATAACCAGGCCAATATTTAAGCCATGAAAAAACTCTTCTTTGCGCTGTGCTGCCTTGCCACACTGGGAGCCTGCGCCCAAAAAGGTACCGACAAAAAAGCCATGAAACACGAACATTTCCCTGTTGAAAAAACTGAAGCCGAATGGCAAAAAGAGCTCAGTCCTGAAGAATATCACGTACTTCGTGAAAAAGGAACAGAGCGCGCTTTCACCGGTAAAGATTGGGACAACCACAACAAAGGCATTTATAAATGTGCCGCATGTGGTGAGCCCCTTTTCAGCTCCGACACAAAGTTTGAATCGGGCACCGGCTGGCCAAGCTTTTATAAACCCATTACAAAAGATGCTGTTGCCGAAGAAACCGATAACGCTTTCGGAATGCGTCGTACCGAGGTGCTGTGCAGCAAATGCGGCGGCCACCTTGGCCACGTATTCGACGACGGCCCTAAACCTACAGGCCTGCGTTATTGCATGAATTCTGTAAGTATGGATTTCGTACCCGGCAAAACCTCCGCTGAGCCTGATCATAAGGCCGAAGGCGGTTCAAAATAAGGTTTGATTGTTGTGTTTGTTTTGTATCCCTGCAAGGTTAATTGTTTAACCGGGCAGGGATTTTTTTTTGTTGCATAAATTCATGCGGGAAAAGTGTTTTTACCCGTATGGTCTTACCTTTGTGCTTATGGGTATACGCGCAAGCCTAGTGAAGCCGGTTGCCGCCTTCGTGGAAAGAAGGCAGGAAGCGTGGGCACGCAAGCCGGTTGAAACGCAGGAAAAAGTTTTTCAGAACCTTATGGTTACCGGTAAAGCCACTGTTTTCGGCGCAGATCATCATTTATCCGGTGTTAATTCTTATGCTGACTTTAAGCAGGCTGTACCCATACGTGATTATGAAGACCTTATTCCTTATATAGATCGTGTAAAAGCCGGTGAAGCCAATGTGCTTTGGAAAGGTCGCCCGCTTTACTTTGCCAAAACAAGCGGAACAACTTCCGGTGTTAAATACATTCCTATAAGCCGGGAAGGGATACCAAACCATGTAACGGAAGCCAGGAATTCGGTGCTTTCTTATATTCATGGTACCGGGAAAAGCCGTTTTATGGATTTTGGGCTTATTTTCCTAAGCGGAAGCCCCATACTTGACCAGATAAACGGCATTCATACCGGCAGGCTCAGCGGCATTGTAAATCACCACGTACCCAACTGGATTCGCAGCCACCAGATTCCCGATTACAAAACCAATTGCATTGAAGACTGGGAAGCCAAGCTCGACCGCATTGTTGACCTGAGCATCAGCAGGCGCATTGGCATGGTAAGCGGCATACCGCCCTGGGTACAAATGTATTTCGACCGTATTCGCGAACGCAGCGGGAAAGCCATTAAAGATATTTTCCCCGATTTCAGCCTCATGGTTTTCGGTGGCGTTAACTTTGAGCCTTATCGAAACCGCCTGTTCGACACTATAGGCAAAAAAATAGATACCGTAGAGCTTTACCCTGCTTCGGAAGGCTTTTTTGCTTACCAGGATTCCCAGGAGCATCCGGGTATGTTGCTTTTACTTAACAGCGGCATATTCTACGAGTTTATTCCGGCAGATGAGTTTTACAACAAAAACCCAACCCGGCTGGGCATAGAAGATGTAAAAACCGGTGTAAACTATGCCATGATTATCAGCACCAATTCAGGACTTTGGGGCTACAGCATGGGAGATACTGTTAAGTTTGTAAGCACAAAGCCCTACCGCGTGGTGGTTACCGGCCGAATCAGGCATTTTATTTCTGCATTCGGTGAGCATGTTATTGGCGAGGAAGTGGAGCAGGCGCTTAAAAACACCATGCTTTACCACCCGGAAACCGAAGTGGTTGAATTTACTGTCGCCCCGCAGGTCACACCCTCTGAAGGCTTGCCGCACCATGAATGGCTTATAGAGTTCGGTCGCATGCCTGCCAATATGCCCGCCTTTGAACGCAGGCTTGATGAGCAGCTGCGTAAGCTGAACACCTACTATAACGATTTAATAAGCGGCCGTGTGCTTGAACAATTGCATATTACACGCCTGAAACCCGAAGCCTTCAGAACTTATATGAAGCTGAACGGTAAATTAGGCGGCCAAAATAAAGTACCCCGCCTGAGCAACGACAGGCTACTGGCCGATGAGTTAAGCGGCTTAAAATTATAATTGCCTGCATACCTGTAACAAAAAACCTTAATAAACCTTTTACCCTTACCCAAACAACCTCCCCAATGAGGCACACCTTCCACCCTTGGCACGACGTTTCGCCCGGCGACGACGCACCCTTTTACGTAAAGGCAATTATTGAAATTCCTAAAGGCAGCAAGGCCAAGTACGAGCTCGATAAAGATACCGGCCTGCTGAAGCTTGACCGTATGCTTTTCTCAAGCGTTCACTACCCTGCCAACTACGGCTTTATTCCCCAAACTTTCGACGACGACAAAGATCCACTTGATATTCTTGTTATCTGTTCTGAAGACGTTCCGCCTCTTTGCATGATAGATGCCAAAGTTATAGGCGTTATGAACATGATTGACGGCGAAGATGCCGACAATAAAATTATAGCCGTTGCCCGCCACGATATATCGGTTAACTATATTAACACCATCAGCGAGCTGCCGCCGCATACGCTTACTCAAATGAAACGCTTCTTCGAAGACTACAAGGTGCTTGAGCACAAGAAAGTTACCGTTGAAGATTTCCAGAACGAGCATATTGCCTACCGCGCCATTGAACGCAGCATGGGCATTTACCGCGAAACCTACGGCCCGAACGGGGAAAAAAGGTAAGAAGAGCCCGCCCGGTTACAAATCAAAACCCGTGCATATATCCTGATTAGGATTATGGCACGGGTTATTTTTTGGAATTTACACTCAGATATGAATACCTTATTCAACATTGCTTTCCACCAGCTTTACCACCTTCCAAATGGCACGCAGCTCATCGCCCGGCACAGGCATGCTGCCGCTTCGGGGGTTATCGCTGTGCAATTCAAGCAGGTTTTGGCGCATTAGCTGGTTGTCTTTTATACGCTTTACCACAAAATACTCACGGTACATTACGGCGTAAACGCCGCTGCTTTGGTACTGCCAATCGCCGCGCAATACGGGGATGGCAATTACTTTTGAACCGTGTTTCAGTTGGTCGGCCATGCTGTCGCCGCTGATTTCTATAATAAGGCCTTTGGGGTAAGCGCGTGCCAATTCCCGTGTTACCGGGAAAAAGGACAGTGGCTCATTCTTTAAATCGTCGAAGGTCTCAATGAAGGTGGCAGCCGCGCGAACAGGTATAAACGGAAGCTTATCGAAGGGTACCGAGCTTAAATTATGCGCCTCGGAATCAGAGCCCGGTACCTGTGAACGCAAAGGGCTTCCTATGCCGGTAAAAATGAAATTGGCATCTACCCCGTATTTAGTGCTCAGAATTGCAATAAGCTCCTCACCGGCAGATTGTATGCCCTTACGTATTTTATATAGCAGCGCCTCGTTAAAACCGTTAGAAACCAGGAACTGGCGTTCGTTACGGAAGTTATGTACCGTCATAACCTCAGCTATTGCCAGCAATACCCTGCGGTCTGTTTCCCTGCGGGGTGCCTGCCCGGCCTGCTCTGAAGTAATGGTTTCCTCTGACATAGGTTAATTTTTGTGCAATTTAGGCAAAGAGCCTGAAATCAAGCTAATAAAAAGCGCTCCGTAAAATTAATCATGCCGAGTTCTATGTCAGTAAATTGAGCACGCGTAACTATCCGACATAAATAACATCACTACAATGATTATTTTTACGTCATTTATCTATACTCAAAACTAAAACATAACTAATTGAATATAAATTAATTACAAATTATTAACAAGCCAAATTACCAATATAAAAGCAAAGTAAATGATAAATCCGGAAAAAAAAGATGTCCTGAAATTTTGCGGATACAAACAGGGTGCTTAAATTAACAGCTACAAAATGATTAATATCTAATCACGTTACTAAACATCCCTAAAACATTATGTACCTGAACGCACGCTCCATATACAGCCAACAATTTGGCACCCTAAGTATTGAGGAATTGATAGCCGCCGCCCTTAAAAAAGGCTTAACGCACCTGGCGCTGACGGACATAAACACAGCCGCAGGGCTCGGTAAGTTCGTAAGGCTTGCCGAAGAAGCCGGAATTCGCCCCATTTGCGGCGTAGAATTCCGTAACGAAGGCGAACTTTTATATATAGGCCTCGCTAAAAACACCGAGGGTGTTCGCGAGCTGCGTAATTTCCTTGAAGAGTACCAGAGCCGCAGGCTTCCTTTCCCGGAACACGCACCTGCATTTGAAAATGTACTTACAGTGTATCGCTTTGGAGGTTACCTGCCTGAAAACCTGCGCGAAAACGAATACATTGGCATTCGCCCGACACAACTGCGATCTTTGGGGCAGGACTATAAAGGCCTGAAATCAAGATTCGTGGTAAGGCAACCTATTACCTTTACAGGTAAAGAAGGCTACGATGCCCATAAATCTATGCTGCGTATTAACGGACCTACTCCGTTGGGAATGCTTTTGAGCGAAACTGTTGCACATCCCGATGAGCGCATATTGAGCAAATTTGAGTTTTCACTCATGTTCAGCAACCATGTCGATATTTTAATCAATACAGAAAAGCTGCTTGAAGATTGTGCCCCTGCGTATGCGGCAGAGCTTGACTGCGTTCCTGATGCGATTCTTGAACCGGCTTCTTTAGCCAAATTACGCAGAATGCATTCTGATGATGATCGCATGATACAGAGAATTGGTGCTTAATTTCACAATTTGAAACATGATCCATCGACTAAAAACCGGTTTCAGCGGAAGATAAGTTTAAGCAGTATTACGCAACAAGCTAATAGACCTTAATTGCAAGGCCAAGATTGAGTTGCCAATAGTCTACTCTGACACTTACTGGCTTCCCAAACATTACTGTTTGTTCGTTTTCTAAGCCTATTACAGAGCGGTACTCTCCAAAAATGCTTATCGTTTCATTCACCTTCACACTTCCGCCAAGGCCAAGAATCAGAGAAGTTTGCTTGGAAGAAAACCTCTCTAAACCTGTATTTATGGAATAACCCTGGTTGGGGGAGCCTTTAAAATCGAAGGATGCATCTTTACTAAGCACAAAATTCAGCTCCGGGCCAATAAGAAGGTAAAAGTTTGCGGGGTCGCTCAGGTTACCGTATGGCATAATACGTACCGGCAATCCAAGGGTAAATGACTTAATATTGTACCGCTGCGGCCCTTCATAAAGAATAAGTTTTCCAGAAGTATCTGGAATCTGATACGGAAAACCATCGTAGCCGAATGTGCGATCACTATAACCTGCTTCAATTTGAAGTCCTACCGGGAAGTCAGCAGTTAACATTAAGCCCATAGCTGTGCTGAACCCGGGAAGGCCAACTGAAAAATCATTAAACCTGCCTTCGAATGTACCTTTGGTTTGGTTATAAGCGTTGCGTATATAGAAATCAAACCTTACCCTATGCTGTACATCCGATTTTAAATTTGGAGCACGAGATATATCCCTGTCGGGCCTGGATGGGGTAGTATATATCTCACTTTGGCTGAATGCTGAATATTGGGAAAATAACAGAAAGCCAATAAGCAGGCCTGCAAAATAAAACCTTTGAGAGCAGCTTAGTCGTAAGCAATCGGAAAACTTCTTAATCAACATATTGCTTGTGTTGCGCATTAACAATGTGAAAATCGGGTTAAACTAAAAGATTAACACTGTTGGAGATTGCATGGCTGCTGCGTGTATTGCCACCAAAGACGGCTAATTTGAAAATCCCCGGTCAAATTATTATGCGCTTTCCGCGGCATACTTATATTTAAAAGGCCGGTGCATTGTTTATTACCGGCAACAAACCCCATTTGAGTTTTTCAGCAAACCAATAAAAAGGGTTTATAAGTATATACTTACTCCCATTCAATTGTTGCCGGCGGCTTAGAGCTTATATCATAAACAACGCGGTTAATACCTCTTACCTTGTTTATGATTTCGTTACTGGCTTCTGCAAGGAAATCATAAGGCAGGCGGGCCCAGTCGGCGGTCATGCCATCTATGCTGGTAACGGCCCTCAGGGCAGCCACAAAGCCATAGCTGCGTTCATCGCCCATTACGCCTACAGATTTTACAGGCAGCAATATAACGCCGGCCTGCCATGTTTCATTGTACAGGCCGCGCCTGCGCAAAAGGTCTATAAATACGGCATCGGCTTCTCGTAAAAGATCAGCTTTTTCGGCTGTTACCTCGCCGGGAATACGAATGGCAAGGCCAGGACCGGGGAAAGGGTGGCGGTCTAAAATATGGGCAGGTAAACCCATAGTCCGGCCCACTTTACGTACTTCGTCTTTAAACAAAGTCCGGAGCGGCTCGGCCACTTTCAGCTTCATCCTGTCGGGTAATCCGCCTACGTTGTGGTGGCTCTTAATGGTAACCGATGGCCCTTTTACCGAAACCGATTCAATAACATCGGGGTAGATAGTGCCCTGCCCCAGCCATTTAACGCCTTCAATGGCATTAGATTCTGCTTCAAATACTTCGATAAATGTTTTGCCGATGGCTTTTCGCTTTTCCTCGGGATCTGTTAATCCGGCCAAGGCATCATAAAACTGCTGACGCGCATTTACAGCCTTAATATTCAGGCCCAAATGCATGAGGCTTTCCTGCACCTGTTCAAACTCGTTCTTCCTTAAAAGCCCGTTATCAACAAAAATGCAGGTTTGCTGATGCCCGATAGCCTTGTGCAACAGCATTGCCGCAACAGCAGAATCTACTCCCCCGCTAAGGCCCAGCACAATTTTATCCCGGCCTATCATTTGCCTGAACTGCTTTACAGTTGCATCCACAAAGCCTTCAGGGGTCCAGTTTTGCTCGCAGCCGCTGATGCTGATAACGAAATTATGCAGGAGGTCGGCACCTTCAGGGGTATGGGTAACTTCCGGGTGAAACTGGATGCCATAGGTATGTTCATCGGCAAATCTGAATGCAGCCACCTTAACCGAATCAGTTGAGGCAATAATTTCGGCGCCGGCAGGCAGCTCAGTAATGGTATCGCCATGCGACATCCAAACCTGGGCGTTTTGTGGCAGGCCGCTTAACAAAGGGCTTTGCATATCGCCTTCGCTCAGATTAGCCCGGCCGTATTCGCGATGGGCGCCGGGAGCTACCTTTCCCCCGTTTTGAGCAGCCAAGAGCTGTGCCCCGTAACAGATACCAAGTACAGGAATATTGCCCCTGATGCCTTTTAAATCAATATTGGGCGAACCTTCATCACGAACGGAGCAGGGACTGCCCGAAAGAATAAGGCCCTTTACGCCTGTAAGATCAGGTATATTGCTGAAGGGGTGAATTTCACAAAAAACGTTCAGTTCACGAACCCGACGGGCTATCAGCTGTGTGTACTGGGAGCCAAAATCGAGGATTATAATTTGTGCCGACATATTACAAAAGTAAACAAATTAACCGGACGCCCGGTTCAGATATAGGCTTTGCCGGAATCTATGGCATTAATATGATTACATATTTAATGCACCCGCACCAGGCTCAATCTTAAATCAGGTAAATTTTGAATTTGGATATAATGCCAAACCTCCGGTGTTAAGCCGATTTTAACGAAACTCTATGCCAATTCACAATCATCAAAAAGCTGTTTTCGAGGTATCAGGCCCAATAACTTTACCTATGCCGGATGCCGAAGTAATTTATCAGCCCGGGTTTTTAGATGCTGATTTAGCTTATTCATACCTGAATAAGCTTATTGAAATTTGTGATTGGCGGGAAGAAAACGTAATCCTGTTCGGTAAAACCTTTAAGTCGCCAAGGCTGATTTCTTATTATGGGGAGCAGGGCTCCGATTTGCATTACAGCGGCATAAGCCTGGCACCAAAGCCCTGGAACGAACCATTGCAGGCAATCAGGCAAGCTGTGGAAAACTATACCGGGCTCCGTTTTAACGGTGTTTTGGTTAATTATTACCGCAATAACCTTGACAGTATGAGCCTGCACAGCGATGATGAAAGAGAGCTGGGACCCAAGCCCGTAATACCATCTGTTTCTTTAGGGGCAGAACGTATATTTAAATTCAGGCATAAGTTCAGGAAAGATTTAAAACCACTGTCGCTTAATTTAGGAAACGGGAGCCTCTTGCTGATGCAGGGTCAAACGCAAAGTTTTTGGAAGCATGAGCTCCCTAAAAGCAAAATCCCATGCGGACCAAGAATTAACCTGACTTTCAGGAAGGTGTCGTCGTGATATTTATAATAGTTCCCTAAATCGACTCTATGCCTTGCGCTCAGCGAATATGAATTTGCAACATCAAAAGAACCACCATTTACGGTGCTGCTTTTTATACTTCTTCAAAAATTCGCGGGCTTCTTTGCTGTTCGAGCTTTTTCGCTCGGCATATTCTTCAATGGTTTCATAATAGGTTTTGGCTTCTTCATCTTTACCTTCCTGGATACTTATGCGGGCAAGGTAAGCCAAAGAATAAAGGTAAAAACCGGATTCCAGCGAGTTGGTTTCTTCGCCATAGCTTTTACATAAGAGCAGGTATTGCTTGGCTTTAGGGTCTTTGGAGTTGCGGCTGAAGTATATATGGCCGAGAATAAAGGATGCATAACGACCACCTGTAGCTTCGTAACCTATTTGGTGCGCATTCACCCTTTGCAGAATTTTAAGGGCTATTGTTTCGGCTTCCGACCAATAGCCGCAGCTATAGGCAACACGGGCATGGTAGCGGGTAAAGAATGCGTTGTTGGGATATGTGGTATCTAAATAACAGGCAATCGGGTAGGCTTCAAGCGGTTTTTCTTCCTCGCTGTGCAAAATGCGCATCAGGAAATATTGGGCCTCAACACGGGTATAGAAGGCATTATTTGCCACTTCTTTAAGCTGCTTTAAGCCCAAAGCCTTTTCGCCCTTAGGGAAGAAGGCCATAATAGGGCGAAGGAATTTATAGTTTTCAGGAATCCAGACGGAGTAATAATTATATAGGGCCTCGCCAAACAGGAACTCAGGACCGAAATCGGCGCTGTTGATTTCGCGGGCTTTTTTCATGTATTGCAAAGCCTCCTTTCCTGCGAAGGCAGCCTTACGCCATTCTTCCCTGTCGGCATGGAGGCGGCCTTTAAAGCCCCAGGCAGCAGCCAGGAAGAAAACAGGTTCAGGGTTGCGTGCATCCTTTTTATGCAGGCGCTCAGCATAAAAGATAGAGCTGTCCATGAACATGGTAAATGTACCGTCGAAGCGTTTGCTGTCGGGGCTGGTCATTATTTTCCACCATTCGCTAAGACCCTGTAAAAAATAAGGCAGGGGGTGACCCGGGTGCTTGAGCTGCATCCACCTGAATTGTACATCGGCCTCCTCGAATTGATAATTGTATAAAGAAGTTACCGCATCGGTAGCCTCAATTTGCACCTGCGTATCATTTAACAGCATATCCGGACGGCTTGGGGCCTGGGCACCTGCCGAAAACGCAAAGAGCAGTAAAATGAGGGGCAAAAATATTTTCATCGGGTAAATAACGCAGAATGGCCTCGACAAATATACAATAAGCGGGGAAAGCTACAGCTCTTTGGATAATGCCGAATGGAAATACACAATTTTTAGGCCGAAATTATCTAAAACCCATAATTATTAAAGCGAATTTGGTTTAAGGTAATTTGGTTAGAAGTTCTTGCTAAATGAATGTTAACTGCGCGTATTTAGGCTCCCTGAGCTCACTAGCCGCGCAGGCTTGCCACTTGCTAATGCCAACCGCCAAAAAAGACAAAGGTCCTGCAATCAACCGCAGGACCTTTGAAACCTAATATTTATTTTCTACCCTATTTAACCAGCTGGAACCAACCTGTTCTTTCTTCAGATTTAGGTGCAGTTGCTTTAAAAAAGTAGAAGTAAGTTCCGGCAGGTAAATCCTGGGGATCCCAGTTGTTTATGTAGGTATCAGCGTGGTAAACAGTTTTACCCCACCTGTTAACAACTGTGAGCTCGTTCTCGGTATAGAGCTCAGCATTCTGAATAACCAAATACCTGTTTAAATCATCGCCGTTAGCGGTAACAACATTGGTTGATTGCAGGTCGTTTTTGAACTCAATTTCAACCGGGTTGCTCAGTGATGCTATACCCGTTTCAGACTGAACCGCCATTATTTGGTAATGCTGGAAGAAGGCATCGGTGCCGTTTTTAACTGTATAAGTTAAAGTTGTACCATTGGTACTGTCGTAACGTTCCCAGTCACCTGTTGGGTCTGTTTTACGCCAGATTACATAACGGTCTACGCCTTTAGCCCAACCTTCAAAGGCCGACCAGGTTAAGTTGGAAGAGGATGTTGCGTCTTCTGAGAAAGCAACCAGGTTAACAATCTTATATGTTGGAGAAGGTAAAATATCGCCGCAACTGTTTGCTGTTTCAACCTTATAGAATTGTGCGCTTTCGGCAGTGGCTGAAGGAACCGTAATTACAGAATCTTTAGCCTGCCCGGCACCAACTATTTGGTAAACACCTGACAGTGAAGCCATTTTAACCGTTACTGCTGCAGTAGGGTCAAGCGGGTTAATAACTTTATAATTTACATCTACCAAGGAAGGTTCACCAAGCCTGTAGCCGGCAGTTATAAAGTCAACCCTGGAACGATCTGCAATAAAGCTGAATCTCAAAGTATCGCCGGCGCAACCGGAAGCATTTACTTCGAGGACCTTTAGTGAAGGGGCGTTTACCAAATCCCATTTCAGGTCAACTTTGGGGCCTGTGAAGGTTTTAATATCAGCACCGTCAATTGTCCAGGTGTAAACTGATGCGGAAGAAGGGTTTACTACAGAATAACTTGTTACCTGGCCTAAGGCCGTTACACAAATGTTTGTGTTATACGCTGAAGCAGCGGTTATAGGCAGTCCGTTTACCCTGAACGACCTGATAATGGTATTACCAATACATTTTGCAGTTGAAGTGGTTTCGCGTACCCTTACTTCATATTCGCCGGGCTCAGTTAATGCAGAACGAAGCACAGGGCTGTTCTCGGTAAGCAGATACATTGCCCCGGTTAATTTGTTCTGTATATTCCATTCAAAAGTTGAACCGGGTAAAGGCTGAGGCAAACTGAAAGTAAAGGGCGCTTTGGCACAAACCTCTGAAGGCCCGGCTATTTGCTGGGTATCGTTAGGCGCCGGTAAAATATTGAAGCCTGCAATTGCCGATGTTCCGAAACATTGAATGGTTTGGTTGCCATTGGTTTGTGTACTGTGCTCTTCAACGCGAACCTCACCTGTTCCGGTGCCGGACCAGGAAACAGTAACAGTAGTGTCGGTAAAAGTTGCAACCGGCAGGAACTGTCCGCCGGGCTGTTTTACGAACCATTGATAGGTGCTGCCGGTGGTATGGCCGGTTGTGTAAGTGGCAGTCCTGTTTGGCCCGTTACAGAAATCTGTAGCGCCGCTTGGCGTTTTTGGCACAAGAGTCGGGCTAATTTGTATGGTTACATTGCTTGCAGGGCCCTGGCAGCCGGTTGCAGTAATACGCGGCGTAACTTTCACAATTACGTTTTGGCCTTCTGCATTCCAATCAACTTTTACAGAACGGGAACCGTTTAGCGATGTAATAACACCTGCCCCGGCCGGGCTTATTGACCAATCGTAGGCAATGCCTGCCGTAGAATCAACAGAATAAACCACGCCGCGAACAAACGGACAAACCGTGTTACTTCCTGCATAAATTGGAGCCGCCAAAGGAAGCGGGTGAATGATTACCGAAGTTTTAACACGACTTACACAACCCGTATTCCTGTCGGTTACAGTCAGGCGCAGGGTATCTGTAATATCGGCGGTGCCGGTATTCGGTGCAGTAATTAAAGGCTGAGCTGCCGTATCTGATGAAATATTTGTGCTTCCATCGGCAGTCCAGCGGTAGGTATAGCGGGAATCGCGCGGGGTGCCTGCAGTTATATTACCGCCACCGCAAATCTGAAGCAAGGAACCCGCATTTGCCACAGGCAAGGCATTGGTCGTAATTCTTAAAGTATCGGTATTGGCACAGCCGGTAGCTACGTTTTGAACATGCAGCACCAGCTTGGTTACAACGCTTGCGCTGCCGGGGGCAATTGTATTATTAAAGGTAGGCTGCGCAGATATTACACTGCTTACACTTCCGCCAGACCACAGGTAAGTATAGCCGTTTATTGATGCCCCGCCTACAGTTACAGCTTCGCCGGAGCAGTGTTTGGATACAGTACCCAAATCAACAGCCGGTAAAGCGTTAATTTTTATAGTAACAACAGCCAGGTTAGTGCATCTTATACCCAAGGTGGTATCGGTAGCGGTAAGCGTATAAGTAAGGAATGCGGGGGCAGACTGCGTGTTGGCTGCTCTGAATGTTGGTACAGGAGAAAGTGTATCGCTGAGTATTCCGCCGGAACCTGTCCATTTGTACGTATAGCCGGTTCTTACTGATGCCGCACTTCCTAATGCTACCGGAACGCCTGAACAGACAGTAAGGGTTTCATTTACAGCTGCGGCAGGCGCAGCCGTTACAACAGGAACAGGTTTTACAGTAATGGAAACAGTATCGAAAGAGTAACAGCCGCTGCCGGTAGTATCAGAATAAACGAAGCGGTGCATTATTGGCGCAGTGCCGGTATTGCCCAGGGTCAGGTTGAATGTAGCGGCATCGAAACCTTGTGCTACTGATGCACTTAATTGTGCAGGCAAAGCACTAAGCGGCTTGACACCATACCTATACCTGCTTATTGGCGGATTTATACCCAGGAGCACGGTTGCGCCTGAACAAACTGTTTTAGTGTCGAAACCGACCCTTGCAACCGGGAGCGGGTTAACTGCCCCTGCAAATCTATAGGTGCTTACGCATCCTTTGTCGCTGGTAACTGTAAGGGTATATTTTGCGGTATCGGCCACAGAACGCGGGTTACTTAAGGTGAGTACCGGACGAGAAAGGGTATCGTTACTTAAGCCGGTTGAGGGCGACCAGCGGTAATGCCAGTTGGCAGGCGCTGAAACAGGGCCGATAGCCACCGAATGACCGGAGCATAATGAATCAACTGCCGCAAATGACACAACAGGCAGAATATTCATTTTCACATAAACAGAATCGAACTCGGAACAGCCGGTGGTGTTGTTTACCACTTTGAGCTTAAACTTATGTACCTGTTGGCTGAGGCTGCTTATGGTAACAGCAGGTCTTGCAACTGTATATCCTGAAAGCTCACCTGCGTTTCCGCTCCAGGTATATGTGAAGCCGGGTAATGCAGGCGTGCCCAATGAATCTGTTACAGCGGAGCAGACTTCAAGCGTATCTGATATATATGCCTGCGCAACAGGGCGGGGATAAGCCGTAACATTTACAGTAGCAGTATCTGAACAGCCGGTCTTTTTATAGGTTACAAGCAGTTTGAACGGCTGAACAATTGAACTGCCATGCCTGTTTGCCAAAGTGAGCAGTACGCCGGGGTTTGCAAGGGTATCATCTGATATGGTTCCTGAAATACCGGGAACATATTCACCGTCTTTTGGAGTCCAGCGATATGAATAACCTGAAATACGCGCAGACCCTACGGTTACAGGCTCAACAGTACAAACTGTTTTATCAGGACCGGCCATTGTGGCTGCATCGGGTAAAGGATTCACGCGAACGGCCAGGGTATCGGTTTTTGAACAACCGGTAGCCACGTTGGTCATTTTCAGGGCAAACCTGCGGGTTATTACACTTGCGCCACTGTTGGTTAAAGTAAGTACAGGCTGAGCAGCTGTGGCTGAGCTTAGTTCGGAAGCGTTAAAGGGCGACCAGAGATAAGTAAATGCAGCATCAGCGGGCTGACCTATTGTGATTGACTGACCCGAGCAAAGCGAATCTGCCGTTCCTTTATTAACTGCAAATAGGCCATGCATGGTTACATAAACGCTTGCAGTATCGAAACAGCGGGTTGAGGTATTTGTAGTTTGTAATATATAACGAACAGTACGCGGGAAGGTGCCGGTATCGGGCAGGTTAAGGGTAAGCTTAGCGCTGTTGCTGTTAGAAGCTGTAATACCGGGACCGGGAGCCCATGAATAAGCAAAACCCGCCCGGGCAGCTGCCCCGATAGAGAAATCGGAAAGGGCGCAAACCTGAATATCAGGTCCGGCATTGCTTGCAGGCAAGGGGTTAACAGTAACGGTGATATTTTTAGATTCAGAGCAGCCGGGGCCGCTTACCGTTAAGGTATAAGTGAAGGTTTGTGCAGTTGTTCCTGTGTTTATTGCGGTAAAAACAGGGCTGGATGTGTCGGAATCTGACAGGTTTAAAGCCGGTGACCAGCGGTAGGTATATTGCCTGATTGCATTGCTGTTCAGTAAGAATTGTTCTTTGCTGCAAACCGTGGCGTTAGTAACATTAATAACCGGGTACGGTAATGATGTAACAACAACAGTATCCTGGTAAGTACAGTTGGTGGCGGTATTGGTTGCAAAAAGAACCAGCGAATCTTCAACAGGATCAAGACCTACCGCACTCGTGGTATAATTGGTTGTGCTTGTATTTGTGCTGCTTAAATTAGTAAGGCCCTGCAAACTAACCCATCGGTAAGTATAGCCAAGCCTGGAAGCTTCACCTAAAGGTGTTGTATTGCCATCGCATAAGCGAATACCTGTATCAGGACCTGCATAGACTTTTACCTGCGGCTTTATGGTAAATACCACATCATCCACATCGGTACAGCCAGATTGGCGATCTGTTACTTTAAGGGTGTAGCTGCGCGTTGTGTTAGCGAGGTCGGTATTGCTTATGTAAATAGTAGGATTAGCTACGGCAGTATCTGAAATACCTTCGGCCGGGGACCAATGATACAAAAGACCTGTAACCGGCGCTGAACCAATTACCGTATTCACATTTGAACAGAAGGTGGTATCTCTTCCGGCCAAAGCAACCGGGGGCGGACTTACCTTTACTTTAATGGTGCGAACAGCCTGGCAACCACCCGCAGGAGTTGAAACATTTAGGGTATAAGAGAATTCAGGAGCGGGTAAGGTTCCGGAATATGTAAATGTAGGGTGCGGTCCGTTGGTGCTGCTCAACAGCGCAGTTGCAGCGCCTGTACCTGTCCAGTTATAAATGTAGCCGGTCCTTATTGTATCGGGACCTAATGTAAGGCCTACGTTAATACAGGCTGCCGTATCTTTTACTGCCGCATCTAACAATGCAGGAACCACAATTAAAATTGTATCTTTCTTACTGCAACCAGAACCGGCTTTTGTAGCAGTAATAATATATGTATTCTTAATGGGGGCATTGGTATTGTTAGACAACCTGAAAATGGCCGTTCCGCCTGATATTGTTTGCAGGCCGTTCATATTATTAAACGAAAACGTATAACCCGCAGAAGGTAAGCCTGCATTCAGGTTATAGGTTCCGCCGGGGCAAACAACTGCATCAGGGCCAAGATTAATTTGGGGAAGCGCGTAAATCTTAACTTTTATGGTATCGTTTGTAATACAGCCGGCCACATTCCTTGAAAGGCGATAAAATGAATGCACCACATCAGAAGCTGTATTGTTGGTATATTTCAAAACCGGGTTAGCAACTGTGGAACTGCTCAGACTGTCGGTTAAAAGGGGTGTTGATGCTGTCCAGAAATAAGTAAAGCCGGGTTCAGTTACGGTACCTATAGATATGTTGGCAGAATGCGAGCAAACAGATGCCGTATCGCTCAGGGCAGTTGGCGGCTGAATTACATTTACAGTTACCGTATCATAAATATTGCAGCCCGCAGATGATGTAGTGGTAGCTTTCAGGAAGTACCTGGTGGTTTTCTTAGGAGATACTCGAATATTTGTTTGCGTGGAGTTAAAGGGAATGGCTGCATCATCGGTTGTCCACTGATAGAGGCCGGTTACGCCGGTACCGCTTGCGGCCAAGGTAACAGAATCATAGCGGCAAAGAATAACAGAATCTCCACGGCCGGTTATATTCACTACAGATGCCGAAACATCGGAACGAGTGATTGATTTTTTACTTGTGCTTGTACAGCCATAAAAGCTGGTTGAAATCAGCCTGATGGTATCGGCAGAAGCCCCGGTCCATTTTACCTTCACAGAATCGGCGGTAGCGCTGCCAATAATGGTACCCCCGCTAACCTGCCAAACACGAGAAGCCGTTTTAGATGATTTTTTCGCAGCCTTGTAGGTATAAGTATCTATGTTGGAGCAAACAACAGAGTCCCCGGCAATATGCGGGGCGTCTTTGAATGGGTTTATGTTAAAGGAATAAACCAAGTCGCTGCTTTTGGGCAGGCAACCGTTATCTGTAACGTGAACAATTAAATTATAAATGCCATACAAACCACAGGGCGGCTGCCATGAAAAATGCCCGGAAGAAGAGCCTGTGCCGTTGGTTGCAAACCAGGTTGCAGGTGCGATGAAAGAAGGGTCTAAGATTTGGCCGCTGGCCGTAAGGGTATTCGTTTGATTGCCTTCAGCATCTGTGGTTCCCACATTAAACCGGATTGGCTCATGCTCGGTAAGTGTATCATATTGTAAAACAGGCGAAACACCTACAGTACCGTTATTAAAAACAGGCGTAATATTATCTGGGCAAACATCGGGACCGGCAAGGCCGCTGCTGGTAGGCAGCTTCACGGTAATCTGAATCTCCCGCCTTGTTGCACTTATATTTACCTGTTGCCCGGAAGCAAGTGTTCTCCATTCCTGAATTTCAATGGCTACCACGTATTTCGCCCCGGCGCCTGTCATAGGAGCATAGTACTGGCAAAACCCGTTTGAAGTATTTAAGTACTGTGAACCGCCGTTTCCGAAAAGGTGGTCAAGATCAAATTCTGAAGTTTTAAAAGGCACATCGGCAGGTGTGGTATAAATGTTAGCAGGAACATCTACCTGGGTACCGTCATACGGGTTTACAAAGCGGTAAACAAGCCGGTCGCCGTCAGGATCGGTTGCAGTATTTACAAAAGATTTGTTTTCACCGGCCAACATAAACGGAATAGCCAGGTCAGTGAACTGGGGGCTGCTGTTCGGGTAAGTAAGTGAATTGGGGATAAACGCCACGTATGAATTTCCGAACCCGTTGCTTGTGGGTCCGCCCATTACGTTATTGGTTGTATTTCGCGCCGCGTTTTCATACCATAGGTAATAGCCATTGGGGTCGTAGTCTAAGGTTATGGTATCTGTATATTCCCGAAGAAAAATTACAACATTATTCAGGCAGGCTATTGAAGGGCACCCGGTGCCGTCAAGCGGGCTTACACGACGAACAACTGCATTATTCAAATCCATATTCATGGCCGGAATAAGGGTGTACTGGCCGGTAGATAAAGATTTCTTATAAACGCCAAGGTATGCAGGGCGACCATCGGCACGCAACTCACCGTTTCCAAAGGTAGGGTCGCTGCCGTCAATATAAATTTTAAAATTGATTGCGTATGTGCTCCTTGTTCCTACCCTGTACAGGTACTTGTAGGTAAGCTCACCGCCCATCATGTGTCTTGCAAATACAGGGCTGCAGATAATACTGAGGCCAAAAACAAGAAAAAGGCCGAGTAATTTTTTATTCATTATGTTCACAGTTCGTGGTGCCGGATGAAGCTTGTGTATTAAATGAGTTTAGAGTTATGCCAAAATACCTGAACGGCCCGGCAAATTTCCTTAAAATGCTGTAGATGAGAAGTATTAATATGCCGCAACTAAATTGGTCGCACTATAAAATAAAAGGGGGGAGGAACAATTTGTTCTCCCCCCGTAAATATAGCTTATTGTATTATAAGTCGATGTGCGGTTACACCGTTTGCGCTTGCAACACGCAGCATGTAGAAACCTTTGGGAAGGCCGCTCAGGTCTGCCACGCGGTTTAAATTCGTTACTTTTTCTTCAATCGCCTGCCAAACAGACTTGCCTGCAGAGCTGAAAACTTCAAGCTTAACATCAGTAGCATTGCTGAAAGAAGAAGTTATATTAAACAGACCAGAACCCGGGTTCGGATATATTTCAAGCGTGCTTAAAGACTTTGCCGGAGCCGTGCCCAGGGGATCGGTGATGTAAACTGAATAATCTTCGGCCTGTCCGGTAACCAAATCCTGGCAGGCAGATGCAAGCGCAGGAGATGATGCATAATCATCCATTATGCGCATGCGCAGATTGCGGTATTTTACGCAGTTATTTGGCACCACAAAGGTACTTGTAACACTGCGAAAAGTATTGAAGAACGATGCGACCACCTCGGTGGTTTCAAACACGCCATTATCGTTATAATCTATCCATGCACGAGCGTTTTCGCGGGTGTTCTGGCTGAAAGTGAGGGTAAGCGTAACACGATTTCCTGCCACTATTTCTGTTCTTTGCTCGCAGGTGAAATCTTTATAACCTTCATCTGCAGTACCTGTAGCTGAATTTATAGTTCCCATCAATACATTACGAACACCACAGCCAAGGCCGGGGCTATATGAAATGGTAGCCGGTGAACAGCTGTTGGCACGGGGACCGGTAAGGTCTGAAACGGTTACATAATTTAACAATATTACACTGTCGGTACCGAAGCTGTTGGTAGCATAAAGTTTAACCGTATAAGTTCCCACGCCTTCGTACAGGTGACTTGGGCTTTCAGCGGTGCTGCCTGCAGTATTATCTCCGAAATCCCAACGGTAAGTTGCAGGTACATTTTGCGTTTTGTTTACAAAAACAACCCACCCGTTACAGCTTGTGGTATTAACAGCCCTGAATGCTGCGTCAGGTGATAATGTATTGGCTAACACATAAACAGAAACATCGAATGAGTTACCGAATAATATGGTTCCGCATGCTGAATTAATATTTTGTGTGGCATCGCTTATAAAGCGCAGCCTTACTGCCTGGCCAATTGTGGCCGATTGGGGCACTGTTAAAGTAGCGCTATGATTTGTTGATGCCAGGTTTACCATGAATTTTTCATCGGCAGTAAACATACCGTCGTTATTCCAGTCAGCATAGCCGGCAGAATTAGAGGCCTGCGGCGTTGTCAGGCTGATATTATAAGCATTACCGGCAGTAACTGTAACCATTCTTTCACAGGAATAATCTGTGTATTTACCTACCGGTACTGTTCCCGTTGCCGTATTGAAAGTAATGAAGTTTATACCGGTGGCAATTGTCTGCCGGGTAACAGAAGGCGTACATACAGATGCCAAAAGGCCATGACCTTCTGTTATGGTAATGTAAGCTGTCCTGATTAAGGAGTCGGCTCCGAAAGCATTGGTCGCTACCAGCTTAACAGTATAAACACCGGGCGCGGAATAGGTATATACCGGGTTCTGCTCCGTGGAATGTCCGCCATCGCCGAAGCTCCAATAGAATTGGGAAGGCAGGTTGGTGCTGGAATCAGAAAATGTAATGGTTTTAGAGCAGGTATTTGTGCTAGAAGCGCCAAAATTTGGTACCGGCTTAGTTGACACGGCATTTACCTTCAGGGAGAAATCTTCGCTGTGGCCCATTACCAATTGCCCGCACGGCGATATGGTATTTGGTATGCCATAATCAACAATTACCCTCATTCTCAGGCTTTGAACCGTTACAGCACCTGCAGGTATAAATACGCTTGCAGCAAGTGTTCTTGCAGGGGTTGCGCCGGTTAGGGCAATAGCCTCAGAAATGGTAAATATTCCATCGTTATTCCAATCAACATAAACGCCCATGTTAGAAACAAAGAAGCTGTTCAGGCTCACGTTATACCTTGAGCCGGCATCTACCGTAGCTTTCAGGTAACAGGTACGGTCTGCATAAACTTTTGTAGGGCCTTCAGATGTATAGCTCAAATCAGCAAAGCTGAATGTATTGATGCTGTAGTTGGCGCTCGGATTCTGCTGAGTGGTATTGAAACAGGTGGTTGTAACCACATCAGAGGCAGGCGGAATGGTTATATACTGAACCCGTACGGCAGTATCGGTGCCGTTATCGTTACCGCTGATAAGGGTAACAGTGTATGTGCCGGGAGTGCGGTAAATGTGAGTGGGGTTTTGGCCGTTTACTATATTGCTTTGGTCACCGAAATCCCAACGCCAGAAGGTGGGGGCATTTTGTGAGCTGTCGGTAAATGCAACTGTGCCGTCGCAGGCAATTCTTACAGATGTACCGAAGTTGGCAATAGGAACAAGTGTGTTTACCCTGAAAATTACGGGGTAATCTTCGGCCTGACCGAATAAAGATCCGCAGGCTACAGGAATGGTATTACGGGTATCTTCAGAAACACGCATACGCAAAGGAGTATTTAATACTGCGCTCGCAGGAATAAATACTGAGCCTGTTCTTGTTCCGAAAGCACGCGAAGAAGTGAAAACACGCTCTGCATCGGTAAAGTCGCCGTTGTTGTTAAAATCTATATAAACGGCTATGTTATCCTGCTGCTGCTGGTAAGTGGTAATTGAAATAGGGTAAGCGTAACCGGCAACAAATTCAGAAGAAAGACATGAAAAAACCAGGTCGCCCTCAGCATTGGCTGAGCTTGTGTTGTTGTTAATGGTACCGAAGGTTACATTATATATACCCTGGGTTTGGTTAATATTAGGAGAAACAACGTTTTGGCAGGCATTGGTCATTACAAACCTTTCTGTAACTGTTACCTGAACAATTACCGTATCGAAGCCGAAATTATTACCGGCAATCAGGCTTACGCTGTAAACGCCGGGCGTTGTAAAGGCATGAACAACGGTAGTTGCCCCGTTGATTACCAAGGGGCTGTCGCCGAAATTCCAGGCGCGTGAGTTAGGCACATTGGTTGAAGCGTCGGTAAAAGTAATATCCTCATTCACACAGGTACGAACAGATGTGGCATTAAAACCTGCAACGGGCTTTTCAGTAGGCGTTTTTGCGAAAAGGGTGTAATCTTCGCTTTGGCCCATTACGGTAGTACAAGGGTTTACATTACCGCCACCAGGACCCTGGGTATTGGTTACTATTCGTAAACGTACCGGAACATCCATTGGGAAATTGGCCGGAATGTTAATGATGCCGGTGTGTAATTGGTTAGAAGCGTTCCAGTTACCGTAACGTTCTGTGGCGCCATTGAAAGAGCCCCCGGTATCAATATCTATATAAATAGCTCCCAGCTCAGGCGCCTGGCCTGTTTGAACCGAGTAAGACATTGAAGCACCCGGAATTACAGAAATAAAAGTTCCGCAGGTAAAATCCTGGTAACCGACACTCCCGTTTTCGCTTGAGTTGTTAAGATTACCAAATGTAAAATTAACAATACCCGTGTTGAAACCCCAGTTGGCCGAGGTTTGGGCCGTACACGTTGCCGGTTTAGGACCGGAAGTGTAGGTAATGTAATTTGTTTTTACTGTGCTTGCAGTACCAATATTATTTGTAACCGTAAGCCTTACAGAATACCTGCCGGGATTAATATAGGTATGGGTAGTTGACAAGGTATAAACAGTATCAATATCGCCATCGCCGAAATCCCAAATAAAGCTTTGGGCATTACCGCCGCCTGTAAAAGTAAATGTATGGCTGCCGGTACAAAGAGCCGAAGAGTCTGCAGTAAAAGATGCAACCGGCGGAGCCGTATTTTCGGCCAATGTAATACCAAAGTCCTGTATATATCCGCTGGTCAGGTTTGAGCAAGGCCCAAATGCAGATCCGGAGAAATCGGAACTTACACGCATGCGTAAGGGTGTGCCTAAAACAGCCGCAGATGAAAAGAGAAGCAGGTTTGAACTAAAATCACCTGTAAGGTTAAGACCGGTATAAACCAGTTCACCATTATCTGCTAAGGAACCGTTGTTATTAAAATCTATCCAAACTTTTATATCCTGCGCTGCGGCGGTACCTACAGTGCCTGAAAAAGGAACCTGCGAGCCGGCAACTGCTGTAGTCTGGTATTGGCAGCTGAAATCTGTATAGCCTGAATTGAAAGCCGCGCCTGTAGAATTAATAGTACCGGTTTTAATGTTGGTTAAAGTATATCCGCAACATTGCGTGGTAGAAAGCGGCGTACATGTGGCAGGTATGGGTGAAGAACCATTGTAAATAACATAATTCTGCCTGGTTAAAGTGCTTGTGCCGTTCAGGTTGGTTACTGTTAAGGTTACAGAATATGTACCTGTTGAATTATAGTGGTGAACGGGGTTTTGGTCTGTTGAAACACCTCCGTCGCCAAAAGTCCAACTCCATATTTGAGGAAAATTAGTGCTGTTATCGAAAAAACGAACATTACCGCTGCAGTTAACCGTATCAGGCGAGCTGAAAAATGCTGCAGGCGGCTGAGTATTAGCTGAAACAGTTACCTGGTAATCAATAAACTGGCCTAACTCAGGCGTTCCGCATGGTGTAGGTACAGGAGATGACGATAAATCTGAACCAAACCTGATGCGCAAGGGGGTTCCTAAAACAGCAGTGGAGGGGAAAGTAATTGAGCCTGTATGTACAACCGCGCCGTTGCTGCTAAAAAGTAATTCTGAGCCTTCAAAAGTATTGCTGTTATTTAAATCAACCCAAACCCTGACGTTTTCTTCGGCCAAATCTCCGTTAGCCACCCGGATGGTATAAGGTACACCGGCAACCACACTGATATTGCGGTTATTACAGCTGTTGTCTCGGTAACCAAGATTTGTACCTATAGCGTGGGCATCGTTAAACGCTCCCAATACAACAGAACTTATACCGGTGTGAAAATCAGGGGCGGTGGGGTCTGTTGCATTGCCGGGTATGCAGGCAGCGCCGGGGCATTGTGCATTTGCAATATAACTTAAGCCAAGAAGAAGCGATGCTGTAAGCAACTGCACTTTTGCCCATGGGGCAGCTTTACGGAAAATATTGCGGTAAGAGTTAATTAACATTATGAGAGAGGTGTTATATACTTATGTTACTGTTGAAGTAAAAGACCTTTATGCCGGCCCCGGCCTGCCCTAAGCGCTGCTACGCAGCGAAGACACATTTTTGAGCAAAAAGGTTGCCCGGAGTTTTCCGAACTTCATTAAAACCAGGTTAAATTTTAAACTTGTTTACCTCTCCGGCTACCCAAAACCGGGGTTCAAACAGCAGTAAAACCCGTAATTGGCACAAATACGGCGTAAATTTCAGAAAATTCCGGCACTAATGTTTGTTAATGCCAAATGATTTCCTGAAACCGGGTAATAATAACAGGCCGATTTCGGCATTCAGGGCACAAGAAGCAAAATAATATTTCGCAATTGCACCCTTCGCCGAAAAACAAACCTTAATCACCATACATTTTAAAGCCTGATTTTGTAAACCGGCCGCTTCGAAATTTGGTATCTTTTAGTAAAATCAAGCTATTTTATGATTAAGGCGAATTGTATTCGAGTCGAAATGACCGGCGTTTGCCCTCGTATATCAAAACCCTGATCAGCGCTTCAAAAAGCCGGACATGAGGTTATAGAAACCGCATGCCATTAGTCAATGCAAAACAAAAAAGGGGAACCATAATTTGGCTCCCCTTTTTGTTTTGCAGTTCAGAAAATTCTACTGAATAACAATACGTTGCGTTAATACGCCTTGTGCTGTGCTTATTTTAACCAGGTAGAGCCCTTTTGGTCGGCTGCTTAAATCAAGAGGGGTTTCATTGTTTTTTACCGGGGCGGAAAATATGAGCTGACCCGTTTGGCTGAAAACCTCTATTTGCGATGCCCGGGAATTTCCCGGCTCAACTTTTACAGTGAACATACCTGATGAAGGGTTAGGATATACCTCGGCTAAAATTTTTGCTTTATTTTTTCCTGTTCCTTCAGCAATCGTTATGGTATAGTCTTCAACCTGGCCTTTTTTCATTGCCTGGCACTCAGAGGTTCGTGCAGGAATTTCAACAAAATCATCCATTACCCGCATCCTGACATTTTGCGAGAAAGCGACATCGGCAGGCACAATAAAGCTTTTTGAGTTATTGCCAATGATATTAGGCCAATAAGCAATGAGCTCGTTGGCTTCAAAAGAACCGTTATTGTTATAATCTATCCAGACCCAAACGTTTTCATGTGATATTGAGCCTAAGGTAACAGTAATTGTAGCTGTATCGCCGGCAGCAAGGCCTGTAGAATATTGGCATGTAAAATCTTTATAGCCTTCAGCTGCATTTGCAGTTGAATTATCTATAGTACCTAACCTTACCCTGCGTATGCCTGCACTGTAAGCAATACTATAATCGGTTGTGGCAGGGCGGCAAACCGGGGGTACAGGACCTCCAAGGCCGGTAATATTTATATAGTTGGTAAGCGTTAAGCTGTCGTTGCCAAAAGGGTTCAAAGCATACAGCTTCACATTAAACCTCCCCGCTCTTTCGTATTGATGTACCGGGTTTACATCATTGCTGAGAGGGCTGCCATCGCCGAAATCCCACCTGTATGTCGATGGCAAATTTCTTGTCAGGTTCCTGAATGCAACTGTACCGCTGCAGGAAACTGTATCAGGAGAGGAAAATAAGGCGACAGGTTTAGCAGTATTTGCAACCACTAAAACTGAGAAATCAACCACATTACCTGCATTAATTATATGGCAGGGACCTTGAGGAACTCCCGGGTCATTTTCACAAATCAACCTGATTCTTATGGCTTTATTCAGAGGCAAGCTGTCAGGAATAAAAACAGAAGCAGTAAAATCAACATTGTTAGGTGTCTGTTGCCTTATAGTAAGATACTCTTCTTCCGAAAAGGCCCCGTTGTTATTGTAATCAATATAGCCTGAAACAAGGAATTGAGAGCTGATTGATCTAATTGTAATCGGGTAATAATTCCCCCAGGTAACCTGACCAATTGGCTGGCAGGAAATATCAAGGTATGAACCGAGGCGAACATTGGTTACATTACTGTTAAAATTGAAATACTGCATTCCAAAAACTGCAGTAGGTCTTGTAATGGAATTGACACACGCAGGCGCACTTAAACCCATATTAGCGGTTACAGTAATATAGTTGGTTCTAACCAGGCTGTCGGTACCTGCCGTATTGGTTGCCAACAAGGTAACTGAATAGGTTCCGGGCTGCGCATAAGTATGGGTAGGGTTTCGCTCGGTTGAGGTTTCACCATCTCCGAATCGCCACAGAAAGGTAAGGGGCAAATTAGTGCTGGTATCTGTAAAGCTTACTGTACCGTAACAGGTATTTCGCGTGGAAGACCTGAAGCCTACAACCGGCGGCACATCAGGCTGACCAACAATAAGGCTGAAATCTTCGGAATGCCCGCCACGTAAAGGTCTGCATGATGCAATTGTATCAATGGCATCATCATCTATAGTAACGCGTAAACGTAAGGGCTCTGTAGTGACTGCATTTGCAGGTATTCTGAAAGTACCGGTAAATGCAGTTCCGGGACCTCCCTTTTTAATTGCTTCGGCAGGTGTAAACGTGCCATCAGCATTCCAATCAACAAAAATGCCGTATTTGGCATTTCGGTAAGTATTCAGGGTAAAAGAATACATATTGTTAATAACCGTATGGGCTTTTAAATAGCAGCTCCTGTCAGTATAATTTTTACTCGGCCCGTTGGCTGCGTAGCTTAAATCAGCAAGTGAAAAAGTACGTATGCTTAAGCCTTCCTCCACAAAGTTTGAGCCCGGCTGGTTATTGCAGGTTGTTGCCCTTAGCCCTGATGCAGGAGCGTAGTTAATGTACTGTACCCTTGTAAGAGTATCGGTCCCTGAATCGTTGGTTACAATGAGGCGAACCGTATAAATACCCGGAGAAGCGTAAGTATGCACGGGGTTGCGGGTTTGAACCGTGCCGGTTTGGTCGCCAAAATCCCATTCCCAAGTAAGCGGAAGGTTGTAGCTGCTGTCGGCAAAAGTAAATGCAGGACTGCAGGATGTATTTGCAGAGCAGGTAAATTTGGCAACCGGGCTGTATGGGTTTCGGCGAATAATTATTGGGTAGTCTTCGGCCTGGCCAAACCTTGCGGTTCCACATGCTAAGGGGTTTGCACTATGATCTGTTACCAGGCGTAACCTTAAAGGTGTATCTTTAACTGCACCCCCGGGAATATAAATGATTGCATTGATTGTACCTACCAACCGTTCAGTGTTCAAAAGCCTTTCAGAGGTACTGTAAGCGCCATCGTTATTTAAATCAAGATATACTGCGAGGAATTCGCCGAATGAATAGCCTGTTGTTATGCTTATAGGGTAATAATTACCTTCTGTAAGCTCGGTACCTGCGCATGGGAAAGTAAGAGAACCCTCATCAGCCGCAGAAAGGCTGCTGTTGTTAATGCCGGCCAGCGTTAAATTCAGAATACCGGATGCGGCATCTATATTGGTTGCCTGAGTATATGTACAGGTAGCAGGTCTGAGAGCCTGGCCGGTTACAGTAATGTATGATATTACGGAATCTGTACCATAATCGTTAGAACTTACAAGTTTTACAGGGTAAACACCGGGCGCTGTAAAAGTATGGGCAGGAGCAGGTGAGGCGTTTGTAAGAACAGTTCCGTCACCAAAATCCCATGAACGTATATTCGGAACATTCAATGAAACATCTGCAAAACTGACAGGTGTATTTACACATGTGACGTTTGGCTGAGCCCTGATTTTTGCCACCGGCTTAACTACAGGATGCCTGCAGAACAATGTATAATCTTCGCCTTCTGAAAAAGTAGATGCGCATGGCGAAACATTCGGCACATTCTGGGGGCCGTTTTGAATATTAGAAATTACCCTGAGCCTTACCGGCTTATCTATAGGAAAATTATAGGGCATACTAAAAACACCGGAATGCGGACCCGGCGAGGTTAGCGAATAGGTCCAAAGTTTTTCTGTAGCAGTGCTGAATATTCCGTTGGTATCTAAATCCACATAAAGTGCCCCGGCCTGGTATTGGACTCCTGATGTGAAAACACTTACATCTAAGGGCAAACCCGGAGCTACATTAATATAACCGTTACAGGTAAAATTCTGGTAAGCTGATGTGCTTACCGTGCTGTAATTTGTATATGAACCTAATGTAAAGGAAGTGATCCCGGTGAAGGAGTTGCCTGAAGTTGGTACGCAAGAGACCGCTAAAGGTGCAGGTATGAAAGTAATATAATCAGGCTTACTTACAGTTACGGAACCAATATTATTTATCACGGTAAGACTTACAGTATAAGTTCCTGCAGCGACATAGGTGTGTCTTACCAAGTATTGGTTTGTGGTATCAGAATACCCATCGCCGTAAGTCCAAATAAAACGGTCAGCGGTACCGCTCCCGGTATATGTAAAAGTATGCAGGCCGCTGCATGTTGTGGCAGAATCGGCTGTAAAGGAGGCAACAGGGGCTATTGTGTTCTGCTCAAGTATTACGGCAAAATCCTGTGTGCGTCCGCCGCTGATGTTATCGCAGGCATTTAAGGGGGCGCCCGCAAAATCTGTTACAATACGCGCTCTTAATGGCACATTAAACACACCATTAACAGAACCCATTTGGGCGTAACCGGAAAATGAACCGCTTACGTTAGTAACAGCTAAAACCGGGGCGCCGTCATCGGCCATATTGCCGTTGTTATTAAAATCAACATACATTTTTACATCCTGGGCCGATACTGTACCGGCTGTACCGCTTACCAATACCCTGCTACCCCTTGTAAACCTTGCCTGAAACCGGCAGCTAAAATCAGTGTACCCGGTGGTGGTTGGCGTATTTCCGGAATGAATTGTACCAAAGGAAACATTGCTTAGGTTATAGCCGCAACAAGGGTTGGTTGTTATAGGCGTGCATAAGGGAGCAACAGGAGCTGAGCCGTTGTAAACAACAAAACCAATTTTTTGCCTTTCATTCTGCCCGTTTGCGTTAAAGACTGTGAGACTTACATTATAGGTTCCGGGGCTTGCATAATTGTGCACAGGTGATGCTTCCGCAGAAGTTAAGCCATCGCCGAAGTCCCATAAATACCTGTTCGGGAAGTTCAGGCTCAGATCGGTAAATCTTACTATGCCGCTGCAGGTAACAGAATCGGCGCTTGTAAAATCGGCAACAGGTGCCAGGGTATTCGGCGAAACCACAATGGCATAATCAATAAACTGCCCGAACTGTGGCGTTCCGCAGGCTGTGGGAACGGCAGCTGTACTTAAATCTGAACCTATTCTTAAACGCAAAGGAATACCTGTAACAGCAGATGCAGGAATTGATATAGCGCCTGTATGCACCTTAGCAGCATTGCTGCTGAAAATTTGCTCACTGCCATCAAAAACGTTGTTATTATTCAGATCTGTCCAAATACGAACATTTTCATCAGCAATGTCGCCGTTTGCTATACTAACCGGGGTTCTTACACCGGCCATCAGGGTAATGTTCCTGTTAATACAGCTGTTATCCAGAAAACCCTGGTTAAGGCCTACAGCACGGGAATCAGAAAATGAGCCTATTGTTACGCTGCTTATGCCGGTATGAAAATCAGGCGTTGCGGGGTCGGTTGCATTCCCGGGAATACAGGATGCCGAGGGGCATTGCGCAAAAACATGCCCGTAAGATAATATCAGAAGTAACAGAATAAATACAGCCCGGCTGCTTCGCGAATACCCGGAATGACAAACAGTAAATACTTTTTGCATATTTTTAAGAATTAGAATTATAAAACTACTGTTCCGGGAATAAAACTATTCCCGGATTGAACTGTTGAAAATTTCGGTGCCGGAAGCGATAAGCAGATTATAACCGGGATTGCCCACAATTGCATGCTTTCAAAAGATATATGCGAAGCGGAATAACAGAAATAATAAGCTTACCTGTATAAAAGCAGTAATCCATTGTAAATGCAATCTTTAAAACACTGCCTGAAAGGCCTTTAATGTTTAAAGGTGGTTTATCGCATTTAAGGAAACTACGCTGTAAATCTGGAAATAAAAATTGAAATTCCATAAGGCGGCAAAAATTATTTTGACCGGGCGACATTTTGATTTTCAGCTGAAATGGCAATTTTAACTTCCTGCTTAATCAACCTGTGCCGGCAGGAAGAATCGTTGATGTTTTGAATATTAAAATACCGAAAATAAAACACAGGCCATAAAAAATTTGAGGCATGGAAATGCCCTGATTACCTTTGCAGGCCTTTAAAACGTACCAAAGGTATAATATGGCAAAAGCCAAAATAATAAACGACCCCATACATGGCTTTATCACCATTCCGCATGGGTTGTTATTGAACTGCGTTGAGCACCCCTGGTTTCAGCGCCTGCGGAGAATAAGGCAGCTGGGGGTTGCTGATTTTGTTTATCCCGGTGCGTTGCACACCCGCTTTCATCATGCCTTAGGCGCAATGCACCTGATGGGTCTTGCCATACAAACCTTAAGAGGTAAAGGTGTTAAAATAAGCGATAACGAATGTGAAGCTGCGCAAGCTGCCATTCTTCTGCATGATATAGGACACGGTCCATTCAGCCATGCCTTAGAGCACAGCTTTATAGCAGGCTGCAGCCACGAAAGAATAGGCGCCATGTTGATTGCCCGTATGAACACCGAATTCGGCGGAAGGCTGGCTATGGCCCTCGAAATGTTTGAAGGCCGATACTCACGCAGGTTTTTCCACCAGCTAATCAGCAGCCAGCTGGATGTTGACAGGCTTGACTACCTGAAACGCGACAGCTTTTTTACAGGCGTTATTGAAGGCGGCGTAGGCAGCAGCCGAATTCTTAAAATGCTTGACGTAGTTGATGATGAACTTGTTATTGAAGAAAAAGGCATTTACAGCGTGGAAGCCTTCCTGAATGCAAGGCGCATCATGTACTGGCAGGTTTACCTGCATAAAACCACAGTGAGCGCCGAGGCCATGCTCGCACTGCTTATGCAGCGAGCGCGGGAGCTCAGCATTGAAAATGCCGGCCTGCGGCTGCCTTTATCCCTGGAGCCTTTCTTCAGTCAGACTATAAACCCAGAAAAGCTTGAAAGCACACCGGAATTACTGGATGCCTATGCAATGCTGGATGACTTTGACATCTGGGCATGTGTAAAAGAATGGCTCGGGTTCCCTGATTTTGTGTTAAACCTGCTCTGCAAGGGGCTCTTAGACAGGAAGCTGTTTAAAATTGAGCTCGGCAGCGAACCCATAAGCCCCGAAAGGGTAAAAGCCTGCAGGGAAATAATACAGGCCGGCTGCCGTTTAACGTCTGAAGAAACTGAACTGCTGGTTAGCACCGGTGAGGTAAGCAATGCCGCATACGTGGCACGCGGCGGACACATAAACATACTCACAAGAAATGGTCAAATTATAGACATTGCCAAGGCATCTGACCTGAGCCAGATTGATGCCATGCAAAAACCGGTAAAGAAATTTTATCTCTGCCGATGGAATCCCTTACCTTTGCAACCCTAGCATTATCCTTTATCAGGAAAAAATGGAATTTACTATCGGCGAAATTGCCGGCCTGCTTGGCGGCACAGTTAGCGGAGAAGCCACCGCAAAGGTACGCACAGTGGCCAAAATTCAGGAAGCCGGCCCCGGCAGCATTGCCTTCCTGAGCAATCCTAAATACGAGCAATATATTTACAATACGCAGGCATCGGCCGTTATTGTAAACAACAGCTTTGTTCCTAAAGAACCGGTAGCAGCATCGCTCATATTAGTTGAAGACGCCTATTCTGCATTTACCACCTTGCTCGAACAATATGAAAGGCTGACTAAATTTGCCAAAAACGGCGTTGAGGAACCCAGCTATATTGGCTCGAATGCAACCGTTGGTGAAAATATATACCGCGGAGCATTTTCTTATATCGGAAAAAACAGCCGCATTGGCAACAATGTTAAAATTCATCCCCATGTATATATTGGTGAGAATGTTACCATTGGGAACAATGTAATTATATATGCCGGTGTAAAAATATGCGACGGTACAGAAATAGGAAATCATTGTACCATTCAATGCGGTGCAGTAATAGGCTCTGACGGGTTCGGCTTTGCACCACAGGCAGACGGAACCTATAAAACCATACCCCAGGTCGGTAAAGTAATTCTGAACGATTTTGTGGACGTAGGGGCCAATACCGTTATAGACCGCGCCACCATGGGTCAAACCATAATAGGTCAAGGCTCAAAGCTCGATAACCTAATACAGATTGCGCATAACGTTGAAATAGGTAAAAACACTGTTATTGCTGCGCAGGCAGGCATTAGCGGAAGCACTACAATTGGTGAAAGCTGTATGATTGGCGGCCAGGTTGGCATAATGGGCCATATTACCATTGCCGACAGGGTTAATATTGCTGCTCAAACAGGTGTGGCCGGCCCGCTTGACGAAGTCGGCAAAAACTATATGGGCTCGCCGCATATGGAAATGAAGCCATATCTCAGGGCTGCCGTAATTTACCGTAAGCTTCCCGAAATGATGAGAAGAATTCAGGAGCTGGAAAGCAGGATTCCGGCCGGCTCAGAAAGCAGGTAAATCTTTCGCTAAGATAAACGGAACACAAACGAATCATTATCAATAATTTAGCTAAGCTTAGAAATAAAAATCCGGGTTTACTAAAAAATTGTCGGCAAAATAACCTGCATAAAATTTTGCACTGCCATGATCTTCAAAACTATTTTGACAATGGCCGGTTGTTACAGGCAGGTGCGTATTATATACCCGGATAAACACTGAGTATCACCACATAGCCCTATACAAAACACCTGCATTGAATAACGTTTGCGGCTTTGGCAGAAAAATGCCTTCGTTCCCGGCCCTCTTTGGCAGAGCGGGAACGAAGGCATTTTTACTTATCAATCACAAATAAATCCGGTATCCTACCTGATCCGCGCGTTATAGCAACCCGGATTTTCCATACCGGCTTCTGTTTGCATGAAGATAATAAAAGCAAAAAAAATGCGATGGCAAGTAATACCGCAAACATAAGCTGCGGTAATAAAACAGGATCACAAATACAGCAAAGCGCTGTAACCATATACTGACTATCAAACAAATACAATCAAACTAAGTAAAAGAACGGTAAACAGGCTAAGAAGTTTGTAGAGTATATCCACCTGTTTCCAGGCGGGAATATGGCAAACAGCCTTAGCCGATTAGGATGGCTTTACTGCTTAATTTTCAGTATGAATTTCCCATTACCGTTTTTTAGCTTTTAATTTGCCGTCTTATAATATGAATACCAAGCAACATACCATAAACGGTCCTGTAACGGTTTCGGGCGTAGGTCTGCACACGGGCATAACCGCCAACATGACATTTGTTCCCGCGCCGCCTAACCATGGCATAAAGTTTCAGCGCATGGATTTACCCGGCCAGCCCATAGTGGAAGCCGACGTAGATTATGTAACTGACCTGAGCCGGGGAACCACTATTGAAAAAGAAGGCGCCAGGATAAATACCGTAGAGCACACGCTCGCGGCATTGGTAGGTACCGAGGTAGATAATGTGCTAATCCAGATTGACGGTCCGGAAACGCCCATTATGGACGGCAGTTCGAAGCCCTTTGTGGATGCCCTGCAACTGGTAGGTTTCGAAGAACAAAACGCCCTGCGTAACTTCTTCGAAATAACTGAAAGCGTGCGCTACCGCGATGAAGCCCGCGATGTTGAAATAGCAGCCCTGCCGCTTGACGATTACAGGCTTACCGTAATGGTAGATTATAACAGCCCTGTACTCGGCAGCCAACATGCCAGCTTAACAGATATTCGCCAGTTTGCTACTGAAATAAGCAGCTGCCGCACATTTTGCTTCCTGCACGAGCTTGAAATGCTCTTCAAGCAAAACCTGATTCGCGGCGGCGACCTGAGCAATGCCATTGTGGTTGTAGACCGAGTGGTACAGGAAGACGAACTGAATTACCTTGCATCCCTTTTCCGCCAGCCTAAGGTTGAAGTTAAAGCAGAAGGTATTTTAAATAATATTGAACTGCGCTATAAGAACGAGCCCGCGCGCCACAAGCTGCTTGATTTAGTGGGTGATTTGGCCCTTGCAGGCCGACCACTGAAAGCACAGATTCTTGCCGCAAGGCCCGGCCATGCTGCCAATGTTGCCTTTGCACGCAAGCTTAAAAAGCTTATGACGCAAAGCAAGCGCAATTCGCCGGCATACGACCCCAAGCAACCTGCAGTGCTTGAAGCCAGGCAGATTTACAAAATGCTGCCGCATGGTTACCCCTTCCAGCTGATAGACCGAATTTTCCATCTTGATGAAAATTCAGTTGCCGGCATCAAGAATGTAACCATAAACGAACCTTTCTTCCAGGGCCACTTTCCCGGTAACCCTGTAATGCCGGGCGTATTGCAAATTGAAGCAATGGCTCAAACAGGCGGAATACTGGTGCTGAGCACTGTACCCGATCCTGAAAATTATTGGACTTACTTTTTGGGCGTTGAAAACTGCCGTTTCAAAAAAATGGTATTCCCCGGCGACCAGGTAATATTCAAATGTGAATTGTTGGCACCTATAAAAAGAGGCATTGCAAAAATGTCGGGCCAGGCATTTGTAAACGGAAATTTAGTTTGCGAAGCAATAATGTCGGCAAGCATCGTTAAGAAACAACTATGAACCAACCCCTTGCCTACATACACCCGCAGGCTAAAATAGCGGACAATGTGGTTGTGGAACCATTCGCTACCATCCACAAAAATGTGGAAATCGGAGAAGGCAGCTGGATAGGCTCCCATGCCAGCATCATGGAAGGCGCCCGCATTGGTAAAAATGTACGTATTTTTCCCGGTGCCGTTATTTCAGCCATTCCGCAGGATTTGAAATTTGCCGGCGAAGATACCGTTGCCATTGTAGGCGACAATACCAGTATAAGGGAATTTGTAACTGTAAGCCGAGGCACTGCAGATAAGCACAAAACCGAAATTGGTAAGAATTGCCTGATTATGGCATACGTACACGTTGCGCATGACTGCATAATAGGCAATAACTGCATTTTAGCCAATACCGTTCAGTTAGGCGGCCATGTAATGGTAGATGACTGGGCTGTTATCGGCGGGAGCAGCAGCGTTCACCAGTTCAGCAAAATAGGCGCTCATGTTATGATATCGGGCGGTTCGCTGGTAAGAAAAGACGTTCCCCCCTTTACAATGGCCAGCCGCGAACCGCTTAGCTATACAGGCATAAACAGTGTCGGCTTAAGGCGCCGCGGTTTCAGCAACGAGAAAATAAACGAAATACAGGAAATTTACAGAATTGTGTACCTGAGCGGTTACAGCAATTCAAAAGCACTGGATTTCATTAAACTTGAGCTTCCGCCCAGCAAGGAAAGAGATGAAGTGATTAACTTTATCTTAAACTCTGACCGGGGAATAATGAAAGGCTATAACCTTTAGCTTTCAGCAGGGATTAATGTAACATTTAAAGCCTGCATTGCCCCTAAAATGTAAATCCAAATTTAAAAACCGGGAAAAACCCTGTTTTTTAAGTTTCGGAATAATTAAAAACCGGGAAATTCGTACTTTTGAGTACGCTACCGAAACATAATTCAGCACAAACACGTTCCCGCAGGACACTTATAATGGCAGATACTACCGCAGCCAAGCAAAATAACGGCAAGGCCGCAAAAGCGAACACACAACCGGTTTCAACTGAATCAGCTGCTGCTGCAACCCAGGTGCAGGAAGACTTTGCCCCGAAAGGCCAGGATCCGGAGGCTATGCCTGTAAATTCAGGAGCGCAAAAAATTTCTTTCGATAAAGAAACTTACTCCTCATGGTACGAGCAAATGCAGCTTATGCGTAAGTTCGAAGACAAAGCAGGTCAGGTTTACGGACAGCAGAAAATTAAAGGTTTTTGCCACCTTTACATAGGCCAGGAAGCCTGTGCTGCAGGTATGGTAAGCGCCCTTAAAAAAGGAGATAAATATATTACAGCTTACCGGGATCACGCCCTTCCTTTGGCGCTCGGCAGCTCGCCAAATGCCGTAATGGCCGAACTGTATGCCAAACAAACCGGCAGCAGCAAGGGAAAAGGCGGCAGCATGCACATTTTTGATAAGGAAGTGGGCTTTGTTGGCGGTCACGGTATTGTAGGCGGCCAGGTTCCGCTTGGCGCAGGACTTGCCTTTGCCGAAAAATATAACGGAACTGATAACCTTTGCGTTGCCATGATGGGCGACGGAGCAGTTCGCCAGGGCGCTTTCCACGAGGCTCTTAATATGGCTATGACCTGGAAACTGCCTGTTATTTTCGTGATCGAAAATAACGGCTATGCAATGGGTACCAGCGTATCGCGAACCAGCAACGTAACCGAGCTTTATAAACTGGGCTCCGCATTTGATATGCCAAGCTTCCCTGTTAACGGCATGAGCCCTGAAGACGTGCACCATGCTATTGCTGAGGCTGCCGAACGCGCACGCAGCGGTAACGGACCAACACTGCTCGAGTTCCGTACATATCGCTATAAAGGTCACAGCATGAGCGACCCGGCCAAGTATCGTTCTAAGGACGAACTTGAAGAATATAAAAACCAGGATCCAATAGAACATGTGCGCCAAATTCTTTTAGAAAAGGGATGGGCAACAGAAGCAGACCTGGAAAAAGTTGACGAGAAGATTAAGGACATAGTTAATGAATGCGTAAAATTTGCAGACGAAAGTCCTTATCCGCCAATTGAAGAAGTATATAAAGATATTTACGTGCAGCAGGATTATCCGTTCATTATTGAATAATACCTTTTGCCGCATTCAATCCTATAACCGGCCCGAATTTTCATTCGGGTCGGTTTTTTTTGAGCCATTGAAGCAACATTAAATGCAAAGCACACTTTAGTGCATTACAGCATTCAGGCCCTGAAAAAAAGCAAAGCCCGGGCCAAAGAATATAAGCATAATGGAAAGTCCTGAAAATAAGCAAAGCGAGGTTTTGCATGCGCGGTTATATACCCCGGCAATATGCCTGCTTATTGCGCTTATCCATATAGTTATGGCCGCAAGGGGTATTCATGTTGTGCGCATGGAATGGTGGTGGCACTTGCTGGATGACCGGGAAATGCACCATGATTTTTTAAGAAGCATTTATTATTTCCACGGCAACCCGCCGGGACTTAGCATATTAACACGCCTTGCTGATGAGGTTTCTTTCGGCCATCGTTATGAGCTCTTATGGGCTATACTTACCGGTATGCATATATTATCATTTTACGCATTCAGGCAGGCGGCACAAAAAGCAGTAAGATTCGATTCGCGGATTCCGGTGGCTTTGATTTTTCTTAACCCGTTCATTTTTATTTACTTCAATTACTTTTACAATGTAACACTCATGCTTTGTGCATGGTGCTGCCTGCTTTGGCTGTGGTTCAGCACAGCGTCGGGTTCGAAAAAAACCATTGTTACATTTACCGTATTTTGTTTTTTCTGCCTCATAAGAAGCAGCTGGCATATAGGAATCGTATTGGCAGCCGGTATATGGATGCTTAGCTTTTGGGATCGTCCCAAAGCGAAATATATTGCGCTTATGGTATTTCTGTTTGCTTTACCCTTATCGGTATATATTAAGAATTATATTGTATTCGGGAAGTTTACCACATCTACCTGGCTGGGAATGAACCTTTGCAGGAGCAATATGCCATACAATTGCGATAAACCTATTTCTAAGCTTGAGCCCTTTGTACCTGTTCCTGAATATGCAAAGGTTATTAACCTTGATATTCCGTATGTGAACAAGTTTAAAAACATAGCCCAACTCAATAAAGCCAATTTTAATAATGTTCGGTACATAGTTATAGCCGACAGCAGCCTGGAAGCCTTTAAACAATGCTTCAGTATTCCTTTTTCATTAAAAAGCTGGGCCTTACACGGGCTTAACAATTACTTCAACTCCCCTTCCGACTTCATATTCATATATAGTGTAAAATGGGGCGAGCCGTTCCCATGGTATTCGCTTGATTTTTTTGACCTGCCCGATTTACATTACACTACAGCTTCAGGTAATAAATACGATGTGCATTTAGCATGGTACATGATACTTTACCCGCTGGTAATGTCCGTTTTGCTACTGAAATGGACAAGCCTTCCGGCCGGGCTGAAAATTGCCTGCGCGGTGCTTTGGCTGTACTTTTTTATGTACACCATTGTAGATCCTTTTGAAGCCAACCGCATGCGTTTTGAAAATGAGCCCCTGTTTTGGTTTGCCATACTGTATATTTGGAGCGAACGCAAAAGCCTGTTCGGAAAAAAAGCCTTGCCTGCAACAGTAAGAATTTAAAAAAGCATGTTCAAAAATAATCCAAAGTATTTACTTTCAGTATGCAGCGCAATAATACTTGGTCATGCGGCCATGTTTATTGCAGGCACGCGTGTTATTAATATTGATACCCATTACCAATTAATTGATAAAGCCGACCTACATGAGCGCTTTTGGCAGTGTATGGTATACATGAACGGGAATCCGCCGGGTTACAGCATTCTTATTCTGCTTGTAGATTTAATGAGTTTTGACAACAGGTACGTTATGCTGCAAATACTGCTTCCATTAATGCAGTGTTTAAGCTTCGTACTGTTTTTTAATGCTGTGCAATCACGGTTTCAGCGTGATTTAAGAATACCGGCAGCCATACTTTTTCTTAACCCGGTAACATATATCTATTTTAACTACCCGTTTTACTGTACCATATTATTTAACATCAGCTGCCTGCTGCTGTATGTGCTGTTCACCGAAAGAACAAATCAAAACAAGGTGCTGTGGTTGGTCGGAATATTTGCGTCCATGTGTTTCATTCGCTCATCGTGGCACCTGTATTTTATTACAGGGTTCAGTATTTGGGCTTTTATTCACTATAAGGCTAAAGCGAGAACAATTGTTATAGCCTGCATGTTCCTGGCACTGCCCGCATCTGTATACGTTAAGAACTACATATTATACGGGCGTTTTACATCTTCTACCTGGTTGGGAATTAACCTTTCGAGAACGCACTTATACCCCGGCTGCAATGCCCCTATAAGCAAATACGTACCGTTCTATAATACCCGCTACTATGAATCTTATGTTGATTTCAGCGGACCGGAGGTAACCAAATTCAAGGATATTCCAGTACTTAATCGCAATAACTTCTACAATGTAAGGTATATGGTAATATCTGACTCCTTTATGGTAGCTGTTAAAAGGTGCTTTAACCCTGCCTTTTCTTTAAAACAAGTGCTTATTGGCGGAGTCCCGGTATTTTTCCAAACCCCGGTAATGTATGGTATTTTATATAATGACTACCAGGTTGGGACCGATAAGGGAAAATATCCGTGGTATGCCATTGATTTTTTTGATCTGCCTGATATTCACTATATAGGAAAATCAGGCAAGGAGTTCATTATTTCCTTTTCAGGCTATTCAATTATTTATCCGCTGCTTTTGCTGCTGCTGCTTTATAATTGGCGCAGGCTTGGCTTCGAAATGCAATTAATAAGCATAGTAATATTACTGTTCACAAGCCTGTATTCTGTTACAGACCCCTTGGAGTCTAACAGGATGAGGTATGAAATTGAGCCTCTGTATTACTTTGCAGTATTCTATATGGCTTCATGGTTTATTTACGGCAGGAAAGAGAAGCGAGATAAAAAACCGTTAACTGCTTAATATGTATAAGCGCTCTGGTCTGCTTTAACAGGCCTATCTGCCTGCTTTCTTAATGGTGAAAACCTCCCGAACACAAGGTTAAAAAGCAGAAAATAGTAAAACGGCTCTACCTCCCAACGCATCCTATTAGATTCCATAGGATCGGTAAGAACAGGTACCAGGCTGATGAATAAAGTAATGAGCAAAATTATACGGATGCTGAATGGAGTTCGGCGAAAATAAAACAGGTAAAGCAGTAAGGTAAAAGGGTACAAAATAGTGTACCAGGACAGCTTTATATGAAATTCGGCCCCGGATCGGCCTTTGAAATAAACATCAGGCAACTCAAAAATATCGAATGACAGGGTCGGGTAATCATCGGGGTTGTGTCCGTAGAAAATATGGCCGTATAAGTGCCCGTATAATCCAGGGGAAGAGAAAAAGGTGGGGATGCCGTTTAAGGCAAGCATGCTCAGGCTATGGCGTATTGAAAAATGGTGCAGGAAAAAGTGCAGGCTGCTGTCGCTAAGGCCTATGCAGCGTATGTTGTTATAATCTTTTCGATTCAGCTGGGACACATTGGCGTATTTGGTAATTAAGGGGTCGTTGGTGTTAATGAAGGGGTAATACTGCTCTAAATCGGTAAAAGGCTCAACATAAGCCATAGGATCTGTTACACCTGAATTAATATGCATGCGACAAAGGCTGAAGCCAAGCCATGTGCTGCTTTCGAATTTACCGAAGAGGAAGTAGTTTTTTATATACGCTGATGCCGGCAGAAGCAAAATAAGGGCGGCCCAAGCTATGCTTCTCCTAGTTGGTCTGAACTTCCATGCCAACAGTACTGAAATAAAAACGATAAACACAATATGCCATGTGCTGCGAATAAAACAGCTGAAAGCAAGGCATGAAACTATTATTAAAAACCTTTTGTCTGCGCTTCCGGAATTAAACAGCGCCCAAAGTGCCAACGCCGATGATGCAAAAATAAATGTGCTGTAAGACGGGTAATTGAAGTAAAAAAATGCAGGAGGGTTAAGCAGCAGTACAGCAGATATGAATAGTGAAAACCTTATACCTGCATTTTTAAAGGCGTACCTAAGCCATAAAAAAGAAGCAGCATGAAGCATTGCCAGTACAGGTGGCAATGAATTATACCTGTCTCCGAATCCTAATATATCGAACAGGCGGAAGAGGATGCTGTAGCCCGGAGGGCTGCCATGCCTATACCATACCGAGCTAAAAAAGGAATTTCGTAAATCGTATTCGTTAATCAGCTGAAAAAACCAATCTACATTAACGAAGGGGTAGCCGCCAATAAGCATGGCAGCATGAATGAATAAAATAAGCGCCACGATTGCCGTTTCAGGCTTATGCCGGCGCAATAAATGCAATGTATTTTGCCGGATGTGCTTACTGAACAAGATATAAAGCTGTTTATGAAATTAAGCCCGGCTGAACCCCGATTTGGGTTCAAATTTAGGCTTTAAACATCAATTATACCGTAGGTGCTGATTAAAATGAAATTCCTGTATTGCATTCCAAACAGTAAATGAAACTTACATTTGTATAAAAAATTCCGCTATGCATATTACAAAACACTTTCTGCTCTGTTTGCTCATTTTCTTGCTCTGCTCTTTCAGCGATGACCGTCCGGCATATAGAATATTCCAATCAGGGCGTTCAAATACAGGATGGAAAGATTTGGTATCGGAGGCAGCCAAGGCAGACGTGGTGCTGTTCGGAGAAATGCATAATGTATCGGTAGTACATTGGCTGGAATTACAGTTGGCAAAAGACCTTTTTGCCAAACGCGGAAACAGCTTGGTTCTGGGTGCGGAAATGCTTGAAACAGATAACCAATTACCATTAACCGAATACCTGGGAGGTAAAATGTCGGCAAAGCAGTTTGAGAGCGAGGTGAAGCTTTGGAACAATTATAAAACCGACTACAAGCCATTAGTGGATTTCGCGAAAGATAATGCCCTGCCCTTTGTTGCAACCAATATTCCGCGCAGGTATGCATCGCTGGTAAGCCGTGAAGACGTAGCCTCACTTGAAAAATTGGACCAAAGCGCACGCGCACTAATGATGCCTTTGCCTTTTCAGCCCGATTTGAGCCTGCCGGGATACAAAAAAATGACAGATGAAATGAGCGCCCATGCCGGAGGCGATGCAAGCCTGATTGCTAAAGCACAAGCCGTTAAAGACGCTACCATGGCCACCTTTATTTTAAACAACCTGAAACCGGGGCAAATTTTCCTGCACTATAACGGCAGCTACCACAGCGATAATTTTGAAGGCATAGCCTATTACTTAAAAAAGCAAAAACCGGGCATTAAGATACTAACCATCAGCAGTGTTGAGCAGGCAGATATTAATAAAGAGATAAAAGAAAACACCAAGCTTGCCGATTTTGTATTGGCAATACCTGAAGATATGGCTAAAAGCTATTAATCTTAAAAGCCTTTCGGCTCATAGCCCTGCTTCCTAAAGCCGGATAATGCGAATTGTAAATAATATATCGAAAACCATGAGCAGCAGGCCGGCAGTTAAAAAGTAGCTGAACTTATTACTGCCCGATTCAACATTACGGACTTCCCTGACAACGCCCTTAATCCGGTTTATGGCGCTTATCAGGAGGCTGACTTCATTGGTTTGCCTGTTTATTTCATAATACTGCCCCCCGGTTTTTTCAGAGAGCCGTTTTAAGTCTGAGCTGTTCAATGCGGTAATTACCCGCCTTCCTTCCGAATCTCGCAGGAAACCCACTTGTGTGGGAATAGGGCCACCCTCGCGGGTACCTACACCCAGGGTAAATAGTTTTACACCTTTGTCTTCAATTTGTGAGGCTGCGTCACGGGTTTCATCGCCAAAGTCTTCACCGTCTGAAATCAGGATTATGGCTTTGGCCTGGTTATCTGTATCAGCGTCTTTGTTTTTGTTGCTCTTATCAATGAGCTTATCTAAAGCCAGCGTTAAAGCGCGCCCGAAATCTGTTCCGCCGGCAGATACAAGATTCGTGTTTAAGCCATCTATGAACATATTGAGGGCATTGCCGTCGTAAGTCAGCGGGCACTGCACAAAGGCGTCTGAGGAAAAGATGATAAGGCCTATCCTATCGGCCCGGAATGCTGTTACAATTTGACGCAGGGCATACTTTACCTTTTCAAGACGGCTAGGCTGCACATCGGTGGCATTCATGCTTTGGCTAAGGTCTATCGCAATATAAATGTCTTTACCAACCGCAGCCACTTCTTTACGGCTTTCGCCAATATTGGGACCAAGCAGGGCAACCATAAAAAGCGCGAAATAGATACTTCTTAAGATTAGCTTTATATAAACTGAACGGCTGCGGCTGCGCAACCTGCGGGCAATGCTGCGGGTGCGCCACATAAATGCAGCATAGAGCAACATGAATACTGCTGCGAGCAGGAATTCAGTTTGTCCGGGCAGGTAAGTCCAGTTCATAGCGTAAATATACGGGCATGCAGCACATGAAAAAAACAAGGGCACAATATGGCCTATTTATATACCCGGAAGGATTCCCGTATTGGAAACTGAAAATAAAGAGAAATATTTTTAAGGTATTTGCATTATGCTATTGCGGTTAAAAATAACCCTCGTATATTTGCACCCTGTTCACCGGAAGGCGGACAGATTTCGAGAGCTTAGGAGAGATGCCTGAGAGGCCGAAAGGAACGGTTTGCTAAACCGTCGTACGGGCTTCAACCTGTACCGAGGGTTCGAATCCCTCTCTCTCCGCCATTACGTACATCATTCCTTTGGCAATGTACGCTGTTCTCGGGGTGTAGCGAAGCCCGGTTATCGCGCCTGGTTTGGGACCAGGAGGTCGCAGGTTCGAATCCTGCCCCCCCGACTATAAGAGGTCGTTTTCAGAAATGGAAACGGCCTTTTTGCGTTTTTAAGGTAGTATGGTCAAAAGGGACCAATCCGGGACCAGTCCGGAATTTTGGGGGGCGGTATAAATTTTGGACCAGTCAGGAATTTTGGGGGCGATATAAATTTTGGACCAGTCCGGAATTTTCTTTGAGCTCCGGGTAGGTTTCATATTGATTTCTTGTGAGCAACTCACGTTCAAGGGTTGCATGCCCTGAGTCTGTAAATTCCTGACCTATAAAGCCCCTGACAGGTTTTCTATACCTGTTCATTGGTACTTGCGGGCAGTCGGCAAAACGCCTTGCTCTGCACTCTCACACAGAATATCCTGCTTTTCTGATAAACTGAATTTAAGGTAAGCCATACTTGTGTGGGATTATACAAGTTAGCCAAATTTTGAGAATCAGCGGTAAGTTAACCATTCAATTGCAGCTCAAAAATCGACTTATCACTCTTCATGCACCTTATTGGTTATATCTGTTATTATTTTATCCAGTTCGTGGGCACTATCCAGTATGTAATTGGACAGCATACGCTTTTCTTCTTCCGAATCCGCGTGATTGGCGAACAAATCTATTAGGCCCATCATCCTTGATAATGGCGCTCGGACAATGTGCGACTGAATCCATGCAATATCCCTAAGCCTGCTGTTCTTATCTTCTATAGCTTTGAGGTGTTTAAGCAACTGCACATCTTGTTTCTTGCGCTCACAACTATATAAAATGCTCTTGTAAAGCATTTGAGATGTAAGCCCGTCTTTAAGAACATAGTCTGCGATACCAAGCGATAAAGACTTTACCCCGAATTGGAGGTTTTCATACCCCGTAAGCACAATTACAGGGGTAGTTTGGCCTTTTGCCACTATTTCATTAATGAGCTCCGTTCCTGTTTTATCGGGTAAAGAGAGATCCAAAAGAATAACATCGAACGGGATTTGCTCGCCTTCAAGTATTCCTTTGGCATCCCTGAAGGTTTCAGCACGTTTTAAAATAAATTCGTTTACGTTTTCTAAAAGATAATCTTCAACCAAATCATAGTCCCCGTGGTTATCTTCAATAACCAAAACACGTTGAGCAATGCCGGGGTCTTGATTTTTTTTATCAGGTATCATATTGTTCCTCTTTTGTGCTGTTTAATGCCTGTTGTGTAAAATGAGCCATTTAAAACTTTGCCGTTATTATTTTCATTCCGAGAAACTTTCCCGTATATGCCTGAGCATTGTGTTGCCGGACACTCTTACTGCTTATTCGGGATAGAAACTATATTTATCCAGAAATCTTCTATCTTGGTCATTGCCTTAATGAAGTCAGCTATGTCAATCGGCTTAGTAATGTAGCAGTTGCAATGATTCTTATAGCTTTGCGAAATGTCCTTTACAGCAGAAGAGGTGGTTAACATAATAACCGGTGTTCCGTCGTATTTTTCATGATTTTTAATATGCTTCAGCACGTCATGACCGCTTACTTTAGGCAGGTTAATATCGAGCAAAACCATATCAGGCTTTTCATCATCGCTTCTCAAACTATCGAAAAATGCAATGGCTTCCTTGCCGTCTCTGAGAACGGTAATTTTATTGATGAGCTTACTCTCCTCAAAGGCTTCCAGGGTTAATACAATGTCGCCTTCATTGTCTTCGACCAGCAAAATATTTATAGGTTTCATTGGCCTGTATGTTTAGGTATTGTGAAATGAAAAACAGAGCCTTCGCCTTCATGTGAGTCTAACCATATTCTGCCGCCCATATTCTCTACTATCTTCTTGGTAATGGCAAGCCCCATACCTGTACCGGGAAATCGGTCACGGTTATGGAGCCGTTTAAAAATAACAAATATCTGGTTAAAATACTCAGGATCAATACCGATGCCGTTGTCCTGCACTGAGAACTCAAAGTCTGTCGGGGTTTCTTTTGAAGATACCGTTATTTCCGGCGGTACGCCATCCCTGGTATATTTCAGGGCATTGCTCAGTAAGTTTTGAAGAACCTGCCTTACCGGGGTTTTATAGCTGTGCAGCACGGGCAGCTGCTCTATATGAATTGTTGCGTTGAGCTCTTCTATACTCCTGCGGTATAATGGCAGCACTTCATTCATAAGGGCATTAAAATCAACCTTTTCAGGCTTATCATCATTACGCCCGACTCTTGAATACTCCAGCAGATCGAGTATTATCTGGCGCATCCGTTTGGCGCCGTCTGTTGCGTAGAATATATATTTCTTCGCTTTTTCATCCAAACTGTCTCCGTATTTGCTTTCAAGCTGGGTCAGAAAGCCGGTTACCATACGTAAGGGTTCCTGCAAATCATGCGAGGCAACATAAGCAAACTCTTCCAGCTCGGTATTCGATGCTGCCAGTTCTTTTGTTTTCTTCTGAAGATCCGCATTTGCCGCCTCAAGCTTTTCAAGCGCAGTTTTCCTGGCTGTTATATCTATTACCGTAATGCAGATACCAATTACCGCATTTCCGTCGTGTATTGGCTTTACATTCGCCAGGAAGTGCCTGAACGTACCATTTTTTTGGTACGTCGATTCATAATCAGTAAAACGCCTGGTACGTACTACCCTATCATATATTGCTTTGGCGGCTTCTCTTTTTTCGGGAAGCAGCAGTTCAATCAGGTTACCGCCTTCATTCAGTTCCAAATTGGCTATATCAATATATACCTCCTTCATCTGCTGGTTAAGGGCTATAATATTATATGCGGTATCAAGGAGCAGGTAAGATACATCGGTTGTATCAAATATAGACTTCAGGTTGGCCTCCGACCGGTGCTGGAGATCCCGTATTCTTAATTTATCCAGCGCATAGGTAATATTGTCCGTCACATTACCCAGCAATTCAATTTCTTCCCCGTTAAAGAAAAAGGGCTCGGACATCAGCAGCACCATAGCCGCTACAATTTCCTCGTCTATAAACAGCGGGAATGAGACGCCTGACAGGTAGCCGCGTTTAAGCATTTCATGCTTAACGCCCGGTGTAATTTCGGGGTCGTTGGCAATATCGTTGTAATGAAACTGGTTTCGGGTACGTATGGCCCTGGCAGAAGGAATAACCGATTCAGATACTTTCATGCCTTCCACGTTTATTTTTTCAAAAAAGCCATCCTCATGTCCGCTCCATGCCACGGGAGTAATGCGGTCGTTCTTCTTGTCATACGCGCCTATCCATGCCATTTGAAATCCGCCGATTTCCACTGCAATGCGGCATGCTTCAGCATATATTTGGCCGGTATCAGTCGCTTTCAGCATTGCTTCATTAATGCTGCTGATAAATTGAAAGAGCCTTGTTAACCTGTTTACTTCCTTTTCAGCTTTAACACGCTGCGAAATATCGATTCCCGTACCCAGCAAACAGATTTGGTCGTTATAATTCACCGTTTTTTTACTGAGCAGGTAGGGTATTTTACACCCGTCTTTAGTTACCAGTTTTATTTCAGCGGTTAAATACCCTTCATTAAGCGTTTTTTCAACTACGCGCTGCATGGTTTCCCGATCTTCCTCTGCAACAAGTTCCAGTAACGCGGTGCCCTCTATCTCTTCAGTTGTATAACCGGAAACAGTTTCAAGATTTTTATTCCACCTTAAACCTTTTCCGTTTCCATCGCGCAGGTAAAAAATCCCGGGCAAGCTGTTAATGATAGACTCTGACAGGTTTTTCTCTTTTAAGATAAGCTCCGCAGCACGTTTACGCTCGGTAATATCAGCAATCATACCTATGGTAGCCGGCTGACCGTTTATAGTTACTACATTGCCGTAAACCTCGATGTTAATTTTACTGCCGTCTTTTTTTATTCCCACAGCTTCATAATATGAGGAGCCGTCTTCGCCATTATAACGTGTATGCGCGCTCGCTCTTATTATTTCCTGGTTTTCCTTATCATGCAGATTATTAATAACCTTCTCTCCCATGTCGATAAGCTCGTGGGGTTCATACCCCATAATTCCGGCATACCGCTCGTTTATATATAAAAGCCTGCGGTTTTGGCTCAGGTAAACACCTACAATAGATTTTTCAACCAGCGTTCTGAACTTTTCTTCAGCATCCCTGAGCTCGATCTCCATCTGCTTGCGTTCAGTTATATTGCGGGCAACACCAATTAATGTATCTTCATCAAGCCTCTTACCATTTATTTCCACATCTAATGCTGTACCGTCTTTCCGAATAAACCTTCGTTGCCTGAATATGGCATGGTAAGGAACATTGGGTAAATTCACAGGCTCGGTTTTTATCCGGTCATTATCATAAATATCTTCAACCCTTAATTTCAGCAACTCATCCTTCGAATAGCCTGTCATTTTGCTCATGCTGTCGTTTACTTCAACAAAACGCCCAAGGTTATCCACGAGGTAAATAGCATCAGAGGCATTTTCCAAAATGGAGCGATACCTAAGCTCGCTTGACTCCATAGCACTCTGACCGGTGATTTGTTTACCAACCAAGTTCCTGATATTTTTGATAATAAAAAACGAGATTAATAAAGCAATAAGGAGCAAAAAAAATATCCAAAAAGCAAAATTACTGAAGGCATAGGTATCTGAGGTCTTATACTCCCTGATTCCGATTAGGCCAATCACTACCAATGCCATTGCCGGAATTACCGTTAAAAGATAAAGCTGCTTTAGGTAAATGATGATTTTATTGGCATGAAGCTGGTTCGGCATATAGGATAATAGCTCGGTCGCGAGAAGGATTCTAAATCTCAAATATATGAATTTATCAGTATCCTAATATTAAAAAAACAGGCCGCTCTCCTGTCGACGGGAAACAGCTTGGGCGGGTTTCGGCCTATGGAAATAAGGGCATCGAATTGAATAATTAAAAGCCTGCTTCCTATATATTGCAGGTATAATTTTACCGATGTTTTTTGGGACTGTTTACTTTCTTTTACAGCACATTACAACAATTCCCGGCCGAATACACAATCCCAGATACATTTCTGCTGCCGAAGCCAGAGCTTATAATAACCCACAACCTTAAAAACTTTCGCGACCTTGCAGCGGTTAGAACATTTGAAATTTATGAGGCCTGTAACTGTTGTGTTGGCTTTTGTTTTGCTTTTGGGCGGTATTATTCAGCTCCCCCTTGCAATGGCGCAGTTAGCTGTTTCTGCCCGTCAGTCTGATTCGCTGCACCTGGCCCGGCAACGGCACCAAGTGGATTCCCTGCGCTTAATTGTAAAAGGTTTCCCGGTTGTACCCTTCCGCGATACACTCTTTTATATTTATACCCGCCAAGGCAGCTTTAGCGCTGCAGAGCGTGCCGAAGCCGTAGCACGGCGCATACGCAGGCTGGGCGATGAATATCAGTACAGCGCTGACTCCCTATTGACCTCTGCTGCCGAGCAGACCATTGATATTGAATATAAAAATAACCTCATCGTATCGGTGTCGGGGCAGGACGCACTTTGGGCCGAAACTTCCGCCCCTGAGCAGGCCGAAAGGCTCAGGGCATTAATAAACAGTGCTATAGTAAAATACCAACAGGAAACAGGTCTTGAAACCCGGGTGAAACAGGCCTTGATGGCTTGTTTGCTTATAAGCGGAGTGGCCTTGCTTATATATTTGGTGGGCCGTCTTATTAAATGGCTTACGGCGAAAGTAATATCGGGGCAAGGCAGTTGGAAAAGTAAAGGCATAAAAATCAGCAATACAGAGCTGCTTAATGCCGAACAGAAAGTAAACCTGATTGAGGGTATTGCAGCCATGGTGAAATGGCTTATTGTTGCATTGCTGGTGTATATGGCCCTGCCGCTGCTGTTCAGCATTTTCCCGGCTACAGCTGAAATGTCGGGGCGCTTGCTGGGGTACTTTCTAAACCCTGTGAAGAAAGTGGGTTCGGCCGTTTGGGATTACCTGCCAAACCTTTTTACAATTATTGTGCTGGTGCTTATTTTCAGGTTTGTGCTAAAGGTGCTTAACTATTTTAAATCGGAAATAGCTTGCGGGCGTATAGTTATTAACGGCTTTTATCCCGACTGGGCCAACCCTACCTACCAGATTCTGCGAATAATGGTTTTGGCCTTTATGCTCATTGTTATTTTCCCGTATATGCCCGGCTCCGACTCGCAGGTATTCAAGGGCGTTTCGGTATTCATGGGGCTGGTCTTTACCTTAGGCTCTGCAGGGGCACTTGGCAATGTTGTGGCCGGGCTGGTGCTAACCTATATGCGCGCCTTTAAAATTGGCGATCGCGTGAAAATTAACGAGGTAACCGGCGATATAATAAGCAAGTCGCTGCTGGTTACCCGCATACGCACCATCCAGAACGAGATAATATCTATTCCCAATTCCTCGGTAATGAACACCCATACCATTAACTACAGCGCCGAGGCTGCACAAAACGGGCTTATTCTGCATACTTCCGTAACTATAGGTTATGATTCGCCCTGGCGGCAGGTGCATGCGCTGCTTATAGAGGCCGCCCTTGCTACACACTTTATAGATGCTGAGCCGAAACCATACGTGCTGCAAACATCCCTTGACGATTATTACGTGAGCTATAGGCTGAACGCTTATACCAAACACCCTAACAGGCAGGCGGTGATTTATTCCGAGCTGCACCAGAATATACAGGATGCCTTCAACAGGGCCGGTGTAGAAATTATGTCGCCGCACTACAGGGCGCAGCGCGACGGCAATGCCAGCACGGTAATCCCGGATGCGCCTCCCGCGGGCACTGCGCCCCAAGGGAGCTGAATGAAAAAATCAGGTTGGAAAGTGCTTATATCGCGCAGAACATGGATTGAATGAGTACAGGCGCTTTCAAAATGAAAAAGGTCAGGAAGCATAACCTGCTCGCTGACCTTTTTCAAAACAGTTCATTTTATTATATCGCCGGCTCTTCCTGCAACATTTTCCAAATCAGGTCTTTAAGTGTACCTATTCCTTCACCGGTAACCGCAGAAAAGGAGGTTACGGTTTTAAGACCGGTTTCAGCTTTCATTTTCTCAATATTTTCGGCAAGCTCTTCCTCAAAAACCAAATCGGTTTTGGTAATGGCTACTAACCGGCTTTTGTGCAGGAGCTCAGGATTATATTGTTGCAGCTCGCTGAGGAGTATGTTATAATCGGCGGCATAATCAAGGCTGTCGGCCGGTATCATAAACAGCAGTGCAGAGTTACGCTCTATATGACGCAGGAACCTGAGGCCAATGCCACGGCCTTCTGCGGCGCCTTCAATAATGCCGGGTATATCTGCAATTACGAATGAACGGAAATCGCGGTAGGCAACAACGCCCAAATTAGGGGTAAGTGTGGTAAAAGGGTAATCGGCAATTTTAGGCTTGGCAGCCGATACAACTGAAAGCAATGTGCTTTTACCCGCATTCGGGAAACCAACTAGCCCGACATCGGCCAGTATTTTAAGCTCCAGTACAACCCACTCCTCCAGTCCCTCTTCGCCGGGTTGGGCTGTATGCGGGGCCTGGTTAGTCGGTGTTTTAAAATGTTCATTGCCTAGACCGCCCCTGCCGCCGGGCGTAAGAATTATTTCCTGTCCGTCGTAAAGAATTTCGGCTTTAACTTCATCTGTTTCTGCATCGCGGGCAATGGTGCCGAGGGGAACATCAAGGTACATATCTTTACCCTCTGCGCCTGTACGGCAGCCGGCTTCACCACGTTTGCCGGGTTCTGCAATTACGTGCTTTGTGTATTTTAAGTGCAGCAGCGTCCATTTGTGAGTATTGCCGCGTAATATAATATGGCCGCCGCGACCGCCGTTGCCGCCGTCCGGCCCGCCCAGGGGAACGTGCTTTTCGCGCCTGAAGTGAGATGCTCCGCCGCCGCCTTTACCTGAGCGACAGCATATTTTAACGTAATCTATGAAGTTCGAACCTTCCATGTATCCTTATAAAGCAGCGCAAATAAGAAGCGCAGCATTTGCAAAGGTACGCCATTTATTAGGTTTATGCCTTTCAACGGTTCAGGAAAGCTTTAAACGCGCCCAATGTTACGTGACCCTGCGCATAATAAAATCCCATTTATTGCCATAAATATCCTTAAAAACCACCACTGTTCCGTATTCTTCTTCCCTTGGCTCTTCAGTAAATTGAACTCCCATGCTTTTCATGTGGTTGTAATCCCTGTAAAAATCATCGGTATGCAGGAAGAGGAAAACCCTGCCGCCGGTTTGCATGCCAATGACTGCCTCCTGCGCCCCGCCCGATGCTTTAGCAAGCAGTAAGCCGGTTTCCTTGGCTCCGGGTGGACTTACCACTACCCAACGTTTACCCGCCCCCATTTGCGTATCTTCCTTAAGCGTAAAGCCGAGGCTTTGGGTATAATAGGCAATGGCTTCATCGTAATCGGGCACTAAAACTGAAACTAAACCGAGGTATTGGGCCATAATGTATTCAGATAAGGTAAACTACTCAGGCCTGACTATGAAAACAGAGCCGCCACCGGCAGCAAGCTTTAACACAATTTCGCCGTTTGCATCAGCACTGAAAGTTCTGCGCTTATAATCTGTGGCATTCCTGTCTGCATTTATGCCGTCTTCGTAAAAATCTACCTTTTTAGTACCGCCCCTGATGAAATTGGTTTTTATAGTTACTTCCCTCGCCTTGCTTCCGTTGAGAGCGCCTACATACCAAACAGTACCTTTCCGGCGGGCAATAACCACATATTCACCAAGCCTGGCATCAAGCACGCGGCTTTCTTCCCAAACAGTGGGAACTTTAGATATAAACTCAAGGGCATCTTTTTCTGCCTCATAATTAGCGGGGCAATCAGAGAGCACCTGCAAGGGGGTTTCATAAGCCACATACATGGCCAATTGGTGGCACCTTGTACCTTTAGCTCCCGGATGGCTGTAGTTTGGCTTAAACTCGCCTGAAGTGTAATTGCGCATGGCCCCGGGGGTATAATCCATTGAGCCTGCAGCCATGCGGATAAAGGCAAGCTGAACATCCAAATCAGTGTTGCCTTTATCTGTACTCTTATAATGCTCCATGCCGAAAACTCCCTCCCTGCTAAGCTCGTTGGGGTAAGTACGATTAAGGCCGGTAGGTTTACTTACGCCATGGAAATCTATTACCAGCTTATTCCTGGCAGCCTCTGCCAATACCTGTTCCTGGAAATCAATCATGGGGCGGTCGTCCCTGTTCATAAAATCGACTTTGAAGCCTTTTATGCCCATTTTGGCATACTTCTTAAAATTGGCTTCCATATCTTTATTCAGGGAATAGGCAGTGCACCAAAGTATAATGCCAACATTGTGCTTTTTAGCATAATCAAGCAGTTCATTCAGGCCAATTTCCGGGTTAACTTCTGCAATGCTGAGATTGGTTTTGCTCCAGCCTTCGTCCATGATTATATATTCAAGGCCGTTTTTTGATGCAAAATCAATATACTTTTTGTAGGTAGCCGTATTTATGCCCGCCTTAAAATCAACGCCGGTAATATCCCAATTGTTCCACCAATCCCAGGCAGCTTTGCCGGGTTTAACCCAGCTTACATCGCCCAGTTTATTGGGCCTTGCGAGCTTGTAAACCAAATCATTGTCTGCCAAATCAGCATCTTTATCAGATATAACCAAAACGCGCCAGGGGAAACTACGTTCACCGTTTGCAGCTGCAATATAATTGGCCCGCGCTGTTGGCCTGAGCATATCATAACCCGGCTTTGTATCTGCCTCGTAACGAAACTTTACAGGCTCCTGCGCAAAAACACCTTTAAGGCCCTGTTTGCCATTCGGTTTTACAAACATGCCCGGGTAGCTGAAGAGGTCTGCCTCGGTAATCAGGGTTTTAATATTACCGCCCTGCTCTGCCAAAACCGGCAGGAAGGCGAAACGATTGGTTTTGGGCTTGCTGAGCTGTATAGTATCGTAAGGGCTTTCGAACGATGTATAATAGGAGGTATCGTTCGGGTAAGGCAGCAAAACGCTTGCATCTGAGGCAAAATTAAAATTAGCATCTTCGCTTAGTACCTTTATGTTACGCTTGAAGCGGGTAAAAAACCGATAAGCAACCCCTTCGTTATATGCCCTGAAATACATGCCGTATTTCCCTTTAAATACGATGCTCAGCTCATTGTAGTTGTTATTCAGTTCTTCGCGCTTATAAAAGTAGGTGCGTACCTTGGTATTTACATTATGAACTCTTTGGCTTTCCACCTCAGGGTTTCGGCCAAGATATGCACCGCTGTCTAGTTTCATGCCCACAACAGAGGGGCTTATAACCAGTGTGTTTTTGTAGGTTACAGTGTAGGTGATGTTTTCTCCAAAGCTAACCTCGACCAACAGGTTCTTATCCGGAGATTCCAAACGAAGGGGAACTGCCCCTACCCCGGCCCTGGCCGATATAACAGAAATAAGAAGAATTATAAAGCCCGGTATAGCCCGGCCGATGAATTTAAGCATAGATTAAAACCCGGTAAACCCGGAACCGATGGGCGAGTACATTAACCCAGGGATATAAAACGAACACGAAAGCTATAAAATTTCTGCGTGGAATTGCATAACTCTGGAAAAAACCCGATTTTTTTCATTGCTTTGGTACGCCTTAGCTATTCTAACCCCATTTGTAATGCCACAGAAACACTCAATGAAATTTACTTTTTACTGTTTGTCCCCATCGTTTGCCGGGAAAATTACTAAAGTGTTAAACGCTGAGGGTCTGTCCTTTTCAATTGCAGCCTTTGCCCTATTCTTTTCATTGGTTTCAATAAAGGCATCGGCGCAGAACAATGAGCGTGAAAGATTAAACCTGCAAAGAACATCTAACACCGCAAGGCAATTCCCGCGTTCCGAAGCTAAAATAATGTACCTGAGCGGTCCACGGCCAGATAGTGTAAGAACCTGGGACTTTATTACTCCGGCGAATGCCAAACCGGAAACAGCACAAAAGATTGCCGTACCCGCCGCCTGGGAAACTTTGGGCAATCCCGGCTCTGCAACACCCGGCCTATGGCAGGCTAAAAAATTCGGCAAGCTGAATTATGGAAACGACAGCCTGAAATACCGTGAGCAGGGGCTTTATAAATACACTTTCCAGGTACCGGAAACATGGAAAGGAAGCCAGGTTAACCTGGTGTTCGAAGGCAGCATGACCGATACAGAAGTGAAAATAAACGGCAAATCGGCAGGACCGGTACACCGCGGGGGCTATATGCAGTTCAGTTATAATGTTACCAACCTCCTTAAAATTAAGAAAGGAAAAGACAATTTACTTGAAGTAACAGTTAGCAAGCACAGCTCAGACAGCAGTGTTAACCTGGCTGAACGCAACGGGGATTTTTATATTTTCGGGGGCATTTACAGGCCTGTTTACCTTGAAGCAATACCCTCTCTCAACATTGAAAGCGCTAAAATAGATGCAAGGCCAGATGGCTCAATTGCCGTGGAGGTTAAGCCAAATCGTATTGAAGACGGTATTTATATAGAAGCGCAGGTATTTATTTTCGGAAGCAAAATAGGCGATGGCGAACCGTTCTTTAAAGCATTCGCCAAAGGTGAAGACCGTTGCATTGTTAGGGGCAAGCTCAGCAATCCAAGACCATGGACTCCTGAAACGCCTAATATTTATAAGCTGATGCTGCGCCTTATAAATAAAAACGGTGTGGTTGTGCATAGCTATTACCAAACGTTCGGGTTCAGGCAAACAGAGCTCAGGGCCGGGGACGGCTTGTACCTGAACGGCAAAAAAATTGTATTTAAGGGAATTAATTATAGATCTTCATACCCGCTTTCAGGCCCGGCAATCAGCTATTCACAATCTGTTAAAGATGTGCAGCTGATAAAAGAAATGAATATGAACGCTGTGCGTATTGCCCACAGCCCGGCCGATCCCGGTTTCCTGCACGCCTGCGACAGCCTCGGCCTGATGGTTATAGAAGACTTACCCGGCCGAAGCGGTTCGTACTCCCCTGCCATTGCCCAACAGGCAGTAAGTGAACTCCTAAGCCGTGATGCAAATCACCCTTCAATAATAATTTGGGGGAACGATACCCAGCAGCAAAGCAGTACCCCTGCCGATGAACTGCTCGAAAAACTTGATTTTCAGCACAGGCCGATTATTCACCCCGGCTCACTTTATAAAAACATTGAAACGGCTAATTTTAAACCTTTCAACTGCTGCGACGGCAGCCTGTACCAAGGTAAAAACGTATTCTTCGAAACTGAAACACTGCATGGCAATGGTGATGGCGGCCTTGGTGCAGGCCTTGCTGAAAGATATGAACTGGTTAAGCAAACACCCCTCAGCGCCGGCCTGTTCCTCTGGAATTTTGCTGATGAAGGCATACTCCATAACGATACTTTAAGGCATGCCAACGGCAATACTGCCGACGGTGTTTTTAATGCCTACCGTAAACCCGAGGCATCTTTCAACACGATAAGGAGCGTATTTGCGCCGTTTGAAATTACAACGGAAGCCCTGCCTTTTGCCTTTCATGGTAAAATTACTATTGCCAATAACCTGACATATACGGGTACCGACAACTATACTCTACGCGTAAACGCCCTTAAATTTCCTTTAATTGGCAAGCCGACAGAAGTTGTTAAAACTACAAGCATACCTTGCCCGCAGTCTGCACCCGGGGCTAAAATTGATTGGCAGCTGCCTGCTAATTTCAATCTTGATGAAAGCGATGCCGTTCAGTTCAGTATTCTCAACAAAGCCGGGCAATTGGTTTATGATAAAATTATCAGTCTTGCCCCTCAGGCATCAATTGCCAAACGCTGGCTGGGCACAAGCAGCGAACGCGGCGCATTTGATGTGAGCGAAAGCAGCACCACTTTAAAAGTAAGTAACGGCCGCTGCATTTTCAGCTTCGATAAAAGCAACGGCATGCTCAGCGGGGCGGAAATTGATGGCAAGCCGGCCGGGATTGCAAACGGACCAAGGCCATCTTCCGGCAAACCTGCCGACAAAGGCGTAACATGGTATAAAGACGGTAAGGATATTGTGATTGAAACCACCCCATCCGGCGATATTAAAAAAGCGCATTGGCGTATTAACCCCTGGGGCATAGCCCGCCTTGATTATATATACACTGCTGCACCCGGCACTGAGCTGAAGGGGATTACCTTCGACCTGCCCGATTCATTAATTGAATCATTCAAATGGTTCGGTAACGGGCCGGAAAAGGTTTGGCAAAACAGGGAATCGGGTTTAGGCCATGGCCTGTTTACTGCACTGAATCCCACTCGCGTTAAATCAGATACACTGCATAAAAGCGAATTCGGGGGGTATTATTCCGGGTTCAGGTATGCTTCGGTTAAAACGCTTTCAAACTATATCACCATTATTGCAGGGAACGATAACATGTACCTGCAGGTAGCTAAACATGAATCAAAATCAGGGATAAATAATTTGCAGCCAAACTTCCCTGCCGGTGAACTTTCTATAATGCACAGCATAGGTTCTATGGGTGATAAATATAATGCAGCTGATAAAAACCGCCCGGCCCAGAGCCCTAATGCTGCAACAGATGCGGCAAAAGCTGAATACAGCGGCTCTGTTTGGTTTAAATTTGAAGCTGAGTAGGCAAAGTTTTTTAAGGGCTAAAAATAAAAATTCCGCTGAACCCGTAAATTGGGTATCAGCGGAATTTTATTTTTGCTGCTTTCATTCAAACCGCAAATCGCCTGTAAAGAATTCAGGCACTATTGCTTTATCAGCTTAGAATATTGCTCGGTTTTGGTAGGGTCTACCTTTGTAAGAATATTATATGCCTGCTGCCTTTGCCCGTAATCTGCTTCCGACATAATATTGATTATCTCTGTAGACTTCGCATCAAAAAATGTGTTTACAATCAGGCAAAGGGGCTTGTTTTGTACCACCACATCTATCTTTTTCAACATATCTAAAGTGGCAAGGCGGGCATCGGCGGGCTTGGTATTAAACACATCAAGGCCAAGTCGGTAATAAGAGTAAAGGCCCTCACGAAAGGGTACAACCTGCTGGTGCAGCAAATTTTCAAGCAGCATGATGCGTGAGTTCATGCCGTCGTAGGTGCTCCAGCCTTTCATGGGGCTGTTCTGGGCATTATTAGCTACCTGCTGGGCCTTGGTGTACATATTCTTACCCCCGAAACGGGCATAGGTATCATTATCGTAACCGATTATCAGGTAAGCATAATAAGCCAATAAACTAGTAAGGCCCGATGAATAGCTGTTATCATTATAATCCATCGGCTGGTTTTCAATATAATCGAACAGCCAATCTTTATCGAGGTAGTTAATGATAACGCTCTCGTAACCTGTTCCAAAGACGGGCCTTGCGCTTTGAATTTGCGCGGTGGCTTCATATTTAGTACCGGTATTTTTAGATATGGTTATTACCAGGTTACAAACAATGCGCTCTTCGGTTTGGTATTTATCATTGGTCCAGGTGCGCAGGTTTAAAAAGTCGGTAATGTTCTTTTTCATATCGGCCATTACGCGCTTGTCTATACCTTCAACGCCCTGGGAGTTAATGGTAACATTGCAGTTAAGCTCCTGTGCCGATAAATTGCCGGCAAGCATTACCAGTATGGCAGCCAAAATATAAGCAGGCTTTAAAACCTGCCAACCTATACACCCGCCTGAAAAAGCAAAAGGAAAATGCGATAGGTATTTTAACATGTATGCCTGTTTACCGATATTGGTTTTCATAAGAATTAAGATTGCGCAGAATCAGAAAGCGGGGAGTCGGCAGGTTTCAGAAGTATGAAGCTGCAAATAAAATCGAGAATTTCAGCAGCAACCTGGTTCTTAGGTTTTAACTGTATTTCATGCCGAATATTGTTCCTGCCCAGCAAAGTGACTTTATTGGTATCGGTACGGAAGCCGGCTCCTGCATCACGCATGGAGTTGAGTACTATCAGGTCGAAGTTTTTACGTTCAAGCTTACCTAAGGCATTATCAAGCTCGTTCTCTGTTTCAAGGGCAAAGCCCACCAAAACCTGGGAAGATGTTTTACTCTTGCCTAAGGTAGCTGCAATGTCGGCTGTTTTAACAAGTGTTAATATCAGCTCATTGTCTTTTTTCTTTATTTTTTGAGTGGCGGCCTCTGCAGGCCTGTAATCTGCCACTGCAGCAGCTAAAACAGCCAGGTTATATTCCGGGTATTTCTTTACTGCTTCAAGCATTTGGGCTGCGCTTGTAACCCGGTGAACAAGAATACCTTCCGGATCAGGCAAATCAGTTGGTCCGGAGATTAAAACCACATCGGCACCCAGGCTGCGGGCATGCGCGGCAAGGGCATAGCCCATTTTCCCGCTGCTGTGGTTGCCTATATAGCGTACCGGGTCTATAGCTTCCTGTGTTGGCCCGGCAGTAATTAACACCTGTTGGCCGGTTAGCGGAAGATAGCTATAGTTTACTGCAGCATCAGCCAAAACAGCTCCTGAATGCAGGTCAATATCTTTACCCAAAGCAATAGCTAAATCAGGCTGCGTCTTATGGCCTGAAACAGCTGTACCCCCCAAGCTGAAAAATGCAGACAGGTATTCAAGAATTTCTTCCGGCTCCATGAGCCTTCCTTCGCCGCTTAATCCGCTGGCAAGATGGCCTGTGCCGGGTTCCAAAATATAGTTACCGTAGCTTCGCAGGGTGCTTATGTTGGTCTTTACAGCCGGGTGTGCCCACATGTCTAAATCCATGGCAGGGGCTAGAAATACCGGGCAGCGGGCACTCAGGTAAACGGCCTGTAAAAGGTTGCTGCAAGACCCCTTAGCGCATGCAGAAATGGTATTTGCGGTAGCGGGCGCTATAATAAAAGCATCGGCCCAAAGGCCGAGGTCAACATGGTTGTTCCAGGAGCCTTCAGCATCACGCACGAAGCTTTGCAGGCAGGGGCGCTCACTGAGGGTGGCCAGTGTAAGCGGGGTTACAAAATCGGCAGCTGCAGGGCTTATAATCACCTGCACCTCGGCACCCTGCTTTTTAAGCAGCCTGATAAGGGTGCATGCCTTGTAAGCGGCAATGCTTGCACTGATACCGAGCAATATTTTCTTCCCTTGCAGCAATGCCGGAAATTAGGTTATTGTGAACAATAAAGCCGGAAAACATAAAGTCTCCCGGCTCGATTCAGTTTTGTAAATTTATACAGGTATTGTCGGCATAAAATTTTAAACCCGGCAATGCTGTATTAACCCATCCTAATTAGGAATTCGGAGGGGTAGGGTTAGATGCGGCAGCGGCAGATGCAGCTATTTCAGCAGCATCGGGTCGGCGGAAATAAACTTTACCGTCAAGGAATTCCTCGGTAGCTATCAGAGATGGCTTAGGCATTTTCTCGTAGGTGCGGCTTATTTCAATTTGCTCGCGGTTTTCGTGAATTTCCTCCAGGTTATCAATGGCAGTGGCAAATTCGCTTAGGCGTTCGCTGAGCTCCTCTTTCATGCCTGTGCTTATTTGGCGGGCACGCTTGCTGATAATGTTAATGCTTTCGTACACGTTGCCGGTAGGCTCAACAAATTTAACAATGTTGCGTGTTACCAACGATGGCGATACATTTGGGTAGGCGTTTTTAGGTGCCGGTGATTTGCTCTTTTGCATATTATTTTAGTATGGGCCTGTGCCTGTTATTCGGCGCCGATTTTAAAGCAGGTTAATTAGTTTTTGGCTGCTGCCAAAGCCATAGCGCTGCTGTAAATATTCTCGGCCTGCCGGCTGAATTTACTTTTTGGGTAACGGTCAATAAATGCCTGGTAATAATCAGCAACAGCGGCGTAGCGCTCGCGTTGCTTATGTAACACGCTGTTTTTGGCGTAGTTATATTGTGTGGCTACTTTCAGGAAAGTGGCTTCTTCGGCCATATCGCTGGTGGGATATTCCTTACGGAAGTTCTCCAATACAACAAGGGCGGCTTTATAATCGTCCTTATCGTAATACAGGCGGGCATTCATGAAGGCTTTAACTTCCAGCTTGCGGTTAAGCTCGTCTATAAGCTGGTGGCACTTTTCCTTATTCGGCGATTCAGGGTAAAGCATCAGGAAGTTTGAAATAGCTTCCAAGGCCGAATATGTATTTGTTTGGTCAAGGTTATACTTAGGGCTGTCTTCGAAAAGCGATATGCAGTACATATAGCTGGCTTCCTCGGCATACTTGCTGCGCGGGAAAGTTTCGTAGAAAGACTTAAAGTAATAGGCCGCAAGCGTAAGCTGCTTTTGGTGGTAATGGCAGTAGGCGTAATAGAACTGGGCTATCTCGGCCTGGTCTGTACCTTTCAGGAGCGGAATAATTTCTTCAAGCAAAATGGCTGCTTTGTAGTAATCTTTCAGCTCGTAATATTTAACTGCGCCGGCGAATTTTTCTTCAACGTCGGTGCTTTTTTGCAGCCTGCGGAACTCGCTGCAACCGGTGGCAACCAGTAACAGGAGCAGGAAAGCGGCAAGGAATCGGTATTGTCTCATGAATTTCAACCTGCAAAGATACTAAATTTATGCTTTAACAGGAAACGTTACCTGCATAGGAATATTGGAAATTTGAGTCAAATATTAAGCTGAACTTTCGGGCAGGCCTACTTCAGGTAATCGATGCCCGGTATTTGCTGCATGGGCATTTAACATATAGCCCAGTTTCAGAATATCCATAAGCCTGATATTAGGCTTAGGGCCGCAGAGGTTTTTATTTATTGCAGGCTCAGCGTTTTTAAACACCACCCTGAAAAGGGCGGCTAAATGAAATTTACTTACCCAAGCAAAAGCCTTCCATAAGCTGCTTTCGTGGCCCATGCCCTGCTGCGTGGAAAGCCTGTAAAAATTCATTACTCCTTCCCGCGTTTTATCAAGAAAGGCCTGAGCCGATTCAAGGCCTGTGTGAATAACAGGGTTATTAATATGGACAACCCGGATACCTGCATTTTTAAGCGCATACCCGAATAAGGTATCTTCATGCCCGTAACCCTTTATATTTTCATCGAGCGGGTGGGCCATCATAACGCTGCGCAATACCAGGAAGTTATTGAGCGTAATGCGGCTGTAAGGGCTTTTACTGCGCTCTTCAGCCGGAATAGCTTCGCGGGCATTACCATAAGTCCAGCGAAGGATTTTACCGGGTTCAGGGGGCAAAGCAGAATAGATAGTGCCACCGGAAACAGCCTGAGCACCGGGGTTTGTGTTTACCTGCTGAATGTACCTGCTTATGTAATTTTCATCAGGCAGCTCAGAATCGCAATCTATAAACAGCAAATATTTCCCCTGCGCAGTGCCGGCTAAAAAATTACGTATAGTTGCCCTGCCTAAATTCCTTTCAAGGGCAATGAACCTGAAGTTATTATTCGGGTCATGAGTCGGCAAAAAATTATGGTACAGTCCGGCAGCCGGAGATGCGTCATCGGCTAAAATAATTTCAAAGGCAATGTACTGCAGGTAAAGCTGTGCAAGCAAATCATTAACAAGCTGCCTTGAGTCCCAATTATATTCGGGAATTAGTATTGAAAGCAAAACCTGCGGCGCATGGCTCATTCCTGAAATATAAAGAATCAGTAAACTGCAATCAGGTTAGCCAAATCTTCGGCCTTAACTTCTTTCAGCAAACCGTTACCACAATGCAAAATACGGTGAGGGTACTCACGAATCAGGAAATGGTTGTGTGTTGCAATTATAAGCGCCGTTCCCTGCTTATTAATTTCCCTGAAAATTTCCATGATTCCGCGGCTGACCTCGGGATCCAGGTTACCGGTAGGTTCATCAGCTATCAGGAGCTTTGGTTCGTTAAGGAGGGCACGGGCAATAACCACGCGTTGCTGCTCTCCCCCGCTGAGCTTATGCGGGAACTTCATACCAGCCTGCCCAAGGCCAACCTGTATAAGTACCTCCGATATACGGTTCTTAATTTTAAGCTTATCTGTCCAGCCGGTAGATTTTAAAACGAAGAGCAGGTTATCGTAAACGTTTCTGTCATAAAACAGCTGGAAATCCTGGAAAATAATGCCCAAATGGCGGCGTAAAGCAGGTAATTTACTTTGCTTCAGGTTATGCAGGGTAAAGCCCACCACGCAGGCCTGGCCATGATCAACGTGTAAATCTCCGTAAATACTGCGCAATAAGGTGCTTTTACCGGCCCCGGTTTTACCTGTGAGGTAAACCATTTCACCTTTGCCTATACTGAATGTTATTTCATCGAGGATAAGGTTTTGGTCCTGGAAAAGGCTGACACCGGCGAATTCGGCTACGTTGTCTTCAGAAAATTTCATATTTGCCTGCATATATAAATCAGAACGGCAATTCTTCTATTTTACCGAATTGCAGGCGGTCAATAATTTCTGCCAGCTCAGTTTCATGCCCGCCAAGGCCATAGTTTTCCGGGTTTTTCAAAGGGCGATCTGCCCTGAAATACGCCACAAGCACAAAATTGCTGTCGCGCAGCTGGATGTAATCAGGAATTTTGGCTTTGCCTTTAACCTTAACTATATACATACCGGGTTAAATAATAATATTGGAAATGTAAGCACAAGGCTTTCAGAAAGCAAAAAAGCCGGCCCGAAAAACATCAGCACCGGCTCTTTCGTGGGTAAATAAAAAATTATTTACCGTTAAGCTTCTTATGGTCAGACAGGAATTTGGCAAGGCCAATATCAGTCAGCGGGTGGTTCAGCAAAGCCATAATGCTTGCCAATGGCGAGGTTACCACATCGGCGCCAATTTCAGCACAACGAATGATGTGCATAGGACCGCGCATACTGGCAGCCAATACCTCGGTGGTATAGCCGTAGTTGCGGTATATAATAACAATCTGCTCTATGAGGTCGCAGCCGTCGGTGCTTACGTCATCTAAGCGACCTACGAAGGGGCTCACGAAAGTGGCGCCGGCTTTGGCAGCCAAAAGTGCCTGCCCGGCGCTGAACACCAGCGTGCAGTTGGTGCGAATACCTTTATCGGTAAAGTAGCGAATGGCGCGAATGCCATCTTTAATCATGGGGACTTTCACCACAATTTTTGCGTCTATCTCGCTCAGCTCCTCGCCTTCACGTATAATGTTTTCGTAATCTGTTGCTATTACTTCAGCGCTTACGTTATCGTCAACAATATCGCAGATGGCTTTGTAATGGCGGAAAATGTTGTCTTTACCGCTAATACCCTCTTTCGCCATGAGCGAAGGGTTGGTAGTAACGCCATCAAGCACACCTAATTCGTATGCTTCACGAATTTCGTCGAGGTTGGCGGTATCAATGAAAAATTTCATATTGTTAACCTGTAGGTCTTATTTGATTTGATTGGTGTAAGCTGCAAATATCCGAAACGGGATTTACAGCCATGAGCCAATAAAATTGAGCTCAATACCTGCAAACCCCGTTTTTCGGAATCTATATGAAATTAAGCGCCTATTGCAACACGCTTGAATTCTTTTACAGTGAGGCCTTTGCTCACTGCGCTCAACACCTGGCCAACTGTTTTAGAAGGGTCTTTTACGAACTCCTGGTTCAACAGCGTGTTTTCTTTGTAGAATTTAGCCAAACGACCCTGGGCAATTTTATCAAGCATGGCTTCAGCTTTGCCTTCGTTACGGGCCTGCTCACGACCTACTTCAATTTCACGCTCTACAGTGGTAGCGTCTACCTGGTCTTTATCTACGGCTATAGGTTTCATGGCAGCAATTTGCAGGGCCACGTCTTTACCGCTTTCAGTAACATCGGCACCATTAGCGCCGGTGAAGGCTACCAATACACCAAGTTTACCGTTTGAGTGAATGTAAGAAGTAACTTTTTCGCCTTCAACGCGCTCAACTGATAGCACTTCAACCTTCTCACCAATTTTGCCTACAAGATCAGTAAGCAAATCGCTGATAGGGCGGCCTTCAACCTGAACTTCATTCAAAGCTTCAGGAGTTGAGGCTCCGCTTGAATCGGCAGCTTCCAAAACGGTGTTGCCTAATTTAACGAAATCATCGGTTTTAGCAACAAAGTCAGTTTCGCAACCCAGGCTTATAAGAAGGCCTTTGGTACCGTCTGCTGAAGTTTTAATGAAAACAGCGCCTTCAGAAGTTTGGCGATCGGCACGGGCGGCCGATACCTTTTGGCCCTTTTTGCGGAGGTAATCCACAGCGGCTTCAAAGTCGCCATTGGCTTCGGTGAGGGCTTTTTTGCAGTCCATCATTCCGGCACCGGTCATTTGGCGCAATTTATTTACGTCTTGTGCTGTAATAGCCATCAGAGTATTTATAGGTTTTGGGTATGAATTCAGGCCGCAAAAGTCGTAAAAATTATGCGGAATTTCAACTAAAGCGAAAATAAACCGCGGAAAACCTTCGGTCCGGAATTTGATTATTGAATATACCGGCTATTTTTGCGGGAAATTTCAAAAACTGAACATCAACTTTATAATAACATATATACTATGTATTGGACACTAGAACTGGCATCGTACCTGGAAGATGCACCTTGGCCTGCAACCAAAGACGAACTGATAGACTATTCAATTCGCTCAGGCGCTCCGCTGGAAGTTGTTGAAAATCTTCAGGATCTGGAAGACGATGGTCAGCCTTATGAAAGCATTGAGGAAATTTGGCCCGATTATCCCACAAAAGACGATTTCTTCTTTAATGAAGACGAATATTAATTTCTGCGTTGAGGCATCCTGCATATTTCAATAAAATTAAGGCAAGCCGCACATTATTTTTGTGCAAATTTTAAAGCCGATAAAATTGCCTGTAAATGCCGCCCAACCTTACATTATAAATGCAAATAACCTGGTTGCGGGTTACGGTACTAAAACCGTTATCCGCAACCTTTTTTTTAATCTGCCCCAAGCTTCTTTCCTGGCTGTTACAGGCAGTAACGGGAGCGGGAAAACCACGCTCTTCAGGCTGCTTACCGGTACTTTGCCCTATTCAGGCTCACTGCAGGTAAATGGTTCTGAACTATCAGGAAGCGCTGAGCTCAAATACAGATTCCCGGTTGCCGGCTTGCCACAGAAAAGCGATCTGAACTTTTCAATGCCGGTTCGTGATTTAGTGGTTACAGGGCTTTTCAGACATAAAAAACTTTTTGAAAGCTACTCCCACGCAGATTTTATGCTGGCCGATGCTGCATTGGAAAGCATGGGAATCGGGGCTTTAAGCCAATCTGATTTTACTCAGCTCAGCGGGGGACAGCAGCAGCTTGCCTGGCTGGCCCAGCTGTTGGTTCAAAAAAGCCGGCTCATGGTTCTTGATGAACCTGCCCAATACCTGGACTTGTTTAACCGCCGGCTTATTTTTAACCACATGTTTAATTGGGTTAATCAAGGCATGTCGGTAGTTTGTATAACGCACGATTTGCAGTACCTGGAGAACCGCGAAGGCTATTTGCTGCACCTTGATAACGAACATACTATTTTTGAAAAAATAAGCAGCTCCTTGCTTGCTGAAGTAAGGCACAGGCTTGAATACAACAGCTAATACTGCCTATTAATGCAAACAAGGTATTAAATTTTGCATTGCACTCCTTTTTATTCCACAATGTTCGCCTGCCCGAATCCCCGCTTTGTGGAAAAAACCATCCCGACTTTTTGAAGTTACGTAACGTTTTATAGCCATTTATTTCCGAAACATATCTTAAAACCATTATTATTCAGCTGATTAATCAAAAACATTCTCTTAATGGGAATACGGCACCTTTTTTGCATTTTTAATAGTTATAAATAACTGTCAGAATCAAAGCAAGGTAAATAATTTTTTAATTTACTGACCTTATTGTATTCTGCTATAGGTTGTTTATTAACACCGAACCCACCGAATTAATACCTTAATCCTATTCAAACACCTGCTTCTTATGTTGACCACCACTAAAAATAACCTAAGCTCTTACACTCCGGTACTAAGCCACCTGTCAACTATTTCGGAAGATGTTGCCTCGGGATTAAAATCGGCGCAAAAAAAGTTACCTGCACGGTTGTTTCATAATAATGAAGGCTGCCGTATACTCAGCGACATACTCAGGCTACCTGAGTATTACATAACATCATGCGAAGACCAAATACTGGAGCATATTAAAAACCGCCTTCCTGCGCTCTTCAGCCCCGACGGAACCAGCTTCAACCTGATTGACCTGGAAGCCAACCATGACCGAAGCAGGCCGGTTTTGGAAGCGCTCAGCTCTAAAAAAATTCCTTTCCGTTATACCCCGGTTAATACCAACAAAACTGAGTTAGATTCAGTTTGTAAATCAGCTAAAGCCAGGTACCCTGAACTGTATTGCGAACCATTGGCTGATGAAGCAGCAGATGCGCTGCGCAATGTGGCAAGATCTGAGAATAAAAGAAGGATTGTAATGCTTTTGGGAGCCAACATAGGCATATATACACACAAAGAAGCCCGCAATTTCCTACGCGAGCTCCGGGGCCAATTATCTCCTAATGATTTGCTGGTTATTGGTTTCGACCTAAAAAAGAACCCCAAGCAAATTTTGGATGCTTATAACGACGAAGCCGGGGTGAGCCGTGCATTCAACCTTAACCTGCTTCAAAGTGTAAACCGTGAAATGGATGGCAACTTTAACGTTTCAAAATTCTTCTATTGCCCGGTTTACGACCCAAACAGCGGCGAGTTGAATTCCTATCTTGTGAGCTCACAAAAACAAGTGGTTTTGCTTAACAACGGTAACCTGCGCGTTCCCTTTGAAGCATGGGAAACCATTCATACCGAGGTGAGCAAAAAGTACGATACCGAGGAAATAAACTCACTTGCTTACGAATCAGGCTTTGAGCACCAGGAGCTGCATAAAGACGATAAAGGCTGGTATGCACTTGCAATCTGGACAGCCGGCCAGCAGGCTGCCCTGATTAACGACTAACTAAATAATTGCCCGAATAATAATCCATAATGCATGCAAAGGCCTTTAACAGGTCGGCAGCTAAAAAAAGGAAGCCTTATAAACCCGGTAAAGCGGTTTATAAGGCTTCTTTATTAATGAACAGGATAAACTTAACCTCTCAGCTTATCAAGCAAAAAGTTCAGGGTTGCAAGCTCCTCAGTATTAAGGTTAATTACTTCCTCTATACGTGCATGCACTTCAGGCGTAATAATATCAAGCTGCTCAAGGCCGGCATCGCTGATGAGGATATCTACATTTCGCCTGTCTTCAGGACATTCTTTTCTTAGTATGTACCCCTTTGTATTCAGGCGTTCCACAAGGCGGCTGACATCGCTCATGCGATCAAGCATTCGCTCCTTAATGGTTTTAACAGATACCGGAACCGGGTATTGCCCCTTTAGTATCCGCAAAATATTATATTGCTGGGAGCTTATGGAATGCCGGCGAAAAACTTCGTTCATCTGCTCGCTGTGCCGGTTGCTTGTGTACATCAGGTTCACGGCAGCTTTTTCCTTTTCATGCAGGAATTTCTTCGACTGGTGTATTTCTTTTTCCAGTTCCATAATTTTAGGCGGAATAAAAAATTGCAGGGCCATACCGTTTGACCGCGACCCTGCAATTTGTGTCTCATTAATAGCCTTCAAAAACAGGCCCAAAGTTTATAGTACATTAATAACGTACCAAGGCAATAATTATTTGGCTTTTGCAAGCTCAACGTTAGCAGTAATGGTAACTTCGTTACCTACAACTGCACCGCTTTCAGCTACCTGGTTGTATTTCAAACCAAAATCCTGGCGATTGATAACGCCGGTAACTTTCCAGCCTGATTTACGGTTTTTCCAAGGGTCGTTGGCAACACCGCCTAATTTAGCATCAAGGGTAACATCTTTGGTTACGTCGCGAATGGTAAGGGCTCCTGTAACTTTGAAAGTTTTTTCGCCTGTTTTCTTGAAAGACTTGCTTACGAAAGTGATTTTCGGGAATTTTTCAGCATTGAAGAACTCGTCACCTGCAAGGTGCTTGTCGCGCATTTCATTGTCGGTGGTAAGGCTGGCCACATCGCCGCTGAAAGTAAGCTTGCTGTCTGCGAAGTCTTCTTTGCCGGCAGTAAGGGTGATGTCGTATTTTTTCAGTTTGCCTTCAGCTTCTGAAATTACCATGTGGGGAACAGTGAAGCCAAGGCTGCTGTGAGCAGGATCAAGGTTCCAGGTGCCTGTGTTCTGTGCTTTTGCTGAAAATATGCCTGCAGATAATACAAGCGCTGCTACGATTACTTTTTTCATGATTATTGTAATGTTAAAGATTGGTTTTTGAATTCGTTTTAATTGTATTTTACTTGGGCTGCCCTGTTAAAATTCAGCCTGTATATTTTGTACACCTGTTTAGCATGAATCGGAAGTATTACCTCGTTTATTGCTAAACTTTCAACAGGCTAAATTTGTTGATGCCTTAGCTTCAGCTCCTTTTCCTGATTGACGATGCAAATATATGTAACAACATTTAATGTTGCAACATTGAATTTGAAGTATTTTTACATGCCGTAGATTTTTAATCTTGATTTCACACTAATTACCTGAAAATCAACAACATTAAAAACCAGCCTGCTCCACAAGTTTTTTCATCTCGGCGGCTGCCTGTAAAACCCTGGGGCCGGGCCTTGTGGCCAAATCATCGGTAAGCGCATATAAATGCTTGTTTTTATATGCCTTCAGCCGGCGCAACTCAGGGTAGATACTGAAAAAATTCTTCTCCATATCTTCAGGAGTACCCCCGAAAATAATATCAGGATCAAGCTTAAGCAGGTATTCGCGACTGAGTTCAGGATACTGTTTTCCTAACTTAGCATCAAGGGCATTGTCGGCACCGGCAAGGGCAAGCTTATCGGTCATGATGGTGTTGTAGCCATGGGCATAAATGGGGTTTTTCCAGGTAATAACCAGGACTTTGGGCTTTTTTGCTTTACTTTCCCCGGTTTCGCGCATAACCTTTTCTATTGCGGCCAAAGAGTCGGCAACCTTATTTGCCCGGGCTTCGCATTTCGTGAGCTTGCCAATATCTCGCAGACCGTTAATAACATCAGGTATGGTTAAATAGCTTTGATAATAAACCGGAACACCCATGCTCCTCAGCTTTTCAGCATTCTCCGGGCCGGTCATGCCTTCCTCGGTAAAAATAAGCGAGGGCTTTAATCGTAAAATACCTTCCAAATCAGGCGGAAAAACCTTTACCCTTTGCTTATGCATGGCTGCAGGCGGGTAATTGCATGCCTCGGTAATACCGCAAATCATGGTATCGGGGCAAACGGCATACAGCATTTCTGTCATTGACGGGCAAAGCCCCATTACCCTGCCCCTTCCGGGTACTACTTCTACGCGGTTCCCGAGATCATCTTTAAATACCGCTAAGGTATCTGCAAATTTATGCTCATAAGGTTTGGTACCGCAGGCAGGCAACAGGAAGGACGCAATAAAGGCTGTTGCAGCAAGAAAGATTGCAAAGCGCTTACGTAAATTTATTTTCAGGCCTGGTAAGCCGGTTTTGCCGGTATAAAAGTTCAGCATTGGGTCTTTTATAGTAATATAAGGACCTGCACCCAAAGTGGGGGCATAGTCTTCATTATTTAAATACAGGAATTTTTCCTGCTGAAAAGATTTTTGCAAAGGTAATTTCAGGATTCCAATATTTCCCGAATTTTCATTTCTGTTTTCCGAACATCGGGCAGAACTTCTTTTTCAAGCAAAGAGTTCAGCGGAATAGCAGGCACATTTAATGCACCCATGCATTGCACCGGAGCATCGAGGTATTTAAAGCAGGCAACAGATAAACGCCCGGCTAATGATTCGGCAAAGCTGTTCTCAATACTTTCTTCGGTTAGCACCAAGGCCTTTCCGTGGCGTTTTACTGCCTGCTCGCACATCTCGAAATCAAGCGGGTGCAGGGTGCGCAAATCAATAACCTCTACGCAACCGGGAAAAGCTTTGGCAGCATTTTTAGCCCAGTAAACGCCCATGCCATAAGTAATTATAACCATGGTTTCGCCGGCTTCCAATTTTAAAGCATCAGCTTCAAGCGCGACAGCCGCTTTACCTAAAGGTATAATGTAGTCAGCGGCCGGCTCAAAGGTTTTGGCATCTTCAGTACCCGGAACCTTGCTCCAATAGAGGCCCTTGTGCTCAAGCATTATTACCGGGTTAGGGTCAAGAAAGGCAGCTTTCATCAGGCCCTTCATATCGGCGGCATTGCCGGGGTAAACAATTTTAATACCCTTAATGCTTAGCAATGCAGATTCCACACTGCTGCTGTGATATGGTCCGCCGCTGCCGTAAGCGCCGGTTGGTACCCGAATTAATGCCTGCACCGGGAACTTGCCGGCAGACAAATAGCTGCTTCGTGAAAGTTCAGATGCCAATTGATTAATGCCGGGCCAAATATAATCTGCAAACTGAACCTCAACTATGGGTTTTAAGCCGACTGCGCTCATACCGGCAGTGCTGCCTATTATATAGGCCTCCTGTATGGGTGTATTAAATACGCGTGTTTCGCCATGCCTGATTGCCAGCTGCGCCGCCTCGCGGAATACACCGCCAAGCGCGCCGCCAACATCCTGCCCGTAGAGAAGGGCCTCAGGGTATTCCTGCAAAATTTCATCAACCGCATGCAATGCAGCATCAACCATTAAAGTCTTTTCGGCTCCAACAGGTTTTCTTGTTCCGGATTCAGACTTAACGGGTGTTTCGGCGAATATATATTTTGTAACGCTGCCGGTTTCAGGTTCAGGGGCAGCGAGTGCGGCTTTGTAGGCAATATTAACTTCCTGCCAAACCTCGGCTTCTAATTCAAGCAAAAAGCTTTCTTCAATGCCTTCATGCAGCAACCTGTTGCGAAGCAATGGCAAGGGATCTCGCTCACCGGCTTCAAGCAGCTCATTGCCGCCGCGGTACCATTCGCGCCTTACGCCGCTGGTATGGTGGCCTAATAAGGGGCATTTGGCATGCAGAAGCAGGGGGGCCCGCATATTGCGCACAAATGAAAATGCCTCTTCGGCAGCAACCAAGGAGGCATCAAAATCGGAGCCGTCGCATTTTCTGCGTTCAAGGCCTTTAAAGCCGGCGGCATATTGGTATGCATCGGAACTTCGGGTTTCAGAACGTCCGGCGGATATTGACCAGCCATTATCCTGCACAAGGAAAATGATTGGAAGCTGTTTTAGGGCAGCCATTTGAAAGGCTTCGGCCACTTCACCTTCAGTTACAGAACCATCGCCGAGAGAGCAAAGCACTATAGGGTTTTCACCTTCGGTATTCAGCCCCCGGGCCTCCTTGTATTTTATGCCATGCGCCATGCCGGTTGCCGGAATAGCCTGCATACCCGTTGCCGAGCTTTGATGCGGTATAGTAGGGAAACCTGCCCTTTTGAGGCTGGGGTGGCTGTAATAGCTGCGTCCTGCGCTGAAAGGATCGTCTGCTTTGGCGCAAAGCTGCAGCATGAGTTCATAAGGGGTTAAACCCATGCTGAGCAGCATACTGTCGTCGCGGTAATAGGGGGCGGCAAAATCATAAGGCCTGAGTTGCAGGCCCGCTGCAATTTGAATGGCCTCGTGCCCGGCCGAAGTGGCATGCACATATTTTGAAGCGGTTGCCCTGTTTTCCTCGTAGCATTTTGCCATGGCGCGGGCGGTTGCCATTAGCCTGAAAGCCTTCAATTGCGTGGTTCGGCTTGTACTTTCTGCGGGAATATCAGTTGCGTTGGTGTGCATAACAGGCATTTGGATATGCGAAGTTAAGGGTTTTGTGCAATTAGGATTACCTTCTTTTCCGAATTCTTATAAAATTATAAAATTGCAGGTTTCTTCTTTAAATACTATTTTTTGAATAGTACTATCATTAGTAATCATGCATATAATTTAATGCTTAGATTCATATTTAATCATCAGAATACCAATATAATAACTCTGTAATCATTTTAATACGGGCCAGGTTAATTATTAACTATCAAATTAAACGAACATAAGTTAATTGCAAGCAGCCAAATCCGGAATAAAAAATCGGCTGCGCAATTTTATATTGCTGCAGCCGATTTTTGGGTTTTCAAATTTGAATATGTAAAGCCTATTCTATTCTGCCTGAAACTGTTTTTTTACCTGTCCCAGCCCACTTCCTCAGCTCATCGAAAGCGACTCCCATTTCATGCTCGGTGAACTTACAATGTCCTTTGCCTTTGGTATATTTTACAGCAAGCAGGTTGCCTGAGCCGTTAATACGGGCAAGGTTATCATAATTTATAACAGCGAGAGATGCAGGTACCAATTCATCATAAACAGTATGAAGAATAATAACCGGCTTGGTTAGCTTGCCGGTGCGGTTGTAGGGTTCAAAGAATTTCTCAGCCTTAGAATCTGCTGCAACGCGCTCCGCACGGTTGTTTATATCCCAGTCATCAGGAAATCCATCGTAAAGGGTATTTGTATTGTCGAACGGCGATCCGCCGGCTTGCATAGCTATATTGGCAATGGTTACACGCTTAAACATGGTAGTATTCGCAAGGTCGTTTACATTAAGTTCGTACCTATGGGCAAGAAATGCTGCCTTTTCCGGGTTATCGTTTAAAGCTTTTTTCATCAATGCAATGTCTCCGGGTTTGGCTTTTCCATTCATAACATCGGCAATAGGCCCTAAGCTGCCGGGGAAGAGGGCAGCAAACATAATATTTAAATCAAAGGCCCATTTCATGTGCACATAAGGCGGACTGCTGACCGGGCAGGTTGCCAGGGCGCCGTTATAATATTGAGGCTTGTATTCAATGGTGCCCATGGTTACACCGCCGCCCATGCTTTGACCTACAATAAATGCAGTATCAGGTTTGCCGTATTTCTTTTCAAAAAATTGGCGAAGGGCTTCGGTATCATCTACCCCTTGCGGGAGCGCATAACCTTGCTGCCTGTAAGAGCTGGCCGCAACAGCATAGCCGCGAAGCAGGAAAGGCTTAATATTCGGGATATGGAACCAATCGAAAATATGCGGATTGCTGCCTACTGTTTCCATTCCGTGGGCCCACATCACCAGTTTTTTTTTATTCCAGTTCGGCGGGAAAACAATTTTATAGCGTACACCGTCTATTCTGCCGGTATCTGTTACTGCATCAATTTTTGATTGCGCCGATGCTGAAAAGCCCCCGAAGCCGGCAGCCAAAAGCATAAGAAGAAAGAGCCTTTTCGGCAGATTTAGTTGGTAAAGCATTTCAAAAACCAAATGGTGTAAGGTGTTGTAGATATTTTTTTGCCCGGTTCAAACAGCATTGTAAGGCGGCAGTAAATTATAAACCCGATATAATTTAGCCGGGGCACAAAACCTTTACAAGCTGCTAATCATTTTAAGGAGCCGGTTACATAAATTTACTCAATGAGCCGGCCACTTATGAGGGCAAGTCTGAAATTAATTTGCTTTCACGTTCAATAAGCTGCTGTAAAGTAGTGTTTTCCAGCACCATTAAGGTATGGGCGTGCACTTCCTGCATTACGTTTCGTATTCCGCATACCTGCTCATCGCGGCACTCTTCGCAACGTTCATAATAGTTCCTGCTTACGCATTTTATCATGGCAATAGGCCCCTGGAAGAGGCGCATCACATCGGCTAAAGGCACTTCTGAAGGCTGCTTCAGCAGGCTGTATCCGCCTCCCCTGCCCTTCCTGCTTTGCAGTATGCCCGCGTTGCGCAGGGTGAGCAAAATGTTTTCGAGAAACTTTTGGGGTATGCGTTCAGCAGCGGCAATTTCGGCCGTAAGGCAGGGGCCGGCTTCGGGCTTTCTTGCCAGGTGAAGCAGGGCATTCAGTGCATATTTGGTTTTCTTTGAGAGCATAGTGCATAAGCAGGCATGTATATTTGCCTGCTCTTTCATAATTATCCTTACATTTGGAACCTGTTTTCCCCTTTGGGGTGTTTCCGGATGTCTGAAAAGCCCGGCGAGCCCCGAAAGCAACACATTTCCCGAAACCAAAACAAACAGAATTACATAGCGGCTTTTATGGCAGAAGTAATCAGGATGCCCAAAATGAGCGATACCATGACCGAAGGTACAATTGCGGCATGGCATAAGAAAGTGGGCGACAAAGTTAAAAGCGGCGATCTGCTGGCCGAAGTGGAGACCGATAAGGCCACCATGGAGCTGGAATCGTATAACGACGGCACTTTACTCCACATTGGCGTTCAGGACCACCAATCAGTAGCTGTAGATGGCCTTTTGGCCATTGTAGGCAACCCCGGCGAAAATATTGACAGCCTTTTGGCTGCCGAAGGCGGAGCCCCGGCACCCGCTGCTGCACCTGCACAGGCTGCAGCAGCACCGGCGCCGGCCCCTGCTTCAGCACCTGCTCCTGCAGCCGCCCCGGCTGCACCTGCTCCTGCGGCGGCGCCGGCTTCTAACCCTAACGCCACCCGTGTCACCATGCCTAAAATGAGCGACACAATGACAGAAGGAACCATTGCCGCCTGGCATAAAAAAGTGGGCGACAAGGTAAAAAGCGGCGAATTGCTTGCAGAAGTGGAAACCGATAAGGCAACCATGGAGCTTGAAAGCTATGAAGACGGCACCCTGCTCTACATAGGCCCTAAAGAAGGTGAAGCTGTAGCCGTTGACGGTCTTATAGCCATTATTGGCAAAGAAGGTACAGATGTTTCTGCCATGACCGGCGGCGCTCCTGCACCTGCCGCAGCGCCTGCGAGCGCAGAACCTGCACCACAGGCATCTGCTGAACCTGCCGCAGCCGCAGCACAGGGGAGCCCTGAACCAAGCGCATCTTCTGATTCAGAAGGACGCTTAAAAATTTCTCCTTTGGCCCGCAAAGTAGCCGAGGAAAAAGGCTTTAAGCTCAACGATATTAAAGGCTCAGGCGAAAACGGCCGCATTGTTAAACGCGATGTGGACAATTATAAGCCTGCAGCTAAACCGGCTGCAACTGCTTCGGCGCCTGCTGCACAGTCTGCTAAAGCCGCAAGCCCTGCCGCTAACGCCGGCCAGGAGAGCTTTACCGAGGTTCCGGTTTCTCAAATGCGCAAGGCTATTGCCCGTCGCCTTTCAGAAAGCCTGTTTACCGCACCGCACTTCTACCTCACCATGGAAATTAACATGGACAAGGCCATTGAAGCACGTAAGAGCATAAACGAATACGCTGCCGCCAAAATCTCTTTCAATGATTTTGTGCTGAAAGCAGTTGCCATGACCCTGAAAAAACACCCCAAGGTGAACAGCAGCTGGCTCGGCGATAAAATAAGGTATAACAACCACGTTCATATAGGTGTTGCAGTAGCCGTTGAAGAAGGCCTGCTGGTGCCGGTGGTTCGCTTTGCCGATACCAAATCTTTAACCGCCATATCGGCCGAAGTGAAAGATTTGGGTACCCGTGCCAAGAACAAACAATTGCAGCCGGCCGAATGGGAAGGTAACACCTTTACCATAAGCAACCTGGGCATGTTCGGCATAGATGAATTTACGGCCATTATTAACCCGCCAGATGCCTGCATTTTGGCAGTAGGCGGCATTAAAGAAACCGTAATTGTAAAAGACGGGGAAATGAAAGTGGGCAACCTCATGAAAGTAACCATGAGCTGCGATCACCGCGTGGTTGACGGCGCTGTAGGCTCTGCCTTCCTGCAAACCCTGAAAGCCCTTTTAGAAGACCCTATTCGAATTTTGGCATAGGTTGCCATATACCAATAAAGTAAGAGGCCTGCATAACTTTAGTTGTGCAGGCTTTTTTATGATTGCCTGCACTTTAAATGCTTAAATAATTACATGCGTTTTCTTTATTATTAAGAAAAAAATTTGCGCAGTACTTGCTTTTGCCTAATTTCATATTCTGATACGGATATTTCTTTAAAGAATGCCTGTTTATGTACTTCCGAAGATTTAATTTAAAATAAAAGCACATTAGCCAATAAGAGTATTAAAATTACTCCTGTTGAATGTAAGCACCATAGGCATATACAGGAATATTATACCTATATTGCCTGTGGATAAAACAGGCGGTTTTTCATTTATTGCCGCTTTCCATACCGGCGTTAACATTATTAATAACAGATAAGATAAATACCGGGCAGGCCGCTTCACTCTAATCCGGCCCCATGCAATTCATCTTGCAGTACACATGACAACTGATACCTTAAGCGCAGATACAGCGCTGACCGAAGAAATTACAGTACCCGCCGCAGCTTTTAATTCAGCCAATGTAACAACAGCTGAGCTGAAGGCTAAACTGCGGGAAGTTTTCGGGTTTAACCAATTCCGGGGAGAACAGGAGGCCATTATAAAACATATAATGAGCCGCAAGAATACCTTCGTAATTATGCCCACGGGGGCAGGAAAATCGCTCTGCTACCAATTGCCTGCCATTGTTCAGCCGGGCGCGGCCATAGTTATATCGCCGCTGATTGCCCTCATGAAAAACCAGGTTGACCAGTTGAATGCTGTGGGCGTAAATGCCCAGTTTTTGAACAGCACGCTCAGCAAGGCCGAAATGAACCGGGTAAAGAAGGAAGTGCTTAACGGTTCTGTAAAGCTGCTTTATGTGGCTCCTGAAAGCCTTACCAAGGAAGAAAATATTGCCTTCCTTCAGAAAGCGAACATCTCTTTTGTTGCTATAGACGAGGCGCACTGCATTTCAGAATGGGGTCATGATTTCAGGCCTGAATACCGCCGCATTAAAACTATAGTGGATGCCCTTGGCAACCTGCCTATAATTGCCCTTACCGCTACTGCCACCCCTAAGGTGCAGATAGATATTCAGAAGAACCTGCAAATGGAAGAAGCCGCGATTTTTAAATCGAGCTTTAACCGCAAGAACCTTTTCTATGATGTAAGGCCGAAGCTTGATACGCGCAAGCAGCTTATCAGGTTCATAAAGAACAACAAAGGCAAAAGCGGCATTATTTATTGCCTCAGCCGTAAAAAAGTAGAGGAAATTGCCAGCCTGCTGAATGTGAACGACATTAAAGCCCTGCCCTACCACGCCGGCCTTGATGCCTCAATTCGCATGAACAACCAGGATGCATTCCTGAACGAAGACTGCGATATCATTGTGGCCACCATTGCCTTCGGCATGGGTATAGATAAGCCCGATGTGCGTTTCGTAATTCACTACGATGCGCCTAAGAGCCTGGAAGGCTATTACCAGGAAACCGGCCGTGCAGGTCGCGATGGCCTTGAAGGCACCTGCGTAATGTTCTACAGCTACGACGATATTCTGAAGCTGGAGAAATTCAACAAAGACAAAAGCGTAACCGAACGTGACAATGCCCGCCACCTCTTAGAGGAAATGGCAGACTATGCCGACAGCCGTGTTTGCAGGCGCAGGCAGCTTTTACATTACTTTGGCGAAACCATTGAGAAAGACTGCGGTTTCTGCGACAATTGCCAGAAGCCCGGCGAAGAAACCAAGGCCGAAATTGAAGTTTGCCATATACTCAATGCCGTTAAAGGCACTGAGCAGCGTTTCGGCAGCAGGCATCTTGTAGATGTTATTACCGGCGACGGTAACGATTACACAACAAGCTACAGCCATAATAAGCTCACGGTTTTCGGGGCAGGTAAAGACCAAACTCCCCAATTCTGGTACTCACTTATCAGGCAGGTGTTGCTCTTTAATTTCCTTGAAAAGGATATTGATAATTACGGTGTGCTCAAAATTACCGAGCAAGGTGAGGCATATTTAAAGGCCCCCTTCCCATTCACCGTTACCAAAGACCACGATTACTCGGTTGAAGAATCAGAAACCGGTGAAGACGACGACAAGGAGCAGCTGAACGCCCGCGCATACGACGAGAAATTGTTTGATATGCTTAAATCTTTGCGCAAGAAAATTGCCAAAGACAAAGGCCTGCCCCCTTATGTAATCTTCCAGGACCCTTCTTTAGAGGAGATGGCCACCACTTACCCCATTAACATGGAAGACCTGAGCCAGGTCAACGGTGTGGGTGTAGGCAAGGTTCAAAAATTCGGTAAGCCCTTCCTTGAGCTGATTCAGCGCTATGTGGAGGAAAACGATATTGAATCGGCCAGCGATGTGGTTGTAAAATCGGCTGTAAACAAGAGCAAAACCAAAATCTATATCATTCAGCAAATAGACCGTAAGGTTGATTTGGAGGAAATTGCCGAAAGCAAGGATATGGACATGAACGACCTGCTTTCTGAAATTGAGCATATCTGCTACAGCGGCACCCGCCTGAACCTTGATTACTATGTAAATCAAATGATGGATGAAGATCGCCAGGATGAAGTTTTCGACTATTTCATGAGCTCGGAAACTGATAATATGCAGGCAGCCATGAAAGAGCTCGGCTCCGATTTCAGTGAGGAAGAGCTACGTGTAATGCGTATAAAATTCATGTCGGAAGTAGCGAACTAGGAAATTAAAAACCGGCAGGCTTTTCAAAGGCTTAAATCTCTTTATTAAGCTTCCGGCGATTATAAAAATGTAAATTGCGGCCTTGCTGCTCGGTAAAACGGGTGGCAGGGCCGCTTTTTTTTCCGGAACATAATGTTGTTACAATTGTTCAGCATACATAACAAAACCCATTAAAATGGCCAACCGCCTGCAATTTGAAGCCAGCCCATACCTGCTGCAACACGCGCACAATCCTGTAGATTGGTACCCTTGGGGACCCGAAGCTTTAAATACCGCCAAAGAGCAGGATAAGCTTATACTCGTTAGCGTTGGTTATTCGGCATGCCACTGGTGCCATGTAATGGAACGTGAATGCTTCGAAAATCCAGAGGTGGCGGCCGTTATGAATACACATTTCATCTGCATAAAAGTAGATAGGGAAGAACACCCTGATGTGGATGCCCTCTATATGGAAGCAGTATCGCTGATGGGCATACATGGCGGCTGGCCCCTGAATGTTTTTACCCTGCCCGACGGCAGGCCATTTTACGGCGGCACCTATTTCCCGCCCCGCAAGTGGGTATCATTATTGGCTGACCTTGCCTCTGCATTTAAAAGCCACAGGCCCGAATTGGAAGAAAGCGGCAGGGAGTTTTTACAGGCCTTGCAAAGAACCGAAACGGAAAAGTACAGCCTGGGTTCCGGTGATTCTCCGCTGCCTGAATTCAGCCTCTTAAAATTCTATGAATCATTGGAGCCTCGCTTCGACAGGAAATTTGGCGGAATGGCCGGCGCACCAAAATTCCCAATGCCCGGCATTTACAGGCTGCTGCTGCATCTGTATGCTCACGGGGGCATTCCGGCTGCATTGGCCTTTACTGAATTTACCTTAACAGCCATGGCAAGTGGCGGTATATATGACCAGGCAGGCGGTGGCTTTTCGCGCTACTCTGTAGACGAGCATTGGTTTGCCCCGCATTTCGAAAAAATGCTCTACGATAACGGCCAATTGCTCAGTCTTTATGCAGAAGCCTATACCGCTTCCAAAAACCCGCTTTTTGAAAATGTAATAGAACAGACCATAGCATTCATCAAACGTGAGCTTACAAGTCCTGAAGGCGGTTTCTATGCAGCATTGGATGCCGATAGCGAAGGACATGAAGGCCTGTTCTATACCTGGACAGATGAAGAATTCCGTGAAGCGCTGGGGGCAGAAGCCAATACGGCTGCCGCATATTACAATGTAATGCCTGCAGGTAACTGGGAAGAAGGTCGTAATATTCTTTACCGTTCACTCCAAGACCCGGCAAAGCCCGCACAACAAAATACAGATTCACAGATTCAGCATGAGCGCAAAAAAGCAGAATTATGGAACGCTATGCTGCTTGCCGCCCGTTCTGCAGGAATAAGACCCGGACTGGACAGCAAAATTCTTTGCGGCTGGAACGGACTGATGATGAAAGGCCTGGCAGACGCTTACCGCAGCACCGGCAAGGAACAATACCTTTCGCTTGCCGAAGCCAATGCCGAATACATTTCGGCCCATTTCTATGCAGGCGGGAAACTTTACCGCACTTTAAAAAACAACAAGCCCGGCCTTGCCGGCTGCCTGGAAGACTACGCCATGCTTATTGAAGGGCTCATAGGTCTTTACCAAGCCGGCTTCAATGAGAACCGGCTGCAGCTGGCAAAGCAATTATGCGCTGATGCTATAAACTTGCTGTTTGATGATTCTGAAGGTCTTTTCAGGTTTGCGCAGCCCGGGGAATCAGGCTTGCCGGCAGAGAAAAAAGATATTTTCGATAATGTTACGCCTTGCGGAAACTCTGTTATGGCGCATAACCTGCTTCTTCTTGGCGCTTATTTCGATAATACTGAGTGGACAGACTTATCTGTAAGCATGTTAAGCCGGGTAAGCAGCCTTATTCAAACCGAGGTAAGGTACCTGAATAATTGGGCACGCCTCGCTGCCATGCAAAACACTCCATTTGCTGAAATTGCCATTTCAGGAAAAGATTATAAAGAATTCGCCCTTGGAATAGATTCCTTTTACTTTCCGAATAAAATAATGGCAGCCTCAGAACTTGCGAGCGAACTGCCGCTGCTTGAATTCCGTGAGCCGGAGGGTGATGAAACCTTGATTTATGTTTGCTTCAATAAAACATGTCAGAAACCTGTGAGCACTGTAGCAGAAGCAATAGATATTCTGAAAGGCGTTTTGACCGGGGTGCCATTATAAGCTTTCAAAGCGTTTACATAGCTATAAAATTCAGAAAGCCGCAAAATATGCGGCTTTCCTTTTTCGGTGGTAATCTGTATTGATGGCAATATAAATACTTAACTGATTATTTGGCTGCTTGTTGCCTGCCTTCCTGCGCTTTCTCAGGATTTTTATGTTTCAAATCATCCAATGAAAGGCGTTTGGGAACGTATTTGTAAAATGCGACAGGCTTGTAATAGGTCATTTCGTAATCGAAATTATTGATGGTTTTTTTCTTTGGCTTGCCGTGGAAATCACCTTGGGTGGTTTCTGTGAATTTAGAAACATAGAACCCGTTATCTACTACGAAGTGCTCGGTAAGGTCATCGTGGTAGCTAAGCACCATGTAATTGCGGAACATGAGGGGGGAAGAATCCATATTATATGTTTTTTCCCAAACGTCTACTTTTTTGCCTTTTCCGTCGCTGCTTTTCTTAACAGTCAGGTTAGGGTTATCTATTTCATTATAGTGCTCAATAGGGAACAGGTAAAATGCCGATTCTGCAAGGCTCTGCTTAGCCGGAATTTTTGAAAGGCGTACATCCTTCATAGTTTTTGTCCTGATAGGAACACCTGAAACCTCACCTTTTGCTTTGCCGGGAATAACAGTGGGCCCGGTATAAACGTAATTGCGGTAATAGCTTACCTTATCTTTATGCATTTCATCTACCCAATAGCTTAGCTGGGTTTTGTTCATGATGCATGCTGAACGTCCCCAATCAACATACAGGTCGTGGTCAGATTTGTTTTCGATAGTCATGGCCATTACACCGTCGATACCCCAAAAGGCATAAGTAACGCGCATGGAATCGTTTTCATAAACGTAATCGCCGTCAACAGCCCGCATACGGTTATCGGGGTAAGGTGCTGTTTCAAAAACCTGCACATATTTGGTTCTGCAACCAAACAGCATAGTTGCCGCAAGTAATGCTATACAAAGAGGTTTCATAGTGGTAAAGGAAATAAGTTTCATAGATTGATGTGGGTGCAAACACGGGAACCGAGAGTCCCGGGTTACTTATACAGGAGCACAGGCAAAAACCATACAGCTATAGTGTATCCCATAAAAAACACCCTGATTTTGCAGATATAGGTACCAAAAAGTAGAATTGAACAGTAAAAGCGTTGAGAGTATTGCCCAATTCAGGCAATAGCCGGACAGCTTATTCAGCCATTCTATATATTTGCCGGGTATAAGCGCAATTAAAGTAATTTGCTGCCCAAACATAACCGAAAACCATTTTTCCTGCCCCGCATTTCCCTCTATGCCTACCCTGCTCATATTAAACGGATTAATAGTTAACGAAGGCCAAATCTTTGCTTCCGATATTTTTATAAAAGACGGGTATATTGAAACCATAGCCCCCGGCCTTTCTTCCCGAATTGCAGATAAGGTTATTGATGCCGCCGGCCTGCATATTTTCCCGGGTGTAATAGATGACCAGGTACATTTCAGGGAGCCGGGCCTAACGCATAAAGCCAATATCTTTTCAGAAAGCCGGGCGGCAGTTGCAGGAGGTACCACATCGTTTATGGAAATGCCGAATACGAATCCGCCTGCGCTCACACAGGAATTATTGGCAGACAAATATGAAATTGCAGCTAATACATCGGCTGCTAACTATTCATTTTTTATGGGTGCGGGCAATAATAACATTGATGAAGTACTGGCCACCGACCCAAAAACCGTTTGCGGTATAAAAATTTTCATGGGCAGCAGCACAGGCAATATGCTCGTAGACCATGTGCCAACCCTTGAACGCATTTTTAAAGAAAGTAAATTGCTGATTGCCGTTCATTGCGAAGATGAACAGCGCATCAGAAGCCGCACGGCCGAAGCGCGGGCTCTCTACAATGACGAAATTCCGCCGGAGATGCACCCGGTAATCAGGGATGAAGAAGCCTGTTATCTTAGCTCTTCACTGGCGGTCGGCCTTGCCAAAAAACATAACACACGCCTGCATGTGCTGCATATAAGCACCGAAAAAGAATTAGCCCTTTTCGACAATACCCTTCCTTTAGCTGAAAAACGGATAACCGCGGAAGTTTGTGTGCATCACCTTTGGTTTCCCGCCAATGACTACGCAAAACTCGGGAATAAAATAAAGTGTAACCCGGCAATAAAGGCTGAATATAACCGCGAGGCTTTATGGCCGGCCCTGCTGAATAACCACCTCGATATTATTGCAACCGATCATGCTCCGCATACAGCTGAAGAAAAAAATCAGCCATATTTAAGCGCACCCAGTGGCTTACCACTTGTTCAGCACAGCCTGCAAATGATGATACAGGCAGCAAAAACCGGCAGAATAAGCTATACCCAAATAGCCGAAAAAATGGCACATGCACCGGCTGTTTGCTTCAATATTGAAAAACGAGGCTTTATTCGTGAAGGTTACTTTGCCGATTTAGCCATAGTAAATACAGAATCAGAGTACACGGTTAGCGAAAAAAATATTCTGTATAAATGTGGCTGGTCGCCCTTGGAGGGCCCTTTGCTTGGTTCAACAGTTGACTACACTATAGTGTCGGGCAAGATTGGCTGGGAAAAGGGGAATATTAATGAGAATTGCAGGGGAATGCGCCTTAAGTTTAAGGTATAGCTTTATGCGTTAATCTAAAGAGCATTCCTGCTCAGGCAAAAGTACGTTCACCGGTTTCATGGTTAACATCCATACTGACCTTATGCTTCCAACGCTTATGCGACCATAGCCATCCGGATGGATCGCGACGGATCATTTTTTCTGTAAGCCGGGCATATTCTTCTGTTATGGCAGAATCGGGCCCATAAGGAGGTGAGCCAATTTTGGTAAATTCAATTTCATAATAGCCTCGCCTTATTCGCCTGGTACTTACAAATACCACATCGAAATTAGCAGCCTTTGCAATTTTTTCCCCGCCCGTTAAAAACAGGGTGGGTTGATTAAGGAACATGGTTTTATAAGCGCCTTCTTTTGGCGGGCTTTGATCTGCCACCAAGGCATATAGCGAAACAATTTTTCGCCTGCGTGCCACCTCCCTGAGAATTTGCTTACCCGGTATCATTTGCGCCCCGAACCTGCTGCGTATATCAAACATCAGCTTGTCGAAAAACTTGTTGCTGAGCGGCTGGTACAGCGCACAAATATCAAAGGGCAGCCATGCGCTGCAGCCAAGTAAAAGCCATTCCCAGTTACCCTGGTGCGTTGTTAATATTATTACAGATTGGCCGGCATCATAAATATCGGTCAGCACTTCGGGGTTTAGCACCTTGGTCCTGCGCAGAATTTCGTCTTTAGATATGGTAGGACCTTTCAGGCTTTCAACAATAACATCGCAAAGGCTGTGATAAAAGCCGCGCATAATCTTTTGTCGCTCCGCTGCCGTTTTTTCGGGAAAGCTGAGGTCAAGATTATCAAGAATAACTTTTCGCCTGTAGCCAATGATGTAATAGGTTAACAGGAACAGGAAATCTGAAAGCAGGTATAAAACCGGCAAAGGCAAACGGGAAAGCAGGCGTAAAAAAAACATAGCAGATATTTTGAAGCTTTATTAAAGCCTGTTGCCTTTAATTACCTGCCGGAATGCAGCAGAGAACATAAGCTATTTATAGCTTGGTGTGTTTAACAGGTTAGCCCCCGACCCGTTTTTACTCGAGATGGCTGTTCTCCAGTCGGTATTTTGTATCTCGCCACGGGCATTGCTGTGTATGAGGCGATAATTATTATTGCCCAGGTTTTGCTGCACAAATACAAAAATAACATTGCTTTGGCTGCCGTTTTGGTTGGTGGCTTCGGTTTGGTAATACTGCCAAATCTCGTAAGGAGTAATTGAACTCTCGTTCATAGACCGCCGCATCTTATCGTTGTACTCGTTTTCAACCTGGTTGGGTTTACCATATTGCAGGTAAACGCGGCCACGGTCGGTTTGCCAGATTTTCATGCCGCCCTGCCTGTATTTGCGTTCGGCATAAGCCACACGTTTGTCGTAAGCCCTGAATGCAATTTCAGGATCGGCTTTGTTCCTGCGCTTCCAGAAAATAACCAGGTAATCTTTCAGCTTTCTTTCATCATGCGAGGTTTCAAAAAGGCGAATGGTAGCGGCCTCTGCCTGTGATGCAATGGGCAAAGCTGATTCCAGGCAATGCTTTACCTCTGTTGTGCTTAATGAATCTGCAAAGGTGCCTATAGAGGGGGCATCATCGCCAAGAGCCTCAGTGGCGTCAATTTTATCATCTAAGGACGGGTTCAACCGCTCAATTGTGGTTCTTGTTCTGCAAATGAGCTTCATTTCGCGGCTTATGGCTTCAGCCACAAGGTCATAATCCCCGCTGGGCAATGCGCTTATGTCAATTTCTTTGAGGCGTCCCATAAATGCGGAGGCCTTCAGGCGCTCACCGCTGCCAAGCTCGGGCACCAAGGTATTGTCGAGCCGCTTAACCAGGTACCAGCTGAACAGGTACTCTTCCCCGGGTTTTACCGCCTTGTTTATATCATACAGCTCAACGTAAGCGCAAACTTTTTTAAGCTTTGCCGGGTAAAAGGCGGTAGAGTATGGTATCATCTCTACACCTCCTTTTACAAATTCTCCTTTAGGAGCACCCTTTTTATAAGAAGAAAGCAATTGAATATCGCTGAAAAAAGGCTTGGTTTTAGGGAAGTTGAAATTAACGGGCACTTCGGCAGCAAGCTTACTTTCATGCGCATTTAAATCTTTCGCGTTTACAAACATGCGGTATTTGCCGGTTCTAACAGCCAGCCTGCGTTGCACATCGTAGCTGTTCAGCATGGCATTGGTATCTTTCTGCCAGGCAGCTTCCACATTAAAGGTATCGGCGGCAATAATGGATATGCTGTCTTTAATAACAATGGTTACTTCAAGCTCCTTACTGTATTTACCGCCTTTCTGAGACTTCGGCCTCATGGTTCTGCCATCGAAGAAGAGGTTTACTTCCAGCACGTTATTCAGGCTGTCGTCGTGGTAGCGGGTATAGCCAAGGGTTGCATCTAACTGGGCACGGCAATCAAAGGGGCATGCGCAAACAAGCATGCCAAGCAAAAGCACAAGGCCGGCAAAGGACCTCAGCGCTGAATAAAGATGCTTTTTTAAGTACTGGTTCAAGGTAAAATATTGATACCCGATTGTATAAAAGCCTCAATCGGTAATTAAAGGTACAAAAAAAGCGCGGCGTTATTAAATAACACCGCGCCGGTTCAATATTGTTTACAGCTGTTTGCTGAATTATGGCAGCAAAGCTTTAAAATCGGCATAAGAGCCGCCTGTGGTGCTGGGGGCTGTGCTGCAGCCTAAATTGGCAGCCTTGGTGGTAATGGCAGTTACCCTGCTGGCTTCGCCGGGGTGCGTGCTCAGGAAGGCAGGTGTGCTGCCTGTTTGCCCGGTAGCAATCAGCTTTTCGAAGAACGAAGCAGCGCCGGAGCAGGAGTAAGAAGTTGAGCTTAAATATATTACAGAATATTCATCGGCTTGTGCCTCGTGGCAGCGGCTGTATTTTAATGTTAACAGGTTGGTGGCCAAGGTAGCCAAGGCACCCGGGTTTTGGCCTAAAGCAATTTGAAGCAGAATACTAATGCCATATTGAGACTGCAAAGTTTTAGTGCTGTGCCTGCGATCGGCATGAGCCATTTCATGGCCTAAAACGCCGGCTAAATCATCTGCTTTATCAAGGTATTCTATCAGGCCGGTGTACACATAAATATATCCGCCGGGGGTGCAAAAGGCGTTTAATGTGTTTTTATCATTTATAATGCGCAACTGCCATTTAAAATCTGCAGCATGATCCAATTTTCCGCCCTGTAGAATGCGGTCGCGCATATCGTAAAGGTATTTGTATGCAGCGGCATATTTTACTGAATCAAGAACCGGATAGGTTGTAGGGTCAGCGGCAATTTGCCCCGCCACTTCAGCACCTAATGCCACATCTTTACTGATAGGGAATAAGTCAAGGTCAAAAAGATCGCAGCTTGTATCTGCCTCATCTTTTTTGCAGGAGTTAAAAAGCATGAAGCAGCCAAGCATCATAACCGGCAGCCTAAGCTTGCTCAAAACAGACATGGAATAGCGGATAATTTTTTTCATATTTTAAGAATACGTGCAAACATTCGTACAAAGGTAATAAGCCCACCAAGAATTATGCCTTTTTTGCACAAAATCAGTCGAAAGTCATTTCAGGAATTTCACCTTCCACTATTAAGCGCCCTTCGGTAGAGGCTATTATTTCTTCGGTGCTTATGCCCGGCGCTCTTTCAAGCAGGCGGAAGCCGCCGCCCGGCAGCACATCAAGCACGGCCATATCGCTTACAATTTTTTTTACACAGCCTACGCCTGTAATGGGCAGGCTGCATTTTTTGAGCAATTTGCTTTGCCCGTCGCGGCTGCAGTGCTGCATGGCTACAATAATATTTGCTGCGCTTGCAACTAAATCCATGGCCCCGCCCATGCCTTTAACCATTTTGCCGGGGATTTTCCAGTTGGCAATATCGCCGGTTTCAGATACCTCCATAGCGCCCAAAACGGTAAGCTGCACATGCTGCCCCCTTATCATAGCAAAGCTTTCAGCCGAGCTGAAAAGGGCAGAGCCCGGCACCATGGTCACCGTCTGCTTGCCTGCATTAATAAGGTCGGGATCTACTTTATCGTCAGCAGGGAAGGGGCCAATGCCCAGCAGGCCGTTTTCAGATTGAAGAACAACGTTTATGCCTTCAGGTATATAGTTGGCAACAAGGGTAGGTATGCCAATTCCGAGGTTCACATACCAGCCGTCGCGCAGTTCGCGGGCAATGCGGCGGGCAATACCGTTTTTATCCAGCATAAAATTTCAGGGTGTGTATTAAGGCAGGTAAAGGCTTAAAAACTGAGGGGCGAATATTTACATATTCACCCCCTGGCTTTATTCAGTTAAACGGCTGATGCAGGTGAACCCGCAGTAAGGGTATCGCTGCCGTCTTCATCTTCATTTACCTTGGCAAACTTATTTGCCCAAAGCATCCACATGCCGAAAATAATGGCATAAAGCGTGGTGGTGAAAGTGTATTTGTGATTAAAGTCGAAACTTTCGATGCTGCTGTTTTTGAATATAAGCACAAGGGCCACACAGCGAATAATATTCAGGAAATAAATTACAACAAGGCCTGCAGGTATGTACCACAACTTTTTAGCAACCGGACCCGGGTATGCAATTACAAAGCCCGCGAAAAGTACCATAAGCACTACGCCGTTGCAGCCATCTTCTATACTAACAGCGGGAAGGCCGTCAACATAAATCATATTATACATATTCTGCACCACCCTTGGCTCAGCATTATAGCCAAGCATGCCCAGCACAACAGAGCTTAAGGCAGCAATGTTGTAAGTAATAACCTGGTTTACCGGGCTGTTGGTGGCAAAAAAGAGGTACTCAATCAGTAACCATACAAGGTAAAGCGCAATGCATTTTGCAGCGAAAATGTAAAGCTGTTTTGAATCTTTCATTTTGAAGTTTACGGGTATTGGTTGTGCAGCCTTAGGGGCAAATCTTTAAGTACGAATTAACAATAATACAGAATTAAGGGGGAACGCCTGCAATAAGCAGTATTTTGTAATTTATTTTAAGCGGGCTCAAACACCTGCCGCATTTATTGACCCAGTTCTTTAAGCGTATGCTCCACCCAAATTCGGCCCCAGTTTTCCTTTTCTTCCGAATTCCAAAGATCAGGAAAAAACATACGACGCTGGAATCTGGGAGGCAGGTATTTTTGCCAGTTAGTGCCACCCGTTGCGGCAATACTTTCCGGGTTGCGGTGCAGGTATTTTACAGCCGATTTATAATGAGCTAATCGCCAGTTTACATTTACGGCTGTATCGTAACGGCGCATCAGTAATTTCAGGGTTTCAGCGTCGTCATTTTCCGCATCGCCTGAATCGGTACCGGGCGGTTGAATTTGAGAAGTTTTAAACTGCAGGTTGCGAAACTGCTGGTTGCCTGCCGCACGCAGCATTTGATTCCTGTACTTGGCATCGAAGCGGCGCAGGGTAAGGGTTTGGTTTCCGCTGGCCAGTTCAGTAGCTCCTTCGCGCCAATAAAGGTGGGTATAGAGGCTTGCAAAATCAGGCTCAGGATCGTCAGCAGCTTTCAAAGAAGCATCTGGTGTAAGCAGGTTGCTGAAATTTGTACTCTCAATTTCGATAAGCCGAAATTGAACAGACTGAAAGCCGCTTGCCGGCAGCAATGCCATACGGAAGTGCAGGAACTGCTCACGGTCCATGCCATCTACCATTACATCGAAGCTTGTAATGAGGGCATCCAAATAACGGTTAATGCGGCGGAATCGCTGAATTAACCGGGAGACTGTAGGGAGGGCATCATCTGCCACCTGCTTAATTTCTGAACGTATGAGCTTGAAATACAGCTCCGTTATTTGGTGGTAGATAATGAATATCTGCTCATCAGGAAAACGGGTGCGCGGGGTTTGCAGGCTCAGCAGGGTATCAAGATGTATATAATCCCAATAATCAAGGTAATCTGCATAGAGCAGGCCTTCGAGATAAGAATCGAGGTTCTGGCCTGTGGCGCTGTATTTTTCCTTCAGCCTGTCGAGCAGTGTGAGCTGCTCTTTGCTGAATTCCGGCGGGTTAGAATTGTTATGCTCCGGTTCCATGGTATTTGATCTGTAAATTATCCGGATTCATGAATACCGGGGAATGGCTAAACTCATGCCGCCAATGACTGATTACCTTTAAACTACCTACGCTGATACAGGCTCTGCCGCCGGGCGACGGAAACCTACCCAGGTAAATCTTTTCACAATAAATTCAGGGTTTGTGAAAGATGCATTGCCCGCAGGGTTGCCGCCGGTAACGTGAAAATCACTGAATCCTGCATTTTGGTTTACATAAATTCCGCCGGTAAGGTTAAAGCTCACAGGGGTACCAACAGCGCCCATGGCTTCTTCAACAGAATCCATAATGCGTTCATCTGTTGTATAAGCACCGCAGCTAATGGCGCCGTGCTTTCCGGCCAAATCTGCTGCAAGCTCTATGCTTTGGTCGGTATTATGCGTTTTTATGAGCAAGGCAATTGGCCCGAAAAGCTCTGAGCTGAACAGTGCCAAATTTTCTGAGGCAGTTTCAAGAACCAGCGGGGTGGCTGTACGCGCATTAGGGTATTGCGGGTTGGTTATATTGCCCGAAGCCAGCAAAACCTTAGCTAAGCTGCCGCTGTTACCCACTCTATCTTTAGTTGCCGGGTTCTGAATAGCGCCCAGCACAAACGGACCGGCTTTGGGGTTCTCAGTCAATGCTAAAACCTGCTTACAAAACCTCTCGGCCACTTCATCGAAGCTTACCTTGCCCTCTGAAGTTTCTATGCCCTTAGCAGGTATGAAGAAGTTCTGAGGAGCCGTGCACATTTGCCCTGAATACAGGCAAACAGAGAAAGCAAGGTTAGCCAGAACAGGGTCTAAATCTTTTACAGAATCAAGTATTACAGAGTTTACGCCTGCTTTTTCGGTAAACACGGTTTTACCGCTGATGGCTTCAAGCCTGTTCCCGAATGCTGTTCCGCCGGTATAATCAATCAGGCTTACAGCAGGGCTTTCGGCAAGCTCAAGGGTGAGCGGGTGCTCCTGGGTGTCGGCTGCCAATTGGCAAATGCCGGCATCGAGCCCGCATTCTTTTAACACCGATTGAATTTCAGCAACAACAATTGCTATGGGTATTATGGCTTTGGGATGCGGCTTCACAATAACCGTGTTCCCTGTTATTAATGATGCATAAAGTCCGGGAACGGTGTTCCATGTGGGGAAAGTGCTGCATCCGATTACAAGGCTTACTCCGCGCGGCACAGCTTTCCACTTTTTATCGAGGCGAATATTGAACTTGCCCATAGGCTTGTCCCACAATACCGATTCAGGAAAGCGTTTAAGTTCTTCGTAACCTAAGGCAATGGCTTCCAAAGCCCTGTCGGCTGCATGCGGGCCACTTGCCTGGAAGGCCATCATATAGCCCTGCCCGGTAGTATGCATGGTGGCATACGCTATTTCGAAGAAGCGGCCTTTAATTCGCTCCAAAGTTTCAATCAAAATACCTGCACGCTGCTCGGGGCTTAGAGAAGCCCAGGCAGAGGCATCGGCCTTTGCACGTTCTAACAGGAAATCAGTATCGAAAACAGGATAGGTGATTCCAAGTGCTTCCTGCGTATAAGGCGATACTTCTTCACCGGCCCAATATTCCGGCTTATATTGTTTAAGCTCAGCGAAAGGCTTTCCAAGCATGGCTTCGAAAGCCGCTTTGCCATCGGCATCAGCGGTTTCGCCATAGGTTTTAGGCGAAGGGTTTTCAGGATACGCGCTGTAAAAGCTTCGCTCGTGAACAGCCTTAACAGCCGCTTCCAGCACAGGGCTGTGCGTTTGGTAAAACGTTGAACTTTGGTTTTGCATTCCGGGATGAATGTATTTTAAGTGTATTAATTCAGGTAATTATGCCTTCTGGCAATGAAATGCCGTGCAGGCCAAATGCTGTTTTCTTTAAAAAAGCAGGCACATACTGAACCCAAATCCTGCTTATTACGGGATATTCGGCAGCAGTTTTCAGGTGCGAAATTAACAAAAATTCGGGGGCAGCACAGGTCTTTTTTAGTACAGGAGTAAATATACATAACTATTCCAAGCACAGCAGCTGTTTCTGTTACGTAAGAGCCTCATGCATATTAATTTACCAAGGTTTTCACAAAAGCAAATGTGTTAGCTAAGCAAGACCCAGAGCCTGCCGAATACCCATGGTTTTCAGCATTATCTCTTCATATTCTGCTTCAGGCTCACTGTCCCAGGTTATGGCTCCGCCGGCGCAAAAGCTTAGCTTTTCACTTTCGGCATCATAAAAAACACTTCGAATCAACACATTGAAATCGAAATCGGTGTTGTGGTCAATGTAACCCAGGGTGCCGGAATATGGGCCGCGTTTAAAACTTTCCAGTTCTTCAATTAACTCCATTGCTGCAATTTTAGGCGCACCCGTCATGCTGCCCGGCGGAAAAGCATTGGCAATTGCCGCTGTATAAGGAACAGATCTTTTAAGCCTTGCCTTTACAGAGGAAATCATTTGATGCACGTACTTAAAACTATAAATGCCGAACATTTCTGAAACATGCGTACTGCCTGTAACGGCGCTTTTAGCCAGGTCATTCCGAACCAAATCAACTATCATCATGTTTTCGGCGCGTTCTTTTTCGCTGTTCAGTAGGTTGGCTTTAATTTCTTCATCGCGGGCAGGGCTATTGCTGCGGGGTGCTGTGCCTTTAATTGGTTGAGAAAGCAGCGTTGTACCTGTTTTCTTTAGAAACCTCTCAGGCGATGTGCTTAAAATATACTTTCCGCCGAATTTGTAAAAGGCGCTGAAAGGCGCGGCAGCATCACGGTTCATTTTCAGCCATGCCGATAGAGGCTCAAAACCGGTAACCTTTGCTTTGAACTGCAGGCAGTAATTCATTTCATAAACGCGACCTGCTGCAATATGCGCTCTTATAGTTTCAACATTTTGCATGTACTCATCTTTTGAAATGCCTGCATCAGGTTCAGCAATTGAGGCATAAAGCAGGCCCAACTTTGCATCAAGCGGTTGATTGTATATTTGATCTATAACAAAATGAGGCACCGGACCGGTAATTTCAATCTCTGAGCCAAAGAATTCAATTACATACTCAGGTACAAAAAACCGGTAAGCAGGGAATTCAATATAAGTAGGGTTGTTACTGTCCAGGTTTTCAACTTCATTCTTTACATCATAACCTATGTATCCGCAAATTAATCCCTCAGCATTTTTGCGAAGTTTTTTGAGGTATGAGAAAACCTGATCAGCCTGAATTATTGGGCCGGAAACACCGGGAGATCCTGTTTTATTTTCCGCGTAAGAATTACCAAAAGCCAACAGATTTCTGAAACCACCTTCCGGAACCGGGGTTCCGTTGTTGGTTGTCATAAAGCAGTTCACATAGTTTTGCCCAAACCTTAATGCCTTTTCAATTACAACTGCAGGCGGGAACGGGAAACGGTGTTTCATGGTTTTAGCAGAATAATTAACCCGCCCATACTACTGACCCAACTCATGCAATGCCGCTTTCACCTTGCTTTCTATACCATTGCTGTAAGGATACTCCTTAAAGGTAAGCGCCAGACGAAGGCATTCAACAGCATGTGCGGTATCTTTCCTGCTGCGGTAAATATAGGCCAATTGCAGTGCTGAATTAGGGGCAAAGTAATAACCTTCGTTAGGGCTTTGTGCTATGGTTTTTCGGTAAAAGCCTGCCGCTTCATCGGTTTTACCCAATTTATCAGATATACGGGCACGGCGATACCAGTATTCAATTTTATCTTTCAGCGCCGGCAGGTTTTCAGGCCTTGCACTTTCCATCAGGTCAGATGCTTTTTCATAATAGCCGCCATCGCTCATAAGGCGTGCACGCATGAGCAATTGATTCAGGTTTTCATCGGCATCTTTAAAAACACGTTGGGCGTAATGGTCGGGCTCGGTGCGTTCTGCACCTGAAGCGCCAATTTGGGCAAAAAAATTATGGGCTTCAGCTTTTTTTCCGTCGAGCAGCTTGCATAGAAAGAGCTTGTAATAGGTGTCTTTAATGTAGTTTTTGCCTTTGTAATATTTAAGGAACCAAGAGTAAAAGCGTACTGCCTCATTATAATCTCCCCTATACAGGTATATATCACCATAGCGGTGACTAATGAAAAACACCGACAAATATTCGCTGCTCCAAGGCCTTGAATTAAGCACTTTAAAAGCTTCTTCGGCCCGGGCGTCATGCATGAGCATATCGCTCAGGAAGAAGCGGAGGAGCATGTTATCTGAATCTTTATTACAAAGGGCCTGCATGCTTTGCAGGGCGGCATCGGTATTATGCAGAATGTAGAAGCGGGCGAGGTTGGTAAATATTTGGGCCTCGGCTGCAGTAGGGTCGCCGGAGCTGCAAGCCGAAATCATTTTTTCGAGGCCCTTATGGCTGTCGCCTTCAAGGCCGAGCAGGCTTAAGGCTGCAGAATACTTACTCGGCACCAAGCCGAAAACCATAAGCAGGAAACCATAAGACTTACGGCCCGGAACAAAATCAGGGTATAGTCGATCGTTTTCGGCAAGCAGCGTGAAGGCTTTTCGTAATTCAAGTCCGCCGCTTATTTCCTGTGTCATGCTGCCCATTTTCAGTTTCAGTATGGCCCGGTGCAGGTGAATTTCGCCAAGATAATACCTGTAATACGGCGAGTTTTTATCTTCTCCCTCCGGCAGCTCTAAGCGGTCTGCCATGCGACTAAGGGTGGCATCGTATTTTGATACATCCTCGGTAAAGAGCATGGTTAAAAAATCTGAATAGTTCTCGCAGAGGTCGGCAATACGGTTATTTGGGAAACGGCGACGCTCTTCAAGGGTTAATGCCCTGCCCTTTTCTATTCTAAGCTCAATTATGTTTTGGTAAGATGCTTTTAAATTATCGGTCCAAATATAATTGGCTTTTGCCCCGGGAATTTCAGCAAAAAAAAAGCAGGCCCATAAAACCACAGCCCATTGCCATGCCTTTACGTAACCCGACAAGGAACAAAAATTTACCATACCACACCCGGCTAAACCCAAAATCAGGATTATATTTCAATATACTCAAAAATAAAGGGCCATGCATAAGCACAGCCCTTTGAAAATCTGTTTTAAGCTGTCGAATAAAATTCGGCAACATAAATTTGTATGCGTTTGCTGCCTGTAATTAGCGGGCGGCGCGAGCCAACTCCACTTCAGGCGCTTCTACGTTGGCCAAAATACGGCCGCAGTGCTCACATACTATAATCTTTTTGCGTTCACGAATGTCGGCCTGGCGCTGAGGCGGAACCATGTTGAAGCAGCCACCGCATGCACCGCGCTTTACAGGCACAACGGCAAGACCGTTCTGGCTGTTTTCGCGTAAGCGCTTGTAGCTGTAGTATAAACGCTCATCAACCAGCTTAGCGGCTTCATCGCGTTTTTCAGCAAGCTTGCCTTCTTCATCGCGGCTTTCCTGCATAATTTGCTCCAGCTCAACGCGCTTGTTATCAAGGTCTTTACGACGCTCTTCAAGAACGCCGGCATTGACTTCAATTTCGCCTGCCTTCTGCTCTATGCGGAAGTTGCATTCTTTTATTCGTTTTTCGAATATTTGAATGTCGAGCCCCTGGCTCTCCATTTCCTTGCTGATGGCATCATATACGCGGTTATTGCGAACGTTAACCTGTTGCTCCTGATATTTCTTAATCAGTTTTTCGCTGTCCTTTATGGCCTGCTTGTATTTGCTGATTTCCTCTTTCAGGGAGGTTACGTCCTGCTTCAAGCGCCCTATGCGGGTTTCCTGACCAACGATATCGTCTTCAAGATCACGCACTTCTTCGGGCAGGTCGCCGCGAATTTTTTTTATCTCATCCAGCTCGCTGTCAATGGATTGCAGGTGCTGCAGAGCATCCAATTTTTGCGCAACGGTATTTTCCATTTATAGGTATCTGACGGGATTGGTTTCGGTTTCCGAAAAACAGACCGCAATATTAGCGAATTTTTCCTTTAAATGCTCAAAAAGTAAATCCTTCGTATATTGTTCGCTCTCAAAATGGCCTATATCCGCTATAACTACATGGTTTTCAGCGTCAAAAAATTCATGATATTTAAAGTCAGCTGTAATATAAACATCGGCCCCGGCACTAATTGCATCCCGGAGCAGGAAGCTGCCGCTTCCCCCGCATAGTGCAATGCGGCGGACTGTCGGTTTCAGAACCTCGGTATGTCGCAAACAGCCTGCCCCGAAAGTATCTTTAACTTTTTGAAGAAAGGCCATGGTTTCCATAGGTTCCGGCAAATTACCCACCATACCGGCTCCCACATCCTGCCACTCGTTTTCAAGGGTTTGAAGGTAGTAAGCAACTTCTTCATAAGGATGCGCTTTCCGCATGGCTGCCAACACCGAAGCCTCTGTATTGAAAGGTAAAATTACCTCTATACGGCTTTCAGGCACAGCTTCTGATTTGCCCTTTTCACCTAAAGACGGATTGGCATCAGAACCGGGTAAAAAACGGCCGGTGCCCTTAACGGTAAAGCTGCAGTTACTGTATTTGCCTATGGTGCCTGCCCCGGCTTTGTGCAATGCGGCAAGCAAAGTATCCTGGTTTTCTTCAGGTACAAAAACTGTAAGCTTACGCAGGAAACCGCGTTTGGGTTGCAAAATACGGGCACCAGTAAGTCCTAATTTATCGGCCATGCGCTTGCTTACGCCTTGCTGAACATGGTCAAGATTGGTGTGTATGGCATAAATAGCCACACCGGCCCTGATTGCGTTTATTACTGTTCTTTCAACGTAGTTTTTGCCGTTCAAACGCTTTAACCCCTTAAAAACTATGGGGTGATGTGCCACCACTAAATTGCAGCCCCGGCGAATTGCTTCTTCAATAACAGGCTCTGTGCAGTCTAAGGTTACCAGTACGCCGGTCAGCTCATTGTCAGCACTGCCGCAAATGAGGCCCGAATTATCGTAGCTTTCCTGGTAAGCCGGCGGCGCCAGCCTTTCCAGCGATTGTATTATTTCTCTAATCTGCATTCTGCTGCTGTTTAATGGGTTTGCCCGGAAGAAAGTATAAACCCGCCGGCAAATTATAAAAAAAGCCCGGGCATTTGCCGGGCTTAATTTTCACGTGGTTTATATAAAGCAGGGATTATTTACCTGAGTCAATATTCAGGGCTGCTTTGCGCTTTTCAATTTGCTCGCGCTTTTTATTAAGCTCTTCCTGTTTTTTCTTGTTCTCGGCATCCAGCTTATCCTGCTGTTCCTTGTATTCCTTTTCTTCTTTTTCAATTTTTTTGCGCTCTGCTTCAGCAGCTTTTTTAGCGGCGGCATCATCGGGCTTTACTTCGGGCGCATCATCTGCATTGTCGGTTTTATCGCCTTTGTCTTTTTTGGTAAAAAGCTTTTGGAAGAAATTCCTGTCATCCTCGTCGTCGTCATCTACATCTGCAGCAGCAGCTTTATCGCCTTCTTTTTGTTTTTTACGGAAGTAGCGGCGGAGCAAAAAGCTATGCTTGGTAGCCTCAATTATATCTTTGCTGCTTACAATAACCTCGTTCAAATTGCCTGAACTGTTACGCACGTTAACCATAGTCTTGTCGAAGTTATTGGCAAATTTTTGGTCGTACATCAGTTTTCCAATGAGTCCCTGACCCTTGGTAATGCTGTTTGTAATCTGGCTGAGGTCTGCGGTAATAGCCGATGCGTTTTCAGCGGTTGCTTTAACACTCAACAGAATGGCATCAACATCCACGGGCATGGTGGTACGTATTTGGCCGTTATCGGGCATGACCTCAGAATTAGGCGTGCCCGGACTCAGGCTTATGATTTTATTGCCCATCAGACCCTCGTTCCCAATAATGGCCGAAGCATCTTTCTTGATGAACTTCTGAACGCTTGCATCTATTACAAAGAAAACGCGCACGTTGGTGTCAGATATTATATCTATCTGGTCAACGGTGCCCACGTTTATGCCGGCAAAGCGTACGTTGTTGCCCACCTGCAAGCCGTTCACATTTTTAAATACCCCGCTTACGCGGAAGTTTGAACCAAACAAATTTCTTTGCCTGCCCAGGTAATACATACCGCAAATAAATATGAGTATGCCAACGGCAACAAATAGGCCCAGCGTTACTGATTTTCCCGATTTCATAGGATTAAATATTTCTGTTAGTGTTTTATTTGATGTTGATTAATTATGCCCCTATTCAAAGAAGGCACGAACCCAGGGGTCATCAGAGTTTTCAAGCTCTTCATAGCTTCCCTCGGTTACGTACTCACCTTCCTTGAGCACTTTCAGGCGATTGGCTGTAATTTTAGCACAGGCCATATCGTGGGTTATAATAATGCTGGATGTTTGGTACTTCTCCTGCATTTCCAGTATAAGGTCGCTTATCTCGCGGCTTGTAACCGGATCCAGGCCGGTGGTGGGCTCATCGTAAAGCATTATTTCCGGTTTTAAAATCAGGGTGCGGGCAAGGCCTATGCGTTTGCGCATGCCCCCTGAAAGCTCAGAAGGCATTTTAAACATGGCATCTTTCAGGCCCACATTTACGAGGGCTTCCTCGGCCAACTTTTTCTTTTCAGCATCGTCGAGATCTGTTTTGTTGCGATCAAGCGGGAAAATCAGGTTCTCGAAAACGTTCATACTGTCGTATAAGGCTGCACTTTGGAAAAGAAAGCCTACCCTGCGTCGCAGGTCAGTCATGCCTTTTTCATCGAGCTTAGGCACATCTTTACCAAGAACATTCAGCATACCGGCATCGGGCGTAATAAGGCCTACAATACACTTAATAAGTACTGATTTACCGGTGCCCGACTTCCCAAGTATTACTATATTCTCGCCTTTAAAGAGCTCAAGGTTAATATCTTTAAGCACTTCCTTAGAGCCGAAAGCTTTTTTAAGGTGCTCTATCTGAATAACCTTTTCGTCCCTTTTAAAGTCGGGTTTGGCGTGGTGCTTAACTAATTGGGCACGTTCCGTTTTTTCGGCCATGGTATTTATATGGTTTGGTTTTACGGGTTAACCCTTAGTTATTGTTAAAATAAATCTGCTGCATTTGCACAGCCAGCATATCGAGCACGAAAACTGAAAGCATGCTTACCACCACAGCCGAGTTGGCAGATTTGCCTACCCCCATGGTGCCGTCTTCAGTATTATAGCCTTTAAAGCAGCCTATAACACCTACGGCATAACCGAAGAAGAAGGTTTTTATAGTAGCCGGAACAACATCGCTGAACTCAAGGGCGTCGAAGCACATGGATATGAAAAGCCTGTAATCAACATCCTGTGAAATGTTAACGCCTACATAGCCGCCAATGAGCGCAATGGCATCGGTATAGAAAACAAGAATGGGGAGCATTAAGGTGGTTGCCAGTATGCGGGTTACAACCAAATAGTGGAAGGGGTTGGTTGCCGATACTTCCATGGCATCTATCTGCTCGGTAACTTTCATTGAGCCCAACTCGGCGCCAATACCCGAGCCAACTTTACCTGCAAAAATGAGGGCCGCAATAATTGGCCCTATCTCACGCACAATACTTACCGACACCATGGCCGGCAACATGCTTTCGGCACCGAATTCTTTCAGGGTAGGCTGAGATTGCAGCGTAAGCACAAGGCCCATAATAAACCCGGTAATACTTATTATGCCAACACTCTGGTAACCTATGTGATAGCATTGCTGTATCACCTGCTTAAATTCGTAAGGAGGACGCCAGAATTCACGCAGGAACTTCAGGCCGAATAAAGTAATTCCGCTTAGTTCTTCAAGAAAGCTGCTGAAGGCCCCGGGTGTTGGTGCCGGCGCGGCAACTGCCGCCGCTGCGCCGCCTTTTTTGGTAGATTTTGTCATATTAAAAGCCGCTTTGGCAAACTTTTAACAAGAAAAATTATGCCTTAGAAAACGAACATGGTTAACGTCTTGTAAATCAATACATTATACTTACAATAAAAATCCCGATTAAAAAAACGGGGAATGATTACCCCAAACAAAATTGCATTTATTGGGTAATAGTTTAATTCGTGGGCATAAAGTTCTTGCATAATTTAAAACCTATGAAAATCAGGAATATTAGTTGGTTAAAATTCAAAAGTTAAGGTGAGGCATAAAACGGGGAAATTTCTTAATGCATGCTAAAAGGGCACAATATTATCAGGTAGATATGAAACGCTGTTTGTGGAAAAACATAGGCAGCAATAAAGCAAGGTTAAAGACCTGGTAAATAAACCACCAAAAACAAAAAAACTATGGATACCCTCGATTTTAAAGGACGATGGAATGAATTAAAAGGTAAAGCCAAACAAGCTTATGGCGACCTTACCGATGACGATCTTGCCTGGGAAGAAGGCAAAGACGATGAAACAGTTGGCCGCATTCAGCAAAAGCTGGGTAAGACCCGCGATGAAGTGGTTAAATGGCTGAAAAGCTTATAACAGATCCTGCTTCTGATTAAGGCCAAAAGAGGCGCCGGGTTTTGAATCCGGCGCCTCTTTTGGCCTTAATACTAACATAGATTTAACTAAGCCTTAACGGCCTTGGCAGGATCAACCGGTATGGCTATACGGATTGCATAGTCAGCAGGCTCCAGCTCCCGCCCGTAGGTTTCGGCATAAACTTTTGTAAAAACAGCGCCGAGGAATAAAATAAGGCTGCTGTATGAAACCCAAAGCAATACCAAAATAATGCTTCCCGCTGCCCCGTAAGTGCTGCCGGGATCGCTTTTACCAAGGTAAAAGCCAATCAGGAATTTACCTATGTCGAATAAAACCGCAGTGGCGAATGAACCTATCCAAACTTCCTTCCAGCGTATTTTAACATCAGGCAGAATTTTATAGATGAGCGCGAAAAGCACCACGTATATGCCCAACGATATACATACATCCATCAGGTACAATACAATATTAGATACGTATGAAAGGTGCTTTTCTATATAACCGCTCAGGGCTGCAAGCAATGAGCTTATAACCAGCGAAATAAGAAGCAGGAAGGCCAAAGAAGCCACCATTCCGAAGCTGAACATCCTGTCGCGAAGGTATGTCCAGATTGCGCGGCCGGGTTTTACGGTAACTCCCCAAATCAGGTTAAGCGATGCCTGCATTTGTATGAATAAGGCAGTTGCGCTAATGATGATGGTTATAATACTGATTACACCGGCAAGGAAAGAATTTTGGCTTTTACCGGCGTTCTTCACCATTTCCTGTACCTGTTTAGCCCCTTCAGGACCTATAAATTCTTTAACCTGCGAATAAATCTCCCCGTTAACGGCCTCTTTACCAAACAGGAAACCCGAAATAGCAATAACTGTAACCAGCAGGGCCGGTAAAGAAAAAATTGCGTAGTACGACAGCGCGGCACTCAGCATAAAGGGGTTAATATCAAGCCATCGGTTAAAGGTTACCTTGGTTACCTGCCATATTTCGCGGCTTTTGGCCCGCATATAGGGTTGTTGATTTTTAACCGGGGGCTGTGTTGTTTGTATTGCTTTATCTTCTGAAACTGCCATTGCTGATGTTGATCTGTGGCGAATTAAATTGATTTTAATGTGAAAGGCAAAGGATACGCCTGCATTCCTTTGCCTTTATAATTATTTAAGATGGGGTTTTTTAGGTATTCAGCACAGTGCCGCCATTAGGATGTATGAATTGACCTGTAATATAACTTGCATCATCGCAGGCCAGGAAAACAAAGGCGGGTGCCACTTCGCAGGGCTGCCCTGCCCTTCCCATAGGTGTATCCTGCCCGAATTTGCTCACTTTCTCGCCTTTGAAAGTACTTGGTATTAAAGGAGTCCAGATGGGCCCGGGGGCTACGCCGTTTACCCTTATTTTCTTTTCAGCGAGCTGACCGGAAAGGGCACGGGTGAAAGCAACTATTGCTCCCTTGGTGCTGCTGTAATCAACAAGGCTTTGGCTGCCGCGGTATGCTGTAACGCTTGCGCAGTTTATTATGCAATCGCCGTCGGTCATGTGGGGAACTGCTGCCTGTGCAGTAAGTATCATGGCGAAGATATTGGTTCGGAAAGTTTCTTCCATAATATCAGGGTCAATATCCATGAAATCTTCCTCGGGATGCTGCTCACCGGCATTGTTCACCAAAATATTCAGCTTCCCGAACTGCTTAATTGTTTCCTTAACTACGGCCTTGCAGAATTTCCGCTCTTTTAAATCGCCGGAAAGCAAAAGGCATTTACGGCCTTCGTTACCTACCATTTCGCGGGTTATGAGCGCATCTTCCTCTTCTTCAGGCAGGTAAACTATGGCTACATCGGCTCCTTCCCTTGCAAAGTGTACGGCTACAGAACGTCCTATTCCGCTGTCGCCGCCGGTAATAAGGGCTATCTTGTTTTCAAGCTTACCCGAACCACGGTAACTTTCCCTTATCACAATAGGCTCAGGAATCATATCAGATTCCCTGCCGGGGGCCCTTTGGGTTTGGGGTGGCTTCTTATCATGCTTAAGCATGGCTTCCTGTGTATGCATGGCTTCCGGTGGATTAATAGGTTCAGTTTAACAGGTTTATACCGGAGAGTTTAAGGCTTCCGGACCGGCTTTTACATTGGGTTATTATCAGGGTCAACAGCCATATCGGAATTATGCATGGGTTTATTGACGCCATATTTTTTCGGGATGCTTTTAAGATAGTCTATGTATTCCCTCAGCTTTTGATCTTCCACTTCGGGGTCGGCCATATCGGGCAGGGTTATAGATTCTTCGTCGAGGTACTTATACAGCTCAGGGTGCTTTTCCCTGATTTCCACCACAAGCCTGTTAATCTCGTTTATCAACTCGGTTTTCATAATTTCCTTCTTTCGGGGTATGTTGGTTTAGGGCATCATTGGCCGCTAAGCCGGAACCTGCAAATTCCATACCCCTGAAACTACCTGTATAAATGCAGGCCAACGGCCACAAATCGTGGAAAAAGGGAGCTATTTAATATTCTTCCTGCGCTTCAGAATATTAACCTGCGTAATTTGGGTAACCCTGAATTCCCCGAAATCGCGATCTATAAATTCATCGCTTATGAGGTGGCCATATTTTAACAGGCTTTCTATGTTACAGAACACAACTTTCATCATGGCTGTATAAGGAATGCTGAGAATCATACCCGGAACACCCCAGAAAAAACCGCCTACCAGCAATGCAGTAAAGGCAAACAAGGCATTTACACTCACACGGCTGCCCAAAATTTTAGGGCTTATAAAATTGCCTTCCAGCTGCTGAACGGTAAAAAAGAGCATTATTACCAATGCCGGTTTCCAATGGCTTTCGTAGGTAAGAAAGGCATAGGCGGCAGGCAACACACTGCCTGTAATGGTACCTATATAAGGTATAATGGTAAGGAAAGCAGCAAAGAAGCCAAACAGGAAAGGGTAATCTATGCCAATAAAATACAGGCCTATAGTGTTTAATGTACCAACTGTTAGGGTTACCAAAATCAGCCCGAAAGTATAGTTTTGAGCCACCTTCTGAATTTCAAGCAGGGTATGCGATGCCCTTATTTTATCGGCCCCTTCAAAATAGAGAAGAATAAAATTGCGGATAGAGGTACGGTAAACCAGGAACATAAAAGTATAAACCATGGTAATGGCAATGGTTGTAAGCAGCCCGCTTGCCGAAGTAACCGTGGAGCTGAACATACTGCCCGCGCTGCCCATTAAATCGGTATTTTGGTTCAGCATGGCATCAATCTTTTTGCGTGTTAATGGTGTATGCAAAGTGAGCCAGGTTTCTGATTCACCTTTCATGGCCCTGAGCTTCGCAACAAAAACATTTACATCAGAAAACAGCGCAATCAGGTGCGTTGAAAAAAACATGATTATGCCGCTTATTATACTGCTAACCAACAGGAAAGTAATAAATATGGCAAGTACCCTGGGCACATGGCGCTTTTCAAGCCATGCGGTAATTGGGTAAAGCATCAGGGAAAGAAAAATTCCCAGGAATACGGGAACAAAAAGCTCTTTTGCAAAATATAATACGCCTGCCGATATGAGCAGAATTATAAGCAGGTTGGTGCTGCGCTGTAAGGTTTTATCCCCGCGCGGATGTTCATCAGTTTTCAAAATAACAGGGTGGGTAAATGCTGTTCAGCATGGTTTATTAATACCTTATACTAAACATGTGCCATACCCCATGTGTGTAAAAAATAAGATGCGTTGGGGATTGAACATAAAAAATCGCTGCTTAAATAAGCAGGCCCGGGTATAATAATTTTAATAACAGGCAGTAAATTACAGGCTAAAAGCTGACAACTGCCACCACCAAAGCCATGCTGAACAGCAGGCCCATGATGAGCGTTTTTTCTATAGTGTTTAAGTTGATTTCCATAGCAGGCAGGTGGTTATTCGTATTGCAGAAAAGATTAAGCGAAAATCGTTCCTGCGCTTAATACAACAATAGTACCCTATAGGTAACCCTAAAATTGTGGAATATTTCTTACCTGCAGGTAAGTACTTACGCAGCATTTCTTTTTCCGGGAATTGTATTCCCCAAGGCATTAACAGGCAGGTGCTTATTATCAAACACTGCAACATAGGCTCACATGCTTAAAACCCACTTATCATGTGGAAATAAGCTTTAAAACGGAAGGCCGGAAACCCTTAAAAATCAAGGCCCGCCACATCAGGCTTACCCGTTTGAAATTGGTTAAAGCGGTAAAAATTAGAGCCTCGTTCAAAAATACTCACAGGGCTTACACCATACCTGCCGGCATCAGGATAATAGCCCAGCTGGAATTGAAGCACACTGAAAACGAGGTATTCATTTCTCAGCCTCATTCCGGCCCCGAAGCCTGAAAACAGGTGTTGATTAAACAATCCTTCGCCTTTTTGGG
>JAZKBN010000037.1:32543-35172 GCA_040388605.1 Bacteroidota bacterium | reverse complement strand
CGAACTCACATGAAGTTTGATGATTTTTTTTCCCCCAAAATCTGCAAACAGCACTACACCGAAACGAAAACCGGCAATTGTAAGCGGCGGGTACAGGTTGGCTTCAAGGTTCAGCACAGCAGTCCTGCTTCCGTAAGCAGTGCCGGCGCTGAAACCGCGAATGCCGTCATTATTATTCAGGTTCAGGTAAGTATCGGGCAGGTAATTCCCGGCGAGGTGCCTATAGCGGCCGATAGCGAAATACCGGGTACGCCAGCGTCGCATGCGCACCAGGGGTGTAAAGTAAAGCAGGCTGCCGGAGAGTAGCCTGTCTGACCAATTGCCGTTATCGCGGTACATACCGGTTTGGAGAAGGCCGTAAATGAATCCGTATTTACCGCCGTAATCTGCATAAGCAGTGCGGAAACCGAGATAGGGCCTGTCTCGGAAATCACCTTTTTGAATACCGGCGGTCATAAATGCCTGGAAACCGGTGGGTACGTCTTCTGTACGACCCAGGCCCAGGATAAACTGATCTTTAAAATACCTTCTCTTAAGGAAGCCTACACTACCGAGGAAAGTAATGTTGTTCTGACGATTGTGCAGGCTGTCGCTCCAGGGAATTTTACTGTAATCGGTACGAATTATTCGGGCACTGGTTATGTAGTTTCGTTCTTTATCTATTTGAGCATCGTTAAAAGGGTCGCTTGCTATACCTGCCCAAAGGTCCTGCCTGGCATAGCTCGTGTACATGGGTCGGCGCGAAAAGGTATCGGTAGGCGCAAAGTCGCGGCGATCTTCGGTGCTGCTGGTAAAGCCGCCTGCAAAGCGTGTAATGGCCGAAAAGAAATCGCGGTTAATGCCTATGCCCTGCAAAGTGCTGTTGCCGTAGCCGTACCTGAATAATGAGGCTGTTGTATAAGTATTGCCAATGTTGTTCAGTATGTAAGATGCCCCCCAATTAGATCCGTGCCAATAAGACGGACCAACCAACACACCGGCGCTTAGCTGGCTGCCCATGCCAAGAAAATTAGCATCGGAGCCATTAATTGAAAAGGAATTAATACTTATGAGCGATCCCCCTCCTGAAATGCTCCACAGGTCATGGGCAATAACAATCACATCAATACTGTCGTTGCTTTTCTTATTGCCCCTTACACGGCGCAGGTTTATTCGGGCATCATATATAAAGCTGCTTTGCCTGAGCAGCCTTTCGGTTTCCGACAGTCTGAATGGTTCAAGCCTGTCGCCTGTACGGAACAGGAGGCGGTTACGCACAATAAAGGCCCGGGTTTTAATGTGCATCCTGTTACCCGTTTGTTCCAGAACAGATGTAGGCTCGCGCGTCGGGTAATTTACCGATGGCCCGAAAGGCTCAAGTACCCTGACCTCTATGCGGCGAATAATGCGACCTTTCCAATGATCATACTTATCGTAGCTGAATGTATTGTTAGAGAGTGTATTGGTGGCCGTATCGCGGTAACGAACGAGCATAGCTTTAAGCATGCGCGCAAAAATGTTATGCCTGTTTTCGGCATAAAAACGAACGCGTGCCACAAGGCTGTCGCCGCGTATATCATCAGGCAGGGTGGTATCAGGAGGGGTTTCAATTGTTTTCTCATCAGATACGGCAGGTACCACAATTGGAGCCGGCGCGGTTCCGGGAGATGGTGTTTCAGGGTCTGTTTGGCATAAGGCAGGCAGGCTTGCAAGGCACATTAAAACTATTGTTAAAGCCAATACCTTAAAACAGCTTTGAAGGCATGGCCATACAGCACCCCATATTTTATTTCGATTAGGGGTTAATTTAAACAAAGCATTCAGCAGGTTTAAACCTGGAGGCGTGTAATGCATGCAATAAGAAAAAAGCTATTTCGGCAATGCATTATACAATTGGGGTGCCGTAACCCGGTACCGGCTATAAATAGTGCCAATGGAATAGTATTTGCAAAACCGAAAAGCAATGTTCCCGGTACAATTACCCGTACAGCCGGGATGCGCTTTATTTATGAAGATTTTCCGGAAGGTTCTGAAAATTCTGTTTTTGTGGATATTGGCCCCATTAGTTGGGTTGCTCGTAACCCTTGTACTTTTATTACAACTCCCTTCTGTTCAAACATGGATAACCGGTAAAGCCACTGCCTGGCTTAGCGGGAAAATAAAATCTGAAGTGCATATAGGAGGTGTAAATGTAGCCTTTCCAAAAGATGTAAAGCTGACCGATATTTTAGTTCTCGACCTTAAAAAAGATACCCTCATATCAGCAGCAGAGTTGAAAGTAAACATTGATCTTTTCGGCATATTGGGCAATAAAATACACATAAGCAATGTGGGACTGCGCAATGCCACCTCGCATATTTACCGAACAATGCCTGACAGCGCTTTTAATTTCGATTTTATAATTGCCGCTTTCGCCTCAAAAGACAAGCCCCAACAGGCAGATACTGTAAAGTCAAAACCTTGGGAATTTGGTATTTACGGGCTCAATCTTGAAAATGTGAATTTGGTTTATAAAGATGCTGTAATCGGCGGTGATGCAGCCCTGCGTTTGGGTAAGCTTGAGCTGGACCTTGATATCCTGCTGGAAATAGCGGTGGGCGGATCCGCGCGCCATCGCGCCGACCGAGCCCATGCCGCGATAGGATTTGTA
>JAZKBN010000037.1:0-32533 GCA_040388605.1 Bacteroidota bacterium | reverse complement strand
GAACACATGAAGTTTATAGCCGATGAACTGCTGATAGAAAATACCACCGGCCATTATTTTATTACCAAAGACGACAGCGCTGAAAAACCGGCAGGCATGCATGACCCGGGTAAGCAGGCAGGTAAAGCCTTTGCAGCAAAAAAACCGTTACCGGCAGATACAGCAGACACAGCTGCAACCCAATTAACCATTGGCATCAAAAAAGGAGATTTGAAAATGGTGAGCGTAGTTTTCAGGAACCTGCCTGCAAAGCAAATTGCCGATGCACGAATAAACAACCTGAGCCTGCGAAAATCCGGATTAGACCTGGCAACCGGAAAATACAATTTCGGCGATTTGGGCCTGGAGAACTCTTACCTGAGCTTCCACCAGGGGAAAATGGGCGACACGCTCAAAACCGACCTGCTGCCTGATTCTGTCGGGGTAACTACCAAGCCGGATACACATGCCGTTTTCCAGGGCTTTACACTCGACTTAAATGCAAAATCAGTTACGCTGAAAAACAATACGCTTCGTTACGACGACGATAATGCCGCACCGCAAAATAGGGGCATGAATTATTTCCATATAAGCGCCACACGGTTCAGCACTGCTATTAAAAACATGCGCATGAACGCTGATTCATTGGTCGGCAAAATAGAAAGCCTGACATTTAATGAGCAGTGCGGCTTTACCCTGAATAAAGCGGGCTTGCAGATGCGCATGAACAATAAAAAAGTCGAGTTGCAAAATATGCTTATTGAAACGCCCGACAGCCGCATAGCCGGTAATTACGGCGTCAGCTATAAATCATTTGGCCGAATTTCTGAGAACATTGGCCTGCTGGGTCTTGCCGTTCACCCCGACAGCACCCACATTGCCGTAAAAGACGTGCTCATTTTTGCGCCCGATTTGGCCACACAGCCAATTGTGAAACAAAACTTAAGCACCACGCTCAACATGCACGGCCGAATTGACGGGCAGGTAAGAAACCTGAAATTCACCAAATTCCATGTGCACCTGCTCGACCAAACCTTAATTCAGCTAGATGGCACAATAAAAGGTTTGCCTGAGCCCGATAAAATTTGGGCCGACACCAAAATTGCACGCTTCACAACAAGCCGCAAAAACATTCATCAAATACTGCCTAAGGCTTATATACCAACTGCCATTGAAATACCTGAAACCATTAGCCTGGCAGCAGACTTTAAAGGCACGGTAAAAGATTTTAAAGCCTTTACTGATGCAAAAACCAGTATGGGAAATGCCGTGGTGCATTTAAAAATGTGGCCGGTAGGTAAAACATCGGGCTATGATGCCGATGCCAATGTGCAGCATTTTCAGCTGGGGAGGTTTTTAAAGCAACCACAAACCATGGGCGCTTTAACACTTAATGCTAAAGCCAAAGGCAGCGGCCTGGATTTGGAAACAATAGATGCCGATGTAAATGCCCGTGTTGTAAGCTTCGAGTTTCAAAAATACAATTACCGTAACCTGTTGGTAGACGGCAACATTAAGAAGATGCTTTTCAGGGGCAAAATAGATATGAACGACCCTAATCTTGTTTTAGCCTTCAAAGGCAAGGCAGATATGGACCCTAAGCACCCCGGGGGCAAATTTGTGCTGAACCTTAAAAAAGCAGACCTGGTTGCCCTGCACCTAAGCCCCGATGTGACTTTCCTGCAAACAAAGATTGTTGCCAATATGCAGGGCCGCAACCTTGATGAGCTTACAGGTAAGCTTAAGGTAAAAGAAATAAACCTCACAAAAGGCGCCCAAACAATTAATGTTGACAGCATTGTGCTTACCGCTGCGCGTAAAGACGGCAAAGCCAACTATGAGCTTCGCTCAGAAATACTTAAAGCTGATTTGAAAGGGCATATAGAGCCCTCTACCCTCGGCGATGCCATTCTGAACCATGTTAAGCGCTATTACGACATGGATGACACCCCGGTAAAAATTCTGAAAAGCGAACAGGCATTTGAGTTCAATATGGAAATTCTGAATACCGACCTGATAACCGCACTTGTACCCGATCTCAGGAAATTCAAGCCGGGCTCAGTAAGCATGACATTCAACAGCGTGGCGCATACCCTTACCGCAACCGCTGACCTGCCTCAAATTACCTATACCAATTATACGGTTAACAACCTGAAATTCGACCTGAAGTCTGATAACGACAAAATGGTATATGGCCTTAAAACAGACGATGTGTCTGACAGTACAAACATTATTCGCAATCCGAGTATAGCCGGTATGGTTTCGCATAATGTGGTTACCTGCGATTTTGTAATTCCCGACGAGAAGAAAAAGAAAGTACGTTTCAGGATAGGCGGCTCATTGGCTAAAAACAAAGAGGTGCAGCGCTTCCACCTGTTCAATAAAACACTTGTATTGCAGGGCCGCAATTTCGATGTGGACTCTGCCAACTACATTGAATTCGGTGACCAAATATTGTACGCCAACAATGTAGGAATCAGGGATAAAGATGAAAGCATAACCGTAAACAGCGGCAGCCGCAGCATGGCAAAGCCTGATTTGAATGTAGACTTTAAAAACTTCGACCTCAGCTTTATATCTGATATTATAAAAGCAGATGAAAAGTTTATTGCAGGTATTCTTGACGGCAGGTTAACAATTGCCCAAACCAAGCCCTCATTAATTTTTACCTCGGACCTTAAAATAACCGATTTCGCCTTTAAAGCTGATACCTTAGGGATTATCACCATAAAAGCCGACAACAAAACCCAAGGCAAATATGCCATGGATATGCGTATAGAAGGGCATGGTAACGATGTTCGTTTAGCCGGGGATTATATGCCCGATGACAGCATTAATACCTTTGACCTTAACCTTAAAGTTACAACCCTGAACCTGGCTACCGTAGAAAGCTATACAGCCGGGAACCTGAAATACCTGCACGGTAACCTGCTTGGTGCTATAGCTTTAAAAGGAAGTATTAACAAGCCGCAAATAACCGGCGCCCTGCATTTCGACGACGCGCGTTTTAACCTCGTACCCGTTAACGCATACTTCCTGCTAAGGAAAGAAACCATCACTTTTGAACGCGGGGGAATCAGGCTGAATAATTTTACCATAGCCGACAGCAACGGGCATAATGCCGTAATCAACGGTAATGTTAAAACCCTTACCTACCGCGATTTCGGGTATGAGATTAACATGAAGGCCGAAAATTTCCTGCTCATGAACACCAGCTTCCGCGACAATAAAACCGTTTACGGAAAGATGCTTATGGGCTGCAATGCGCACATCAGGGATATTAAAGGTTCACCTCAAATTACCGGTCAGCTGAGGATTGGTAAGGGCACCGCGCTTACCTATATTTTATCGAACGGCGAACCGGCAACCGTGGAGCATGATGGCATAGTTGAATTTGTGGCTCCTGATACCCTTACGCACCTGCAGGCAGAAAGCCTGAAGAACGCCCAAAAGGCTAAAGAAGCTGCGTCAACCGCATTCAATATTGATATTCAAATGGATATAAGCATTGACCGCAATGCCCGCTTTACCGTAATCATGGACCAGGCCAGCGGAGATAAGCTGGAAGTTGAAGGAGGCGGTAACCTGAATTTCGGTATGGACCCAAGCGGGAAAATATCACTCAGCGGGGTGTACACTTTACAGGGAGGCAGCTATAACCTAAGCTTCTACAGCCTTGTGCAACGCAAATTCCTGATTAAGAAAGGCAGCACCGTGAGCTGGAACGGCGACCCTATGGATGCCGATGTAAATATTACTGCCGTTTACCAGGCTAAAACCAGTCCCGGAAACCTGCTCAACGACCAAATTGCTGACCTGAGCGCAGAAGACAGGAACAAATACAAGCAGAAAATTCCGTTCAACGTAGAGCTGTATATCACCGGTAAAATTTTCCCGCCCAGCCTGGGCTTCGGCATTAACCTGCCCGATAATTACAAGCAGGCTTACAGCGGCGCCGTGGATGCGCGGCTGCAACAACTTAACGGCGACCCCAACAGCCTGAACCAGCAGGTATTTTCGCTGCTTATTTTCGGCAGCTTTATGGCATCTAACCCTGCCCTGGCATCTGCATCAGGCGGCGGCGGAATTGGAGAAACAGCCCGCAGCAGCGTGAGCCAGGTGCTCAGCGATCAGCTGGAGGGCCTCAGCAACCAATATATTAAAGGCGTTAACCTTGATGTGGGTGTAGACAGTTACCAGGATTACAGTACCGGTGCGGCACAAAACCGCACACAGGTTAACCTGGGTGTGAGCAAAAACCTGCTTAACGACAGGTTGACGGTATCGGTAGGCAGCGCGGTAGATGTTGAAGGTAACCGTGCAGGCACCGTAAATAACGGGGCCGGGTACATGCCCGGAAACGTTACCGTTGAATACAGCCTTACACCGACCGGGCAATTAAAACTTAAAGGTTACAGGAGCGTAAACACCGTAAGCGTAATAGATAATAACGTAACCGAAACCCGGGTAGCCATTGCCTTTACCCGCGATTTCAATAAGTGGAGAGCCATTTTCAAAAAAGACAAAGCCGCGTTGCGCGAGGTTAATCAGTAAGAGAGATTCAGCATATCAACAGAAAACGATACTAAAATGGCGCAGTGGTTTACCTGCTTTTTACGGAATTACAGGCGGGCAGGCCTGCTTGGTGCAGTGGTTCTGCTATCGGCATGTAATAACATAAAATACCTGCCGCCTAACGATGACCTCTATGTTGGGCATAAGCTCAAAATAGAATCTGATTACAAAGTTAAAAACGAGAAAAAAGTTGAAAGCGAGCTTGAAGATGTAATTAAGCCGCAACCTACTTCATCTATCCTTGGCCTGAGGCCGCAGCTGAGCATTTATAACCATGTTGCCGAACCCAATAAAGAAACCGGTTTTAAACACTGGCTGAAGTACTCTGCAGGTAAGCCGCCGGTATTATTCAGCCGGGTAAATGTGCAGCAGGTTGAAACCCTGATACAAAACAGGCTTTACAACATGGGTTTTTTCGATGTAAAGGTTAAAAGCGAGGAACACAGAAAAAACAGGAAGGTTAGCATGAAATACACGGTGACCGTGAAAAAACGCTATGTTATTAAAGAGCTTAAATGGAACAAAAACGGCGATTCGCTCGACTATGATATTTGGAAATATACTGCTGAAAAATCTATTGTAAAGCCCGGTGATTTCTACGATTTGGAAACCCTGAAGCAGGAAAGAACCCGTATTGATGCCCGGCTGAAAAACTATGGGTACTATTATTTCGACCCGGATTACCTGGTATTCAAAGCAGACAGTAACCTGAAGACTGCTGAAGTTTCACTGAGCATTTTCCACAAAAAGGATATGCCTGATAAGGCGCTGCTCAGGTACAAGGTGAATAAAATTGTAATTAACACCAATTACAAAATACCCGGCGATACCGCGCATGTTAAATACTACATGCCCGATACGGTGAAAGGCAAGCATTTTTGGCATATCTCAAACAACAGCGTTTTCAGGGCCAAGGTGATTAAGCGCAGCATTTTCCTGAAGCATAACGATTTTTACAGCCGCGAAAAACATAACCTGAGCCTGAACAGGCTCTCGGGCTTAGGTACATTTAAGTATGTAAATATTCGCTTAAAGAGTTTAGACAGTACAGGTGACCAGGGTTTGCTTGATGCTTATGTCAGCCTTTCGCCTATGCGGAAGAAAACCATAACCGGGGAATTCAGCGGGGTAACCAAGAGTAATAACTTTGCCGGCCCCGCCGTACGCTTAACTTTTAAAGACCGTAACCTTTCACACGGCGCAGAGCAATTAATAGTGAACCTCTCTGCCGGCTTCGAAACAGTGATAAGCGGCCCCACCAAGGGACTCAACAGCTACCAGCTTGGCGGCGACATAAGCCTGAACTTCCCTAAATTTGTTTTGCCATGGAAGGCAAGAAACTCAAAACTCTATACCCCGAAAACTTTTATTAAAACCGGCTACCAATTACAGAACCGGGTGAACTTTTTCTTCCTGAACTCGTTCAATTTCCAATTTGGCTACAACTGGTCAGAGAATGCGAATATTCAGCATACACTTATACCCATTAACATAAACTATGTAAGCGTATCGCAGCAGAGCGATTCTTTTAAGCGCCTGCTGACAGGTAATCCCCTGCTCCGCCGAAGCTTTGAGCAGCAGTTTATTTTGGGTACCCAATACAGCTATACATACAGCAATCAAAGCCAGACTTACAGGCAGAACAATATGTATTTCAATGCCAACCTCGATTTATCGGGTAACATGATTTACGCTGCACACCGAACATTTGGCGCTCCAAAAGACAGCACCGGGTCATATACCCTATTTAAAAAGCCCTACAGCCAATATACACGTCTTGATGCCGATTACCGATTCTACCATAAAATAACGGAAACAAGCATGCTTGCTATGCGGGCTTACGGTGGTTATGGTATCAGCTATGGCAACTCGGTTACCATGCCCTACGTGAAGCAATTCTTCTCCGGTGGTAATAACAGCATCAGGGCATTCCAGGCCCGCTCTATAGGCCCGGGTTCTTACCGAAGTCCCGATTTAAACAACGGCTTCTCTTACTTTGACCAAACCGGCGATATTAAACTGGAAGCAAACATAGAATACCGTTTCGATTTAGCTTTTACATTTCTTAAAGGAGCCGTTTTCCTTGACGCGGGCAATGTGTGGCTGGCCCGGCCCGACAGCAGCAGGCCCGGCGCCAATTTCCAGGCTGCCAAATTTATGAGCCAAATGGCCATTGGCACCGGTTTCGGTGTGAGGGTAGATGTAAGCTTCTTTGTACTGAGGCTGGATTTGGGTGTACCGCTGCGCATACCCTATAACCCGGAAGGCGATAAATGGATAAAATCTTTACCCGGCTTCGGCAGCTCAGATCCCAATAAGCAAAACCTGGTACTCAATATAGCCATTGGCTACCCGTTCTGATGCAGGCTTAAAACAAAATCGCCTTACCGAGCAGTGATACCGGTAAGGCGATTTTGCATCTTAATTTACAGCGTAAGTGTTGGTTATTTCATCAGCTCCATGGCTGCCAATTCAGCCTTCCGGAAAAACCGCAGCCTTTCGCCTGAAACTTTTTGCAGGCATTTGGCCAGCTTTCCTTTTTCAAAAGCGCTTAGCACTGCCGGGTGAATATAGTACTTACGGCAAACACTCATGGTATTACCCATTTCTGCCGCAACCAGCCTTAGCAAAGCATTTATTTTTTGCGGCAATCTTTTGCCTTCGCTCAACTGCTCTGCCTCCGGGGCTTTTTCAATGGCTAAAACCGATGCCTTCCAGGTACGAAAATCTTTAGCGGAAAACTTTGAGCCCGTTGCCTCGCGTATATAGCTGTTCACATGGCCTGATGAAAGGCCATGCTGCTTCCCGTCGGCACCGGTGAATTTAAAGAGCTGCAAACCCGGTACAGTACTTATATCGCTTAACTGCGATGCCAGTTCTTTGTTGTTAACAGGTACTTTCCACATTTTCCCGCTTTTTGCTTTAAACTCGAAGCTCAGGTTATCACCATCACGGCGGAGGTGTTTTTTACGAAGCGTGGTAATACCATAGCTTCCGTTCAGCTTTTCGTAAGCGCGGTTGCCAACACGTATCTGGAATTCATCTATAAGCTTAACCACGAGCGCGGTGGTTTTTTGCAAGGTCCATTCTGCGGCTTTTAAATCCTGGCTGAGCTTTTTCCGCAATGCGGGCAATGCCATCCCGAATTTGCGCAATCGCCTGAATTTAGACTTGTTGTTTTTAGCAGTGAACTCAGGATGATAAATATATTGTTTGCGTTTTTTTGCATCAATACCGGTGGCAAGCAGGTGCCCGTTTGTATTGTTGCATATCCAGACATCGGCATAGGCAGGCGGAATTCTCAGCGTTTTTATATGCGCCAGCATTTCCGTGTCAGTTAGCTTGCTGCCATCAGGGTTTATGTAATAAAAGCCTTTTCCGGCCCTTTTTCTCTTTATGCCCGGCTCGCAATCGTGCACAGCTTCAATGCCCGATTTTTTAAGTGCAGGCTGTAGCGCTTCATCTGCTTGCTTATTACCGGCTTCAGGGGTATTTGTTGTATCTGTATCATGCTCGTTTTGAGCGCTGTGGCCTTTTTCAGTAAACATGGTGTGGAGAGGGTATTTATACCATGCTGTAATTCAATTTCCTTACCGCTAATAGGGGATACAGGCCATTTTTGCCCGTAAGCGCATACAAATTTTAGCAGGACCTGTTAAAGTCATTTTTATACAGCATTTAAAAAAACAAAGTACCGGAATTCTTTAAATGCGCTTGTCAATCAGGATTAGCGCTATAAAAAACGTGGATAAGAATCCCCGGAAAAGGGAGGCTGAATGACTTAAACCGGGCAGGTTTTGCATTTTCAGAATAAAAGCATGCAATTGTTACCCAAACATCCACATTGAAGGCACCGGCACTAATTTTTCAATTATTCATTCGAAGGCGTACGGCAGCAGACGCTGCGACATAGGCCAACATACTGACAAACCACAACCACTATAAAACATTTAAAGCCATGTCAAATCTATTATATCTTGTTGCCGTAATTCTCATCATCGGATGGATTTTCGGATTCTTCGTTTATTCTGCCGGCAGTGTTATTCACATTTTGCTTGTTTTGGCAGTAATTTCCGTTTTGCTGAACCTGATACGCCGAACCTAGAAAAATACAAATTGCCGCAGGAACAGGTATTTATGCCTTTGAGGCATTAAATATCATAATTCCGGTACCTAAAATAATAAAATGTGCGTCATCTGCGTAAATACGGTATGAAATGTGCATGTAAAACGGTACGTGTGCAATGAGCCGGGTTAAGTTTCCCGGTAAATAAAATTATATAAATAAAAGAACCATCATCCTTACAATTAAACCTATAAAACAATGAATTCATCAGCAAAAGTAATCCTTGCAGTGGCCGCCGGCGCCGCTATTGGTCTTGCCATCGGCGTATTGGTTGCGCCTGATAAAGGAACAGAAACACGCGGAAAAATCCGTAAACGTTTCAATGAGCTTGAAACCGATCTTGAAGACCAGGTAAGCTCCAAAATATCAGAAATGAAGGATTACTTCAACACCCTGATTTCAGACACAAAATCTAAAGCTAACGGTGCAGTTTCTGACGGCAAAGAGCTGGCTAACTACCTCACCGACAAAGCTAAGTTCTAAGAAACCGCTTTGCTACAGTATTTTGCAGCAAACAATAAAGTGGCTTTGCCCTGTTAAGCCGGGTATGGTCACGTAAAAAAAGCATGGCCCGGGCCCTCATACCCCGTCGGGTGCTGTACGGGCCATGCAATTATTACCAACATTCAAACATCAGAATTATCCCTTTCTGTAAAACGGAGGTGTAAAAACAGGAAAAGACCATGGAAAGAAACACTTTTTCGAGCATAGCCGATATGGCCGATAACATAAAAACTTATGTTGAAGCAAAAATTGATTATGAACGGCTTAGCCTTCTTGAAAAAACGGTCAGTATTCTTTCCGTGGCACTTTCAATTATAATAGTAAGCCTTGTAGGTTTGGTATTCGTTTTCTTTGCCAGCCTTGCCCTTGGGTTTTGGCTCGGCAGCCTAACCGACAGCAATGCACTTGGCTTCCTCTGCGTAGCCGGCATATATCTTGTGGCCGGTTTAGGCCTTTGGTTTGGCCGCGAAACTTTGTTTGTTACACCCTTTATTGGTGTTTTCATAAGAATGCTTTTCAGCGATAAAGAGGCTGAACAAATGGGAGCCTCAGAAACACCTGAGAGCATTACCGATATTGAAGTTAAACAAACCGCAGCTGCCAACATAAAAACCCCTGAATATGAAGACGTACCGCTTGCATAGAATTACCAGCATAGAGGACATACGCACCGAAAAAGCCAGGCTTCGCCTGACTATGAAAGACAGCGGCCAAAGAGTGGCAAGCAATTGGGATACCTTAAAAATATCTATACCGGTAACCTTAGCACTTGGCTACCTGGGTAACAAACTGGCCGGACCGGCGTTTAATTACCTTCCCCTTGTTTCAAAGGGTTGGGATTTATTACGCAGGTGGCGCAACAAATAACAGCTATGGAAAATTACCCTGCATAATAATATGTTAAGCAGGTTTAAAGCCTTTACTCTATTGCAATGCAATAGAGTAAAGGCTTTTACTTTTGAATAAATCCCGGTTCTGGTTGTGCAGATGGGCCTAAACATCTTTCATCAGGCATTTATTCGTCGGCTTAGGGGCCCGGCAAATGATTATCGGGGCAGGTTCCGGGTTTATGGAGTACTCCAAGGTATAGGCATCCCTATTTGTGCCAGGATGTGCGGCTTGTATTAAAAGGGCAAATATTAGCTGACCTAAGCCTTATCTTTGCAATCCCATACTTATATAGTATCCCTATGAACATCGGAGACCGCGTACGCTTCCTGCACGGAAGAGAAGAAGGCATAGTTTGCGCCCTGCCCACACCAACTACAGCAGAAGTTATAATTGATGGTGATTTTCGTATTCCCGTAAGCAGGAATCAGCTAACTATTGTAAACGCCCAGGAGCAACGCTACTTTAAAACCACTCCGGTTGCCGATACCGGTAAAAAGCCCGGCCAGGTATTGCCTGAGGCCCCAATTCGTCCGCAGGGGCCATTGGCTGCAAAAGGCATTTATATTGCCTTCGAACCATTTACCAAGCTTGAAACCGGCCTGCACTTAATCAATAATACCGATTACACCCAAGCTGTAACCCTGGTTCAGGAACTGAAAGGCAAAACATCCGGAACTTGGGCAGGCATGCTTGAACCGCGCAGCACTGTGCGTTGCGCGCTGTTTTATACCGATACATTATCGGCATTTCCAGTTTATGAGCTCCGGGCGCTGCCATTCAGGCAAGGGGAGTTTGTTCCTGTTTTTCCTGTTCATTTCAGGCTGCGGTTTAAACCTGAGAAACTTGATACCATGAAGCATGCACCGGTAATGAATAAGGCCGTTTGGCTTTTCCAGGCAGATGCTGCTGAACCTGTTGCCATAGATGCCAAAGCCCTGCAGGCCCAGCTTAGCGGAAACCAGGTTTCTGTGGCGCAAACCGGTACCGGTACCAAAACAGTTTCTGAGGTTGATTTGCACATTGAAAAGCTGCTGCCTAACCAAAAGAATCTGAAACCACAGGAGCTGCTTGAGTTCCAGCTAAAGCACTTCGAGAAAACACTCGACAGCGCAATTCTTAGCGGTCAGCGCGAGATAACATATATACATGGCGCCGGAAACGGAACCCTGAAAGCTGAACTGCACAGGCGTTTGGGAAAACACCCGGCAGTTGAATATTTTGAAGATGCTGCCCGCGAAAAGTTCGGTTGGGGCGCAACTAAGGTAAAGCTTCGATAAATTAGTATTAAATCTGTGGAGCCTGCAGTTGATATTGTTTGGCGTTATTTTGAAATGCGGCAAATTAATAGTAATATTGCACCCTCAATTCCAAACCTGTAATGACCAAAGTAAAGGAGACGAAAGAAGAAATAGTGATCCCCGTTGTAACGGATCAGGAATCTGTTTACGTGGATCCTTTGGATCGCGCCGAGTTTTTATTCCGCAGCAACATGAAATTGCTGGGTTACATTACTGCGGGTATATTCGCCATAGGGGCGGTTGTTGCCGGCTATATGTATTGGCAAAGTGAACAGAATGGCGAAGCTCAAAAAGAACTTTTCCATGCTGTATATCAATTTGAATCAGATTCATTGAAGCAGGCGCTTAACGGTAACGGAAATCACTGGGGCCTTTTAAGGGTTGCCGATGAATTCAGCGGAACCGATGCAGCCAACCAGGCTGAATTTTATATTGGCGCTGCTTTCCTGAAACAAGGTAAGTTTAAAGAAGCCGTAGAGCACCTGAATAAATTTAAATCGTCAGACGCATTGGTGCAGGCTCGTGCATATTGCCTGTTGGGCGATGCCAACCTTGAGCTGAACCAAGCCGACGAAGCCATCAGCTTTTATCGTAAAGCGGCTGAGCACAAACCTAATAAGCAATTTACTCCCGGCTACCTCATGAAGCTGGCTTTGGCCCAAACCGTGGCAAAAGACACAAAGGGAGCAAGTGAAACTTACTCTAAAGTGGTTGAAGAATATCCTGAAAGTGCTGAGCTGAGCGAAGCCAAGCGTCTTAAGGTTTATTACTCAGGCGAATAGTTAATAATTTTGTACTGAAAATCAGTAATTAAAGCGCGGTAATTATTTACTGCGCTTTTTTTTATTTTTATTTGTTTCCGCTTTGGTGTGCCGGGTAAGAGCTTAAAGTTAAATCACCTGTGAGCCTAAAGTGTTTATTTCATTTTGAAACATTATCCCCTTTGCCTGCCAAGGCCCCTGACTCAGATATATGGCTTCTGCTTTAAAAAACCTTGATATTCAAAAGGCTTTGCCGCTTCGTGATTACAGCGAATACACCGTAGGCATTGTAGTTTCTGAATGGAACAGTGAAATTACCGACGCGCTGTTTAAAGGCGCTTATGATTCATTATTAAAGAGCGGGGTTAAAGAAGAAAATATTGTTATAAGCACTGTTCCCGGAAGTTATGAATTATGCTTCGGGGCAGCAGCCATGTCTTCTCAACCACTTATCCAGGCTGTTATTTGCCTTGGCTGTGTAATCCAGGGAGAAACACGGCATTTCGACTTTATTTGCAGCGCAGTGGCAAACGGCTTAATTGACGTAAGTCTTAAATATGCCAAGCCTGTAATTTTTGGTGTGCTTACAACTGATACCCTAGAACAGGCACAGGACAGGGCCGGCGGAAAACATGGAAATAAAGGTACCGAGGCTGCTATAACAGCTTTAAAAATGTCGGACCATTATATTCATAAGGCCTGACGCTAATTGGCTCATTAATGATGTCTGCTCACGTAAACCGCATTTGAACAGGCTCAATTCCAGGCTTTAATTATTGCCTGATCAATTTTTTTCAGAAATACTGCTACATTAATAGACGATTGTATGGGTTTTCCTGTCTGATAAATGAATGTGAATTACCGGCCGCTTCCCTGGTTTTCAGAAACCGGAGATCAGGGATTTTCTGATTTTTAGCTCCGTAATTCATTTATGGTTCTTTAAAATATTGCATTTCCTTTGTAATACCTTATTATTGTATTGCTTACATTTAATTTACCTAATGTACTTGTCCTAAATTATTATTCGCATGAAAAGAAGTTTACTCTTAGCACTGCTTATTACTTCGGGTTTTATAAGCTATTCCCAAAAGCAATTGCAAGGTGGTCGAAAATTGAAACCATCTGTAAAGGAAATCCTGGCAACAGGAACCAGGTTAATGAAGTTGCCCGATGCTAACGACGAACGCTCGGAAATGCTTCGTGTTAAATCAGGCGAAAAGAAATCTTCCCCGCAATATACATTGCCGGTAGCGGCCTACGGTACCACCATAGGTTTCACTTTTTTTGATTTGCAAACAGGTGGCGGTTCTCCGCATGCCTTACAGGTTTACGATAACGGTACAATTGGGGCAATTTGGCAATATGGTCGCGGTAAAGCACTTGGCGGCCGTATGGCCGGCTACAATTACTTTAACGGCACCAACTGGCTTTACAGCGGCATTGCCGATTCATTGAACTACCAGATTGGCGGCCCAAACAATGACTGCGACGGTTCAGATTACGACCATTGTCGCCAGGGTTACCCAAGCATTACCGCAACGGCTACAAAAGAAGTGGTAACCAATTATACCTTCCCGGGCGGTACCACTGAGCCAAGCAATATTGCCACTTATGTTCACAGCGCATTCGGAACAGGGGCATGGTCGCCAATAAACTCATCGCCATTATTCCCTGAGTCTTCTTTTCACCATGCGGTGAGCAACAGCACTACCATTCACGTAGTAACTACCGTTAAAGATGTTCGTGCCACCCCGTCATTTCCTGAACTTGGTGTTACAGATGCCTTAAGCGTTATGCGTTCTGAAGATAACGGCACCACCTGGACTGCCACAATTGTGGATGATATAAGTGCTGCAAACGGTTATAAAGGTGTAAAGACCTCGCGATTCGATATAGACGCGAATGGCAATAATGTGGCCTTCGTATTCACCGCTCAGCGTGGCGGACTTAATCCGGGTATGGAAACAATACTGTATAAAAGTTCAGATAACGGCTTAACCTGGAATAAGAAGATTGTTGAACAAAATACCATGACAGATACCAATAACTTCCAGTATGTTGCCACAACAGGATCTTACTTTGTTGAGCGTAACGACGGGGCTTATTCTGTTCTTGTAGATAACCGCGGAAAGGCACACATTGCAGTAGGCCGTGGCTTTGTACCTGTTGATACTGTTGATGGTAACAAAGACGGGTATTACTACCCTAACGGGGGCATTAACCCTGCCTTCGCATCGCTTAAGTATTGGAACGAAGATATGGCGCCGGCTGTGGCATCTGATGCATCAATGAAATATGTTGCAGGTACAGTAGATGTTAACCGCGACGGTGTGGTAGATATACCTTCTTATGGTGAAACCGGGTATCCCGGTGATTACCCTTATGCCTTTTGTTCTTACCCCACCCTGAGCGCTGATGCTGCGGGTAATATCTTTATACTGTATTCAGCCGTAGTTGAAGGCACTTCTGACCCTGACGGGAAAAACACACGTGACCTCTATTATATAGCCAGCCGCGATTATGGCAACACATGGAGCCCTGAACTAAATATTGCCGCAAAGTTTGAGAATTACGACGATGGCTCAGGCGGCACTGCAACTTTAGAAGAATCTTTCCCGGTTGCGAACAAGCATATTGGCGCCGACAGCAAACTGCATTACTATTCTTTAGTAGATTTAAAATCAGGGTGCGCGGGTCTTGGAACCGACGGATATACTGCGCAAACAAATTGGGCTGCAAACTCCATCAATTATACTTCAACACCGGTGTCTAAGGTATTGAACAGCTATATATCGGCCTTCTTCCCTAATTCATTCTGCAGCGGCGCAACTTATACAGTAAGCTATGTTGCCCCTGATAACCTGCCTGCCGGCGCTGTGCTCAATGTTGAATTAGATACAACAACGGCACGCTCCTTCGCATCTGATAATAACAGGGTGCTTATTTTAGGCTCACAGGTAAGCGCAGGTACAGGTACTATAAGCTTTACAGTGCCTGCCGTTTCTGAAAGCATTCCTTCGAGAATAAGGCTTTCTTTCAAAAGAACAGATTTAGACCCATCAGATCCCGCATACCTTATTTCAAGTAAGGAATACGAAACTTCTCTTTCTCCCGGGGCACCCGCTATTTTAGGTGTAATGAGCGCGTTTCCGAACAGCACCTGCTTTAACCAGGGCAGCTCTGCCACTTTCCAATCTTATGATGCTACCAGTGCAACTGAATATGTTTGGACCTTGGTTCCTGCCGAAGCAGGTCAGATAAGCATTACAGATAACAGGGCAACCGTTTACTTCAGCTATAACTACCTTGGCTCTGCCACCATTTCTATTGCCGGCAAAAACGCCTGCGGAACCGGACCTTTCACATCACGAACATTTAAAATTATTCAAAGAGGCCAGTTAATCGGTTTCTACAATGCCGATAATTTCGGCTTTGAAATTAAGAACGATGTCGGCGGCGAATATTCCTGGACAGTAAACGGTGTTGAAGACCCAAGTCAAACCAGCGGATTTTACAATTCAACAGACGATAATTTTATTCCCGGTACCACAACCTGTGCTGCGCTTACAAGCAGCCCCGATTGTAAATGGTGCTTTCATGCCACTGATTTTACAGATACAGTAACAGTAAAAGCCAGAAAGCTCAGCACTATGAGCCTGTACCCTAACCCTGCTTCCACTGCTATAAATGTAAGAGCTGAAAACCTGGCTGCAGGAACCGCTGCCACTGTAAAGCTTTACGATAACCTGGGCAGGGAATTAGAAAATCGCAGTTTGGGAGCAGAAGGCTTTGCCGCTTTCAATGTTCAGAATTACCCTAAAGGAATGTACACCATTAAGCTGACTGCCGATAAGCAGGTTTTAACGCGCAAGGTTGTAATTCAGTAAGCGCTTTTAGAATTAACATGCACCCCCTCATTACTGTCAAAGGTTTTGAGGGGGTGTTTTTATTTGTTTAAGTTTACCTGTTTTTAATTTCAGTTATAATTTTCTGCCGGATGCTCCTTGTTGCTGCCCCGTTAAAAAAATCCTGAAATTGAATTAATCAAACAATCTGATTCATGTTTCTGATTGGCATTAACGAATACATAGATTTAAGGATAATTAAACATAAAATATGTAAAAAACGCTGCCGTAAAATTCAGTAAGATTATTTTAATTAAAAGCATTACAAAACCATGCTTAATCTTTATTAAGCCTTGGTTAAAAATAAAGGGCATTCCAAATTAAACCAATTAATGCTTAACTTGTCATAGAATTATCAGGGGTATAAGTGTTTTCATCTGAATAATCGTATTTCCCGGATAGCCATTTATTGCATTTTTACACCTTTAAGTGTCTTCCGCTTAGGTGTTATGAGCTTTGGGGCCGGCGTTATATAAATTTGGTCAGGAGTAGTAGAGTTCTGTTTTACAATGTAACTCAAACTACTTTACAACCGAATCAGATATAGAATCTCATTATTAAACCTGCTCAGCTATGGACAAGAAAAAATGTATTATGATTTGCGATGATGACGACGACATACTTGAGGTGTCGCGTTTGATTCTTGTCGGCAAAGGGTATAAGGTTGAAACCACCTGTACCAGCCATGGCTTAATTCAAAAGGCTGAAACGCTTTTGCCCGACGTAATTCTCATGGATCTCAGGATTCCGACTTTGGGCGGGGAAGAAATGACAAAGAGATTAAAAGCTAACCAGGCTACCTGCCATATCCCGGTAATTATATTCTCTGCAAATGCCCTTGCAGAATCTATTGCAAACGAATGCGGCGCCGATGGTGTATTACCCAAGCCGTTTTCAATAGTGGAAATGGAAAAGCAAATTGAAAGGCAATTGCTTTCTGCCGGAAATCAATCTGAAGTGAGCTTTTAGGGCCCGTCAATTAATGGTATTTAAAATTGGCCCCTGTATAATAAAGTGGCCGGTATTTTTTATTTGCGTAAATCACGCAAATGCTGTTAATAATATAATGTCAGCGCCCAACCAGGTTCAAAACCTGGAGTGCGATATCTTCTGCAGCATTGGGCTTGGCAAACTCAGCAATGCAGGCGCTAAGCTGAACCATGGTTTGCTTGTTGGCTAAAAGCGCAACAGCCTCGTTTACCAATAAGTTTCGGGCTTCAAAATCCTTAACAAGGATAGCTGCTCCCCTGTCAGATAATGCTTTTGCATTTTTAGTCTGGTGGTCTTCGGCAACATTGGGCGAAGGAACCAGAATGACAGGCAGTTTTACCAGGCTAAGCTCCGAAATACTTAATGCGCCGGCACGGCTCACAACGGCGTCGGCAGCGTTATATGCGAGATCCATTCTTGAAATGAACTCTGTTATATGAATCCCGGGTAGCGTAAGGTCTTTTAATATAGCCTCTGCATGTGGCCACCATGTCTTACCTGTTTGCCAAATTACCTGAATGCCCGCATCGGCAAGAGTCTGAAGGCCGGCAGCAATACTTTGGTTAATTGTTCTGGCACCTAAGCTGCCCCCAATTACCAATAAAACAGGCTTTCCCGCTGTTAACCCGAAATATTTTAACGCTTCCTGCTTTAAGTCTGCCGATATTTTAATGTCGGCACGAACAGGGTTGCCGGTTTGAACCAGTTTTGTTCCCGGGAAAAATCTTTCCATACCGGGATATGCCACACATATTTTATTGGCCCGGCGAGCCAACATTTTATTAGTAAGGCCGGCATACCCGTTTTGCTCCTGTATTAAGGTAGGAATGCCGCTTAATCCGGCCATAAAAAGCAATGGTCCGCTGGCGTAACCGCCAACACCAACTGCCACATCGGGCCTGAATGCAGAAATAATTCTTTTACTGTGCAGAACAGATTTCAAGAGTTTCAGGGGAAAACCCAGGTTTTGCAGGCTCATGTTCCTTTGAATGCCGCTTATTTGCAGGCCTTCAATTTTATAACCGGCAGCAGGCACTTTCTGCATTTCCATGCGGCCTTCGGCGCCTACAAACAGCAGTTCTGCATTCGGCTGAAGTTTTTTAATGGCATCTGCAATGGCTATGGCCGGGTAAATATGCCCGCCTGTGCCACCACCGCTTATTATTACCCGCACCGGCTTATTGCCCATACCGCCTTCTGTTTGCATGGATATTATTAATTACGTGGATTAAACAGTTTTATTCAACGCTTATTAAGCTGCCTGCCTGTTTCTTACAGCATTTCGCCGCTCTGAGCTCTGGCCTAAGCGGGCATCTGTTTCACCACGGCTTACGCTCAATATAATACCGAAGCTCATGCCTGTAAATATTAGCGATGTTCCGCCCATACTAAGTAAGGGCAAAGGCTGCCCGGTAACCGGTACAAGCCCTACGGCAACCCCCATATTAAAAAGCGCCTGCACAGCAAGACTGAAACTGAGTCCGGCAGAAAGCAGCCCGCCGAATGCATTTACGCTTTTAGATACAGCAACCAGACCCCTGTAAAGCAGCGCCAGGTATAGCATAAGCACTATGCATCCGCCCAGCATGCCATATTCTTCAATAATAATGGCATAAACAAAATCTGAATCAGGGTGAGGAAGTATGTCTTTTTGGTTACTGTTGCCGGGACCTTTACCGAAAATTCCGCCTGAAGCTATGGCAATATAACTCTGCTCGGTTTGGAAAGGGAGCTCATCGGAGCTTAAGAAAGTCATTACGCGGTGCTTTAAGGTACCGCCCCTTTGCCCGTAATTAAAGGCTATTGCACCGGCCAAAGCGCCCGCCAATACCAGGCAAACCAGGTATTTTGTTGGTACCCTGCCTATGAACATGAGCAGCATACAGGTCATAAACAACATGCCAGCAGTGCTGAAGTTGGAAAGCGCTATCAGCAGGCAAATACCAAAGCTCCAGCAAAGTATGGGTACAAGCGTTTTACGAATATCGGCTATATCACTTTGGCGACGGCTTAAAATGCCGGCAATGGTGGCAATAAGCGCCAGCTTGGCCAAATCTGATGGTTGGAATGCCTGGTTAATAACCGGTATTGTAAGCCAGCGGCTTGCATCGTTAATACGGCGGCCGAAGGCATACGTAAGAACCAGCAAGGGGCCTGATGCCAGCAGGGCCCAACGGCTTAGTTTAAGGTAATAACGGTAATCAAGCTTATGGGTAAACCACATGGCGAAAAATGCGGCAATCATAAGTATTGAGTGTTTTACAAGAAAATACTCAGTATTCCCTTCCATTCGCCTGTAGGCAAGCGTTTCGGTTGCGCTGTAAACCACTGCTATGCTGCATAATGAAAGCATGAACAGTATGGTCCAGATATACGGATCTCCTTTGATGTTCTTTTTCAGCCAAATCTGGATCATATAGGTACGCCGGTTTACAGTTTGTGAAATGCCCGCCCCGTGTTTTATTAAAGGGCCGCGAATACAAAGTTAGGCAAGCCGACGAAAGATAAAAGAATTTAAAAGTAATACTTTATCATTATTGGTTTAAGTTGTTTATTGTTAGCTAATTAGCTTGTAAAAATATTTTTTTAGCCCGTGTTTGAGATGCATAGCTGTTTTTGGCCCTTAGTTTGCATTTTTTTAACGGAACCCAAATTATCTTCCAACTTAAACTTATAAAATCATGGGCGCTATTGCAAGAATTGCCATAATAGGATTGGTGCTGGCACTTATAGTGCACATCATATTATATATTACCAAGGCTGCTATTGTTACCTTCTTCTGGGGTATAGAAGTCTTCTTTGTTGTGTTGCTGTTGATTGGCTTGGCTACAGGCATTAAACTGAGCAAGAAAAGTTAAAAATGAAGCATCGCATTTGGCGGTAATTGCAACCTCTTACCCCGCCAAAAATTGCGGAGTTACACAAACCTGCCTGCCGATTCATCTGAAAAATGAATGAGTTGGCAGGTTTTATTAATTTGGTAAACAAGCAATGCAATTCTGTAATTACCTTTGCGGCTGTTGAAGGTATTTATAAACGTGCTTATGTTTTTGGCAGTATTGATTCAAATCAATGCCCGAAGCATAACTGTGGCTTGGTATAACCTGAACAAGGAATACATAAGCAAAACTTTATGCGTAAACCGGGCAACGCCTAAAAGTTGCTGCGAAGGTAAGTGCTATCTGAAAAAGACGCTTAAAGCGCAGGAGAAGCAGGAACAAAAACTGCCGTCTTTCCTTAAAGATGCTGTTGATTTGGCTTTTCATTTTCCGGAAAGCGGTTTCAAATTATATTTGCCGGTAACAGAGATTAAAGCAATTCGTAATTCATTTCATATTTACAGGGCCTATTCAAGGCTCCCTTTTCCTGTTTTTCATCCGCCCAGCTGATTTTTTCATAAAGGTTGTTATTCAACGGTTTGCAGCAAATAACCTTAGGGCAATTATATACAGCAGGTTTAATACACGTCTTTCTAAAACGAATGGCTTAATTCGGCATGTATTCCACTTTATAATCGGGTTATCCGGTATGCTTAATATCATAGGTATGCATTTATGAATTTAATTATCCCGGGTAATTAATAAGCTGCCCTGCCTTTAAAGCATGGAATTGTAATTCTGCAAGCTCTAATTAATAATGGCAGTGATGCCTATGAATGAGTATGAAATCGCTTTAACCTGTGCGAGCTTAGCTCCGGCACAAAATAAACCAATCAAAATGAAAATCCTTCGGCAATTCTTATTGCCATTAATGCTTTTGCTGTGCCTTTCAGTAAGGGCACAGTTATCGCCCCTGCCAGATTCTGCCGATACTGAAGTACCCGGAAGCGTTTGCAACAAAGGCTTTTGCGCATCCGGATGCTGCGGGCCGAACCCTACACCCACCGGTATTATGATAAGCCATGTTCATGAAAAAGGTGAATGGATGCTCGCTTACCGGTTTATGAATATGGAATCTGCCGGCATGCAGCAGGGAAGCAAGACTGTATCAGATAACAAGGTGTTTGAAAAATACCTGATGAGCAGCAGCAAAATGCAAATGCAAATGCACATGCTTATGGCCATGTACGGCCTCAACGACAGGTTAACCATAATGGCTATGTTCAATTATAATTTGAGCCAAATGAGCATGACAATGTTGCCGGGTGCGGTGCATAACCATGGCTCAGCGGGCGCAGAAGTGCCGGGAAACAGGGTAACTTCCAATGCAATCGGCGATACCAAGCTGCATGCGCTCTATAAATTATCGGGTAACTCAACCTATCATATAGTAGGGAGCATGGGCATAAGCATACCTACAGGAAGTATTGCTGTTTCGGGCAGCGCCAAATCTATGTATGCAGGTATGCACTTACCTTACAGCATGCAAACCGGATCAGGTTCCCTGGAGGTTTTGCCGGGAATTACATACCTATACAGCCCCGGCAGGTTTTCTTACAGTGCCCAGCTAACCGGTATTATCCGGACAAATTATAATTCAATTGCTTACAAATTGGGCAATGAGGCGAATTTAAACGCTTGGGCAGCCTTTAATTTTAACAATTGGCTTAGCGGCTCGCTAAGGGCAGAAGGTATTAAAAGCGGTAAAATTTCAGGAAAAGATAAGGGTCTTTACAATGTATATGAACCTGCTGCCGACCCGGACAACTATGGGGGCTTATTCATAAACTCCTATTTGGGCCTTAACTGCCACCTCGATTCCGGCCCCTTGGGTCGCCTGCGATTAAGCTCGGAATTCGGTATGCCTGTTTACCAACATGTAAACGGCATACAATCAACAACTAAAAACATCTTAAATCTAAGCCTTTCCTCTACTTTCTGAAACCCCGGGGAAACATATTAAACCTTAATAAACTTAATAAATCATGTATAATTCTTTAAAAATCAGCATATTCGTTTTAGTTCTTTCGGGCTTCGCAGGCTTAAGCCTCAGCTCCTGCGATAATAATAAAGATACAAAGCCTGTAATAACAGATACCACGGGCAACGATGTAATCACGGGCGCAAAAGGCAGCCTGATGCTGCATATTCACAACAATATTGGCATCAACGAGGTGGAAGATTATGACAGCGTTTACCTTGATTCCGCAGGCCGAAAAATATCTATGTCGATGGGACAGTTTTACCTTTCAGGCGTGCAGCTGGTAAGATTAGACGGTACAGTATTTAAGCTGCGCAAAAGCCTTGTACTGAAAGTACAGGATGCAGAAACTTTCCTGGTTGGTGATGTGCCTGCCGGCAATTACAAAGGGCTCAGGTTTTACATAGGCCTTGATTCTTCAAGGAATAAGCTAAGCGCCTTTTCAGGTGCCGACAGCTTACTCAATACTTCTTCAATGTGGTTTGGCGCAGCTGCACAGCCTACAGGTTTTGTATATCTTAATTTTGCAGGGCGAATTGATACCACAACAGGGGCTAATGGCACCAGGGAGGGCATGCAGCCATTTGCGTATAAGCTGGGCACCCCAATGGCTTATAAATTTGTTCAGATGCCGGAAAAAAACTTTACTGTAAGCCCGAATCAAACAGCTTATGCGCACCTTACTGCAGATTACTCAAGACTGTTTACAGGCATACAATTGAACAATGCTGCTAACCTGCAGGTTAAATCACCGATAGATAATGCCGGGGCCTCAGCTTCTAAAGTATCGGATAATATTCCTGCAATGTTCAGTTATGAAGAATAGCAGGGTATTGGTATGGTGGTGTTTAAGAACGGCGTTTTTTGCAACTGCCTGCCTCTTTCTGCCTGCCTGCAAACCTAAGGCGAATGAAAATGCCGCATGTTTCTCTGCCATTCCGGATTCTGTTTCGTTCAGACTGCATATACAACCTATTCTGAAAACGAAATGCGCACTTGCCGGCTGTCATACCGGTTCTTCGCCAGGCGGAAACCTTAATCTTGATTCTGCTTTGGCTTATGCCGAGCTGACAAACAGGCGCAGCGGCTATACAGATACCATATCGCCAAAAACAAGCCTGCTTTACAGTACTCTGATTTCAGTTTCACCAACCATGCCACCCACAGGCCGTTTGCCAGATTGCCAAATAGAGGCGTTCAGGAAATGGATGGCGCAGAAGGCAAGGAATAATTGAAACCTGCGCCTTACCATCTGTAACAGTAAAATGCACAAAGCCCCGGATTTTGAACCCCGGGGCTTTGTGCATTTTATCAGTAAGCTGTTTAACGGTAAGCAAATGGCTTATGCCGATGCTTTATCGAAAAGCTCATTTACTTTATCCCAGTTAACCAGGTTCCAGAAGGCAGCAATATAATCGGGCCTGCGGTTTTGGTATTTCAGGTAATAGGCATGCTCCCAAACGTCGAGGCCAAGAACCGGTGTGCCTTTAACTTCGGCAACATCCATTAAGGGGTTATCCTGGTTGGGTGTGCTGCTGATGGTCAGCTTACTGCCGTCAGCTACCAGCCAAGCCCATCCGCTTCCGAAACGTGTGGTTGCTGCCTTGGTGAATTCTTCCTTAAAAGCATCATAAGAACCGAAGGTGCTGTTTATAGCATCGGCTATTTTGCCTGTTGGTGCTCCGCCGCCGGAAGGGCTAAGCAAAGTCCAGAAAAGGCTGTGGTTATAATGCCCGCCGCCGTTGTTACGTATGGCAGGGGCATATTTGCTTATGTCTTTTAGCAGCTCCTCAAGACTTTTGCCTTCGGCAGTGCTCCCGGTTACGGCATTGTTGAGGTTGGTAACGTATGCATTATGATGCTTACCATGGTGAATTTCCATGGTTGCGCGGTCAATATTTGGCTCCAGGGCATCGGGGGCGTAAGGAAGGGCAGGCAGTTCAAAAGCCATAGCAGATACTTTAAACGTTGGTGAAATATGAATTTGATATACAGGAATACAACTTCAAAAAGCCGCTTCCTGTTTTAATTGCAGGTACAAAACAGCAAAATTCGCACCACAAAACCGCAGGAATTTTAGCAGGTACCTTTAGTGAAAGCTGTCAATTTATTCACTGAACAGTGTTATGTGCACGCGCCTGAATTCCTTTAAAGTTTCTTCTGTATCTGTTTCTTCTATTTCCCTGACCGGGCCGCCGCCGGCCACACTCATCTGCTCGGCTTTAAAACCAAGCTTTTCAAGGTAGCCCATTACTGTGGCAGCGCGTTTTTTACTAAGCTTCCGGTTATAAGCTATAGGGCCGGTAGGGTCGGTATAGCCTGTAAGCTGCGCAACCATAGTATGATACCTGTGCCCGGTTTTTGAAACAAACTTAAGCCTAGCCTGGCTTTGGCGATCAAGCATAAATTTATTTTTGGCAAAGTAAATATAGAAGCTGCCAATTGGTTTCCTTTTTTCGAAACTGATTGTCGGTTTATGAATCCATACCATGCGAGAGTCTTTTCCGGAGTGTACCTTTTCCGCCGGGGCGTCACCAATTAATGAATCAGGCAGGGCCGGTTTATCAGGAATTACCGGCACATAGTCGTTCATGCTGTTCGATTTTTTGGCTTTTTTCAGGGGCTTAAGTACTTCTTCCTTTTTGGCTGCCGCAAGTTCAACTGCTTCTGCCTTTGCCTTGGCTTCAGCTTCCTTAATATGCAGGGCTTCATTGGCTGCCGCTTTTTCAGCTTCGGCTTTTTCCTTTTTATCAGCTGCTAATTTTGCTGCTAAAAGTTGCAGCTCTCTCTCCGACTCTGCTTTATCTGCAGCAAGCTTTTCAGCTTTTGCCTTTTCTTCGGCTGCGGCAAGGGCTGCTTTTTCGCGTTCAGCTTTTGCCCACTCCTGCCTTTCTTCCTCGGTATGGGCTATAGCTGAATTGTTAATCGATTTCTGGATTTCAGCCTTTTTTTCATCGCTGAGCGCAATAGCAGGGCTTGTACCGGGCTTTATACCCTTGGCTTCAGAACCTGCGGCTATTGCTGCAATGGTTGAATCGGTATTTTTGTGCTGTAAAGCATTTCCTGGAAGCGGTTGGTAAGTTGTGTCAACCGGTACTGCTTTGCGACTGATAACAGGCACGTCACGTTCCGGCAGGGTATCGAGTGAGAATTTGTAAGGCTCATCATTCATTTTTAAACCGGCCACTGCAGACTGAATGGTGAAGTTCCTTTCAAGCGGCTTAACACCGGCATCAAGCGGAATCTCAAGACCGGTAGTTTGAAGGGTAATATTTTCCTTCATAACAACAAGGTTATAATTTTGACCGATGAGCACATTACGGCTGCGGTATCGGCCTGTGGTATCGGTTAATACGGCATCAAAAATAACGTTGTATTTATCCCTTATAATAACATTAATATCGGGCATACCTTTTCCCTTTTCATCTGTTACAAGGCCTGTAATTTCAGTATAAGTTCCCGGAAGTATTTTATATAAATCTGCCTTTCCCATGCTGTTTGTACGTTCCGCCGACATGAAGCCAATTATATTCCCGTTTTCTGTAATCTCGGTATAGTCTTTTTCATCTCCGGGAGTATTAATAGGGTAACCTGCATTCTTCACTTCCGACCATTTCCCATCCGGCCCTATATCTGACCTGAAAATATCGAATCCGCCAATGCTGTTATGCCCCTTGCTGCTGAAAAGCAGACTTTTACCTTCGTTCGTTATATAAGGAGAAGTTTCATCTTCCTCGGTATTAATTACTTCGCTTAATTTTACAGGCGCTCCCCAGCCTGAATTTTTTTTGCGCGTAACCTGCATTATGTCCAAATGGCTTTTATTCGGAAAAGTTGAAAACACTAGGGTATTCATATCAGGCGCATAATGTGCGCTGAAATCAAAATCAGATGTATTCAGGCCTGAATTGTATTTTTCAGGCTTACTCCAGGTTTCGCCGTTGTAAGTGCTTACCAGCAATTCACCGCCCCCGATGCCGGGCCTGTTCAGCAACAGCTTGGTATCATTATCTATAAGCTGGATGCAGAAAAGGTGGCTTTTTTTATCAGGGTTAATATCAAGCGGCACAGCTTGGGTAAAGGTGCCGTCAATTTTTTTGTAGGAATAATAGACCTTCTCATAGTATTCTCCATCGGTCAGAATTTCCTCGTGCGGGTAATATGGGCGCCTGGTGGTAAAGAAAAGGGTATTACCATCTTTAGTAAATACGGGATTGCTTTCTGTCCAGGGAGAGTTAATATTATCTCCCATATTTTCTACCCGGAAAGGTGCGTTTTCAATGGTAATAAAGAAGCTTCGGCCCCTGTGAGCCTGTTCCCGGTACATTTCGGCATCGCGCCTGTAGGCCCCGTTTTTCTTTGTGGTTAATGAAAGGTACCTGCGGTAATTGAGCAAAGCGCTGTCTACCTTATAATTCAGGTGGAAAGCGCGACCAAGCCAGTAAAAGTAATATGGGTTAACCTCCGGGTCTATTTCCCTTGATTTCTGGATAAAGGAAAGGCCTTTGCGCGGCATTGAATTGTACAGATAGCTTATGCCGGCTTTAAACATGGCTAAAGCATGCTCATTATCTGCCTGCACCACTTCCACGTATAGTTTGGCTGCCTGCTGAAAATCACCTGATTTGAAGCGTTTGTCTGCTTCTTCCATGGTATGCTCAACGCTGCCTTGGGGAGCTTTTTGCGCAAATACAGGGCTTAACCCTATTGCTGTGAACACAGCAATTAACAGTAGTTTACAGATTAGCTTTGCTTTCGGTACAATTGAAAGCGTGATTTTTACAGTCATTTTTTGAGAATGGTGATACCCTGTTAATAAATTGCAATTTCAGCAGGTGTATTATTTACAGGCGAATTAAATGCTTTTTTATGCCGGTTTTATGCCGGCCATTCAGCGCCACAAAAAAATCACAACGTTTATAAGGTCATATTATTGGTAAATCACGGAAAGAATACAAAGAAATCAAAATTAAATATACTTTAATGCAGACTATAAGCCCTTGTAAAGCAATGTTTTCATAATCCGGTATTTTTGAAAGCTCAGGATGCATTCAATTTTAAAGAATCAAATCGGGACCGGCTTTTTTAGAAATATTATATCGGAAAAGTATAGTTTTTGTATTCAGACAACATGTGACATTTTAACTAAAAGTAAAGCGCTTAGCTATAAATTTGCCTTACATCGAAAAAACCTAATGAGCTTTTATAGGCCTTAAACATATCGTAAATAAACCTGTTATAGCCGCTGCTGAGAGCAGCATTCATTTTAGCTTTTATTTCGGCATGGCGCTCAAAAATATCAAGTATGTTAGCCTGTGGTATAACATACAGCTCACAGGAGTCTGAGCCGTTTACAATGGCATTGTAAATGCGCTTCGTATTCGGTATAAGGCTGTTGTCGCCCAGGCTGCTGAAGGTGCGAACGGTTGTTAGGTACTCCAGTTTTTGTCCTACATCTATACTCAGGCCTATGGTTCCTGATTTTACCACGTATAATGCCTGGCTTGGATCATCGCGGAAAAAGACGACTTCATCGGGCTTATACTCACGCAGGTACATATAGGGCAGGAAGTGTATAAGCTCATCGTTGCTGAGGTCTTCAAACAGTTTGCACTTGGTAAGAAACCTGCAAAGGTTGAGCTCCTCGGCAGTATAACTGCGCCTGAAGGGGTTTAGCATTCGGAAAAAGGGTATTTTTGCAGGTGCAAATTACAACATTTCCTTAAATGAACCCGCAGCCTGCTCTTGCCCGCCAAATCATAATTGCAGGTGTCCTTATTTTTTTGACAGGCTTATACCTGCTTTACGGGTACAGGCTGCCACAGTTCCTGAGGCATTTCGGCAGGCTTCCCGGCGACATTTCTTTTGACTCAAAAACCGGCTCTTTCAGATTCCCAATAGTTACCTGCCTGCTTATAAGCGCTTTACTTAGCTTATTAATGTGGCTTTGGCGCAGGTTTGTTGGGTAAAATGTATGAGAGGCGGCCGGTGAGGCGTACAATAGCAAACCGATTTAGCTTTTCGTACCTTTGCAAACCCGGTTTTAGAATTCAGGGGCAAAATAATTCAATATGATATATCGCGAAGCCAATACCAACGACATTCCTGAACTGCATGAAATAAGGCTTTCGGTGAAAGAAAATGTATTGGTAACAAAATCTTATGTAACAAATGACCATTACGTAAGGTACCTTACTACCGAAGGAAAAGGATGGGTTTGTGAACACGAGGGCAAAATTCTAGGTTTTGCAATTATAGATAACCTGAAAAATAATGTCTGGGCTTTATTTATGCGACCGGAATACGAAAGACAGGGTATTGGGAGGAAATTACATGAGCTGATGCTCAACTGGCATTTCACCTTGGGCAGGCATAAATTACTGTTAGGCACATCACCGGGTTCACGAGCCGAAACCATTTATAAAATTGCCGGTTGGAAGCTTTTCGGAACTGAGGCAGGCGGAGATTTGACTTATGAAATGACCTACGAAGCCTGGCAGGAAAACTTTAAAGGAGAATTGGCTGAACTCAGCTGATTTCAGCAACCCTGTTCTTATCTGATTGTAATTTGAGGGCAATTTAAGATTAGCCCTGTGCATAATCGGCAAATAGCGTAGCATTTAGTGCCCCAAGGTCTTTAAACGGCTAAGGGCTTTTGCAATATATAGGTCAACCCCCTATCTTTCGGGCATAACTAAATCATCCGGACCAATGTCATTACTTGGCAGTCTGTTAAAGAGCGGTCTCGCAATGCGGCGCAATGCCGTTATGGCTCGCCGGGACGATTTTCGGGCCCAAAGACGCGTATTAAAAAAACTCCTCAGAACGGCCATGCTCACTGAATTCGGTGAAAAATACGCCTTCCGCGATATTCTGCATGCCTTTCATGTAAAAGATAAGCACATTTTTTACGAGGAATACAAACGCCGGGTACCCATTTTCGATTACAACAGAATGGATAAGGAATGGTGGAACCGCAGCCGCCGTGGAATTCCTGATGTGGCCTGGCCCGGTAAAGTGCGCTATTTTGCACTGAGCAGCGGCACCTCTGAAGCCAGCACAAAGCATATTCCCGAAACCATTGATATGATTAGGGCCATTCAGAAAACCAGCATTCGCCAGATTCTGACTTTGCCCCAATACGATATGCCTGCCCGTCTTTTCAGCAGGGGCATTTTACTGCTGGGCGGCAGCACAAGCCTTAAAAATAACGGCAATTTTTACGAAGGAGATTTAAGCGGAATTCAGGCCAGCCGACTGCCCCTGTGGTTCAGGCAGTTTTATAAGCCGGGAAAAAAAATAGCCCTCACACCTGATTGGGATAAGAAGCTTGATGAAATTACCCTGCACGCCAAAGAATGGAACATAGGCTACATTGCCGGCGTTCCCGCATGGGTGCAAATGCTCATGGAGCGTATTATTACCCATTACGGTGTAAAAAACATACACGAAATATGGCCCGACCTTACCGTATATTGCCACGGAGGGGTAAGCTTTGAGCCATACCGTAAAAGCTTCGAGAAGCTCTGCGGCAAGCCGCTCATATATCTTGAAACCTATTTGGCCAGCGAAGGATTCATAGCCTACCAGTATCGTAAAGATCATGATATGCGGCTGGTAACAGATAACGGACTTTTCTTCGAGTTTGTGCCATTCACCGACGATAATTTTACCCCCGACGGTGATTTGGTAGACAAGCCCGAAGTGCTCATGATTGATGAAGCCGTTGAAGGTAAAGACTATGCCCTGCTCTTAAGCACCTGCGCCGGTGCATGGCGTTACCTGATTGGCGACGTTATCAGGTTCACGCATAAAAGCGAAGCTGAAATAGTTATTACCGGCCGTACCAAACATTTCCTGAGTCTTTGCGGCGAACATTTGTCGGTAGAGAATATGAATAAGGCAGTAGGCATTGCCGGTGAAAAGTTTAACCTGAACATTAAAGAATTTGCCGTTGCCGGTAAACCGTTCGGAACCATGTTTGAGCATGAATGGTATCTTGGGGTAGATAATATTACCGGTACTGAAGACCCGATTGCTATCAGGAACCTGGTTGACGAAAGCCTTAAAGTTCTGAACGACGATTACCGTACCGAACGCAGCGGCCCTTTAAAGGAAGTCAGGCTTCACGTTTTGCCGGTTTCAATTTTCTACCGGTTCATGAAAAAAATAGGCAAGGAAGGCGGGCAGAATAAATTCCCCAGGGTGCTTAAAAAACAGCAGCTTGAGCTATGGGATGCTTTTATTGCTGAACATGCTCCTATAGCGGCAGCAACCCCGCTTAATAGCCCATCGGCTTAACGCGGGTAAGGCGCATTGCCTGCCCGAAACCAATAAACAGATCATTTATCACCGCTGAACCACAGGAATGGACGTTTCGGTTATCATAGTCAATTACAATACTTTTTTGCTCACCTGTAACTGCATACGTTCAGTAAAAGAGAAAACACTTGGGCTTGCCTACGAAATTATCTTGGTAGATAATGCCAGCGCAGACCGTAACCCCGATGATTTCTTGAAGGAATTCCCGGATATTACCTTGGTTAAAAGCCCCGATAACTGCGGTTTCGCAAAAGGAAATAATCTTGGCATTGCACGCAGTACCGGTAATTATGTTCTGCTTCTCAACAGCGATACTGAGCTGGTAAACAACGCCATTCACCTGGCTTGGGAACGCATGAAGGCTGATCCTAATATCGGCGTTCTGAGCTCTAAGCTTATATTCCCCGATGGCCGGCTGCAATACCCTGCATCTCGCACATTAAGCCTGAAATATGAGCTGCGTGAGCTTCTTCGCATGAATCGCAACCTTACGAAGGAACAGAAAGCAGATTTATACCTGAGCAACCTGTTTAATCACGAAGAAGAAAAAGAGGCAGATTGGGTTTGGGGTGCATTTTTCATGATGCCCCGCATAGTGCTCAACAGGTTTCCTGAAGTGGTTCCCGGCCAAACAGAAGCCAAATTGCCCGATAAGTTCTTTATGTATGTAGAAGATATTATGTGGTGCTGGTATATTAAAAAGCTTGGCTATAAGGTGCTTTACTATCCTGATGCCGTGGTAATACACTACATAGGAGGCAGCTCAAAAGGTGCAAAAGCCGCCGGCGTTGAAAAAGACGATTCAGGGTTGGCCGAGGCAGAAAAGCGCATTAAGGGAATGATGAAGCTTTTACCGAACCAATTTAAATTCCTTACCCAAACCCGGGGCAGGGCCTATGCTATAAGCTTTTTTGCCACAAGGGCCATGCTGCTCTATTCAATACGAACTCCTGATACAAAAGCGCAGGCAACAGCTTACGTAAAAGCACTCAAAATGATGGCGTTTGCAAAAGCGTAGTACTGAGCTTATTAATTGTATATGAGCACTTTGAGATTGCTCTTTTCAAAAAAGAAACATAAAAAAAGGGAATCAGCAAAGCCGGTTCCCTTTTTGCGTTTCAGTCCTTCAAACACTAAAAAGTGAGGTTGGCGTGCTCTCCTTCGCGGTATTGTTCGCCTGTAACAAGCGCTTTGGCCACATAGTAGAACTGCACCATTTTGTTAGCAGAGGCATCCCAATATTCTGCCCGCTGTAGTTTCACTTTCAGAAGCGATACGCCGGGCTGGTTAACACCGCCGGGGAACCATGCTTTCAGTATAGGGCTCCACTTGCTCTGAATTATATTTTTATCTGTAACAATCTCGGCTTCGCCGCTGATTGAAAGGTAGCATTGATCGTTTGGTTCGCTGTAAGCAACGTTTACCAAATGTGTATTTTTAATATCGCGGGCCTTGCTGCTCCATTCCTGGGTAAAGAACCAAAGTTCATGATTAACCCGGTCAATTTCAGAAGTATGCATGGGCCTGCTAACCAGGTTTCCTTTTTCGTCTTCGGTTGTAAGCATGGCAACTCGTATTGCTTCTGCTTTATCGAACAGCTTATCTTTTCTTTCGTACTCGTTCAGCTCAGATTCCATAGCGATGTGTATTATGCAGGCTTTTGCTGCCATTTTTAAATTGCAGACTTTAAATGTTGAGAAAAAACCATGCCGGCAGATTTGAAACAACATTCCAATGCATTAAAACAAACTGAAGGTCAACTCTCTTAAAAGAACAAAAAGGCAGTTAAACGTATTGAAGCATTCTATCGCTTAATTTGCCAATTCAATAAGCCATTACCTGTTCATATGCCCAGAAATTACGACGAAATAGTACTGATTGGTGATTGCGGTGCAGTAAAAACAGATGGTACCGATTTGGTTCTGAATTCATTAGCAAAACTATTGCCTTCAAAACCCAATTCAGCCGTAATTTTCCTGGGAGATAATATATATCCTGAAGGCCTTCCGCCTGAAGAAGATGAGAACCGTGCCAAGGCAGAAAGCCGCCTGAAAGCCCAATTGCAGGCTGTGGAAAAATTTCCCGGTAAGAAAGTTTTTATCAGCGGAAACCATGATTGGCAAAAGGGCAAAGCCGATGGCCTTGAGTACGTATTGAGGCAGGAGGCTTATGTAAATGCATTTTTCGGAGATAAGGAGGTGTTTCTGCCGGCGGGCGGGCAACCCGGGCCGGTGGAGATAAATTTCTCAGCGGCCCTGTGCATTGTGGTAATCAATACCCATTGGTGGATTCATAAAGATAAACCGGTTTATGAAAACGCCT
>JAZKBN010000036.1:14128-41771 GCA_040388605.1 Bacteroidota bacterium | reverse complement strand
GAGCAACATACAAATCGCAAATGAGCCGCTTCGTAAGATGCGGCTTTTTTGTTGTTATACTAATAATTTTTAGTGTTATTGTGCAATGTTTTGACTGTTATGCTGCTATAATAATCGGAGCCGGCTGAAATTTTGTGTGCGACATGGTTTTTTCAAAGTTTACTTAGCCCCTGATTTGGTTATTAAACACCCTTGGCTAATGCTGAATTGTTCCATATACTTCGGTACGTTTGAAATCAAAGCCATTTAATATTGAAGCGCTCAAAGCAGGTAGGTCTCACAGAAGACTAATTAGCATGGGAGCTTATGCTTTGAGTGATTTGCTTTTTATTTGCCGGTTGTTGAGATGCTCTGCCGGTGTAATTTAATAAATGGAGCTGTATAGCCATTGAGTTTATTAAACTATAAATTAGGTACTAATTTGAAATAACAGCAGCTTTCAGGGGCAGGTAAGTAGAGCCCTTTGCGGTTCCTAAATAGATTATGTCAAGAGTGCAAGTTTCTAAAAAAGACTGAGCCGGATCAGTAAATCAACCTGAGTCAAATTTGAATCGTTATACGGCGTTCCCGCTTTCTTCGCTTTAGCCGGCCTTTCAGACATCCGGTTGTTGTAAATTTGATTTGGCTGTGCTACCAATAACGCACTCCGGGTTAAATACAAATAGGTGGCGATGACTGCATAGGCAGATAGAGAAGGTGAAAAAAGTTCAGCACAGACCTGATAGAGGCAAGCCGGGCGGACCTATTATTGACTATTTACAACTTCGCATTAAGTAGCCGCAAAAGGATAAAAAAGAAACGGCTCAGACAAAACAGCTTTTTCTTGGTACTGTGCCGGTAATTCCGGGCAAATGCACAGCAGGCTAACATAAAAATATGGACATACAGATTGCAGGCAAGTCCTTAAAAACTACAATCTTTACTTTCCAAACCCGGTCACCTTTTCATCACCGGACACCTTATAAAACTTATTCATGCTACAGGATTTCCCTTTTTACATAGGCCTCATAATTGCCATATTGTTACTAATAATGCTGGCCGATAAAGTTAAGGTCGCTTACCCTGTAATACTGGTTTTAGCAGGGCTGCTCACCAGCTTTATTCCGGGCCTGCCCAAGCTTCACATAGAGGCTGAGATGATATTTATTATTTTTTTGCCACCCTTGCTCTATGAGGCCGCATGGAATATTTCCTGGAAAGAGTTATGGAAATGGCGCAGAATAATAGGCAGCTTTGCCTTTGTGGTTGTTTTTCTAACGGCTTTATCGGTAGCCTTGGTAACTGCTTATTTAATACCCGGCTTTACACTGGCTTTGGGTTTTTTATTGGGGGCCATAGTTTCGCCCCCGGATGCGGTGAGCGCAGCAGCTATTTTGAAGTTTGTAAAAGTTCCCCGTCGTGTGGTATCAGTTCTTGAAGGTGAAAGCCTTTTAAACGATGCTTCTTCCCTTCTGATTTTCAGGTTTGCAGTGATAGCAGTGGCTACCGGTAGCTTTATATGGCAGCAGGCAGCTGTGAGTTTTGCCTGGATGCTTATAGGTGGTGTTCTTACAGGCCTTATTACCGGGTACGCATTTATGAAGCTGCATAAATTTTTGCCAACCGATGCCAATATAGATACCGTGCTTTCGCTGGTGGCACCTTATGTAATGTATATTGCAGGTGAGCAATTGCACAGTTCCGGGGTATTGGCAGTAGTCAGCGGCGGTTTGCTGCTTTCGCACTACCGGCTTTCTTTTTTGAACAGCAGCTCGCGCCTGCGCGGAATTAACGTCTGGGAAAGCCTGTGTTTTGTTTTGAACGGTCTGGTTTTTATGTTTATTGGGCTTGATTTGCCCCAGATAACTGCCGGGCTCGGGGGAGTCAGCATACCTGCTGCCATAGGATATGGCCTCTTAGTTACGGCTGTATTAATATTAGGTCGCCTTCTTTCCGCTTTCGGGGCTGTAGTTGTTACCATGATTGCCCGCAACTTTATAACAGTAGCCGATTCCGGTAATATTGGTTGGAAATTGCCCTTACTCATAGGGTGGTCCGGTATGAGGGGTGTGGTTTCATTGGCATCTGCCTTATCAATACCGGTTATGCTTGCCAACGGGGTCGCGTTCCCGCAACGTAACCTGATACTGTTTATCACATTTATAGTTATACTGGCCACCCTGCTGTTGCAGGGCCTCAGCCTGCCCCTCCTGATAAAAAGGCTTGCAATACCCGACCCTGATATAAACGTATCAGAGGAAGATATGTATATCGACCTTAAAAGCAGGCTTGCCGGACATGCGTTGCATCATCTTACCACCGGCTTCGGTAAGGAATTGGAAGCCCACCCCGCGTTGCAGCAAATTGCAGACAAACTGAAAGGTTCCGGCAACAATGCCGACGACGTGCTAATGGCCGATGAGCCAAAAGAAGTTTACCGTAAGCTGCTGAGCCTGCAAAGGCAATGGCTTATAGAGAAAAACAAAAGCGACCAAAGCATAGACGAGGAGGTAATTCGCCGACACCTGATGTATCTTGACCTGGAAGAAGAAAAGCTTCGTTATGTATAAGGATTTTCTAAATCGCGAAATGGCAGTTTATAATAATCAGGCTGAAATACAAAATCAACTGAATCAAAAAGCCGCAGGGGCATTACCCCTGCGGCTTTTAAACCTAAATATTCCGATTGTATTAAATTACTCTATCACTCAACTATTATTTTTGAAGTATAAGTACCTTCTGCCGAAGTTGCCTTAATGGTATAAAGTCCTGAGGGCAATTGCGGGTTAAGCTTAAGGGTTTCAGCGCTTGTCTCGCTTGAAAGCACAGCCTGGCCAACATTGTCAAACAGCTGAATAACATGTTTTCCGCCGGGAAGATTTATTGTGAAGATTCCGTTACTCGGGTTAGGATAAACAATCATCTTAAAGCCTTTAACTTTTTTAACTACAGGTGTTGCTGCTGCAGGTTCAATAAGTATAGATAATGGGTATTCCTGACCGTCAATTAGGTTAAAGCTAAAGTTCGAATTCAGGCTTATGGGCATAATTTCCCCTGTTACCTCATCACGCAGGTACAGGCTGAACCTATCATATAGGTCTGTAAGGTCTGTAGCAGTAAGAGTTACAGGCCCGGCAGTTGTATTTTTGAGTTTCAGGGCAATTGTATCGCCTGCTTCAAATGGTAAAGAAGCAATTGCCTGCTTGCTTTCCGGCGCAGGTTCAGTCCAGATATTTATGGCAGGATTACGGAATTTTGAAGCGTCGAAGGCAGGTTCATATTCCCTGTGGCTGCCGGGCATATCGGCTATTACTGTTTCATCGGTAAACTCTGCGGAGCTTAGTTTCAGGCGAATAAGGCTTGGCGTAGCCTGAATTCTTGAAAGGTCAGTTTCATATTTAATACCTTCCCTGGCAACCAGCGCAGGAGATGCTGCAGTAGCTTTAACCATAAAGCCCTGGCCTGATTTTAATATATTGGTTGCCCCGTTTACCCCAATACCGTTTACATAGCTTGCATATCCGTTTACTTTATGCTTCCAATAATATATGGCATTGGCCATATTGGTTTTGATCCAGTAAGAGCTGTTCCAATCAATATCGCAGGCATAAGGGTTAGCTATAACGTTCCAGCCGTTTACGGCTGTGCTGCCTGCACAGTTAGAAGGGCAATAAGTTACAGGCAAGCTAAAGTCGCCGATAATGGGAGTTCCGGATTGAGATACCACTGCACCTGTAGGGAAGAACGGGTTATTAAACCAAATTCTGGCTCCCCGGCCTTGTGCAAGCGGAACTGTTGGTCCCGAAGGTTTAATCCAGCCGGCATTTGCCGGGTAGGTATTGTCGGTATTGCTGAAAATCCATACCGAGCTGCCGTTTGCCCTGCCATCATAGCTTGATGCAACATAAGGGTTTAAAGCTGTATTCCAAGTGTTTACAGTTTGGCCTGTAGTTGTGGCGCCCAGCCAGAAATAAGCTCCGAAACCGGCAGGCTCACGCCGAACTTCAGCTGAATCAAGCCAGGTTTGCACAGTGAAATTCCCTGCATTCTGCATGCTTGCCCCGGTGGCAACGCGACCTATTTTAGCTGAGCCTGCTTTAGAAGAAAGAAGGGTAAGTTTCAGGTTATTTAAATCGAAGACCCCGTCTTCCATAAACCTTATACCGGTGGTAATTGAAAGCGGCGCAGTTAAGGTAAGTTTCTGATCGTTGTTTATGCGCAGGTAATTAACGGTTCCAGGCAGACCGGTTCCTGTTATTTGGTTTTGGGATCCGTTATATTCATAATTACCCTTGGCGCTGAAATTGCGGACAGCAGTTTGCACAGCGCCAGTGCTGCCTGTTTGGGCTATACCGTCTGTATTGCATACTACCAGGTTTCCGCCCGGCATTACTGTAAAGCTACCCGGGCCCGATACCACGAAACAGTTCGATTCAAATGTTGCCCCGTCAGGTACCACAATACTGCCCTGTATTGTGAGCGGACCGGAAAGTGTAATATGAGGTGTACCACTTACTTTTATGGTATCGTAAGTGCCGCTTATGGGTTGCGTAGAGTTAATTGTAATACTTGGTACAGCAACATTAATTGCCTTTGTTGAAGCTGAACCGTTTCCGCATGCGGATACTCCGTAAACAGAAAGTGTGCCGCTTGTGGCATTTGATGCAAAAGTAAGGCTTACAGTAGTTCCGCTGCCTGAAATGCTGACCCCGGTACCTGAATAGGCCCAAAAATAGGAGGCAGCACCACTTATGTCGGGGACTGAATAATTTCCGGAGTTGCCAACAGTAACTGTTCCGGATCCTGAAATACTGCCTGCTGCTGAAGCCGGAGTAGTTTCGTTAATAATTACCGGTGAAGATGCCGTTCCCGTGCACCCGCTTATTAGCTGCCTTACAGTATATGTATTAGCTGTGCTAACAGTTATGCTGTTTCCGGTTAACCCGTTACTCCACAGGTTGTTTCCGTCAACTGATGAGGTTAAGGTTACAGTTCCCCCACCGCAAATAGTACCCGTTGAAGTTATAGTTGGTACCGGAGGAGTAATCTTAGTTACTGTAACCGGAATGCTGCTTGCAGAAGTACAAGTACCGGAAATTGCTTTTACAGTATAGGTACCTGCCTGGCTCACTGTTATGGTTTTGGCGCTTGACCCGTTGCTCCAGCGGTTGCCGGTAGCGGCTGAGGAAGTAAGCATTACAGAACCATTTGAACATATAGTGGTGCTGCCAGAAGCTGTAACGGTAGGAATGGGAGCAGAGCCAATGGTTACAGTTGCAGGGCTGCTGATGTTTGTTGTGCAGCCGTTTGTAATTGCCCTTACAGTATAGTTTCCGGGAGCTGATACAGTTGACGAAGTTGTTGTGTCGCCGTTGCTCCACAAAATAGTGCTTTCTGTTACCCTGCGTATGTCTCTGCCGCCTGATTCCGCAATGTACATTACGCCATGAGGATCAATAGTCAGGTTAACGGCCCACCAAAAGGATGCAGTAAATGCCTCGCCATCTACCTGGTTTACGTCTGTAATTCCATTACCTGCGTAATCGCTAATCATGCCTGTGCTCATATTAATTTTCCGAATTAAGTTGTTCCTTGTATCGGCAACATATAAATTCCCGGCTGCATCGCTTGCTATTCCCCCGGGATCGTCAAACTGCGCCTGGGCAGCGGCTCCGTTTCTATAGCCTGCAGTACCGGTTCCGGCTACAGTGCTTACCACACCTTCCTGGGTAATTTTTCTTACCGCGTGGTTTTCTTTTTCAATAATATAAATATTTTTTTGAGGGTCCAGGCAAATGGACCAGGGTACATTAAACCTTACCACATCGCCTGAGCCATTCACCATACCCCGCTGAAATCCGTTGCCGCCAACTTCGAGCAGCAATTCACCCGAGGGGGAATATTTGTGCATATAGCAGGGATAGCTGGAAATTACATACAAATTGCCTTCATCATCACAGGTGGCATCTAAAATGTAATCAAGCTGCAGAAAAGTGGTAACCATGCCATCAGTACCTAATTTTCTTATATAGCCATTGGCATAATCAACTATATAGAAATTACCGAAAGGATCAGGGGCAACAACTGTGGGGTTAAAAAATTTAGCGCTTAATGCCGGTCCATCCTCGTATCCTTGCTCGCCGCTACCTGCTAATACTGTTCTTGTTCCGTCGGGTAATATTTTGCAAACTACGTTAGCATCAATGTCGCCGGTGTACTGGTTACCGTATTGGTCTAAGTCCACAGCCATAATAGCGGTAAAGTCACTTTGCCAGGTGTCAACTGTTCTCCTGTATACTCCTGAATTTAAAGTAGTGGTTCCAACATTATCGCAAATTATGGTACTGCCGCTGATTACAGGTGTTTTACATGATATATACGGATATGAATTTATGCTGTTTGCGTTTTTTTGCTTTTTGGGTTTAGTTCCGTCAGATGCTGTCGCATAATGTGATAATGCCGTAAGCAGGAGCAGTAATAACACTGCGGACCTGCCAATTACCGAAGCCGCCCGCCGGGCAAGGTTTGTTAAAAGGTTTTTCATTTTAATTTGTGTTGAAAGGTTTGATGATTTCAGTGAGCCAAAACCGAACAATCGTGATAGAGTTTTACACCGGCTTTGTTGAATGCAAATGTGTATGGCTGTATCCCCATGTCCAAAAAAAGGCACCCTAAAGCATATCACTGACTATTCACACTGTATCCTTTTATTAGAAAAATTATATATTTTAGCCATATATGGTTTGAAAAGTTCAATTTTTAAGCATGTTTAAATATTCGCTTAGTGCCTGTTTTGCTATTTAAATTCCTGTCAATACCATTAATCGCAATTGCTCCCGCGTTTTTCGGGCCGTTTACTTTTGATTTATCGGCTTTGTAATTATTTGTTTTCATATCGTTTTATAACATTTTAAATGAAAAAGTATATTTGCTGAACATAAGCTGAAAAGCATAGAATCTACCCGGGTTATTAAATCAACACCATTATTAATCATGCAAAAATTAGCGGGCATAGTTCTTTTTCTTTTATGCCTGGCTTTTGGTGCCCGGGCACAAATTAAAACCGACTCTTTACACAGGCTCCTCAAACCCGGTTTAAGTTCAATTGAGAAAGCAAAAATCTACAACAGGATAGCCTTTACTTATTTATTAAATGAGGAAGGGAAGGCCGATATTGATTCAGCCATATTATACGCACACAAATCACAGGAGCTGCTTGCAGATATTTCAGGTTCACCCGAAGCAGATACAGTAATGGCTCACGCTGTTTTCTATGATCTGCAATCTAATTCAAGTATAGAAAATACTAAGGAAATCGGAATCCTGATAGAAAGATTGGAACCCCTGATCAACCTTTTGAGCCCTAGACGAACTTTCGGGGCGCGTATGACAGCAACTTCTTACTATCCATACATTAATCGATATGACCTGGCAGTACAGGCATCTGAGAAAGGGCTTGAGCTTGCCAGGCGATCCGGTAAGAAAATGTGGGAAGCCGAAATGCTGCTCGCAAGCATGAACATATACCAGGTTCCCGGTCGCGACCCCAATGAAGCTGAGAGGAAGAAGCTTATAGAGATGGCAGAGCGGGCAGTAATGCTTACCAAAACTGAGCCCGATAATGCGCGGCTGCTGATGTGGGGCCTGCAGAAACTTTGCTCAATATATTCTCAAAACAACGACAGTAAGGATGTGCTGAGAGTTTATGCCGATATAAATAAGGTGGTAAGGGAAAATAATATGCCGGAAGGTTCTGCCTTTATTGTTTACTATGCAGTTGCCGAAGCCCACTACCAACTCGGGCATAAAAAGCTTGCTCATGCTTATGCAGATTCTTCCGTTTCTTATGGCAGGGCAAGCGGCATGGGCCAGGTTTTAACTATTACTTACAGAGTTATGTCAGACTGGGATACCACTGAGCATAATTTAAATGCCGCGCTCGCGCATATCGACAGCGCTTTTAAATACAGCAATAATACCGGCTTCTTTGATTACTCTAATAACCTGTTGCATAAGCGGGAGGTTCTTGTGAAGGCAGGCAGGTATTATGAAGCCATGCAGGTTATGGAGAAACTCATGGATACCACCCTGAGCGAAAAAACCGTGCAAAATGAGCTTATAGTGAATGAATATGCAGTGCGTGTGAAGGTAAAGGAAAAAGAGCTTGAAGCGCTTGCATATAAGGAAAAGCTGCGTGAACAGGAGCTTAGGTCATATATATTATATATTCTGCTGGCAGGGGCAACTTTGGCTGGCGGCTTTGTTTGGGTTAACAGGCGCAACCGCCTGAAGCTTGTTTCGGCAGAGCGTGCCCTGGCAGTTAAAGAGCGCGACACCATGGAGCTGGAGCTGGCTAATGAGCGCCTGAAAGCAGAGTCCTTACGGGCATCGCAGGAGCTTATTACCGAAAAGCAAAGGCTTACACAAACTGAGCTTGAATTTAAAAATGCACGCCTGGCAGCATTAACAGCTTACTCTGTGCAGAAAAGCGAGATTATGGGCAAGCTGAAAGATGCAGTTCTTGAAGTAACCTTAACGCAGGATAAGCTTAAGCAGATTGTATCTGATATTAATGAGAGCATTGATATGGATTCTGAATGGGAAGAGTTCAGGCTTCATTTCTCGGAAGTCCACCCGCGTTTCTTTGAAAAAATGCAGGGCATTGCGCCGGATCTTACCCAATACGATTTGAAAATGGCCGCTTACCTGGCCATGAACTTAAGCACCAAGCAAATTGCCCGCCTCTTGGGCATTTCTGAAGCCGGTGTTTTTAATGCGCGTTACAGGCTGCGTACCAAACTGGGGCTGCAAAGGGAAGAAGACCTTTTTAACTATCTTTCGGCACTTTAGAATTAAATTCGCTTACCTGGTTTAAACCTGACCGACTGTTTACAATTTTCCACTTAATCAATTATGAAAAAAGTACTGCTTTTATTAATTGCGATTTTACTGATTTACCCGCAGGCTTATTCCCAAAAGTCATTTACAGTTATTTGCAGCCCAAGGAAATATAAAATACCGGAGCCATACTTCCTTGTTTCTGCAAAAGATATCCGCCCGGATCCGAACTATGACGGCAGGGCTGATATTGGTCTGAATAACAAGACTGTTCCGGTTCAGCTGGAACACGGCGCTGCCAATTTTTTATCAAAAAAGCTGAGTCCGCAAAGGCCTGATAAAACACATGATGTGGCTTTAAACATTGAAATCCTGAAGGTTGAATTCAGCGAAAGCAGGAATACCTATGCCGAAACAGGCACATGCACCTTAGCGCTGAGGTTTTCAGGCAAATACGCTGATTCATCTGGGTTCAGCTATATTACCTGGTGCCGATCCCAGGCAGAAACCAGGGGAGATGTAAGCGATACCCATGTTGTTTTAGTTGCCCGCAGCCTTTCTCAATGCCTGAAGGACCTGCGCGCAAAAACCGACAGTGCCTTAAAGCGCGTGCCTGTAGCAGAAGAAGTGAAGCCGGCATATCCCGGAATTACTTCCATGCTCGTAATTACAGGCAACAGGCTGGCTTACTACAATACGGACGGAGACTTAATTGAGCAGCTTAAACTTGAGCCCGGCCTTAAATTAATTACTGAAAGCGGTAATACAGGTTTGTTTACTTATGGATACAAAACCATAAGCCCCTTTATGGCCCTGCACCTGCTAAGCTCAAGACAGGATGAAGAATTAAAGGAGCAGACCGATATGGTATATATGGCATTGGGTAAATACATAAAAAATGCAGCCTTGGCCAATGGCTTAGGCGGAATAATCGGCGGGGCAGTTTTTAGTGCCGCCTCCACAAATCCTTTACAGGCCCAAAGCCCTGAGATATCTGCCGCAGCTGATATTTTTAACAGGAAGGTATCTGAATCAGGTTTTTTGCCGGCAATTGGTTTTACAAATTCGGAAATACATAAATAATTCAATATCCGGAATGAAAACTGCGCCTGATATTAAAGTCCTTAATTATTATTTATTAGCACTTTAGTATTGTGCGAACTAAGTTTAACCATGTATCATTTAATGAGAAAAGGCCAATGGGCGCTTATGCGTAAATTTTCTCTGCCTGTTAAAGTTTTGAATGGTTAGTGCAGGGGCATTGTTCCCTCTTTAATGTATTGCAGGCATTACCGTACACCCCTGGTTAATGACCTTACCTGCTTTTTCATTTATTGCCATTACTGAAAACAGTGTCGCCAAATTGCCCTATAATCCTGAATTTTTTCAGTCGGTATCTTTTCGGCTGTAATAAAAGCATGGTTTAAAGCTTGGAAGCCTCCTAAATTAAATACGGTACACCCTTACCTGTATTGCATTGGTTTTCAGTGAATTAATTGTACACCCAAAACCAAAACTCAATGAAAATTAAGTTACTTCTTCTCTTTGCCCTAAGCCTTGTTTTTTCTGCCTCACATGCCCAGGTAATGTGGGACAACTTCGAAGACCAACGCAATGCCATTTATTATTACCGCGATGGTGACCTGAGTGTGATAGATAACCCGCTCACCAACGGCGTTAACCCATCGCCCCGTTGCGGACGCTATGTCCGCAATCCTGATGCTGTTTATGATGTTATCCGTATTGGCGTTGCCGGTACTGTTGACGATGTTCGCGACTATGTAAATGGCAGAAGAGTTTTAACCATGATGGTTTACAGCCGGGCTGCAGGCATCCCGGTTCAGCTGAGCCTGGAAGATACTGCCCAAACAACACCAACAAACTTCCCGACCGGCCGTTATGGTGTGCTCAGCGATACCACGAAGACTGCAAACCAATGGGAGCTTTTAACCTTCCATTTTGTAACACACGATGGTTACGACCCGATAATGAGCACTGAAGCAGTAAACGTAATGCTGCTCTCTTTTGACGCCAACAGTTTTGTTCCATCGCAAACCGGCTCAACCTACTTTTTCGATAACCTGCAGGGCTTTGAATACACCTTATGCCTTCCCACTTACGGCCAATACATGATTGAGAATTTTGATAATATTCACAATCAGTCATTTGGCTACAGGGATGGTTTGCTTGAGCAGGGGGTTCCAAACATAATTCGTGATGCGGTAAACCCCAGCCCTTTTGTGGCCAGGTACACCCGCAACAGCAATGTGTACGATGTGCTTTGTGTGGATTTTTTAGGCCATGCCGATTCTTTACAAAGCTATGTTTCAGGCTGCAAAAAATTCACCCTGAAAGTTCGTACCGATGCCCCTACGGGAACGGCTATAGATTTTGTAATGCAAAACAAGGCAATAGCCTTAACCAACCCTTATCCTGCCGGCCGACATAGCGTATATCGCGGGCTTGTAACTTCTAATGATTCTTCAAGGTGGCAGGTTATTACTTTTGAAGTGTCGCAGATACCTGAAGCCAACGTACCTGCTTCATCTATTGATGAAATTGCCCTGGAGTTTACCCCGGGCGTTACTTACTCATCCACCTGGATTTTCGACGACATTGCCGGACCCAAAATAATAACTGACGGCGCTGCAGTTACAAAAGAATTCTTATGGGAAGACTTTGGCAGTAACCGCCATATCAACTACTATAATGTAGACGGACCTGACGGCGTGCTGGTAGTTGACAACCCGAACCCAAGTCCTGTGAATGCCGGAGATTCATGCGGAAAGTACACCAGGAGCACCGTTCAGTATGACGTAATAGCCTGCGGCTGGAACGGGTATGTGCACCCTTTGGCAGATTTGGCTTCTTACCTTGAAAATCGCAAGAAATGGAGCATGCAGGCTTATGGCCCAGCCGGCACAACCATACAATTCACCCTCCAGGACAGTGCTTTGGTAAATGCTCCTAATTACCCTATGGGCCGCTATGGCGAATTCGTAGGGGTTATTTCCCAGGATTTTACATGGGAAAATGTGGTTCTTACCTGCACCAAAATACCTGATGCCACAGTTGCTACAAACAATGTAACCAGCCTGGCCATACTTGTTAACAGTGGTGTGGGAAATCCGGTAACAGTTCATTTAGATTCAATTTATGGCCCGGCACAATACAGGGTGCAGAATGCTGTAAAAGGAAATATTCCCAAGGTTGAGTTTTTGTGCTGGCCTGTTCCTGCTGCCAATGAACTCAATGTTGGCATGCTTCAAACCACCCCGAGCTATAAAATAGATATATGTGATATAAACGGGAAGACCCTGATACATCACGAGGCTGCGAATACCGGCTTTGGTAATAAGCAGGTAATATCAACAGCCGGTTTGACTCCCGGCGTATATTTCTGCAGGGTTAATACCCCAACAGGTTCTTCAACTCAAAAGTTCACTGTTATGCGATAAGCATAGGTTCTTAATCTTACTGGCAGGAATGCCCGTACAGATAAATTGTTGCAAAGGCTCCCGGAAGAAATATCAGGGAGCCTTTGCTTGTTATTTGGGCATTGCTGTTCATGGTTTTTTCGCCCTTTTTTGCTTAATTTTGTAAATCGGCTGTGTTAAAGGTCTTGGGAAACAGTTATTTAAAATTACCTGACCAGAATTGGCCCCCGATATGCCCCCGGTGTTGTATTAACACAAAGGGCCTGCTTCCGAATGATAGGATTAAAAAAGGTTACAGATTTTTTTGAGAAAGGTCATGAGCGTTCTGTTCTCGCCAAGAAGAACGCTGCAGCATCTTTCTTAATTAAGGGTGGCAGCATGCTGGTTTCCCTGCTGATGGTTCCGCTCACGCTCAGGTATCTTGATGCCGAAATGAACGGGGTATGGCTTACAGTAACATCTATGATTGCATGGTTCAATACCCTTGATATTGGCTTAGGGAACGGCATGCGCAATAAGCTCACAGAAGCGCTTGCAAAAAACGATTTAGTCCGTGCTAAAAGATACGTAAGCACAACTTACATTATTCTTACGCTGATTTCTGCGGGCATATTCATAGTATTTGCCTGCGCGGCCCCGTTCCTGCAATGGCACCGAATTTTGAACACCAATATCAGCCATGAAGCTGAATTGGGAACATTGGCCTATATAGTTGTGGGTTCCTTTTGCCTGCAGTTTATCGGGCGTATTTACCAAACGGTTTTAATGTCGGCGCAACAGAATGCGCAGAGTAATTTATTAGGTTTTCTGTTCAGCCTGGTTTCATTGGTTTCGGTTTATGTGCTTACCTTAACCACGCAGCCATCACTGGTTAATTTTGGAATTGCCGCATCTTTGTCGCCGATCCTGGTGCTGGCCATTGCAAGTATTATTGGCTTCAGCGGAAAATATAAGGCCCTGCGCCCTTCCCTTAAAGCTTTCCATGCCGAAAGTACCCGGGAAATTGCCGGTCTGGGTTCCAAGTTCTTTATTATACAGGTGGCGGGCATTCTTATGTTTTATACCGGGAATGTGATTTTAACGCAAATGCTTGGCGGCAGCAGCGTAACGGCCTATAATGTTGCTTTCCGTTACCTCGATATTCCGGTTTTGGTGTTTTCAATTTTGCTTACCCCATTGTGGTCGGCCAGTACGGATGCTTACCACAAACATGATTTTGCCTGGCTTAGCCGAACCATGAATAAAGTAATGTGGATGCTGGCAGGCTTTATAGGTATTATCCTTTTCCTTACTGTTGCCTCTCCTGTATTGTATCATATCTGGATTGGTAACCGCGTTTATATTCCCCTGAACCTTACCATTGCCATGGCGGTATTAAAAATTATAATACTGCTTTCTACACCCTTAAGCCTGTTCCTGAATGGTTTGGGAAAAGTTAACCTGCAGATGTACAGCAGTATTTTCCTGAGCCTGTTCTGCATTCCCTTAGCTGTTTACCTGGTTAAGTTTACCGGTTTAAATGTAGCCGGTGTGGTTTGGGCCACTGCAATCTGCCAGGCGCCTACCGCATTGCTTTCTCTTATCCAGTACCGAAAAATAATTTCAGGCAACGCAGCAGGTATATGGAACAGATGAAAGTTTTATGGCTTGTTCCTGCCAACCAGGCAAGCTGGGTAATAGCTTTGTCACGCGCACTTGCAAAAGTTCCCGGCATAAGTCTTACTCTTTTGTCCACTTCCGGCAATATTGATGTCGATTGGCTGGAAGAAGACAAGGAAGGAATAAAGTTTATTACGGTACGCACTTTTGCCCGTGTGCGCTATGATATGCTCAGCTTTTACCTTTTCAGGGCCCTGCGTATGAAAAAGGCTTTGCAGAAGATTTATAAGTCTTATGATGTTATTCATATTCATGGTACAGAATACCAGTACCAGCTTGCAGGTGCGGGTATAAAAGACTGCCCGGTTATAGTATCTATACAAGGCTTGCTCACCGAATATGCAAAACACATTCCTGTTACAGACAAACGATATTGGAACTGGAGAATTCAAAGCCTGTATGAGCTAATCTACATGCCTCGAATTAAGAACTACATGTGCCGAACCGTTTGGGATAAGTTCCATGTAATGCGCCTGAATCCGAGGGCTGTTATTTACCACAATTGGGAAATGATGCGACCCGAGTTTTACAATGCCGCTGCTCCGCTTGCCAACTACGAGAGCAGGAACATTGTATTTATGGGCGGAACCAATTCCATAAAAGGCATAAGCGAAGCACTGCAGGTCTATAGTCGCCTGAAAGCTGATTTTGGTTTTTCTTTAACCATAATTGGCCGTACCGATAATAAAGTGCTGCAGCACCTGTTGCACAGGTATTCAATCAGCAACTTTAAAGTTGAAGATATTGAGCTCCTTAATTTCCTGGAACCAAAGGAAATTACAGAAGTGTTCGGAAAAGCATTTTGCCTGCTTCACCCCAGTTATATTGACAACAGCCCCAATTCAATAAGCGAGGCCCAGTTAGTCGGCCTGCCTGTTGTGGCATCAGATGTAGGCGGGGTTTCTTCTTTAATAGATTCCGGAGATACCGGGCTGCTTACCACACTTGATACCGAAAGTATTTATAACGCGGTTAAGCGCCTGGTTACCGACAAGTCTTTATGGCAATACATTTCTGCAAACGGTATTGCTGTTGCCCGCGACAGGCATAACCCCGAAGATATAACGAATAATACAATAGAAATTTACAGGCACTTAATAGCTGAATATAAAATACATAAGCCTGCATAATCGGGCTGCAACAAGGTAATTCTGAATCGCATTTATAAAAATATCGATAGCCTGCTGGTTTTGCTTTTGCTTTTCGCATCTGCCAAATCAAACATTATTTTCGATAATGAGGTCACGCTGTTTCTTCTGTTCAGCGTTTCCTGGGCCGTAATGTATAAAAAGCGGATACCTGTAACACGCGCATTTTTTGTATTGCTGGGCGTGTTTTTTGTGTATAGTACAATTTACCTGTTTAAGTTTTCGGTTCTGAATGTAACCGCAACGCTTAGGTTTTTCCTGAATTTGGGTTTTGCTTATGCTGTAATCAGGATTGCCGCAGAAAGGTTTTATGAACATGTTGAAACATGGGTGTATAAGCTTGCACTTATAAGCCTCCCGCTTTACCTGGTGCAGGTAGTTGCGCCTAAGTTTATGCTGACGCTGAACGGAAGCCTTGCTGTTTTACTGCCCTTTATGAAAAACTATTCAACCGATTTGGTTGAATATACAAGCAGTGTCATTTTTTCTTTTAACTACCACAATCATATGTACCGGAACAGCGGGTTCATGTGGGAACCCGGCGCATTCGGGGCGGTTTTGGGTATGGTAATACTCATTAATCTTATCAGGAGCAGGTTTACCTTTAACAGGAAATTAGCAGTGTTATTGGTAACTGTAATTACCACTTTCAGCACTACTGCGTTTATTTTATTGGGTTTCCTGCTCTTATTCTACATGCTGAATAAAGGCAGGTTTGCCCGCATCATGGCACCGGTTATGTTGATTCCAATAGGTTTCCTTATCTGGCAATTCGAGTTCGTAGGCGAAAAAATTGAGCACCAGTTTAATACCCGCGATGATATTATGGTGAATGAGAAGAAGTACTTCAGCTTAGGCTATAAATCACGCAGCCTGGGGCGTTTCGGCTCATTGGTTATAGATCTTAAAGACCTCAGCGACGACCCGGTTTTCGGTACCGGGTTCCAATATGAAGAACGTACACAGGGTAAGCTCCTGACGTATGAAAAAACAAACGGCCTGAGCGATTACCTCGTTAAATTCGGAATATTGGGAATGGTGCTGTTCATATTTAACATCTCCCGTTCATTTAACAGGTACGGCAGTGTTTACAATACTTACGGGGTATGGCTGATTCCCGTGATTGTTGTTGTAATCGGGTTTTCTAACCCGGTTTTGTTTACGCCCTTATTCTTGAGCTTCCAGGTGTATTACATTGCCCGACCCAAATAATCTCTAAACCCTGTATGCCCCTACCGAGCAATAAAGTTATAGCGGTTGTTATACCTACATTTAAACGCAAAGCCTGTGTTGATACCCTGTGCAGCCAGCTTTTAGCCCAGGTGTTACAAAGTGTTAAGCTTGAAATTATAGTTGTTGTTGACGGTAAAACCGATGGCACCTGGGAGCTGCTTGCAGATAAATATCCCTGTGTGCATAAAATTGCCGGCAACGGCAATTGGTGGTTCACACGCAGCGTAAACGAAGGCTTTAAATATGCCGATAAGCAACTCGCACCCGATTTCGGGCTAATCTTAAACGACGATCTTGAAGTTGAGCCTAATTACATACAAACCCTGTATGAAGCCCTGCTTTCAGTAGATTCTGAAAACAGCATTATGGGCTCTGCCACGCTTACTACAGGCAATCCTCAGAAAGTGTATTTTGCCGGAACCCGGAAAATTATTAGGTGGCGTTTTAAATCAATTAACTACGTTCCGTTTTTTTCTGATTACGATGCAGCCTCATTCACCGGCATCAGGCCCAGCGAATCATTACCCGGCCGCGGAACATTGGTTCCCTTTACAATACTGAAAGCCCTCAATTACCTCGATGAGGTTTTTGTTCAGTATGCATCTGATGATGATTTTTGCCTGCGTGCATTAAAAAAGGGCTTCAAAGTATTCATAAGCCTTGATGCCCGGGTTTACAGCCATATAGATTTAACCGGGGTGGGCGCTTCTTATATTAAATACCCTTTTAAGGTTTTCCTTAAATCATTGTTCAACCCATATTCAAGCCTGCATTTGGGCACTGCCCTTAGAATGGTTTTACGGCATGGTGATAAAAGGGTTTTGCCCTTAGGTATAGCTATTGCTGTGGCCGGGAAATTCAAGGCATACTTTTTTAATAAAAAACACTTCTGAGATGGCCGAACAAAGTTTAAACATCAGCCAAAACACTGCAGAGCAGGTACATCAGGGCCATAAAGCAAGATTGCTTTATGTGTTAAAGGTTCCGCCCCCATTGCATGGCTCATCTATGATGAACAAGCAGGTGGCAGACAGTGTACTGCTGCAAACTTCATTTAACAGCCGCATTTTACCCATGCGCTTTTCTAAATCAGTAGATGATATAGGGAAGATTTATGCAGGTAAAATTTTTATTTGGTTTGGCTTTGTTTGGCAATTACTTGGCTTGCTTTACAGCTTCAGGCCGCAATTGGTATATTTTGCCTTGTCTTCACGCGGTGCGGCATTTTATAAAGATGCGGCAATGGTTGCGATGATTAAGTTATTCGGGGTACCAATAGTTTACCACCTGCACGCCAGGGGCTTTGCCGAAACTGCCGGTAAAAATGCACTGGCCGGCGTAATATGCAGGTTTGTTTTTCGGGGTACCGATGTTATATGCCTTTCATCGCAGGTGGCCGATGATTTGGAAGGTGTGCACAAAGGCAAAATTCATGTAATGCCCAATGGCGTGCCTGATTTTGCAGGTAACGGAATATTGGGGCGTAAACCTGTAAATAAAGTTCCACGATTACTGTTCCTTTCCAATCTAATAGAATGCAAAGGTGTTATAGATTTTATTCGTGCTCTTGGAATAATAAACTCCAAAGGCCTTGTATTTGAAGCCGATATTATTGGTCAGCCAAAAGATGTATCAATTGAGCGCGCCCAAAACCTGCTGTCAGAGTTAGGTCTTGAGCAGGTTGTAAAACTACATGGCGGTATGTATGGAGAAGAAAAGGCAAAAATGCTTGTTAATGCTGATGTTTTTGTTTTTCCTACCCGTTATAATAACGAGGCATTCCCGCTTGTGCTGCTTGAAGCCATGCAAAACGGCATAGCTGTAATAGCCAACAGATGGGCAGCTATTCCTGAAATATTAGCTGAAGGCAAAGCCGGCCTGCTCACCATTCCGGCAGATATTGAAGACCTTTCTTTAGCCTTAAGCCTGCTGATTGGCAATTCTGAACTTATGCGCAGTTTACAGGCCGAAGGGCGGAAGCGTTACGAAAACCTGTACACACTTCCTTCTTTTGAGAATAATCTGAAAAACCTGTTAATGGAAATAAGCGCTCGGGGCAGGGCAGTAAAAGGTCAAAACGTATAATTTGGGGTATGAAAAAAATTATTAAGTATGTTTTTAGCCTGCCTGCAATCATTGGCAATGCAATTACATTAGCGCTTGCCAAAGCTGAACACGGTACATATAGTTTTCATGGCGCGGTGCATATACATAACAAAAACGGTAAGTTACGATTTGGCAATAACCTGCAAATAATTTCAGGCAGGTATGGTAACCCCATTGGCGGCGATACAAAAATGCTTATCCGTATTGGGCCGGGCGCTTTATTGGAAATAGGCAATAATGTTTCAATGAGCAATTCTGCTATTGTTTGTCGCGCCGGCATCAGTATAGCAGATAATGTGATGATTGGAGGCAGCTGTAAAATTTGGGATACAGATTTTCATCCCATAGATCCTGCTCAGCGCTTACTAACGCCTGATCAGAATTATAAAAGCAAGCCAATCAGCATAGAGCGAAACGCATTTATTGGTTCGGGCTGCTATATTTTAAAAGGGGTAACTGTTGGCGAAAATTCAGTAATAGGAGCCGGCAGCGTAGTGACTAAAAATATTCCGGCCAATGAAATTTGGGCAGGTAACCCTGCAAAGTTCATAAGATATTTAACTGAAACAGCTTAAGAGCCTGTGATGGAAAGATTTAATATAGGCAGGGTTAAGGTATCTGCAGTTTCTTTGAAACAGGTTATTGATTTCCTTAAAAATTACAGCTATAACACGTCAGGTTATATTTGTCTGCCGGATACTTATGTAATTGCCCGCGCTGAAAAAGACGAAAATCTATGCAGGATTTTAAACAATTCATTGCTCACATTGCCTGATGGCAAGCCACTTCAAATCTTCGCTAAGCTCGACGGGCATAAGCATGTAACCACAGTTTCAGGTTATAAGCTGATTTTAGCATTATTAGACAGTAATTTAAAGCATGTTTTTTGGGGAGCATCTCCCGGTGCTTTAGAATTAATTTCTTCAAAGCTAAAAGCAGAATTTCCCGAAGCAAAAATTTCCGGCTTTTTTTCTCCGCCTGTTGTAACGGAAAGTGAAATCACAAATAATACATTGCTGCGGGCACAGGCAGAAGCTATAAAAGCCTTAAAACCTGATTTAATATGGGTAGGAATCAGCAGCCCGAAACAGGATATATTAATGGATTCATTTAGTGAATCTTTTGAGGGGAGCTTAATGCTCGGGGTAGGCGGCGTGTTTGATTATTTGGCAGGAACCCGCAAAATGAGTCCCGAATGGGTGAAAAAAATTGGCATGCGCTGGCTCTGGCGCCTTGCTCAGGAGCCGGGAAGATTAGGCGGTAAATACCTGCTGACCGCCAAAGCTGTATTGTATTTAACGCTGAAAAAATTGTTTAAAATCCCGTTCAAATAAAATACATAATTACTATAATCAAATACAGGTATCGGCATGGAATTTGGTCGTGATATGTACTATATTGATTATCAATATTCAAAGTCAGAATTTACCTGCGGACCCGGCGCAAGGTATTATTCAAAAACTTTATGAAGTTTTACATGCTCGCATTGCTGTAAAATTAAATAAACCCCTAAATTTGCCCTCACTGTAAACGGAAACAAAATCTCAATGAAGCACGTATTTACAAATAAGTTATTTAAATCAATGGTGGCTGCGGCGTTGGCTTTTGGCACAACGGCACCCCTGATTGCGCAGGATCTCAACTCTCCTGTGCAAACCTCCTCAAAGCTTAAATACAATATAGGCATTGGGGTTTCCGGTTATGCCGGTGAAATGGTTAAAAAAACCAGGCTTGGAGACTATAAGCTGGGTACTGCCTTTAATGTTGGTGTTGAATACGCTGTCGTAAACGACATCGGTATTCGTGCTGACCTGGGCCTGCTCAACACCAAAGGTACTGAGCCGGGCGATTACACTAAAGGTCGTGGTCGCGTTACCCCGCTTGGCTTTAAAACCACCAACTTCGATGCAAGCATATCGGGTGTGTTTTACGGCCGTGCCGATGATAAGCCTAATCAATTCTTCGTTCCATACGCGGTTCTTGGTTTCGGCTTTACATCATTCACCCCAAAAACAGCTGATACTGATGTAGATTATACTACATTCTACAATTCAGCGCCATCTAAAACGGCAGCAACCATTCCATTTGGTATTGGTTTCCTGTTCCGTGTGAACAACAATATAAATGTTGCTCTTGAAGGCAACCTGCGTTATACCTTTACTGATTATTTTGATGGTATTGGCGACCAGGATCCTGATGCAAGCAAACTTAACGCAGCCGGTGTTGCTTATTTTAACAGCAAGCAGTCTGCAGATAAGGCCGGGACTTTCAACCCTGCCAAAGGTAATCTGAACGATGGATATGGATCTGCAATGGTTCGTCTCCAGTACTCTTTCGCGGTTAAGAAAAAGGTTGAGCCTAAACCTCTTCCTGCACCGCCTGTAGTTGAAAAGCCGAAACCGGTTGAGCCTGTTCCTACTCCTGCACCGGTTCCTACCCCTGAGCCTACACCTGCACCGGTTCCTGCTCCCGCACCAACTCCTGCTCCTGCGCCAACCCCCGCACCTGCACCGGAAGTTAAGCCTGAGCCTGCTCCTGCCCCTGCAAAACCCGCGAAGGTTAAAAACCAGCCTAAAGTGAAAAAGGCAGCCAAAGCATCAAAAGCTAAAGCTGGTGCCGATGTGTATCACAACACTGCCAAAGCTGCTGAAGTAGCTGCTGAATCTAAAAATGCTCCTGATGCAACAGTGCCTGAAAGCAAACTGCTTGACCCCCGCACTACTGAAACTGTAACAGTTACAGGTGCCGACGGCAAGAAAGTTACCCTAACAGCCGAAGAACGCAATATTGTAATTGCTGAGCCTCACTATACTTTCAACGCTATTGATTTAAGCGCCCATGACCGTAATGAGCTCGACAAAATTGCTGACCTGATGAGCAAATATCCTGCCCTGAAACTGGTTGTTGAAGGACACACAGATAACGCAGGAACTGATGAAGTAAACATGGAAACTTCTAAAATGCGTTGTGGCCTTGCTGTTGAATACCTGAAAGAAAAAGGTATTTCTTCTGACAGGGTTCTGACTAAAGGTTTCGGCGAAAGCCAACCACGTTACAGCAACGAAACTGTTGAAGGCAGGGCTCAAAACCGCCGTCTTGAGTTCCGCATTGTTCAAAACTAATTCGGTTTGCCTATTAAATATGAAAGGGGTTGCCTGCAAAGGCAACCCCTTTCTGTTTGAATACCTGCCGCTTTTCCTTGCATTTAACCGTATAATAAAATGAAATGGAGAATTGCCGGCAGCGGCCTGAATTTATAGGGATAAAATAGAATCATTCTTAATATTTTAACCTTTGCCCCTTCCTATTCTCGGCAAAAATGCTTAATTTTGTATACAAGATCGCTGTTTTGCGGTCCATACTCACAGCCATTCTTTTCCGACAAACACAAACATTGGCAGCCATTTTGGTTGCACTGTTTACCCGTGTCACGGCTACCCGATAATGGATCATAAATGACCAAATACTTCCGATACCTTTTCATTTTCCTGTTTTTGTCGACGGCTATATTCAGCTGTATACCGAACAAAAAAATTGTTTACCTGCAAGACAAAAGCAAAGAGAAACCACAGGACTACCAGAATACAATTACGGTACCTGCTATTTACCTTGAATATAAACTGCAGTCTGAGGATATTCTTTCCATCCAGATAAGTAAGCTCCCTACAATAGACAGGCTTTCTGCCGATCCAATTGAAATTACAAACAGCTCAAGGACGCAGATAATGCACCCTTACCTGACAGGTTTGCCCATTGATTCCCGGGGAATGGTAGATATTCCTACTTTGGGTGAAATTGAAGTGCGTGGCCTTACCATAGACCAGGCTCAGCGAAAAATAAATAAAATAGCCACTGAAAGCTATTCATTGCCTTCAGTGCGGGTTTTCCTGATGAATTTCAATGTTACAATTTTAGGCGAGGTTCGTAATGCCGGCCGTTTTCCTGTTTATACAACACGGATTAACGTATTGGAAGCCATAGGTATTGCCGGCGATTGTACTGATTTTGCAGAACGCGACAGGGTGAAGATCTTAAGGACAGAAAACGGTAAGTCTGAAATTTTTTACTTGGATCTTACAAACGAAAACATGCTTAAATCGGAAAGGTTCTACCTGCACCCGAATGATGTGGTAATGATTGCGCCTTTAAAAAGCAAAAAATTTGCGGGCAGGGGTTCGCAAACGTTTATTGAGTTGCTTTCCGCTTTGGCAGTTGTTACATCGGTGTTGATAAACCTGAGCAGATAGAAAAATGGCAGGACAGGAAATTACTACATCCGGAACCAAGCAGGAGGAAAGAGATTTCTCGCAAATTGCGGCTCGTATGCTTCGTGCATGGCCTTTCTTTTTTATTACGATGTTGGCGGGCTTAGTGTGTGCTTACCTTGTAAACCGTTACAGCCTACCCACATTTGCCGTTAAAGGCAGCGTTTTAGTTGAAAGCGCCGCGCCCGACCCTACTGAAATGCTGTTTGGCAGCGGTATGTTCGGGCAAAAAGAGAAGGTGGCTAACCAAATGATTGTCATAAAATCTTTCCCGGTTTTGCGGCATACCATAGATTCTTTGCCTGAGTTTGCTGTACAATACATCAGGGTTGGCACATTAAAGAATCTTGAAGAATATAAGCAAAGCCCCTATAAAGTGCTAATTGACCAAAAGGGAACAGACATCCCGTTTGGCTTTGCTTTCAACGTCGATTTTATTGACCAGGATAAGTTTAAGCTTTCATTTAATAAGAAACACCCATACCTGAATCTTCAAAAAACAGAGTTTCGTATTGGTGAGCCTATTGTTTTGGGCGATTGTATAATCCATTTACAATGGTCGGGTGTAAGCGGATATCTGCTGAATGTTTTTGATGAAAACTACAGATTTACCCTGGTTGATCCGCAGGAGTTAATATATGATTACTACGAAAACCTGAAGGTTTCACTCGAAACCGAGGAAAGTTCTATACTGGTTGTTGAAATGGACAGCAAGGTGCCTGATAAAGATATAGACTTTATCAACACCATGATGAACGTTATGGTTACAAAGAACCTGAATGAGAAAAACCAGGTCGCCATAAATACAATCAACTTTATTCGCACAGAGCTTACAGGTATTAAAGATACCCTGACCAATATTGAAGCAGCTTTAGAGCGTTTTAAATCTGGTAATATGGTTTCAGATCTCGGCTCTGAGGCCCAGGCGGTTTATACCCGTATGAATGATTTGAACACCCAAAAGGCGCAGCTTGAACTGAAGCAAAAGTATTTTGGATACCTGCGTAAAGCCCTTGCAAACCCGGCAGACAGCAGCCGCCTGATTGCCCCCGGGGCATTTGGTGTTGAAGATAATTACCTCAATCAAATGACGATTGACCTGATGAGCCTGCAATTGGAGCGCAGCACATTATTGCGCGAGCAACAGGGGCGTAACCAGCTTATTATAAGGTTAATACAGCAGGTTGAAGATAAAATTAACACATTGCGTCGCACATTGCGCCAAAACGTTGACAATATTGAGCGAAATAACCAAATTGCAATTTCTGAAATAGACAGGCAATTTGATACAGCCATGAGGCAGGCTAAAAAACTGCCAAGCTCAGAACGTAAGCTTGTTAATATAAAGCGCGTTTATGACCTCAGCGAGAGCCTTTACCTGCTGCTGATGGAAAAAAAGGCCGAGGCGGAAATTACACGATCATCTAACCAGCCCGATATTGAGCTTGTTGAATTTGCCCGCCTTGCCTCGCCGAAACCAAAGAGCCCCAAAAAGCTTATAAATTTTGCTATTGGCCTGTTAGGTGGTTTTGCATTCACCTTCCTGCTGGTTCTGGGCTCTGAACTTCTTAACGATAAAGTTAAGTCAAGAGAAGATTTGCTGATTCTCGATAAGAGCCCGTTCCTTGGTTACATACCCAATTTCCATGGTGAGCAGGAAGCGCTTATTGGTGAATTAGCCAATAACCCCAGGTCGGCACTGGCTGAAGCTATAAGGGGTATAAGGGTAAACATGAATTTTGTTCTGCAGGGAAAAGAGCTTAAAACCTTGCTGGTAACATCATCAATTCCGGGTGAAGGCAAAAGCTTTTGTTCATTGGCCGTGGCTACCGTTTTAGCTATGTCGAATAAAAGGGTAGTGGTTATTGATGCCGACATGCGACGCAGTAAAATGCATAAAATGTTGAACCTCAGTAATCAGACAGGGCTTTCGCATTACCTGATTGGTAAAAAAGAACTTGAAGAAGTTATTCAGCGCACCCCGATTCCAAATCTTGATTTAATTGCTGCCGGCCCCTTATCTCCCAACCCTGCCGATTTGCTTACCCAGGATCGTATTTCAGTGTTGATTTCAGATCTGCATAAAAAGTATGATTACGTTGTTTTCGATACTCCGCCGATAGGTCTGGTTGCAGATGCGTATTCTCTTATGGAGCAAACCGATATAAACCTGATAGTTGTTCGCCAGGACTATACAGGTCTGGTGCTTATTAGGGAGCTTAAAGAAAAACAGGATAAGCTGCAGGATATTAAGTTCAGTACCATAATTAACGATGCTCACGGCAACAGCGCTTACGGCTATGGAGGCTACGGCTACAGCTCGTCTTACACTTACGGAAGTGGTTACTTTGCCGAAACCAAAATTCCAATATGGACAAAAGTTAAAAATTTATTCCGATTCAGGTAATCGGGAATGAGCATACGCAATAAGGCATACCCGGTTTTCTTGCCATTTATTGCCGGTTTGAGTTAATCAGACCAATGCAGCATAATTTGTGCTTATCTGTTTAGCATGTTGCAATTCGCCAATAGCAGCATGTTTCAGTCAGAAACCTTAGACTTAATTCGCAGGACTTCGAATATTTAGTATTGTATGAAAAAGTATTTCGCACTCTCTGTTTTCATTGAATTCCTATTACTCAACCTCACATTCTTCATTGTATTAACTATTAAAAGGGGGTACGGGGTCAGTTTTTCCGACAATAATCGGCTGATGCTCCTATTCCTGTATGTCGGTTTTTTAGCAGATACCTATTTTATCCGCCGGAAGAAAGATAATAAAATACATGAACGTTTAGGTGAGAGTTTCTTTACCGATATAAGCAGCGCGCTGCTTATGTTCGGGCTTATTTCCACGCTTATTTATGTAACAAAGGTGGGCTACTTTTCAAGGTTCCTGATTTTTGGAACCATAAGCGGCTTCTTTGCTGTCAGATTAGTTTTCGGACAGATTTATTTGAAGCTGCTAAAAAGATGGCGCAGCCAAAAGCGTTTCCAGCGCCGTATCCTGATTATAGGAGCGGGGCCAACTGCCGCAAAGGCCTTTGATTATATTTCAAAAAACCTTTTCCTTGGATACGTTGTAGAAGGTTTTGTGGATGATAATCCCGATAAGGACCTCAATCTTAGTCCTGTTTTGGGCGGATTCGATGATCTTGACAGCATTCTTGATAAACAGCAATACGACGAAGTGTTTATAACGCTCCCGGCAACCATGCAGGACGAAATTGTGAATGCTATATCGGTAATAGATCGTTTCGGTACGCGAATTCGCCTGGTGGCCGATTTGTTTTATGTAACGCCAACCGTTCTCAGCCTTGAGGAATTGGGCCAGCTGGTGTTGTTCAAGCTGCGCAATTACGACCTTGATTTAACATTCAACGCCTTCAGCAAACGCCTCTTCGATATTATATTTTCATCAATGGCATTACTGATGCTGTTGCCCTTCTTCCCCATAATTGCTTTAGCAATTATGATTGACAGTCGTGGTCCGGTATTTTACTGCCCGGTCAGAATTGGGGTAAACGGCAAACGCTTCCGTATGTTCAAGTTCAGGTCAATGGTGGTTCAGAAAGTTGGTGCAAACGAAACCCTTTCAACTACTAAAGACGATCCCAGGATTACGCGTGTAGGTGCAATTATCCGTAAGCTTAGTATTGATGAGTTGCCACAGTTTATAAATGTACTAATCGGCGATATGAGCATTGTGGGTCCGCGCCCGCACCGCACCTGGCTTAACGATGAAATGAAGAAGAATATAAAAGATTATATGCTTCGCTCATATTTCAAGCCGGGCATTTCAGGTTGGGCGCAGGTAAACGGTTACCGCGGTACTATGGATACCATGGAGCACCGCCTGCAACGTACCAAGTATGATATTTGGTATTTCGAGAACTGGAGCATCTTACTCGACCTTAAAATTATCCTGCTTACAATTTTCGGCCGCAAGGCAAACAGGAACGTTTATTAAGCCACGCCTGTTTTATTAAATATGAAAACCGAAAAAATTCTGATGGTTTGGGACAACCTCGGTGATTACCACCGTGCCCGTGCCAAAGCTGTTGAGCAGGTAAATGGTAAAGGAACTGTAATTACCGCCGATGTTGGCGCGCAGGATATTCTCTATGAATGGGAAAATCCTGAGCGCCCCGGGCATTATGTGCTCTCAAAACTGCCTGTAAGCCAACGCGACATTTATAATCGTGTGGTTAATTTTATAAAATTAGTACGTGCTGAGAAAGTTACTTCAGTCTTTTTCGGCGGATACGGAAGCAAAGGTTACCTGTTTTTTGTTTTGGCCTGTAAGCTGATGGGCATAAAAGCATTTTTAAGCCTTGAGGTTTGGTGGCGCACAAACAAACTCTACCATATTATTTTAGGTACTTATTTCAGAACCATGTTTAAGGGCGTTCTTATGGCCGGCAGCAGGGTAATGAACCATTATCTTTACAAAGTAAAGCTACCTGCACAAATGATTAGGATGCCTTACAGCGTTGTTGATAACAGGCATTTTGCTTCAGGTACACGATCTGAGCAGGCTAAACCTGTTTTGCTTTGTGTGGCGCGTTTCAGGGGCCATAAAAACCTGCTTCCATTAATTGAAGCATTCGGAAAATCAGGCTTAGCCGGCAACTGGGAGCTTAAAATTGTAGGCGGGGGGCCAATGAAAGAAGAGCTTGAAAGGGCGGCATCAAAAATACCCGGCATTACTGTTACAAAGTGGCTCAGCTATGAGCAAATGCCAAACCTTTTTGCCTCTTCTGATTTCTTTATTTTACCCAGTCTCCCCGAGTCCTGGGGCTTGGTTGTAAATGAAGCCATGGCGGCCGGGCTGCCCATTGCTGTATCTAACCAAACCGGCTGTATGGACGATTTCATCAGGCCTGAAACCGGTTTTTCATTCGATGCCTCATCAGGAGACGAAATATTAGATACGCTAAATAAAATAGCCTCATTAGGCAAAGGCGAACGTAAAAAA
>JAZKBN010000036.1:3983-14118 GCA_040388605.1 Bacteroidota bacterium | reverse complement strand
GTAAAAAAATGGGCATTGCTGCTGCACATTTAGTGAATACAACATTTAGCCTTGAGCAGTACACAAAATCGGTAATGGAGCTTATTTACGGAAACGAAAGGGCAGCAGCTATGGTTATTGCCTCAAGCCATACATACGCCTTGGTTTAATGTGTGTTGGTATTCAGAACGTAACAGCTTCAGAAGTAAAAATCAGGAATTGGCGCCCCCTATTTGCCTGTTAATAATTTGCAGTAAATCTGCTATATCAAACGGTTTCGATAGAAAATCGTTTGCACCGGCAAGCTTGGCCGATTTTTCAATATCGCGGCTGGCTGATATTAAAACGATTGGCAGTTTTTCTGTTTTTTCCTTTTGCTTGAGATGCCTGCATACATCTCTGCCATCTGTGCCCGACATCCATATATCTAACAGCAACAGATCCGGCAGCTCGGCTTCAAGGTTAAGCAGCTCTGCACCGTCTGATGTTGTTTTTACTTCGTAACCTTCAAACTCCAGCATAATGCCGACAGCATCTAAAATGCCCGGGTCATCGTCGGCAATTAGTATTTTTTTTGATTTATTCATTAGTAGTATGTCGGTAATTCTGAATTATTGATTTGGTGCAGCTATAGCTATATACCGCAATTTAATCTGCAGATACATTAACAAGCGGCAGGGCAAAGCAGAAAGTTGAACCTTCGCCTTCCGCGCTGTTCACCCAAATTTTTCCGCCTTCTCTTTTAATTATTTCAGAAGAAATATAGAGGCCAAGACCCAGGCCGGGGAATGTATGTTGCATATCTCCGCTTACGCGGTAAAATTGCTCAAAAACCTTTTCAAGATGAGATTTTGAAATGCCTATGCCAAAATCCTGTACGCAAAGCGAGGCTTCATTATTTTTAACGCTGGTCCTGATAATTATTTTATCGGCTTGAGGTGAATACTTTATGGCATTGGTTATCAGGTTGGTAATTACCTGCCCTATTCTGTCTTTATCGCCATGTACTGTTCCGGTAGTGTTAAGCTCTTCAATTAAAACATGCTTCTCTGTAGTACGCTGCAAATCTTCAACCATTTCAGATACCAGGCTGTTAAAGTCGAAATCATGGTTGTTAAATTGGAGCTTACCCGAGTTAATTTTGGTAACATCAAGCAAATCTCCTATGAGGCCGGTCAGTCGGCTCAATTGCCTGTCCATACGATTAAGCATACCTGCTTCCTGAATATCGCCCTTTTTAATGAGCATACGTTCCAGAACCTGGGTATAAGCTTTAATACTGGTAACCGGGGTTTTTAGTTCATGGCTTGCTATACCTATGAAATCATCTTTTTGCTGCTGCAGGTGTTTTTGCTCTGTTATATCAATGCAGGCGCCAATGTAGCCGGTGTAAACGCCTTCGGTATTAAACTGCGGCTTACCGTTCGCAACGCACCAATGTATGGTGCCGTCGGAATGGTGAATTCTGAACTCAGCCTCGAAGAGGCTTAATGAGCCCAGGTCTTTCTGAATTTTTGCATAAAGCTTCTCCCTGTCATCGGCATGAACTACATTCATCCAGCCTTCGCCATAGCTAACATCATTTGGTTGCCCGGTCCAGTTTAACCATGTTTGGTTGGCATAAATTATTTGACCGGTTTCGTCAGACATCCAAAGCCCGGTGGGTGCAGCAGTAGTTATATTCCTGAGCAGCAGTTCACTGTCAGCAAGCAGTTTAATAAGCTTCAGCTGCTCTTCTTTGGCCAGTTTTTGCTCGGTGATATCAAGCAGGGTACCTAAAATCCGGTATGCTTTGCCACCCTGGTTATAATAAACCTTACCTTCTATTCGGGCCCAATGAATGCTGCTGTCGGGCCAAATTACCCGCGCTTCGTAAAATATATTGCCCTTTTCAATGGCTTCGCTGTGGGCATTGTCCCTTATTTCTAAATCATCGGGATGAAAGACGCGTACATATTCCCTCCTCGGTACCGGTTTCTCGAATCCGAAAATATTGGCAAATGCGTTTGAAGTAATCATTTCACCAGTTAAAAGATCAAGATCAAATGTACCGAGACCTACTGCATCTACAGCAAGGCGGGCTCTTTCTTCAGCTTCTTCAAGCCTTAACTTTGCATTAACCTGTTCTGTTACTTCTGTGGCAACGGCAATTACACCGCTGATGCTGCCATCGCTTTCACGCAAAGGCTCGTAAACAAAATCAAGGTAAACCGTTTCAAGAATTCCGTTTCTAACCAGTGGTGCAGGCAAATCATTTCCACGGAAAGATTTACCGGTTAACCTTACATCATCAAGCAATTCTTCAAAACCAAGGCCCCTTGCCGCGCTTAACACATCAAAAACCGGTTTGCCGAGCATTTGCTCCTCGGTTTGGTTATAAATTTCGAGAAGGGGAGGGTTAATGAGGTCAACTATGTATTCAGGGCCCCTGAAAATAGCAATTCCGACCGGGGCCTGCATAAAGGTTGAATACAATTGCCTGCGCTGCTCTTTAAGGGCATTTATACCTGCCTGTTCCCTCTGTGCCAGCTTATAAATTTCAGTTACGTTATTGGGTGAGTGTATTAAATACAGCACCTCGCCGCTTTCATCTAAAATGGGTGTATTGCTTGTAGTCCAGTAGCGTTCTTCAAATTGCCCGGTACCGCGAATGGGGATATCATAGCGGTAATTGCTCATGGTATGTGTCTTTTTGGTGCTTATAGCCTGTTCAAAAGACCAAATAGTCCGCTCAATATTTTTAGATACTTCATCTGTTGGGTTTCCCGGAAAGGCGCCGAAAACCGATTGCCCAATAAGGCTTTCCCTTGTGGTATTGGTAGATGTAAGGTAGGCATCATTTACATCAAGAATGCTGTACCTTGGCGCATCAGTTCCAAGTATAAGTATGGCTGTAGGCGTATTATTAAAAATATCTTTGTAGCCAATTTCAGGAATCTTTGCTGCCATGTTATTCTGTCGTATGCGCCGGTTGGGTGTTTTAAGAAATTGTATCCGGGGTTACTAATCTGGGTTGTAATTCAGTTTGCCTTAAATTATTAGCCTTGTGTTAATGCTGTTTCTGCAATTAAAATTTGACCAGGCATTACAGGGCTAAGGGCACTTATCTGTTTTTTTAGCAGTAAATGCATATACAAGTTCAGCAAGAATACTGATGTTCACAAATTTGGAAAATAGCCAATAATAGCCGTAATAAATTATGTTAAAATCATTCTTGGAAAACAACAAAGCATGAAATTTGTATTTATTGTTTTTGCTGCATTGTAAAGGTCCTTTTTCGTGATAATTTAACATATTTCATTTTTAAATTAATGTACCTATGCTTATTACGTATGGTATTCCTCCGTTTTTTGATGTTGAACCTGGAATTTCGAAAGCAGAAGCAACATTAAAATTTATTAAAAATATTTCCGGTAAAGTTTGACTTTGGGCAAAGGTTGTAAATTTTATAAGCTAAATAGCATGCGGCTTCAGCTTTAACACTTATGAATTGGTACAATAATTTAACCCTTGTTTGCCTTTTTACCGGCACGATTTTGTGTCGCGGATTAAATAAAACAGTGATGGCTCAGAATACAAAAAACACCGGGGCTTCAGCCTTAATTTGGCAGGCAAAAGGCTATAAAATTTTAACTGACAGGGTAATACAGGGAGGATTCACTGCAAAGGCCCTGTCTGCAACCGAAATGGTTTCTGATTATGTAAGCCCTCAAACAAATCTCATAAGCCCGGCAATAAGCTTTAAATTCAGCATAAACGGCCGCGACAATGAGATGAAGCCATTTACCGACCATCATTTCAACTGCCTGCCACTTAAAGGAAATGCAGGGCTTGAAACGCCGCTGATTACCTTCGGTAAACAGTACACAGATACCCGCACTATACCGGAAGGCGCAGGCATTAAACCCGGTACCAGGCTCACAATTAAACTGGATATGCGCCATGTCTTCAGTGCATTTAATGCCGACGGGTATTATACTTTGTATGATGGATCTAAGTTGCTAAAGGATGATTTCAGGGGTGTTTTTGTAGCCGGAGGCACCGCACCACTTGTCTGGGATTTCGATAACCTGGCTTCGCACAAAGAGCTTGAGTTGAAAGATGCTGCCGGAGATGGCATCTATTCAGTTACCCTGAACATGAATGCCGTCAAAAATGAAAAATCGACCCTCCCGGTATGGAAGCCCCGGCATGATATTTCATTCTACCCGGCTTATAAGTCAGACTACCTTATTTCAGATGCCATTTATAATATGTCGCTCGATGAAATGGTGCAGGCTATTGAACCTGACAGCACCTTCCGCACCGGGAAAGAATGGGCAGGCGTCTGGACCCGCGATATCAGCTATTCAATTATACTCAGCATGGCTGCATTGCAACCGCGTGTAGCCATAATAAGCCTGCTTAAAAAGGTAAATAAAGACGGTAAAATAATTCAGGATACAGGTACAGGCGGTTCTTACCCCGTATCTTCTGACCGTATGATTTGGGCGGTTGCCGCATGGGAAGTGTACAAAGTTACAGGCGACAGGGAATGGCTGGCCCAAGCTTATAAGATCATAAAAGCATCGGCTGAAGATGATCTGCATATATTGCCTGATCCAGCTACCGGTCTTTTCAGAGGCGAATCTTCGTTCCTCGACTGGCGGGAGCAAACTTACCCGCTTTGGATGCAAAGCGCCGATATATTTGAAAGCCAATGCCTGGGTACTAACGCAGCTCATTTCCAAACATACATAGTACTGGCCGAAATGGCGAAGTTAATCAATGAGCCCGAAGCCATACGTAAATATTCAGGTATTGCCGAAGGCATTAAAAAGGGGATTAACAAATACTTTTGGCTGCCCGAAAAAGGTTATTACGGCCAGTTTCTTTATGGCAGGCATACCAAAATTACAAGCCCAAAATCAGATGCATTAGGCGAAGCGCTCTGCATATTGTTCGGTATTGCCGATGCAGATAGAGCTAAGGAAATTGTTGCTAAAACGCCCGTCAACAATTTCGGTATTCCGTGCATATATCCGCAGATTCCGGGTATTCCGCCATATCATAACAGCGGGGTCTGGCCTTTCGTACAAAGTTATTGGGCCATGGCCGCAGCGCAGGCCGGTAACGAAACTTCGCTGAGCGAAAGCATTGCGGCAATTTACAGGCCCGCCGCCATGTTCCTCACCAATAAAGAGAACTTTGTGGTTGGCAACGGTGATTATGCGGGTACGCAAATTAACAGCAGCAATATGCTTTGGAGCCTCTCGGGTAATATAAGCCTTGTATATAAATGCCTGTTTGGCATGCATTTTCATGAAGACAGGCTTAGTTTCAGCCCTTTTGTGCCGGAATCGCTGAAAGGCAATCGCAGCCTGAATAATTTTAAATACCGCAATGCCATTCTCGATATAGCGCTTTTCGGATTCGGGAACAAAATAGGCAATGTTTACCTTGACAATGTTAAGGTTTCCAAAGCCGAGATTCCAGCTGGCCTGAGCGGGCGGCACACCTTAAAAATTGAACTCGGCAATATTAGCGCAGGCGGAAGCACCAACCTTGTTCCGGATAAATTCAGCCCGCCGACCCCCAAGGTAAAATTTGACAAGGGTAAATTAAAATGGGCCAAGGTGCCCGGGGCGGTAAAATACCGGCTCATAAATTCCGGTACTGTTTTATCAGAAACAACCGTAAATTCAGCAGATGTAAAAGATTCCAAATACGGGGAATACCAGGTAATAGCCATAGATAAAAACGGGCTTGAGAGCTTTGCATCCGAGCCACTTGTTGTGTACCCTAAGGAGCATGCCATATATATTGAGGCTGAGAATTTTATTTCTAAATCGGCTCTGCCTTATGAAGGCTATAGCGGCAAGGGCTTTGCAGAGCTTACAAAAGATAAGCAAAGCGAGGTAAACATTGAAATTGAGGCACCCGAAGACGGCCTGTACAGCATTGATTTTCGCTATGCAAACGGTAACGGCCCGGTTAATACCATGAATATGTGCGCCATTCGTACCCTATATGCAAATGATAAACCCGCCGGAACTATAGTTTTTCCGCAAAGGGGAACAGGAGAGTGGAGCAATTGGGGCTGGAGCAATTCGGTACTTGTAAAATTGAACAAGGGAAAACAACCTTTAAAACTTAGCTTTGAGCCTTATAACGAAAACATGAACGGCAATGTTAACCAGGCATTGATAGATTTGATACGCGTTATAAAAATAAAGCAGCCATTTTAAGCAGCCCGGAATTTACCAACATCCGGCTAACCTCATAGTGATGATTTCAGATTCGCCTGTAACAGTAGGCCTTGCCTCTTACGGACTTTCCGGAAAGGCCTTCCATGCACCTTTCTTAGACCAAAGTCCGCAGTTCAGGCTTACGCATGTGCTTGAACGCACAAGCAATAATGCCGAGGCCAAATATCAGGGTATAAATACTGTGCGCGATTATGAAGACCTTTTACATATATCGGGCCCCGAACTGATAGTTGTTAATGTGCCGGATACCCTGCATGTTGAATTTGCAACACGCGCCATGCGTGCCGGTAAGCATGTAATTATAGAAAAACCTTTTACTTTAACTGTTTCAGAAGCTAAAACTTTAATCCAAATTGCTGAATCTGAAGACAGGGTTTTAAGTGTTTTCCAAAACCGCCGTTGGGACAGCGATTTTCTGACTGTAAGAAAGCTCATTGATTCAGGTATGCTGGGCCGCCTTGTAGAATACGAAGCTCATTTTGATCGTTTCCGTAATGTTGTGGATACCGGTAAATGGCGCGAAAATATGGGCATTGGGCATGGTGCCCTGTACAACCTTGGTTCACACCTGATAGACCAGGCCCTGGTACTGTTTGGCCTTCCCGATGAAGTGTACGGAGAACTTCGCATTCAACGCACGGGCGGCAGTATTGATGATAATTTTGAAATCATACTGCATTACAGTGCATTGAAAGTTACCCTGAAAGTGGGTACACTGGTCCGTGCAAACCTCCCAAGGTATATTTTGCTTGGTGAGCAGGGCGGCTTTGTAAAGTATGGTATGGATGTTCAGGAAGAGCAGCTCCGTGCCGGCATGCGGCCCGACAACCCGGCCTATGGTATAGAACCATCAGCACAGCACGGGCATCTTGATACCACAATTAACAGTCTGCATGTGCAAGGGCCGGTTGAGAGCATTCCCGGCGATTACAAGCCTTACTTTGCAGGTGTATTTAAAGCTGTAAGGGAGGGTATTGCGCCTCCTGTAACCGGAACAGAGGGCATGCATGTTATAGCTGTAATTGAGGCTGTGCTCAAAAGTAATGCAGAAGGCTGCAGGGTAAAGTTTAATAAAAATTTATAAATTACAGGGAATAGCAAAATGCCTTGTTTACCTTTTAAGGCTATTTTTGCATTCAGTAGTAATTAAAGGAGCAACAATTATTGCTTTAATACGTATTGTTATGTGAGCAGGTTTTATTTACCTGACATGATAGTTATTGTTCTATGAGAAAACGAATATTATACGCTGTTTTGTCGTTCCTGCTTTTGGCATGCGGCATTTCGGCACAGGTGCGGGCCGCCACCCTGCTCATACCCATGGACAAGAGCCAGACCAACCACCTGAAGGCATACGGCATAGCCTATTGGGTGCTTGGAAAGGATATAGAGGTAGATTGGCTGCTCAACTATCGTGGCGGAGCATTTATGTTTAAGCACAGCACCACATTCGAAAATGAGTTGGTTGTGCGTGGTGTCAGTTACGAGTTGATTTCAGACGGGCAGGCCGGGCAGATATTACAGGAAATTGCCGCCCCTGATGTGAATATGGACGTAATGAAGCTTGAAAAGCCACCCACCATAGCCGTTTATTCCCCCAAAACCAAGCAGCCCTGGGACGATGCCGTTACCCTTGTAATGACATACGCCGAAATACCCTATACGGTGGTTTTCGACGATGAAATTCTTAACGACAAACTGCCCAAATACGATTGGCTGCACCTGCACCACGAAGATTTCACAGGGCAATACGGTAAATTTTATGCAGCTTTCCATAATTACCCCTGGTACCAGGACCAGGTTCGGGAATACGAAGCTGTTGCTGCCAAGCATGGCTTTAAAAAAGTATCGCAGATGAAATTGGCGGTAGTTAAAAAGATACGTGATTTTACCTCAGGCGGCGGTTTCCTTTTCGCCATGTGCAGCGCAACCGATACCTATGATATTGCCCTGGCTGCCGAAGGCCTCGATATTTGCGACGATGTTTATGACGGAGACCCTGCCGATCCCAATGCACAACGTCGCCTGAATTATGATAAATGTTTTGCTTTTAAAGATTTCCGCCTTGTGGAAGACCCAATGGCTTACGAATACAGCAACATTGATGATCAAAGCTATGAGCGCGGCGGCCTGAACGAGAAAAACGATTTCTTCACCCTTTTCCAGTACAGCGCCAAATGGGATCCTATTCCCACCATGCTAACCCAAAACCATGAATCGAACATTAAGGGTTTTATGGGCCAAACCACTGCATTTAAAGAAAAGCTGATTAAGAGCGATGTGGTAGTTATGGGCGAAACCAAGTCAATTAACGAGGCCCGTTACATTCATGGCACATACGGTAAAGGAACATGGACCTTTTATGGCGGCCATGACCCTGAAGACTATGAGCACCGCGTTATGGAAGAGCCTACCGATCTTAACCTGCACCCTAATTCTGCCGGCTACAGGCTTATATTAAACAACATACTTTTCCCTGCCGCGCGCAAGAAGAAGCAAAAAACCTGATATGGCGCTACGTAATACAGCACCGCCGGCTAGAAGCAAGGCTTCCGGCAAGTTTCCTAAATTCCCGGCCATATTCCTGGCCGGGTTTTGTTTTATAGTTACTATCTGGCTTTTATCCAGGTATTGGCACCCGGTAGGGCGGGGCAGTAAGGGCCGTGCTTCCGTTACTCATGAAAGCGGTGGCAAAAAAGAAAAATTCAATGCCCGCAAAGAGCTTAAAGAGGCTGCCGATGAAACCGGCAAAAAGATAAAAGAGATTTTTCAGACCGCCGATGATGCCGGGAAAGCCGGACAAACCGCTTCCGGCAGATGGGATTACCTGAATAATATTCCCGGTTTCGGATACCCCGAAAGTAAGGAAAAAGGCAACCAGGTTGTAAGGCATACGGCCTATACCTTATGTTACAGTAATGTATTTGAGCAGGCCATTTGGGTAGCATACAAGCTAAGCGACGAAGATTTAAAAGGCAAGGCCCGCCGCAAAGGAGAAGAGTTCCATGCCGACCCTGCAGTTAAGTTGGGCTCAGCCATTCCGCAGGATTATGCGCACTCCGGTTACGACCGCGGCCACCTCGCCCCTGCCGGCGATATGATACGCAGCCCTGATGCCATGAGTGAAAGTTTTTATATGAGTAATATGAGCCCGCAGGTTCCGGCCTTTAACCGTGGTATTTGGAAGGAGCTGGAAGAGCAGGTACGCCATTGGGCCAAACGAGATAAAAATCTTTACGTGGTTACAGGCCCGCTTATAGATAAGCTTAACCATAAGTTTATAGGCATTAACAGCGAGAATAAGGTAGCCATTCCGGAAGCATACTATAAAGTGCTGCTTGACCTTCGCGAACCTGATATTAAAATGATTGCCTTTGTAATACCCAATAAAGGCTCTGCTGAAAATCCCGATTACTTTGCTGTGACAGTAGATGAAGCAGAAAGGCAGTCCGGGCTCGATTTTTTTTCGCAAATGCCGGATTCCCTGGAATCAGTTTTAGAAGGGCGATTAGAGGCAGCCAAATGGTTTAAGGGCTATTCTGCACACAGGAAAAAGAAGAAAAAGGGCAGCGAAAATGAGTAGCCGAGGGCTTTTGTTTAAAAATAAATATTAGATGTTGAAACATTGATTACTCTTTTGTCGTTCTATACATGTACGGCGCAGGGCGAGGCATGCTAATTGAATATATGGCATTGTCTGATCATTTTAAGAACTATAATCTGCCCGTAAAACTGACATGACTGTTGAAATCTGGAGTGATGTAATGTGCCCCTTTTGCTATATAGGCAAAAGGAATTACGAGGCTGCACTTGAAAAGTTCCCAGCTGCTGAAAAAGTAAAAACAACCTGGCGCAGCTTCCAGCTTGACCCCGAAGGAGATTACAAGTCCGGCCGCAGCATGAATGAA
>JAZKBN010000036.1:0-3973 GCA_040388605.1 Bacteroidota bacterium | reverse complement strand
ACCTTGCCATTAGAAAAGGCTGGAGCCTTGAACACGCTGCAAAGCTTAATCGCCAGGTATCAGATACCGCCGCAGCAGCAGGTCTTCAGTTTAATCTGGAAAAAGCCGTTCCCGCCAATTCATTTGATGCCCATAGGCTGAGCAAATTAGCCGAAGAAAAGGGCTTAGGTAATGAGCTGGAAGAAAAACTCTTTGAAGCTTACTTTACCAAGGGACTTAATATTCAGAATGCTGAAACTTTGGCCGAAATTGCCGTTCAAGCCGGGCTTTCAAAAGAAGAATCAGCAAAGCTTAATAACCCTGAAAGTTACGCAGCACAAGTCCTGGCCGAGATTGCGGAAGCCCGCGAGCTTGGAATTTCAGGTGTTCCGTTCTTTGTATTTAACAGAAAGTACGCCGTTTCAGGTGCACAGCCGGCTGAAGTTTTCTTACAGGTGCTTCAAAAGCTGGATGAAGAGGAAACCCCGGCTTTCAGTATGGAGGCGAGCGGGGAAACCTGCAGCACAGACGGTGTTTGCTAACGAATTCAATTAATAATTTACCTGCTTATTGCTTGTTACCTAATCATAAGCGAGCTCAAATAAACCATTAGAACAATAACAACACAATAACCTTAAACCTCACAATGTCTACCACAAAATGGGTCCTTGACCCAACCCACAGCGAAGTACAGTTCAAAGTAAAACACTTAATGATCAGCACCGTTACCGGTCATTTCAAAACCTTCGAGGCAACAGCCGAAACTGAAGGTGATGATTTCAGTAGTGTAAGTGTAACCTTCAGCGCAGAACTTGAGTCTATCAGCACCAATAACGATCAACGCGATGCTCACCTTAAATCACCTGATTTCTTTGACCTTGAGAACCACCCTAAACTTTCTTTCACCGGTTCTTCACCCGTTAAAACCGGCGAAGGTACCTATAAGCTAACCGGTGATCTTACTTTACGCGGCGTTACCAAACCCCTGACACTCGATGTTGAGCTGGGCGGTTTCGGTAAAGACCCTTGGGGTAATGAGCGTTTCGGCGTTGAAGTAACCGGCAAAATTAACCGTAAGGACTTCGGCGTAAATTTCAGCATGGTAAATGAAACAGGCGGCATACTTCTTAGCGAAGTTGTTACCCTGCATGCTGCTGCCGAGTTTGTAAAACAGGCTTAATTGTTTTTATAAGCTTTGAATAAAACAGGAAACCCCGGGAAACCGGGGTTTCCTGTTTTTATCTACAATTTGAAATTTATGCCTGCGCATTTATCTAAACCTTAAAATCCGCTTACAAAAACTTCCAGTTTACCGGTTGCAAGAATAACGGCCTGAAAACCGGTTGGGGTAATGTAAATGGCGTCAGGCTTAAGATCATCCAGGCTGCCTTTAACAGTAATTTTATCGTTAATCTTATTGTTGGCCAGGTTGTCTGCTATTTTTTTCCGGGCATCTGCCATTTGGCCGGCAAGCGATATATCGAAATAGGGTGAAATTTTTTGAACAATAGTACCATGTGCCAGCCAGTTCGCCGATTTTAATAATTTGTCTTTTGTATCTAGATCGAAATCAAGCTCGGCAAATTTCAGGCTTTGGAGTTTTGCATCCCATACAGGTTTACCCCGAAGCCAAATCTTACCGTTATAGCTGCCTGAGAGTTCAGCCATAACTATTACTTTATCGTTCTGCCCATAAATTTCGAGGGCCATAATTTCAACCTGCTTCTTACCGTTGCTGAAATCATATTTTTTCCCTTTAACCTGATTAAAGGCAATAGCGCTCGCTTCGCTGAAAGGCAGGCTTGCTATAAGGCCAATTTGAGTTTTATCGTTTCCGGATTTAATGGTTTTAAGCACAGGGATTTCTGATACTGCTGCTTGGGCAGGAGCGTCGCCGATAAATGTTTCGGTATATGCTTTCAGGCCAACCAATGTGCGAACCTTATCGGCACCTGAGGTAAACGGTGCATAGCTCAGTTCTGTAGGGGTTATTTTAAGCCAGACTTTATAATTGTGGTTCAGCTCAATGGGCACCTGCATGGCTTTCCATGCAGTGCTTACGTATTGGCGCAGGTTCAGCTTGCCTTTCGCGGCCTGGTCAATAGTTTGGGCTAAAACCGGCTGTTGCTTTTGCAATATCTCGTCAATTACAATCTTAATAGGGATTTTAAACCCGCCTATATTCAGAAATGGTTTCGAAACCCAATTATAGCCGTTAGCCGTAGTGGCTGTTGTTACATTCCAATTTTCATCGGCTCCAAGCCGTGTGGAAAATCTTACGTCTATATCAAAATCTGTGTCTTCATATTTACTGAGCGAAACCCCGAACTTTTCTATCTTCCAACCGGCCTTTGCCCATATATGCACAGGAACGGTGTAATTAAATATGCCATTTTGTGCTTCAACCTTAAGCGGAGCCCTTCGAGTCACTTTAAGCATAAGGTTATCGTTATCATTGTTTTCAAGTGAGTTGTCTTCAAAAATAAGTGTCGGTACTGCCGCATTTACCTGTCGTTCCAAATCGGCAACCGGCACTTCCACAGGTATGTTAAATGAAGAAATCTCCTTTATTCTTTCGAAGGAAGGCAGGTAGCCCGCCTCAGGGGCTTTGGGTTGCGCCGTTTTACAACCCTGCAACATGGCTGTTGAAATTACAATTATTAATAAAGCCGGGCAAATCCGGGTATGTATATGCATTTCTTTAATAGGGTGAATTAAACCAATTGGTAAAATGTTAATCCGGGTGCAATTATAGCCGAAAAAGGCCAAAATTCGGCCAAATGTTACATTCCCGAATTGGGACAATAACTTTAATTGTCGCAGGATAGCTGAAAACGGCAGTTAAGCCGTTGAAAACGCATCCTGCACATTGGTTGTTTTCGGTGTGATTACCGTTAAAAAATACCCTCTACATTTGTATGGTCAGTAAGGCGAAGCAGAGACAGCAAGGCTGCAACACTTAAAACTGTAAGGTTTATACAAAACTTTCATAACATCGTTTTCCTAAGTTTAACTTGAATTGGCGACACTTTTTACTTTTATATCTCACTTTTAGTTTTGTTAATTGAAGGCGAATTAAGCCGCTGAGAGCCCTTTTTATGCTTCTGACACTGACCGTCAATGGTGACAGACAATTTGTAAAACTCTCTTCGACAGCAGGCGCCAAGTTTAGAAGCCATAACCCGGAAACAGGTTATGGCTTTACTCTTTTTGATAGTTTTTATACATGCTTTGCAGGAAGCGATTATTCCAAAAACAAAAATTGACTGTATCGTGCTTAAAATAATAAAGGCAAACCAATGGCCTGCCTTTGTAAATTTTGAGATATTCCGGTGCAATTACTTACCTGCTTACACCTTTGGTTTTCTCATGTCTCGATTTATGGAAATCACCCTGGCTGAAATACTTTTCAATCATGCAATACATAAGAATGAAGAAGTACCTGCTGCCCATTTCCTTAATTTTAAGCTTGCTTTCGCCTGATTTTCGGTTGGTCCAGCTGTTGGGAAGTACTGCATAAGAGTAACCGCGGGTTATTGCTTTTAACGGCAATTCAAGAGTCAGGTTAAAGTGCGGACTCAAGAATGGTTTGAGTCCTTCCATAGTTTCGCGGCGATAAAGCTTGAAAGCATTGGTGGTATCGTTGTAGCGCATACGCATGGTTGCACGGACTATAAAATTGGCCAGCCTGTTAATATAGTATTTCATTTTAGGATAATCGTACACACCGCCGCCTTTCATAAACCTGCTCCCGAAAACACAGTCATAATCGCCCTCAACCATTTTGCGGTAATATTTTACGAGGTCAGCAGGGTCATCGCTTAGGTCTGCCATCATTACTGCCACGCAATCTCCGGAATAGCGTTCAAGACCATACCTGACGGCATAACCGAAACCATTAGGGCCTTTATTTGTGTACCATACCAGGGTAGGAATTTCCGCCTGCAGGGCCAGCAGAACTTCAGCTGTCTTATCACGTGAATTGTCGTTTGTA
>JAZKBN010000035.1:0-33394 GCA_040388605.1 Bacteroidota bacterium | reverse complement strand
GTTCTTTTCCCATAGGTTAACGTTTTACGGTCAACCTTTTTTTAGGACGGGACAATTACCCAATTAATACCCGGGTAAACTTCACTTATCCTGATGCGTTCGTAAGAATGCGCTAAAATGCCTGCATTACTGTTGGCTGTATAATGGTTTTCATAATAGGCATTCTGTTTTTCTGAACTTACCGATGCATTCGCAGCTGCGCCGGCAAGCCTGAGGGTAAATTCTGAGGTGCTCACTTTAATGTTCTTTACATCTTCAGCGCTCAGTGGCATGCCTGCCTGCGTCCCGTTATTTTCGGCGTTTACAAGGCTCTTGTTCCCGGGAATGGCAACCTGCCCTTTATCAACTTTAGTAAAAATATACCTGATGCAGTTTTTCAGAACCTGTACTTCTGCCGCGCCTGATTTGGCTGTAAAAAGTACTTCGGGCATGGGCTTACCCTTCGGGTTTAATACCTGTCCGCGGTTCTCAATAAAAAGGAGCGGGGCATTTGCAAAGGCGTTTGTTAACCTTTCAGAATAGCCTGTGCCTGCTTTGGGCTTGGTATCACCTGAATTAACAGGCTTAAATGCAGCTTTTGCCTGTTGCAGTGCAGGGCATAAACCTAAGCTAATGAAGAGGAGCAGTGTAAACCGTTGAAACATAATAAAAGGAGCATTAAGTAACAAAGCTACCGGTTAGCACTTTAAAATGTCAACTATTTATAAAAAATCAGTTACTGCTCAAGCTCACCGTTTTTTTTCTGCCCTCTTTAACAGCTTTAATGCTGTCTACTTTGGCTCTTGTTCGAAGGAGCTCCTTGCGAAGCCAGGCAATATCTTTATCCTTGGTTTCGAGGCTGCTTTTTATGCTGGCCAAATCGCCGTTTTCCTTCTTTAGCTTCTGAATTTCGGCGCGGTATTTAGCGCTGCTCTCATCGCTTTTACCGGGCTGCTTTGGCGGTGCGTTTTTACGGATTAGTATGCGGTACCTGCTGCGGGTGCTCATCCAGTTGGCCAGGGTATCGGCCCAGATTTTACTGGCGTCCATGGTGGGGTGAGCCCCGTCTTTACGGCGATCAAGCTTGATGTTGGCCGAAAGGAAAAACTGGTCGGCGGGCACATTGTCCATCACCATATCGTTAAAGCCGGTGTCCTTTTTCCAGTTGGGTGGGCCAATGAATATATAGGGGGTGCTGTCCATTTGCGCCAAAATGCGTTTCAGGAACTTTTCGCGGTTACGGATGTGCTGAATAAAAAGCTCGTTGGCGCCCAATGAGAACATAACCAAAGATGGCTTGTGCCTCCTGATAACCTTGCGCAAGGTGTCTTTTGCTGCCCAGTTGGTGGTATTGCTGCCATACCAAAACCTGCCGGTGATTTTATGCCTGCTGTACTTGGCATATTTCAGGAAAGGGAAGTAAAGGCATTCTGCCATGCTGTCGCCTATGAGCAAAATATGCTGCGAGCTGCTGTCTACTTTATCTGCACCTAACTGGTCGGTGGCCATGGCCAGGTGCCGGGTAACAAACTCCTGGGTTTCTATACCGTCAGATACGCTGTCAGACAGGTTTTCACTTTTCATGAGAGCTGCAGAACTGTCGGCAAGGGCTGCGCTGTCGGCGGCAAGGCTGCTGCCTGTTGGGTCCTGCCCGTTTCCGAAGCCGGGCTCATCGTCTTTATTGGTTTGCAGGGCTGCGGCCTGCATAAGCGCGGGGCCTCCGCTTGCGGGGTCTGAGCCGGGTTCAGCAAAAAGCTCGGCAACGGGCGGCATTTCAAGCTCGAAAAGCGGATCGTCGGGGTTGCCGGCTAAAATCCGGACATTAAAAAACCATAAGGAAAAAAGGCAGGCCACGCTGAGCCACAGCATAGCAAGCAGCGAAAGTGCCGGCTTGTTCATATACGAATTTTGCACCTGCAAATGTACGAATAAAACCGCTTTAACCCGGTATTGCACGTATTACAGGCTTTCAGGAATAAATATAAATCAGGCGGGTTTGGCATGCAGGCACTATGTTTGCTGCCTGTTGCCCGAAATGCTTGTTTATGCATTTTATTGCCTGCAAATATAGCCAATAAATTACCTAAGTGTTTGGTATACTTTAATTTAGCTTTATGCGTTACAGCTGTTGTTAAGCTGCCTTAGCCCGAAAAGGCTGTGGGTAATATTAAATTCAGTACCTTTGCAGGCTGTGGTTCGCTTTCGCGGGCATAGAATGCAGGGCAATTTGGCCTTAAAAACCGTTAAAAAATGCAAAGAACAAGGTACGTAATGCACGAGGTGATTCCGCTCACGCTGCTTGCCTTTTTCATGTTTGCGGGTTTGGCCCAGGGCTTAAATTATTTTTATAAAGGTAAATCTGAAGTAAGCGGAAACGGTAAAAATGACCTTCATACTGCCGGCATACCGGTTTATAACGACAGCATCAGGAGCGCTTCTTATATCAGGAGCCAAATAGTTTATAATCGCAAATTCCCGTTTATAAATTACAACCTGAACTACCCTGAATGGACAGGCCCTAATGCCCTCGGTACCTTTTTCGATGCCCTCAGCCATGCTGATGTGCACAAAGTACGCATACTGCACATAGGCGACAGCCACGTGCAAACCGATGTTTACCCGGGTACAGTACGCGAAGGCCTGCAACGCATTTTCGGGTCCGGCGGACGCGGCTTTATATTCCCTTACTCGGCAGCAGGCACGCACAGCGCTTATGATTACGGCACCAAACACCGCGGCCGCTGGACATACAGCCGCAACATTCACCGCGACCCGGTGCTCAGCCTTGGCCTGCACGGCGCGGCCGTGCGCACCACCGACAGTTCTGCCGGCTTTACTTTCCGTTTCCTGCCCGGCATAATTAAGCCCGGCTTCGATGTGCTGAAAATCTACTGCAAAAAATCGGCAGGCAGCTACGATGTGCAGGTACGCACTTCAGGCATAGATACCATTTTTACTGTATCGTGCAGTGCAGATACAGAGGCGCTTTACAGCACCCTGAGCCTGCCCCGCGGCCTTGGCGATACCATTGAAGTGCGCATGGTGAAAACCCGGCCCGAACAAAGCTTTTTTGAATGCTACGGCCTGCTTATTGAAAGCAGCGCCAACAGCGGTGTGTTATACGGCAGCGTTGGCATAAACGGGGCCGATTACGGCAGCATTCTCCGCCAAAAGCTATTGGGTCGCCAGCTTGCGGAATTTGACCCCGATCTTATTATTATGGATGTTGGTATTAACGAATTCTACCCCCGCGATTTGAAGCCTGAATTCGCGCACCGCATGAATATGCTCATGGATACCCTGCAAAAGTATGCACCCAATGCATCCTTTATTATTCCCTGCAGCCAGGATGTTCGGTATAAAGTGCGCAAGGCGGTAAGGCCGGTACGCGGCGTATTGGCTTATGCCCAAATTGCCGAAGCCACAGCTGCTGAAAAAGGAGCCGCGTTTTATAACTGGTTTAATGTAACCGGGCGCATGGGTGAGTTCAGCAACTGGCGCAGCCATAAACTGATTAAATCAGATAATATACACCTGAGCTACGAAGGTTATAAAGTAAAAGGCGAGCTGGCCCTGAACGCCCTGCTCGGCAGCTATTACCTCATGCTTGATCGCGGCTTTATGGACGATACCTTTACAGCTGCCGATTTCCCGGATGCGCCTGTAGGTGGCGGCCTGCGCATGTCGGCCGACGAGGCTATGATTTTGCGTGCCGAGGCGGATGCCGATATTGAAGACAATGCACCCGAGGCTGCCCCTACAAGGCTTTCAGAAGTAAGCCCTATTCTGCCTGAAGAAAAGGCTGATAAGCCGGTTAAGAACGAAAAAACAGCGGCTATTTTCGGAACAAAGCCGGTACCGGATTCTTCGCTTATTGAAGCATCAGGTAAGCATGCGGCAAGGTTCGAGAAGTTCCCTGAACCGGTAATGCACGAAGTAAAAAGCGGTGAGAACCTGAGCGTGATTGCCCGCCATGCCAAGGTAAAGGTAGCCGAGCTGAAAAAGTGGAACCGGATGAAGGAAAACAGCCTGCTGCCCGGTATGATACTGGCCCTGTACCCCACAGGTACCCCCGCCCTTTCACCCGACATGATGAACGTGGTAAAGCCGGCCTCTAAAAAGAAGACCCATAAGGCTGATAAAGCTGCCGATAAGGAAGATAAGCCTGTAATTGCTGCTAAGCTATCTAAAAAGACTAAGTCTAAAAAAGCCTCAGCATTGGCAGATAATTCTGTGAGACCGGGTGGCAGGAAAAAGCATCAGCAGGAAGCATCGGCAAAGTCGAAGGTGAAGAAAACAGCTAAAAAAAGCAAGGGCAGGGCAGAAAAAGCCACGGCGCAGGTAGCGCAGGGTTTTTGATTTTTAAGATTAATGACGGCATTACACTAAGCCTGTACGGTAGTTTCAGTTTCATGTTTTTCCGACTTTATAATAGTGTTTGCGGAGTTTTTTGAGCAATTGTTTATTAAACAGTTTGCAGAATGCCGTTAGCGTGAAAAAAAGACCGGCCGGTTTGTTTCCTGAATGCTACATTTTGTACCTTAGCCCCATTATTTACACTTCTTTCTCCCGTTTCTTTTAAACTGACATTTCAACTTTATCTTTTCAGGCTCTGCATGAGAAAATTTCTACAATTAAACATCCTTAACGGAATTATAATGCTGTGCCTTGTTGGGCAGGGTTTTGGCGCTTTTGCAGATTCTCGCAGCAATGGTGGTAACAGCGATTCGGGCAAGGTTAAGAAAAGTCCGGCGCGCGAAATGCATCTTATTCAGTGTTTCGAAGGAGAGGTTTTAAGCACTGCTGCCGAGTGTCCCGCGCCAACTATAACAGCAGGCGGGCCTTTAACATTTTGCCCCGGGGGCAATGTTACGCTTACAGCAACTTCCGTTGCAGCCGATGCCTACATCTGGAGCAACGGTGAAACCACGCAAACCATAACAGCTGCAACCCCGGGCAGTTACACTGTACAAACCGTTACCGCCGGCTGCACATCTGACCCCAGCGAACCGGTGGTGGTGGCATTCAGCGGTACACCCGCCAAACCAACCCTGTCTGCTAACGGACCCACCACTTTCTGCAACGGTGGCACAGTTGAAATTGTTGCGTCGGGCACTGCCGATGCTTTTCTTTGGAACACCGGCATGTTAACCGACAGGTTTTTTACCTTTAGTCCGGGTACCTTTTATGCAAGGGCAATTGTTAACGGATGCCTTTCTGAACCCAGCGACAGCATTGTGGTTACTGTTAAGGCCTTTTTTGCAACCCCGACAACAAGCCCCGCCGGCCATGCATCCATTTGCGGCGGAGGCCCGCTTACCATCAGGTCTTCCAGACCAAACGGCAACCGATGGAGCAACGGCGACACCACGCAAAGCATTACCGTTAGTGCAGCCGGCAGTTATTCGGTATTTGTTGTAACGGGGGAATGTACTTCTCAAACAAGCATACCGGTTACTGTTGGTATGGGCATTACGCCTGAAATACCTGTTGCCACGGCAACAGGGCCGACTAACTTCTGCAGCGGAAACTATTTGGGCCTGTCAGCCTCTATGCCGCCATCAACCATTGAGCATTATATAAGCAACCAGGCCGGTGGAAACATTGCCTGGAGCACTGCTGCCGATAACGCAGGTAACGTCTACATTATGTACCGAGACCAACAGCTGCTTAAAAAAATGACACCCGACGGTACTGTTACCAACTTCGCCGGCGGAAGCCAGGGCGCTGCCAACGGGCAGGGCTCTGCTGCAAAATTCAATTTCCCTTATGGTATTGCCACTGATAAAGACGGCTTTATATACATATCAGATACCTATAATTACCGTATAAGGAAAGTAAGTCCTTCGGGGCTGGTGAGCACCCTTACCGCTCCGCTTGACAGCATTAGTGGGTACGGCCTGGCTGTAGATAAGTTGGGAAATATTATAGTTGCCGAATACAAGCCCGAGATGAACCGCAGCAGAATCTGCAAGGTGAGCCCAACCGGTGTAATTACAGTTTTGGCCGGTTCCACCCCCGGTTTTGCCGACGGCCCTGCCGCAACCGCAAAATTTGACGGGCCTATGGATTTAGACATAGACAGTGCCGGAAATATTTACGTAAGCGATTATAATAACCATAAAATCAGGAAAATAGGTTCGAACGGCATTGTTACAACAGTAGCCGGAAGCGGAGCTATAGGCTCTACTGATGGTTTTGGCAGCACCGCAAGTTTCGATAATCCTACCGGTGTGGCTATGGGACCCAAAGGCTACGTTTACATTGCAGATTTAAACACCAATAAGGTTCGCAAAATGAGCCCTGATGGTAACGTAAGTACCATAGCGCTTTATTTTTCAGGGCAGCCATATATGCCTATCGCTCCATACGGAATTACCGGGTATGATTCATCGCACATATTTATATCGCACCGCCTGGGTGTAAGTAAAATAGAAGTGCATGACCAGCCGGAAGATTACATTTGGTCTGACGGGCAAAGAGGCGCCTTTATTGTTATAGGCTCATCAGGCAATTATTCGGTACGTGCCGTTGCGAACGGTTGTACGAGTGCGGCGAGCGCTGCAGTACCGGTAACAGTTCGGCAGGCTCCGCCTCAACCGGGCATGTCTATCAGCGGCGGCACCACGGTATGCAGCGGAGGGTTTTCAATTCTTGGTTCATCTGAACCTTTCGGCAACCACTGGAGCAACGGCGACACCACCCAATACATTAGGGTAACCGAGGCCGGTGATTATACGGTGTACATCACAGGCAATGGCTGCACCGGGCCTGTAAGCAACCCAATACATATAACACTTAAGCCAACTCCGGTAACCCCTGTTCTCACGGCTTCGGGTTCCTTGGAGCTTTGCGACGGTGAAGATGTTACCCTTTTCTCATCTGCCGCAACGGGTAATTTCTGGAACAACGGGCTTACCCTGCCTTCCATAACAGTAAGTCGAGCAGGTGTTTATACAGTTCGTACGGTTAGTGACGATTGTACAAGCGCGGCAAGCAACTCAATGGTGGTTACAGTAAGGCCATTACCGAATGCGCCTACTGTAACAGCATCAGGACCTATAAGTTTCTGCCCCGGCGGTTCAGTTACATTAACGTCATCGGCACCTTTCAGGAACCTGTGGAGCAACGGCGATACCACGCAATCTGTTACTGTGAGCTCAGGCGGTGATTATTCAGTAAGGCTCGTTTCAGGAAGATGTACTTCCGCGGCAAGCGCGGCAATTTCTGTAAATGCGATTGCTCCTCAATTGCCGGTAATTTCGGCATCGGCACCTTTGGCTTTATGTGGCGGCGGCTCTCTTACCTTAAATTCTTCGGCCGCGTTCGGCAACCTCTGGAGCACCGGCGATACGGCACAGAGTATTACTGTTGCGGTTTCAGGTACCTATACGGTGCAGCAAACACTTAACGGCTGCACATCGGCACAGGCCGAGGCGGTTGTGGTTACGGTTACCACACCGCCGATTCCTGTAATTACAGCTTCCGGCAGCTTTACCTTCTGCGACGGCGACAGCATAACCTTAACATCAGATGTGGTTTACGGAAGCATTTGGAGCACCGGTGAAACCACCCGCACCATTACTGTTAAAACGCCCGGCGATTACTCAGTTATGGCTTTCGTAAGCGCATGCACCGGCGAAGTAAGCCAACCGGTTACAGTAAATGTTAACCCGCGCCCGGCAACACCGGCTGTTACGGCATCCGGCCCGCTTAGCTTCTGCTCAGGGGGCAGCATTACTTTAACATCTTCTGAACCTGACAGCAACCTTTGGAGCAACGGCGAATTAACCCAAAGCATAACTGTTACCGAATCAGGTAATTATTCGGTGCAGCGTTTGGGTGCAAGGTGCGTAAGCTATGCCTCTGAAACATTTAATGTGCTGGTAACCCCGATGCCTGCAAAGCCTGTGGTTACTGTAACCGGCCCGGTAACAATTTGTGAAGGCAGCAATGTAACCCTTTCAACATCTGCCGCATCAGGCATCAGGTGGAATACCGGCGATACCACGCAAAGCATAACAGTAAGCGCTGCAGGTAAATACACGGTAACTAGCACATCAGGAGCCTGCACAAGCCCTGCAAGCGATACGGTAACCATTTATTCTAGCCCGCTGCCTGCCACACCAACCATTTCTGCGATAGATGACTTGGCCATGTGCCAGGGCGGGTCTGTAAGGTTAAGCTCTTCTATTGCGGGGGCATACTTATGGAGCAGCGGGCAAACCACGCGCATATTAACGGTTACGGTTCCCGGTAATTATTCGGTAAGAACCATTAACGGAACCTGCACGAGCCTTGCAAGCATGCCTGTAACTGTTACTACAGCGCCCGTACCGCCAACGCCTACAATCAGGACATCGGGCCCGACATCTTTCTGTACAGGAGGATCGGTAACGCTTACTTCATCGGTTGCAACGGGTAATGTTTGGTATACCGGCGAAACAACACAAAGCATAACTGTTACCACATCGGGCGATTATGGCGTGTTTGTAGTTTACGGCACCTGCACCAGCGACGGCGGAGCAGAAGTGATAGTTACCGTGAACAATACGCCGGCAACTCCTGTAATAAGCGCTGCAGGCCCTGCAGATATTTGTGCCGGCAGCAGCATTGTGCTTACATCTTCGGCAGCATCGGGTAATATTTGGAGCACCGGGGCAAATACGCAATCAATTACTGTTTCAGTGGCAGGAGATTATACGGTTAAGCAGGTTGTGGGCCGTTGTACCAGTGCCTTATCGGTGGTAAAAACGGTTACCGTGAGCCCCCTGCCGGCCACACCTGTAGTAACTGCACTGGGTTCAACGGCATTTTGCCCCGGCGGTTCGGTTACGCTGCAATCATCTGCAGCAACCGGCAACCTATGGAGCAGCGGAGACACCACCCAAAGCATTACAGTTTCTGCAGCAGGCAGCTATACCGTGAAAGCAGTAAGCGGACAATGCAGCAGCGCGGCTTCTTCGTCAGTATCTGTAACAGTGTTCCCTGCCCCGGTCCAACCGGTAATTACAGCAGGTGCAGGTACACTTGATGCCGGCCCCGGCGGTGCAAGCTATCAATGGTACCGTGATGGCGTTTTAATACCCGGTATAAACGTAAGAAATATTGATACCCCTGACCCGGGCAGCTACACTGTAAGCTATACCGATGCCAACGGCTGTACCTCTGTACTTTCAGCACCTTATTTGGTGGTGGGTACTTTGCTTAAGCACATAGTTCAGGCACTTCAGCTTGTGCCCAACCCTACTGATAATTTCGTGAGCATTGCAGGTTTGGAAGCTAAGGCACGCGTAGTTATATACAGCATGCTTGGCCAGGTTGTCTTTGATCGTGATGCAGAACCGGGTACCGAGCTTGATTTACAGCATCTGCCTGCAGGCGTTTACGAAGTTCGGGTAAACGGGCGGGCGCTTAGGTTGGTGAAAAACAGGTAAGCCTTCCCCTGTTCAGATTTTATTATAAGCCGCCCCTATACTGAAGATATACTTCGGTGCAGGGGCGGCTTGTTTTATAGGTAAATTAAGCTGAGGTACCCTGATGTGGGGTAATAATACAGCCAAGTAAGGGCTGATAACCCGGCATACAATATTTGGAAGGATGGAAAGATACTTCCCCGGGCTCAAGTTCGAGCCATAGAATACTAAATTGCAGCGCTTCATTGCCTGCTGTTCCGCAGGCCGACAATAAACTTATGCAAATTTGATATTGCTAAAAATGTACGACCAAGTAAAAAATTATTACATTGCGTAACAAAACAAATGCGGTTTGAGGCGGTAATTATCCTACTAAGGTGATTTATTCGTTTTGAATCCCGTTTTTTTAAATACCCGGTCTTTGGCTGCTTACCGGCAGGTTACAAAAGGCTTATTTTAAGAGTACACCTCTCCTTACCCGATTTAACAATATTTCATTTTCTCTTTTTCAAAATGATTAAACTTTACAGGTTCATCTTCAGAATTTGCATAGCTGTTATTTTCAGCATAATTGCATTAGGCTCCGCCTGTGCACAAAGGGTTTGTACCCAATGGGGCACTGTTGAGCCGTTTTGTACAACGCAGGCGCCTGCCAATTGCAGATCAAGCTTTCCCGGATACCAATACAGAACACAGCAGGATTGCTGCGGTGCAAAGACTTTGCTGGGCAATGTAAATTTTAACCCGGGCTTTGATCCTTCAGGAATTGATTCTTCGCAGAATGTTTGCGGTGCAGGCTGTGTTTTAGGTGAAATGTCCGGCGGGCAATGCGGTACAACTGAGCATCAGACATCGTGGTATGTTTTTGATATTCATCCTGTTGCTGAGCACGACGGGGTAATAGCTGATTCGGCAGGCAGCAACATTGGTGATTCTGCCGGAACACTTAGGTTTAAAGTAATTCCCTGCGATATTGCCCCGAACGATCAGACTTGTTCAGCATCTCAAAGCTCTGAAATGTGCAATTGTGATTTAATAGGTATTGAAAATACCATTGATGACGATGGAGAAAACAACGCCTCAGGTACTATTGATTATGACTGGGCGCTTTATAAGGTAACCTCATTCGGAGCAAATAAAGCAGCCTCGTGCGCAGCAATAAAAAGTGCTGCAAATGTCAGTTCAGGAAGCGTGAAGGTTGCATGTAATTACGCAGGCAGCCGCGGAACCACCGGTATGTTTGAGCCGGGCGATGATGTGGTTCAGAATGCCGGCGGCTCAAGATATTGCAAACCCATAAAAGTTAATGTGGGCGACAGGTTTGTTTTGGCGGTTGATAACTTTACCACAAATCTTAAAGGCAATAAGATCATTTTCAGCGGAACCGGCTGGCAGGTATTCAACAGCTCAAACTCATTTATTTTCCAGGATGCAACAGCCGCCGTTTTCCCTACAAGGCCTCGTATAAAGGTCATTTCCGGCGATACTGCCAGGCTGTGCCCGGGAGACTCTGTAACCCTCGGTACCTCTTATGCCCTGCATTACCTTTGGAGCACCGGGGATACCACTCAAACCATAAAGGTCAGCAGCCCGGGTGTATATTCAGTTAAATGGGGGTATTACAATGTTATTTCTGCGGCAAGCCCACCGGTTGCCATTAATTTCCTTCGCCCGCTGCCTGCCCCGGTAATTACATACAGCAATGGTATGATAGATGCCGGCAACCCGAACCTTGTTTACAATTGGTACCAGGATGGCGTGCTTATGCCGGGCTATAATGCACATGCCTTTTTCCCGCTAAGCAACGGCACTTATACAGCAAGTGTAACAGGCGCCAATACCTGCACTTCAGCGCTTTCAGAACCCTTCATATTCACCGGCACCTCTGCCGACCTGTATTCCAAACTGAAAATAACCCCCAACCCGGCCACAAACACCTGCCGCATTACGGGCCTGAAAGCAAATGCCTTGGTAGAGATTTATTCAGTAAACGGCAAATTCATCAGCGCTGTTCGCGCCGATTCAAATACAGAAATAGATTTGCAGGGTATTCCTGCCGGGGTTTATGAAATCAGGGTCGGGCATCAGAGGCTCAGCCTTGTTAAGAACTAATAGTGGCATGTAAGGCCCTGTTTATGCAGGGCCGCATGTTGTTTAATTATTGCGGTACGCTTCCTTTATTTGATTTTACAACCTATTTATTCTTTTTCATTATGCTTAAACTTTACAGGTTCATCTTCAAATTAATTGTTGCCGCATTATTCGGCATTGTTGTTTTCGGTTCCGCGTCGGCCCAAAGGGTTTGTACCAATTGGGGTATTCCCGAGCCAATATGTTCCACAAGGGCAACCACAAACTGCTTAAGATACTTCCCCAATTACAAGTATAAAACTTTTCAGGATTGCTGCGGGGCAAGAACTTTAACAGGGCAGGTAAATCTGATAAACGGGTATAACCCTGATATGCCTGATTCATCTGAAAATGTTTGCGGAGCAGGTTGCGTTGCAAATGAAATGAAGGCAGGCGGGTGCGGTACTACTGAGCACCAAACCACTTGGTTTGTTTTCGATGTGCATCCCTTGGCAGACAGTGCCGGGTACATTTTAGATTCTGCAGGCTCTTTACCCGGTGTGCCGGCAGGAACATTGCGATTTAAAATTATTCCTTGTGATATACCGCCAAATAATGGTAATGAATGTGGTTTAACGCTATCATCCCCGCCTTGCGACTGCAATAACATAGGTATTGAGCATACCATTGGCGACACAGGATGGCGTGCCTTCGGAACAACAGATTATGACTGGGCACTTTATAAAGTTGACAGGTTCGGTCCCAATAAGGCTTTGGCCTGCAATGCAATAAAGACCGCCGCAAATGTTTTTCCCGACAGTGTTAAAGTAAGCTGCAACTACTCAGGTTCCAGGGGGGCAACAGGTATATTTGAACCGGGCACCTTAAGCACACAATTCGCTAACGGCACCCGATACAATAAACCCTTCAGGGTTAACGTGGGAGACAGGTTTGTATTGGCTGTAGATGATTTCAGCACCAACTTAAGAGGCTGTAAGGTAGTTTTCACCGGGCAGGGCTGGCGCGCATTCGGCAACGGGGGCGGGGGTTATGACCTCCGGGATTCCTCAGCCAACGTGGCGGCTACCATACCCAAGGTTTGGGGGCCCGGCAGGGTAACTACCAACCTTTGCCCCGGAGATTCTGTAACGTTAAGCTCAACCTGGGCCATGGGTTACCGCTGGAACACCGGTGATACCATGCAAACCATTAAAGTTGCCCGTGCAGGCGAATATTCAGTGCAGGCCCTTTATTATAATGCGATATCAGAACCAAGCAGGGCATTTGTTGTAAGCTACCGAACCCAGGCTATTGCCCCGGTAATTACTTACAGCAATGGTTTCCTGGAAGCAGGTATTGTAAACCGCAATTACCAATGGTATTTAGATGGCAGAATAATGCCCGGCTATAACTCTTATGCCATTCCCTTAGCGGGTAATGGTGCTTATACTGTGAAATACTACGAAGCCGATGGTTGCCCTTCCGCCCTATCAGTGCCTTTCCTGTTTACAGGAACCTCTGCCGATTTGAATGAAAGACTGAAAATAACCCCCAACCCGGCCACAAACACCTGCCGCATTACGGGCCTGAAAGCAAATGCCTTGGTAGAGATTTATTCAGTAAACGGCAAATTCATCAGCGCTGTTCGCGCCGATTCAAATACAGAAATAGATTTGCAGGGTATTCCGGCAGGCGTTTATGAAATCAGGGTGGGGCACCAAAGGCTCAGCCTTGTTAAGAACTAATAATCTTAAATGATTAGGCCATAACCCGTTGAAAGGATGGCCCTTAAATAAAACCCATTATTAGCAATTTTGTATTACTGAACAGGGTCCCGGATAATTTTCGGGGCCCTGTTTTTTTCAGATTTATTAATGTCGGCCTGAAAAATACTGCCGGTTGTTTTAATTCTGCCTGCATAGGCCTAACTTGGCTAAGGCAATCAATGGCAAATGCAGGTATGTTTTTCAAATCTTGCGGGTTTCCCGGTTTTGTTTTTTTTCTTTTTGCCTGGCTTGCCGGGTCTTTCACGCTTTCAGCGCAAAGAGTTTGCAGCAATTGGGGCCTGCCCGAACCGGCCTGCACTGACTCACCCTTGCCGGTTTGCAGCAGCAAGTTTGTACGCTACCGTATAAAGTCTTACCAGGATTGCTGCGGGGCCCGAACGCTGCTCAGTACCGAAAACGCAATTTCCGGGTATTTTCCTGCTAACCCTGATTCATCTGAAAATGTTTGCGGTTCCGGATGCGTGCCGAATGAAATTGCCGGCGGAACCTGCGGAACTGCCGAGCACCAAACCTCCTGGTTCGTATTCGATATAATGCCGCAGGCAGATGCAAGCGGTACAGTACTGCAAAATATTGATACCCGGGCGGGTGCGCCTGCCGGCACTTTACGCTTTAAGATAATTCCCTGCGATATTCCGCCAAGCAATACGGCATGCGGTGAAACTATAAATGCCTTAGCCTGCAATTGCAGCAACGTATCTATAGCGCATACCCTCGGCGATAACGGGAACCGGCAGGAAGAAAACATAAGCCTGTACGGGAAAACAGATATTGATTGGGCCCTGTTCAAAATCACCCGTTTCGGGCCCGATAAGGCAGCTGCCTGCCAGGCTATAAAAATATCGGGTATAATAGATTCGGGCAGCGTAAAAGTAAGCTGCAATTTTTCAGGTAAATACGGGCCTTCAGGTTTGTTTGAACCGGGCACATCCGCATCTGAAACGGCATCGGGCAGCAGACACAATGCCCCTATAAAAGTGAATATCGGCGACCGCTTTATATTGGCTGCAGATAATTACAGCTTCAATATTACAGGCTACAAAATAGATTTTTCCGGCCTCGGTTGGCGGGCTTTTGCACAGGGGCCCTTTAGTGCTGATGATTCCACTGCCAATGTCAGTCCTGCTCGTCCGCGCATTTATGCTGATCGCCCCCTTACCGACCTTTGTTACGGCGATACTGTAACGCTTACCGCAAGCGCATCGCCTGCTTATTTATGGAGCAACGGGGCTGCAACGCAGAGCATCAGGGTAAGCAGACCGGGTGTTTATGCGGTGCAGGCGGTGTACTATAATGCCATATCGGGACCATCCGAGTCTGCCGGGGTGAGTTTCAGGAGCCAAAGTCCCGCCCCGGTAATCTCACTTTCAGGAACCATGTTGCGGGCGGAGCCTGCCGGCAGCTCATTTAAATGGTATCTCAACGGGAATGTACTTGTCGGCAATACAGGCAACACGCTGCCTTCTTTCGGAAACGGTTTGTACGCTGCTTCTTACCTTGATTCAAACGGGTGTTATTCAGCCTTATCGGCTCCGTTTTTACTTGCTTCAAATGCAGGCTTTTTGCCGGGAGCTTTAAAAATCACACCGAATCCCGTTCCCGCTTCTTTCCGTATCCTGGGCCTTGAACGCAGCATGCCTGCTGCAATTTACAGTACCGGGGGCCAATGCCTGCTGCAATTCATAGCCGAACCGGGTTCTGAAATCGGTATGGAAAACCTGGGTCCCGGCATTTATGAAGTAAGAATTGGTTGGCAGCGTTGCAGGTTGGTTAAATTGCCCTAAGCGCAACTGATGCGCCACATCATTAATCAGCAATGTGCTGTAAGCAAAAAAGCCCCCGGTTTGCGCCGGGAGCTATTAGAATATATAAGCAAAATGCAGGTTATTTTACAGCCAAAGTGGCCTTCGCCTGTTTGCGGGCCCGCATGCGTTTAATGCCATAGCCTATGCCGGAAGCTGCCAGTATGCTCGCTCCGCCATCTATGGGCACGCCCGCAGGCTGAGCCGAGGGAGTAGGGCCAAGATCGCCCGGATCACCGGGGTCCTGTGCGAAAGCAGGGCAGGCCAGTGCTGTTATACCTGCAACAAGCAGGCAACGAATGAGGTTTTTTGAACGGAAGCTGAATAACGCCATTGTATTGTTTTTATGTTTTATAAGCAGACCCACCTTACAGGCAATTAGGCTGCCGGGGGTTAAAGATAAATAATTTAATTATTCGTCCCTTATTGCTTAACCACTTTATGAACCGAAGATTGGCCTTTGTTTATGCAGCGCAGCGTATAAACGCCTGAATATAAATTACTTAAGTTTAAGTTACCTAAACCGGTTATTTCAGTTTGTAATACGGCAAGTCCTCTGGCATCGAAGCGGCTGATTTGGCTTATACCGGGCCCGGAGAGCTGAATATTCCCGTTTGTAGTGTTGGGGAACGGGCTCAGCTGCGCACCCGGTGCTTGAATGCCGGTTACTGAATTGGTTCGCAGCAATTCCGGCCTGTTTTCAAAACGTCCGGCCGGGGTAGAGAAAGTATAAGACAGGGCATGTAATTGGTTGTCGGTCCTTTCGTTTAATCGCCGCATGGAATATTTAAAGTTATATTACAGCCTTACAAAGTTAACTGAAAGTGATTTTCTTCATGCCCGTTAACGAAGTTCATAAAAACAAAAAAGCCGACCCAATGCAGGGCCGGCTTCAAAAACTGATACTAAAACCCGGCGGGCCGGGCAAGCTGAATACACTTATTTTTTTGCAGTTACACCTTTCAGCAGCCTGTTATATTCTTCGGGCTTGTTGAGCACTTTAATGGCTTCCTGCACTTCTTTATCGTATTTAAAAGAGGCCTCCTGCACACCTTTCTCAAGGTAGTAGCGGCTTACAATCTGGGTTTCGAGGGCCTGCTTTATTTCGTTCCTGTTTTTCACAAGATCCTGGTCTTTGTTGTGGCTTAGCTGCTTGCTCAGGTTATCTATCTGGGCTTTTACGTCGTCGTAGCTTTTCTCTTTTTTGGCTGTAGCCACAAGGTCGGCAAGGTCGGTTTCCATGCGGGTGGTGTAATCGTAATCTTTGCCTGTGAGCCATGTTACGAAGGTTTTGTACTCATCATCGGTGAGGGTAAAATCTTTAGCCGGCTTAATGGTTTTATGCGCCCAGTAGTATTCAGTGGCATAATCGAAGAAAAGGCCTTTCTGTTCCAGGCTTACGGCTATGGGGCTGTAGGTGTCGCGTTCAACGGCAACATCGGGAGTTACGCCGCCTCCGTCGTACACCACGCGGCCGTTATTGGTTTTAAAAGCCACTTTCAGGCTGTCGGGTATTTTGCCTACGCTGCCGTCGTCGTTGCGGTTGGCATAGTCAATGGCCTGTATGCACCTGCCGCTGGGTATATAGTATTTGGCGGTTGTTATTTTAAGCTGGGAGTTGTAGCTGAGCTGGCGGGTAGCCTGCACAAGCCCTTTACCGAAAGTACGCTGGCCTACCAGCACGCCGCGGTCATAATCCTGCAATACGCCGCTTACAATTTCAGCAGCCGAAGCCGAGCGTGAGCTGGTAAGTACAGCAATAGGAATATCGGTATCAAGGGGCGGGTTCAGGGCGCGGTAAGTTTTGTTCCACTCGGGCACTTTGCCCTTGGTGCTTACCACTTCCTTACCTTTAGGAATAAAAAGGTTGCTGATGTTTATTGCCTCGTTAAGTAAACCGCCGGGATTGTCGCGTAAATCGAAGATGATTTTTTTAGCGCCTTTTTCTTTCAGCTCAGTAACGGCTTTGCGTACTTCACGGCTTGCGTCTGAGGTAAAATCGGTCAGGTGCAGGTAGCCCACATCTTCGGTAACCATACCGAAGTAAGGGATATTGTCTATTTTAATGCGCTCGCGGGTCATTTCAATAATGCGGGGAGCCACTTCGCCGTAACGCTTAATTTTTAGCTTTACTACTGTGCCTGCCTGTCCTTTGAGCAGTTTGCTTACATCGCCGGTGCTTTTCTTTGCAACCTCTACGCCGTCTACTTCAAGTACTTCGTCGCCTATAACCAGGCCGGCTTTATGGGCGGGGAAGTTCTCGTAAGGCATCATTACCAGGGTACGTTCTTTACGCTTGCCTATAACAGCGCCAATGCCGCCGTACTGGCCGGTGGTCATGGTGCGGTAATCTTCAATTTCGTCTTCGGGAATGTAATTGGTATATGGGTCCAGGCTGTTGAGCATGGCATCTATACCTGTTTTCAGGGTCTTGTTGGGGTTAATCTCGTCAACATAGCTGGTGTTCATCTCTTTATACAAAGAGGCAAAAATGTCCAGGTTCTTGGCGATTTCGAAATATTTATCGCTCGGAGAATCGAAGGCGACAAATACAGTCAGGCCGAAGCCGGCCGCAAGCGAAAGAATCAGTTTCTTAGATTTCAGGTATTTCATATTCGGCAATGGTTCTGCAAGTAATGTGCCCGTTTGGCTGCGCATCTATAACGAACGGACAATATACAAATTTCCCTTAAAACGCCTAAAGGCAATCTTTTATTTGATAAACGGTATGCAGGGCAATCAAACGTTCGTTTTTAACAAACCAAGACCCTTTTTTTATTTGGTTCGGGCAGAATCAGCTAATGCCCTTGTTAAAACGCCCTCTTTAAGGGCATAGGTGCTTACCAAAATTCCGCCGGGAAAGGGCAGCTCTGCCAGCACCAAATCTATAAGGCATACTGCCGGCACTGCCAAATCGACACGGAGGGGAATCATACCCGGCATAGCCAGGCGATCTTCGCGGTTTTTATGCAAAATATCATGGGCAAGGGGCCTGTAAGCTTCAACAGGCAGTGCATAGCAATTACCCGCCTCAAAACTGAAGCTCCCTTTATTTTCAGGGAGCGCTTTTGCATACATTTCATACAGGGTATCGAAAGTACCGCTGGACCCTGCCAACGTGCGCGGCAAACAGGCCTTTGCAGCGTCAAACATGGGTTGCAGCATATTAAGCGCATGTGTATGCAGCGCCCCGATTTCTTCAGGCAAAATGGGGTCGTGCTGAACAAACAGGTCAACAAGGCGCAGGCAGCCAATTTCAAAGCTTTGCATCCAGACAGGGCCCGCCTGGTTGCCGATGATGAATTCCACACTGCCACCCCCGATATCCATGAGCAGCGAGTAAGATTCAGTATTAAGACCGCCCGCTGCTTTTACGCCTTCATAAATGAGGGTGGCTTCTTCATTCCCGCCAATTACGTTAACTGATATGCCTGTTTCTGCGAAAATACGGCTGCAAAAATCTTTACCGTTTTCGGCGCAGCGAACGGCGCTGGTGGCGGTTGCCATGGTATCGGCCGGATTAAGGCCGTGCTCTTTTATGATGCCGGCAAATTTGCGCATGGTATCAAGGGCGCGCTGTATGGCAGCCTCGGTAATATGGCCTTTGTTTATGCCTTTTTCGCCCAGCTTTACACCGGTTTTTTCGCTGTAAACCGATTTGAACTTTGGCGCAGTCGGTTTGTGGCCTGCGCTCGTTGCAGGCAGATTTTCTGCCGGGCTTACGCTGACTATGCTTAAATGAAAGGTATTGGTACCCATATCTATTACGGCCAGTAACTGATTGGGTCGCGCGCTTATGCCCGGTTCAGGGCTGCCGCTCAATGAATGATTATTCGTGTTTTGTTCCATAGCCCGGGCTCTTTGCGGGCAGCCCCGCCCGATTCGGGAATTTCGTAATTTTAATGTATATTTGCCTTGCAGGCCGATTAAGATTCTGGTTAAGCCCGCTTGAAATTATATAAAATTAATGGAACTAATTGAAACACAAGCCCATCCTTTAATGGCAAGGGTTGAAAAAGCACTGGATAATATTCGTCCCTATTTACAGGCCGACGGTGGAAATGTGCGTGTTCAGGAAATTACAACAGACGGAGCCGTTAAGCTGGAGCTTCTTGGCGCATGCGGCACCTGCCCCATGAGCGCCATGACCCTCAGGGCCGGTGTTGAAGATGCCATTATGCGTGCCGTACCCGAAGTAATAAGCGTGATGGCCGTAAACTTAACGCCTGCGAATTAGGAAAGGCACAACTTTTTATTTGTGGGGTTTTAGGGTTTACAGGCTGAATTTTTAGCCTGTATCAGGCGGGAGTCTAATAGGCGTTTAATGAAACATATTTTTTGCGGTAAAAGCCTCCTTCTGTGGTCTTAGTTACCATTAATTTCTCCCCGATTCCTCTTCCGGATAACTTAAAAAACTGAATTCCGTTTTTTACCGGCTTGGCATACATGTACATAATACCGTACTGGCGATTCATAAATAGCTCTGCTTTTATTTCATCACCGTTTACTATGTATCTGCCGAATTTGCCATATGTAAGGTCATTAAATTGGTATGTAGCCGGGCAGCTCAGATACGCAAAGCTAAAGAAAACCCTGCCGTTATTGAAGAACCTCATGTATATGTAACCGGTATCCTGTCCTGTAACTACATGATTTTCATACCTGTCTTCCACCATTTCCAGTACATATACGGCATTAACCGACAAAACTGATGTATCAGGCATAACAAACGGAAGTCCGGACAGTTTGAACTTTTTTTCCCGTTTAGGAAACTCGCGCACAAGTTCCTCGTCAGTAAATGCCCTTTGCGCGGGGCAAAATATGCATGTAAAAATGAAGGCCGAAAATACGATACAAAACTTCATGTTTAAATATAGTATTTACCTGCCATGTAGCCCTACTTTTTCCTAATCATCACATACATTTCAACAGGCACGCTTGTTCCCGGTATGTCTTTATTACTTTCCGCCAATTCCTGAACAGAAGAAATACCTGCAATGCTGTAATGCTCCAGGTTGCCGGCCTTCATATTGGCATCGTACTCTACGGGGCTGAGCACCAGGGCAGCCGGGCGTACTTTTTTCAGAACCAGGGCAGTTTCCTGCGTATCATCTGCAATGCCTGTACCAGCCATACTGTGCCCCGACAATGCATGTACATGCTGCACCAATGCCGAAGTTCGGCCTGCGTAATCGCTGTAAACAAAATCAGGCTGTACGAGCCTTATGTCGTTTTGGTAGTTGAGCAGGTTGTACAAACCTTCTCCTTTAGCAGATACCTCGTTGAAATAAGCCACGCTTCCGATTTCTGAAACGAGCACCCTGCCTTTTTTCTTCATGCCGGAACGTACAAGTATCTCAGATACTTCCGCTGCGTGCGCCATTCCTGCTTCGTACCTGTAAGCAAGTGCAGGCTGAACTTCGCCGGTTATGTGCTTCGCCTCCTTCCCGAAAAGCAGGCCTGCAAGCGCTGTTACCAATAAGGCAACCACTGTTTTAGGCCCGGTTTTGAGACGGCTCAGGGCAAGGCTTTCGGTTAAGGCAGCAAAGCCGGCTACGGCCAGCACCCACCAGCCGAATACTATAATATATGCCTGCTGCTCTGTTTGCATAAACACACCGCTGAACATAAACAAAAGCAGGTATAAGGCAATAAATGCCGCAAAGCTGCGCAACCCGGGGCTGAACCTGATTGTAAGTACAGGCACCAATATTACAGGTAATAAGACCGCAACACCTGCCTTAACGCCAATCATAAGGCTAAAAAGCATATTGGTAATATTGCCTAAATGCATACGTTCTGTTTGCCGGGCCACATCTATGCTTAAGGGCAACAACGAATTGTAGCAGGTATAATTAATAAGCAGCCAGGGAAGGCCCAACGCGATAACCGGAACCGTAAGGCTGAGGCGCAGGCGTTGGTCTGTAAATATGCTGCTGAAAAGCAGAACAAAATAAACCAAAATGCCGGCAGGGTTTACCCAAAGGCTGAGCATGGCCAACCAAACGGCAAACTTTTGCTTTCCGTGCGTATATTTAAAAAAGGCATACATGGTTAAAAGCATAAAAAGCTGGTTTTCATCGCCCCCGGTAACCCATGGCGATACGTGCAGCGAAAGGCAGCAAAGCCCTGCCAATACCGCCAGCCTGAATGCCGGCGCACGCCATTTAGATATTTTAGCAGACCTTTTCAGCGCTAACGGGTTCAGGTGCACAAGCTCGCGCCCTATGAGCACCAGTGTAATGCAATGGAAAAGTATATTGCTGAGCACTGTGGCATGCAATGCTGCCTGCGGGTTGAACAGTGTGTAATATATACCGGCAATGAAAATATACAGGTAGCCCGCATTGGCTAAAATGAATTGACCGGGGTTAAAAACCATGCCCAAGCCATCCGAAAAATTCCGGGCGCTGCGCAGGGTAATTAAAGAATCGTCTGACAGGTAAGGGACCGAAAAGTGCGAAACAGTATGAAAAACAAACGGAACAACCGCCAGTAAAATATAAAGAAGGTAATCTTCGGGCTGTGGTTTTGCTCTCATTCAGGTGCCTGAATAGCTTCAGGACAATAATTTAAAATGGTTGGCCTGCCGCCGGTTCGGGGTTTTGCTTTTTAACGTTAATTGTTAATTCCTGCCTTTACCCCCTTACCCTTATTGGCTGCCTGCTCAACGAGGCCGCAAAATTACTGTTTTTCAACACAAGGCTTTCAGTTTTTGTGCCTAAATTTGCGCCTTCGTTTTGGTTCCGCCCTGTTTTGCAGCCCGGCGGGCCCATTAAAACAGATTCGTCGGCTAATATAGCCAATAAATTCCCGGTAAAATGCCGGTGCTTATGGTTTTACGGCGAACCACATTCCCCAACCCGCTCCTTAATTTCCGAAATGGACAGAAATTACATCACCGGCATGGTGCTCATTTTCACCGTGTTGCTGACCTATTATACTTTTTTCGCTCCGCCGCCACCGCCTCCTGAAGCCAAAAAGCCTGTTGCAACTGCCGCCGCCCGCGCCAAAAGCGCCGAAGCAGCCGCAACCGATACCACAGCAAAAGCCGCAGCCACGGACAGCGTAACAGCAGAAGAACGCCAAAAATTCGGCGCATTGGCTGAAAACCTGCATGGTAAAGACAGCAGCATTGTGCTTGAGAACGACCAGCTGCGCTTAACCTTCAGCACAAAAGGCGGAACCATTAAAACAGCCGAGCTGAAGCAATACAAAACCTGGGATAAAAAGCCTTTGCTGCTCCTGAGTCCCGGTAAAAGCACTACCCGCCTGAGCATACCCCTGCTTACCGGCAAAACCGACCTTACCGACCTGTATGCAAACGCTCTCCCGATTGAGAAAAACGGGCAGGGTGCGCAATCCATTGCATTCAGGGTTTCGGCAGGGGCAGGCAGGTATATAGACCAGGTTTATACCCTGCCCGCTAAAGGCTTTTTGCTGAACTATACCATTAAAACATCGGGCCTTGAAGGCCAATTGGCTAATGCGCCCGCGCAGCTGGTTTTAGATGATAAGATTGCCCGCCTCGAAAAAGACATTAACCTGAGCCGCACAACAGCCACCGTTAACTATTACGATGCCGAAGGCGAGTTCGATAACCTGGGCGAGGCCAAGCTCGATGAGCAAACGGTTTCTTCGGCCAAGCCTATGAAATGGGTATCGCTGAAGCAAAAGTTCTTTAACGTGGGCATTATTGCCGGCAACCGTTTCGACGGCGCCAATATGCGCAGCGTGACCAACCTGAACGACAGCAACGACATAAAAACCCTGCATGCCGAATTAAACATTCCCGCCAACGACCTGAAAACAGGCGCAGCCTATACCTGGTACTTCGGCCCCAACAAATACAAAACCCTTATTGATGTAACCGACGGTTACCACAAGAACGTTTACCTTGGCTACCCTGTTATTAACCTAATTAACAGGTACGTGGTAGTTAACGTTTTCCATTTCCTGGAAGGCTTTATAAGCAGCTACGGCATTATTATTATAATCCTGGTGCTCTTGCTTAAAACCCTGCTGTTCCCGCTCAGCTACCGCAGCTATATAGGCATGGCCCGCATGAAAGTGCTTAAGCCCGAGCTTGATGAGCTTAAAGCCCAATACGGCGACGATCAGCAGAAAATTCAGGCCGAGCAGATGAAGCTTTACCAACAGGTGGGTATTAACCCGCTCAGCGGCTGTATTCCTTTGCTGCTGCAATTGCCAATCCTGTTCGCTATGTTCAACTTCTTCCCGAATTCGGTGGAGCTGCGCCAGGAAAGCTTCCTGTGGGCCCATGACCTGAGCACTTACGACAGCGTGTTTACCCTGCCCTTCACCGTACCTTTCGGTTACGGATCGCACGTAAGCTTATTTACCATACTTATGACCGCCAGTACATTGGTGCTCACATGGTATAACAACCAAACAAGTACCGTAACCGGCCCTATGCAATACATGGGCTATGTTATGCCGGTAGGCTTTATGCTTATTCTGAACACTTTACCTGCAGGCCTTAACCTGTATTACCTGGTAAGCAACGTGGTAAGTATTGTTCAGCAAATCATTATCCGTCGATTTGTGGATGATACCAGCATTCGCAGGAAGCTGGAAGAAACCAAGGCTAAGAATGCTGTTAAGCCACCTAAAGGCGGTTTTATGAAGCGCCTGGAAGATGCCATGAAGGCAGCCCAGGAGCAAAAGCAGAACGAAGACAAAGGCGGTAAGAAGAAGAAATAATTCTAATCTGCGGTTTAGAATATTTAACGGCACCCTGTTCAGCAATATGAGCAGGGTGCCTTTTTTATGTTTCAGGGATTGAGATTTAATGATGGTAACCAGCCAGGCAATGTACTACGGCATACTGAAATATCAGTTGGTTTTAATTAAGTACAGCTGTGATTAAAACGCATAGCCATATTAATTTCCTGATGAGTCAGCGGTCAGCAGCAAAGCCATTCGTAAGCTCCCAATGAAATTATGTGAGCAGCACTTGGCAATATAACAATGTGAAAAGCAGTCTCTTAAAAATTTAATATTTTTTCATTGTTTTAAATATGTTGTGGCATAGTTAATGCTGAATTCATTCAGAACCTGCTGCTATGAAATTATACATTAAAAATATGGTATGCCTCTGCTGCAAACGCATTGTGCGAGATGAGTTGGAAAAGCTGGGCATACACCCTCTTAGAATGGAGTTCGGGCATATAGATGTATCTGAGAAAGTAACAGATATAAAACGGGAGCAAATACGGTTGGCATTGTTGGTTTTCGACCTGGAGCTTGTAGACGATAAACGGAGCATGCTGATTGAAAAAATCAAAAATGTAATTAACGAGTTCGTTCGCAGCCTTGCAGAGCAAAAGAAGCTGCGTTTTTCAGATTACCTCGCCCAAAGCCTGCACCTTGATTATACTTACCTGGCAAATGTGTTTTCTCATGTTTCGGGTGTAACCATTGAAAAATACCTGATAGGCCAAAAAATAAGCCGTGTAAAAGAGCTCCTCGCCGATAATGAGCTGAACATGAATGAAATTGCCGACTTGCTGCATTATACCAGCGTATCGCACCTTTCTACGCAGTTCAAGAAAATTACCGGCTTTACGCCCTCGCATTTCAGAACGTTCGAGTACCCAAGACTGCCGGTTTCTGCCTGAACTATTCGGGTTTATTAAGTACTGTGCCTCTAACCCCGAGTTAAAGGCTTTTTTCATTTATTGGTACCTGCTTTTATGTTTTTAGCTTAAAATGTTTGTATTCAATGTTTTGTGTTTTTTGTTTTCTCGCCTGCCTGGTGGTGCTCAGGTTTAAGGGCAGGTGTGAATTGTTAAATCATTTGAAATAATTGTGTAATACAACAGGGTTTTAATACCCTCAATTTTGCATGCAGCTATGGGATAGCGTTTTTAAAAGCTGCCACGGCAAAGGCATTTTTAAATACTGCTCAGCCCCTTAATTTTTAAAATCAACCACAAAAAGCTATGAACAAAATCGCTCTCTTAACCCTGCTTTCCGCCCTGGCGTTCGGCAACCTGCATGCGCAGGCCGTTTACAAAATAGATAAGGCCTCGCCTATAGGTATGAAGCTTTCAGGCACATCAACCTTTCATGATTGGGATATGAATGCCAAATCTTTTACCGGCGATGCCAAATTCGGCTTTAAGCCTGAAAATGCAAAGCAGCTGGTTTCCATTTCGGCACTGTCGTTCTGCCTGCATGTGCTTGATCTGAAAAGCGATGAAACCGCCCTTGATAACAACGCCTACAAAGCCCTGAAAACAGGCACGTATCGCGATATTGTGTACACACTAAGCTCCTCTGCCGTAGTGCAGCAGCCGGCCGGTAATTACCTGGTAAAAACACAGGGATGGCTCACCATTGCCGGCGTAACAAAGGGCATTGCCATGGATGTTTTATGCACCGTTAACCCCGATGCCGGTATTACCTGCAAAGGTTCTAAAAGTCTTAAAATGACCGATTACAATGTTAAGCCGCCTTCGTTTATGGCCGGCGTTATGAAAACCGGCGATGATATAACGCTTGATTTCAACATGGTTTACAAAAAGTAAACCTTCTTAAAACAAACAAACAGTTCAACCTATAAAGCTATGAAATTCAGATTGTTAATTATATTAAGCTGCATCTGCGGCATTGCAAAGGCCCAACAGCCTGAGCTGCAATATTTTCGCCGGAATAATAAAGACGGCCTCAATGTTTTTGAAACAACCAAAACCGATACCGTTAAATTCGATGGCCTCAAGGTAAGGCTCGGCGGGAACTTCTCACAGGATTTCCAGGGACTTACACAAAACAATACCGCCAATGCAGTAAACGTAAATGCGGTAAATACCAACCAACTGACAAAGCTTTCCAACGGATTTAACCTGGCTATGGCCAACCTGAACGTAGGTGTCCAGCTGGCCGACGGGGTTCGTATGGACCTTACCTTATACCTTTCAAGCAGGCACCATAATGAAACCTGGGTAAAAGGCGGCTACATCCAGTTCGATAAGCTGCCCTTTCTGAAATGCGCTGCAATAGACAGCATCATGAAAAACTTTACCATTAAAGTGGGCGATTATGAGCTTGATTACGGCGACCAGCATTACAGGCGCTCAGACGGCGGCAATACCATTTATAACCCTTTTGTTGAAAACTATATAATGGATGAGTTTGCCACTGAAATTGGCGGTGAAGTTTATTTCCATCCGAAGGGCGGCTTTATAGCCATGGCGGGTATTACCAACGGGCAATTGAACCCAACCGTAATTCAGGCCACAGCCATTAACGCATCTACAGGCAAGGTAAATAAATATGCTCCTGCCTTCCACGGCAAAATTGGCTACGACAAGCAGGTTAATAAAGATTTGCGTGTGAGGCTTACAGGCTCGGTTTATGAAGTTAAGAGCGCAGCAAGCAATTCGCTTTTTAACGGCGACAGAACCGGCTCACGCTATTTCTTCGCTATGGAAAACACGGCGGCAACAAGCGCCGACCACCCTTTCTCGGGCAGGTTTAACCCCGGCTATGCCGGCGAGGTTACCACCTTTATGGTAAACCCGTTTATCAAATTCCATGGCCTCGAGTTTTTCGGGACTTATGAAATGGCAAAGGGCCGTAAAGTAGCCGAAGCCACAACACGCAACACCACCCAATACGCCGCTGATTTAATTTACAGGTTTACTGCCCGTAACGAAAATTTCTGGGTTGGCGGCCGTTACAATACCGTAACATCGCAGCTTACCCTGAATGCAGCTGATGTAAGTATAGAGCGTATGGTTGGCTCTGTAGGTTGGTTCGCCACAAAAAACATTATGCTGAAAGCCGAGTACGTAAGCCAAAAGTACAACAAGTTCCTTGCCTCAGATATTCGCTCAGGCGGGAAATTTGATGGGGTAATGGTTGAGGCAGTGGTGGCTTTCTAAATAATTTTCTCTGAAGCTTTTGAAGCCTTCAACAAAGAAATGATATGATAACAGGCGGCTTTAGGGTCGCCTGTTTGCGTTATCAGGTTTTGGAAGGCGATTTTCATTAATACCGTGCCGGGGTGTGTGCAGGCATAATGGCGTTTAAATGCTTACCTTCGGCATTGCCTTTTCTCCCGGCATTCTCCCGGCCTTATGTTTATTCCTGAAATCTACAATCAAAAGGACCCTGATGCCATAGCCGCATTTATTGCCGCTAATCCTTTCGGCATACTGTGTGTAAACGGTAATTTCGGACCGGAAGCCGTACACATACCCTTTCTGCAAAGCCCTGAGGATCCGGGTCTCCTGATTTCCCATTTCGCCTTTGATAACCCCATTGCCCAAACGCTTGCCGACAACCCCGATGTACTGCTGATTTTCCAGGGCGGTTCGGCTTATATATCGCCAACATGGTATAACCATGTGAATGTGCCTACTTATAATTACAGGGCGGTACACGTTCGCGGGCAGGTAAAGCTTATTCATAACAATGCCCGCCTTCTTGAAATATTGGATGCTCAAATTAAGCAGTTCGAAAACGAAAATTCCGGCTACTCTTTGGCCGGCCTTCCGGCCGATATGATTGAAGACCATTTGCCCGGCATTATAGGCATAGAGTTAACTGTTAAGAGCATAGAAGCAGCCTGGAAGCTGAGCCAAAACCGTGATGCCGAAAGCTATGGGAATATTGTAAATGAGCTTGGTAAATGTCCGCACAGCAGGTCTGTGGCCGATGCCATGAAGGAGCAAAGGCCGGCAGAATTCAGGCCGGGAGAAAACCAGGGGGGCTAAGCCTTCGTAAATAGCATTATGGTTTTGCAGGCCTGCTTGCCTTCCGGAAAAATCTGCCGATTTTTGCGGGCTTTATTGCAAACTTCGGCTGCCTTGCCTGCAAATTATTGTACATGTGGGGAAAGTTGCCCGCAAAAAGCAATAAATACACCTGCTGTAACCACACTTCCGGCCCAAAGAAAACATATTCCATGTCTGACAGTATTCGTCGCATTGCCATACTCGGTTCTACCGGGTCTATAGGTGTGCAGGCTCTTGATGTAATAGCCGCCAATCCCGGCCTTTTCAGCGCCGAGGTGCTCACCGCCCACAGCAATGCCGATTTGCTGATAGAACAGGCCGTAAAATTCAGGCCCAATACAGTTGTAATTGCCCGCGAAGACCTGTACGACAAAGTTTTTGCCGCCCTCGATCCGCTTGATATTAAGGTGTACAGCGGCGAGAAATCTGTGGCTTCTGCCGTTGAAACCGGGCAGGTTGATATGGTGCTTACCGCCCTTGTGGGCTATGCCGGCCTGCTGCCAACCCTGAAAGCCATAGATGCGGGCATTCCCATTGCCCTGGCCAATAAGGAAACGTTGGTGGTGGCAGGTAAACTGGTAACCGCAAGGGCAGCCGCTAAAAATGTAAATATTTATCCTGTAGATTCTGAGCACAGCGCTATTTTCCAATGCCTTGCCGGCGAATGGCATAACCCGATTGAGAAAATAATTCTGACAGCATCGGGCGGGCCGTTCAGGGGCAGGAACAGGGCTTTTCTTTCGGAAGTTACACCGGCACAAGCCCTGAAGCATCCCAATTGGGATATGGGCGCAAAAATTACCATCGACAGCGCAACGCTCATGAATAAGGGCCTTGAAGTTATTGAAGCCAAATGGCTCTTCAACCTCAGGCCAGATCAGATTGAGGCCGTTGTGCACCCACAGAGCATAATACACTCATTGGTGCAGTTTGAAGACGGCAGCCTGAAAGCGCAGCTTGGCCTGCCAGATATGCGCCTGCCCATACAATATGCGCTGGGCTACCCTGCACGGGTTCCTTCGGCCTACCCCCGTTTCAGCTTCTCTGATTACGCCCAATTTACCTTTGAAGCGCCCGATACCGAAAACTTCCCATGCCTGCCCCTGGCATACAAGGCCATGGCTATGGGCGGCAATGCCTGCGCTGTATTGAATGCAGCCAACGAAGTGGCCGTGGCTGCCTTCCTGAAAGAGCGTATCGGCTTTTTGCAGATACCCGAGCTTATTAACGACTGCCTCGATAAGATGACTTTTATTGCCGAACCCGGCCTGGAAGATTACATTGCCACCCATGAGCAGACGGTTTTACGCGCCAAAGACCTTTTGACTTTAAAGGCTCAATAGCAGGGTATAGCCTTTCAACCTTGCAGAAATAAGAAACCGGACTTTAAAAGCCTCCGGGATTACCCGCACAGAACCTTTTGGGCAGTCCCTGGGTTAGTTACATATATTAAAAGCATAACATGTTCACCGGAATAATTGAAGCGCTGGGTACAATAGATGTGGTGAGGCAGGAGGGCGGCAACCGTACTTTTGTTGTGCGCTCGCCAATATCTGCCGAGCTGAAAATTGACCAAAGCATAAGCCATAACGGTGTCTGCCTTACGGTCACCTCGCTCTCCGATGGTACTCATACGGTTACCGCCATTGCCGAAACCCTTGAGAAAACAAGCCTCGGGCATTTGCTGCCGGGCCATACGGTAAACCTTGAACGCTGCATGCTCCCAACAGGTCGCCTGGACGGCCATATAGTGCAGGGCCATACCGATGCTGTTACCCAATGTATTTATACTGAAGCCCTGGACGGCTCTTGGCTCTATGATTTTGCCATACCGGCCGGTGCGGCGCATTTGCTCACCGAAAAAGGATCGGTTTGCCTGAACGGGGTGAGCCTTACGGTATTTAATGTAAGCCTTGTCAGCTTCAGGGTGGCAATTATACCTTATACGCATGCCCATACCACTTTCGGCAGCCTGCAGGCCGGCGATTCGGTGAATATTGAGTATGATATTATAGGAAAGTATGTTGCCCGAATGATGGAGGTTAGGCAGGCATAAATTCAGAACTTTTTGCAGAAAAGCGCAGCAACCTAAATAAAATGCCTGAGCCGATTCCCCAAACGCTTAAAATTGCCATTGTGGGCCCTGAGTCTACAGGGAAAAGCATGTTGAGCGAAGGTTTGGCTAAGCATTACCACAGCCCATGGGTGCCTGAATATGCACGCGAATACATTGAGCAAAAGTTCGACGGCCGTAACTACAACCCTGCTGAAATTCAGCGGGAAGATATTACGGCAATTGCCAAAGGCCAGCTGGCAGCAGAAGACCGCAGTTTAGCTTCATCTCCCAAACTGCTCTTCTGCGATACCAACCTGCTCGTTTGCAAGGTGTGGACAGAAAATGCCTTTAATGAACCTGATCTTTTTATTGACAGTAATATTGCCAATCGGCATTACGCCCTTACCCTGCTTTGCGATATAGATTTGCCCTGGGCTTATGATGAGCTGCGCGAGCATCCGCACCTGAGAACTTTTTTTTATGATTGGTATCACCGCCTGCTTACCGATTTCGGTTTCAGGTTCGTAAAAATAAGCGGTACCGGTAATGCCCGTTTACAGGCAGCAATTGATGCGGTTGATTCTTTTTTGACAGGGAATGCCGCCTGTATTTAATAACAAAATACAGTTTCCCGAACAGTTGTGAATTGTGCCCGTTCTTAATTTACCATAACCTCACAACCCATTGTAAATAGGCAGGCAAAGTATATACAATTATATTTGCAGTGTGCTGCTGCCCTGCAATTCGTTATTCATACTTAATTAAAGCTGCAGCCGTTAATACCCCTGAATGCCGATATATCAGCGGCCAAATAACCTTATGAATATCAAGAGTTTTCTTCGCCTTTTACGCCTTTCAACTGTAGCCTTTTTATTATTTGCAGTAATGCCCGCATGGGCACAAGGCAAAAAAGGAAAGCCTGTAAAGAATTTCGAGGGCATAGTGAATATGAAGCTGAGCATCAGCGGTGCAAACTCCGAGATGTTTGCGAACATGCTGCCCGGCAATATTGAGTATAAATTCAAAGAAGGCGATGTGCGCGTTGCCATGGACCGCGGCATGGTAAAAGACATGTTGGTACGCGAAGGCAAAGGTCAAAAAAAGGAAATATTCTCGCTTGATGCCGACAGCAAGGTGGCATACCAATTCGATTCAAAAGCGCTGAACAAAGACCCTAAGAAAAAAGGCGATCCTGACGCGCCCAAGGTTACGCCAACTACCGAAACCGAGGAGATTGCCGGCTATAAATGCAAAAAGAGCCTGATAGAGGTTTTAGATAAGGCATCGGGCATGAAAATTACCGGCGCGGTATGGACCAGTGATGAAATGGTAGCAGATGTGCCTGATGTACAGGGCCTAAGCATGTTCAGCGCAACGGGCTCAGAGGGTTTCCCGCTAAAAATTGAGATGAACATTATGATGTTCACCATAACCATGCAGGCTAAGGAGGTACTTAAGAAAACCCTTGAAGCAGCAGAATTCGTAATACCAAAAGGATACGAGGTTAAGCCCTACAAACCCGGCGGAGGCATGCTGCAGGTACCCGGCCTGCCCGGCATGGGGAACTGAATTTTAACCATGTTGTTAAAACAGGATTAATGCAGGTATGTACCTGCTTAATTATATACCTTGGAACCCCGCCCGCCGGCGTTTTTGGTCCTTACAAAATTGATTGCTACTTTTGAAGAGAATAGGCATGGGTAACCTGCTGTTCGGTAGCCGCGAACGGGTTATTAAATAATTTGTTTGAGGCTGCAAATGTTAATATTGGCATGATTAAGCCCCTTTTCTGAGCTGCGGCAGCAGTTCAGGCTTTGTTCATGAACAGTATTATTCAACCGGCCAATCTTTTATTTTTGCAACACTGATATTAACCCGCGATGGAAATAATTAAAAGTCTGTTAGGTGGCGACCTTAAATCTGCCGGCCTGGTAGTGCTTAACCTGGTTATTATTGAAAGCTTACTTTCGGTAGATAACGCCGCCGTGCTTGCCACCATGGTTATGGACCTGCCCGGCAAACAGCGCAATAAAGCCCTTAAATACGGTATTTTCGGCGCTTACTTTTTCAGGGGATTATGCTTGCTGCTGGCCTCTTACCTCATAAAAATATTATGGCTTAAAGTAATAGGCGGCTTGTACCTGCTTTGGCTTTGCATAGATTATTTCCGTACCAAGGCTACCCCAAGCCCCGATGATGATACGCTAAACAAGCTCGTTCGCTACCTTGTGCACCCGGTGCAGGATGCTATCAGGTGGTTTTTTGCTCCTATAACCCGGTTCTTTAACCATAAAATAGGCCTGCTGGGCCAATTCTGGAGCACTGTTGTAATGGTTGAGGTTATGGACCTGGCCTTTAGCATAGATAACGTTTTTGCCGCCGTAGCTTTTACCGACAGCCTGCTGCTTATCTGCGTAGGCGTGTTCATAGGCATACTCAGCATGCGCTTTGTTGCGCAGGCCTTTGTAAAGCTGATGGAGATTTTTCCGTTCCTTGAAGCTATTGCATTCGTAGTAATCGGCCTGCTGGGCACCAAGCTTATTTTCAGCTATGCCTGCGATGCTGAGCCGCTTTTCGAGGCTTTCGGTTATGCCTTTAAGCCATCGGCCGGGGTATGTAACTTTATTAACGGGCATGAAGGAGACCTGTATGTAAGCCTGCTTACCGTTTGCATATTCATGCTGCCCATATTATCTTCTTTAGCCTTTAACTTCCCTAAACGCCATATAGGCGGAGATGCTGAAGAGGAATCTGAAGAAAAAAAAAAGACTGAATTAAGCGCCCGCGATTTGACTTCGGCTTAAACAGCATATTCAGCCAAATGCTAAGCCTTTAAACTGTTTAGGGCAGCTAATTAAGGGGCATACAATTCCCTGTAAATACAATCCCTGTTTCATAACCTTTTTACAAAGGTGCTGAAACAGGGGATTTGCTTTTTAGTGTCAATTTCAACCGGGAATAATTGGGCTAAGGCCAGGTAAACCTATGAATGACGGTGTTTTCAGCCTTCTGAAAGCAGCAGGTTAATGCCTTTAACCAAGCCCGGACCTTCATAAATAAAGCCGGTGTAAAGCTGCACCAGGCGGGCGCCGGCATCAAACATGGCTTTGGCATCGGCAGGCTTCATAATACCGCCTACCCCGATTATGGGAAATGCCCCGCCTGATTTAGTATGCAGGTAATGAACCATATCAACAGCTCTTAAAGTGAGGGGTGCACCGCTCAGGCCACCGGCACCTATGGCCTCAACATCGCCTTCCGAAGTTTTTAAATTGCTGCGGCCCAGCGTTGTATTGCCTGCAATTACTCCGGCTATGCCTGTTTCAGCAACAATGGCTATAATATCGTCAAGTTGGGAAATAGTGAGATCAGGAGCAATTTTTAACAGAAGGGGATGCGGCTTCGGGTAGGCTTTGTTGGCTTTTTGCAGGGTATGCAGCAGCTCGGTAAGGGGGCCTTTATCCTGTCAAGATGCGATGCAGCATTGATCTCCTCACCGGAAAATTGCATGTCGCGCAGC